>JADMJV010000029.1:0-178231 GCA_018780265.1 bacterium
CCGAGCCGGCTTGGACTGTGGCCGGTAAAGCGTTAATTATTCTTTGACGGGCCCTTAGCCCTGCCAGCATTGAGTTGGCGGAGTCCAGCACGCCCGCTTCTTTCCCCTGATGACGCTTCTTAGCGCGTCTGCAGGACGCGACGATAGAACTGGCCGCTTCGCTGGCCGAGGCCTGCAAACACAGCTTTGGTATCGTGCTCGACCCCCGGCAATGTCACGAATTCGTGATCAATCTTCAGATTCTTGAGCCACTCGTGGAACTTTCGATTGTCTTCAATCGAAGCGTCTTGATCGCCGACTACCACTTGAATCACGGTTTTTCGTTGAGCCAGTTTTGAAGCCATCGTTTCGGCCATGGCCCAGGGGCCTTGCTGTCTGAAATACTCAAGGTCACCGCTGCAAACCGTGCGCAGGACAAGTTCTCGCTGGCCGGGGTTCTTTTCGGCACGAGGCCCACGGAATTGCGGATCGAGGGGGCCCGCGGCCAGCATGGAGATGCCTGCAAAGAGATCCGGGTGCTTCAGGCCGATGCGCCCGGCACCGTAGCCCCCCATGCTGAAGCCCTCGAGAATGCGACCTTCGCGGCTAGAAATCGTGCGATAGTTTTTATCGACGTGGGGAATCAATTCTTGAATGAACACGGTCTCGACTGGAGAGGCGCCATCTTTCGAATCACACCACAGTCGACTCGGCAGTCCGTTCACAAAAACCAACAACATCGTAGGTATTTCACCGCTAGCCATCGCATTGGCAAAGAGCTGCGATACCGGGCGCACACCGCGGACCCCACCTGCCGTGCCATGCAGCCAATAAAGCACCGGCAGCCGAGCCTGGTCGCGCTCATAAGCGGGCGGTGCGTAGATATGAAAACTGACTTTTGTGCCGACCACGGTACTGTCGAAATTGCCAAACATGAGCCCAGGAGCTGCGACCTCCTCCGTCACCCATGGCAGAGTGCGATCGGCTCGGGCCTTGCCTTCTGCGGCCCCGAAAAGGCTGGCTGCCAGAATCAACGGGACAGTCAGAACCAGTCTTCGGGTTATCATAGGTCTGCCCGATTCAACACGAACCAGTCGTTACCTTGCTTTTTCGAACTGGACCGCGGCCGAAGCCAGCGTTCTAAGTCTGAGTCTGAAACCGGTCGCGGGGCGCCGGCCATCGAGGGAGCTACGGCGGGCGCCTCTCTGCAGTGCGCTCGGGGTCCGGTTGATTAGCCACAATCTGCCAGCCTGGCCTGACCTCGATGGGGTTCTGCGGGGTTGGTAACGGTCGGGACTTTACGACTCGCAGCCGAGAGGGAACTTTAACCAGCATCTCCACCGAGACGCCTCCTTCAATTTGAGAGTCCCAATCCCCATGGCGGCACAGCCTGAGAGTTCGGTCGTGAATTTTCATTATGCAGCCGACGCTCTTGCGTTCGCGGCGGATCGTAAAGCCACTTCGGTGGCCTGCAAAGCCAACCAGAATTTCCAAGAACAGGCGCAGGTCTGAACTGTCGTCGTCGGTCTGGACTCGAGTTCCAGCGGGTATTTCCAGGCGGTCGATTTCAGCCAGGGATAGGGTGGCCCGCTGATATGCCCGGCCATTTTCCGTGCCGTTCAGGCGACCCGTGAGAACCAGGCTGGGGTCGTAGTCACGCAGGCGATAGCAGTCGGCCGCGACCGGGTGTGAAAGTTCGCCGGACTTTTCCCAGGCTGTATCCTGTAAAAGCTGGGCCAGAGCCTGACGCTCGGTCAATCCCTCGGGAAAGTCGTCCAGATTCAACTCGGGGAGGTAGTTGGAGAGCAGACACTCCAAATGGGGGCGGCAAGGTTGTCCGTCCCAGACGAAGACGATCATGTGTTGCTGCGGAGAGTATTTCGGATCGACGTCCTGCCAGCGTTCCCGCAGAGATACCTGCAAATCGTCACAAGCCAACTGGCGGGCACTCCAGTTTTTGTTTTGGTTGCTGTCGGGATCCAGCGGGGGGCCGCCCAGGCTGTGTAGCCGGTCGAGGTCATCAGCATACTTCAGTTGGTACTCGTGCGGAAACCCTATTGCATGCCCCGGCTCGACCTCCCCCAGATCGGCCAGAGCCCTTTTCAAAAGTTCGGGGAGCGAGCATGCAACGATGGTCTGTCCGACACGACAAGGCATCGCCGCATTGCTCCAGGTGCGCACAGAGCCATCCCGCAATTGGCACAAAATTTCGGCTGAGGAATCAGACAGGACCACCAGCAGCCCTCGATGCTCATCCTGAGCGGCCTGCAGTCGCCGGCCCTCCGACAGCCAGCCACCCAGGTCGCGGAAGCCAGCCCGCAGCAGCGGAGCCATTTTGCGCTTCAAGGTCCGGGATGGTGGAGAGGGCTCAAGACGGAGTCGGCGCACAGGCCAGCAGGCCCTCAGGGTATCAAGGGCGAGGGTCCCCATCAAAAGGCTGGAGAGTTTGCGCAAAAGCCACGAGAGCACCAGATAACCGGCCAGGCCAATTGGCAGCGACTTAAAGTACCACGTGCCCAGCACCAGGAACGCAAAAGGCGCCACCTGGCAGAAAATCCAGGCACCTCCGAAGAGCAGAAAAATAGAACCGAGGAGCACTTCAAAGTGGTGCAAACGCGACTACCTCCCCAAAAACGTCTTTTTCGGGCCGACGGTGAGTATACCTGCGAGGCCTTGCGGAATTCAAGGAGCGACTCGACAGCTCAGTTGGTTCTGAAGGCTTCGACTCGACAGTTTCCGCCTGACTGATGAGTTAAGCCCGCCCGTCGGCAAGCTCGTCGTCTGCGACCCGGCCCAAACGCGGGGAGCCGCTTCAGGGGCGGCCAGCACGGACCGCAGTTCCGCCGAAGCCCTGGCACGCCTCCTGGCCTCCGACTTTGTCAGGCCGGTTTGGGTTCGGCCGCCAGCCATCCGGTCTTTGCGCAATCTGGTCGAGCTTCGCGTCAAGCTGGCTCGACTCAGTCAGTCAGAGCTTGAGAACCTGCCCCTGATCAAATCGATTCTTCTGGCCGCTCCGGTCAAACACATAGACTCCGTCGCGCGAACCCAGCGACACCGCCCGCAATTGAGGGGTAAACTCCACCCGCAAAAACGAATCTTGATTGAGCCCCACACAGAGACGATGGCGAAAACGCTGGGACAGGTAAGTCAGGTTATCGCGGTCGTCCGTCTGAATGCGGTCCATACAATGAGGGAAGAGTTGCAACTCCCGGATCAGGCCAAAGCCCCGATCATACAGTTGAAATTCTCGCTCGTGCTCAAAGTCATTGTAGATAATGATGCGGTCGTTGCACACTAAAGAGCCGGCTGAAACCGCGTAAAAGGTGGCTCCCCGTCGCAAGGCCTCGAGCAAAGGCCGGCGCAGCCCAAAAAAAGTCAAACAGCGGTGAAGCACGCCCAGATTTCCCCCGAAGAGAAAGATCGAATTGGCCGTGAGTATAGACTCACTTAATTGGGTGCGCGCAGCCGTCCAAACGGGATCGTAGGTCAGCCCGGTTTCGACCGCAAACTGGTCTTCCAAATCGGCCAGCAGTTCGACCATGAGATCATCATTGCGCTGAAGTAAATGCAAGGTTTCTCGGATATCGTTGCTGAGATATCCGATCAACCGACTGCGAGCGGCCCCAAAGGTCACCGTATTGTCCAAAATGGAGGCCAACGATTCGCTAGGGATGTACTCGCGCAGACGGTGCATAGAGCGGCGTAGGGAGGCGATAAAGAAGCTGTTCTTCTCCAGATAGAGGGAACGGGCCGATTCAGTCAGAGCCTCGCTCTCCTTCCAGGCGTCGGCCAGAGCCGGTCGCTGCCGCAAAAACTCCTGGTAGCGGTGAAACAGCGCCAAATTCTGCACATTGTCATCGTGGCCTCCACGAAAATGAGGCTTGATGCCAATCTTGTAAAGCGCCTTCTTAATGTGCCCTTCGTGATACTCGTTTTCCAACCAGCCTGCAGTCACCAACAGCACCTTGAGGCTGCCGGCCACCGCTTCATTCTGATGGCGCGAGGCCATCAAAAACTCTCGGGCCCGCTCGACGAAATCGGCCTCCGCTTGAATGTTGCCGTTAAAAACAATGGCGCCTCGCATAGCCAGCCTGGTTCGCAGCCCTGTCCCAGGAGCCTTCCCGGCTTTAGCAGAAGCTAAATGCGTTTTGAAAACGTCTGACGCTGTGCTGGGCGCCCTCCTCTTCGGCCTGGGGCTAACCGGCTGCCAATCTCCGCCCTCCCCCACCTCCACAGCTGGACTGGGGCAGCCGCGAGTGATCAGCCTGACGCCCAATTTGACCGAAATTCTCTTTGCGCTGGAAGCCGGCCCGCAGGTGGTGGGCGTGACCCGCAACGACCATTTTCCGCCCGAAGTCGACAAGCTGCCCAAAATCGGGGATTTGCAACTGAACTATGAGGCCCTGCTCAGCCTGCATCCCGACCTGGTCGTCTACGACCCGGCCCTCAACCAGCAGCATCTGACTCAATTGCAGAAGCTGGGCATCCATTTGCAGCCTCTGTCCACGCAAACCCTGGACGACATGCAGAGTTCGATACTCAAACTGGGCCAGCGGCTCCAACGAGAGCCTCAGGCGCGCCAGTTGGTGGCTCAAATTCAAGCCGAGTTAGAAAAATGCCGCCAGCGCTCCCAAAAATTGATCCATCATCCCACCGCGCTGCTGGAGATTTGGCACGACCCGCTGATGGCCGCCGGCAAAGACACATACAGCAGCCAAATTTTGCAGCGCGCAGGCTTCCGTAACGTGCTGGATCGGCCGGGCTACCACACCCTCAGTCTGGAAGCTGTCTATCGGCTCAACCCCGAAGTATTGATCCTGACTCATCCGGTAGCCGACGAGTTGCGCGGCCAACCGGCCTGGAACCAACTGCAAGCGGTTCAACAAGGGCGTCTACTGGAGATCCCGGAAGACTTGATGGTGCGGCCAGGGCCGCGGGTTATAGAAGCGCTGAGACGCCTTCAGGACTGGCTGGAGCAGCATCAATCGGGTGATTAAATGGCTGACGTTAGGCTTGCTGCTGCTGCTGTCCCTGATGGGCCTGGGACTGTTCACGGGCCCTACGGCGGTGCCACCCGATCAAGTCTGGAAGGTGCTCTGGGGACAACCAGCAGCCCAACCTGAGTATGTAGCCATCATCTGGCTGCTGCGTCTACCTCGCCTACTCCTGGCCATGGTTGTGGGCGCAGCCCTCAGTTGCGCCGGGGCCGCTTTTCAGTCCCTTTTGCGCAGCCCCCTGGCGGACCCCTATCTCACGGGCACTTCAGCCGGGGCCTCGTTAGGAACGGCCCTGGCCATCGTCTTAGGATTAGCCATCCCTGTCCTACCGTTGTGCGCCTTTGCAGGAGCCCTGCTGGCTGTGCTGGCGGTCACGCGCATCGCCCGCGCCCAGGGTGGACTGCGCCTGGAAGATTTCTTGCTGGCCGGAGTGATGATGAGCACCCTGCTGGGCAGCCTGGTCAGCTTGTTGCTGGTGCTGTCCGGTAAGGACGTGGGTAAACTGGTATTCTTCTTATTGGGCAACCTCGGAGACCCGGTAGAGTGGTCCAAGGTGGGCTGGGCCATGCCTCCCTTCCTGGTGGGCCTGGCCCTGCTAGCCTGGAATTCCTATCCCCTCAATCTGCTCAGCCTGGGCGAAGAGCTGGCCGGGCCGGCCGGCGTCCATGTAGAATCTGTAAAACGCGAGGTTCTGGTGGCATCCACCCTGCTTACCGCCTGTGCGGTGGCGGCTGCCGGCCTGGTAGGCTTCGTCGGGTTGGTCATTCCCCACGTGTGCCGACTGTGGGTCGGTCCGGATATGCGCAAGTTGCTGCCCCTGACTCTGGTCTGGGGAGCGGTTTTTCTCCTGAGTTGCGACCTCCTAACCCGCGTCTTCCCCCACGAACTCCCTGTGGGAGTGGTTACCGCTCTGTTGGGTGCGCCCTGGTTTTTGTGGCAACTGCACCGGAGCCGGGCGTGTTAGAACTGCTGAATGTGGGCGTGGACTATCCGCGCCGCGCGGGCGTGGTCAGTGGTCTGCGAGCCCGCTGGGATGCCGGCGAGGTGATCGGGCTGCTGGGGCCCAACGGCTCGGGCAAGTCCACCCTGCTTAAGGCCCTGGCGGGCTTGTCGGCCTATACGGGACAGGTTCTCTGGAAAGGCAAAGATGTAGTTGACTGGAGTCCATCGCAACGCGCCCGCCACCTCAGCTACCTCCCCCAACAGGTGCAGTTCAATCAACCGTTTTCGGGCCGGGAAGTGGTCACGATGGGCATTTTTGCACGCCTCAATCGCTGGGGCCAGGCATCTGCGGCCGAACGAGAGCGCGTGGAGCAGTGCCTCCAAAGAGCCGGCGCAAGTCACCTCGGCTCGCGGCCGGTGACGGCCATGTCGGGCGGCGAGGTTCAGCGAATTCGGCTGGCCCAGGCGCTGGCTCAAGACGCCGAAGCCTGGCTGCTGGACGAGCCCACATCGGCACTGGATCTGCACCAGCAACTGGAGATCATCGACCTTTTTGGTCAGCTTCAAGCCGAGGGAAGAAGTCTTCTGCTGGTGCTTCACGACCTCAACCTGGCCCGGCGACTTTGTTCGCGTTGGTGGGTGATCGAGGGAGGCCAGCTGAAGCTGCAGGGCAGCCCTGACGAACTGATGGAGAACCAGCAGTTTCAGCGGATCTTTCAGGTAAAAATGGAGATTTTTCAAAACTCGACGGGGGAAACGTTTTGCTGGCCTAGAAAAATTGACTCCTCAGGTTCCATTTGCTAACCTGTAAAAGTTGCCGGGGCCTTCCCTGGAAGGAACCGGTTGGTCCGCTTCGGCGGACTTTAGTCGCGACGATCGCGATGGAAAGGAGGTGGGTGCCATTCCTAGTTCGAGTACGCATCCCGCTTCCGGAGGAGTGGGTGTGTAGGGGTTATCCTCTACGCGTTGCCTCCGGCCTGCAGGCACCTTCGGGTGCCTGTTGTGTTTTATCGGCAAATTCTTGGAGGACCCTTTCCCATGCAAAGCCTGACTTCTCAGGAGATCTGGGAACTGTGCGACCAGCGTCCTGGTTGGGCGGCCCTGACCACTCTGGACCATGATGGCTTTCCCCACACCGTGGCCATCGGCTACTTTCGGCTTGGCCACGTGCTCTATTGTGCATGTCGAGCCGGAACCCGAAAGTGCCGCAATCTGCAGGCGAATCCCAAGGTGGCCCTCATGCTGGAAACCGGTCGGGGGGCGGAGCAGCTTAGAGGGGTGATGTTCCAGGGCGAAGGTCGGGTGATTGACGACCCGGCTCAGTTGCTAGAAATCAAGCAGCGCCTGGCCGAACAGCGCAGTGAGTCCCCTCCCACCCGGGTTGCCGCTGGCATCGCCTATCTGGAAATACGCCCCTTGCGCATCCGCAGTTGGAAAAGCTGAAGCTCTACCCCCTAGCAGGGAAAGCGGCCCCAGAACAGAGAAGATGACGGCATGCTCCCTAATGAACAACAAGCCCATATTCATGCTGATCGAGCCCAGCGTCTGGTACGCGAGGGCAAATTTTCAGAGGCCGTAGAAGAGTGTATTCAGGCCTTGACTCACGACGCCCGTCACTCGGGCGCGTGTTTCATGATGGCCGAACTGCAGGCCCTGGGAGGGCACCTTGAGCCCGCTCTCAGCTTTGCTTCCCGCGGCGTTCGAGAAGACTACACCAATGTCAAGGGCTGGACGATGCTGGCCAACATCTATTGCCAGTTGGGGGGAGTGTATCTGGTACTGGCCCTGGACCAAATCGACATGGGGCTGAGCATTGAGCCGGAAAACGCCAACCTGCACTACCTGAAGGGCAACTGTCACGCCCAGTTAGGTGAAAAGAACCTGGCCCTGGCCTCCTACAAGAAAGCCCTGGAAGTCAACCCCAAGCACCCCTTTGCCCTCTACGACAGTCAAGCCCTGGAACTGGTCACAGAGTAGCCAGCCACCTTAGAGGGTAAGTGGTCAGGCCGTATCCCAAAGCGGCACCGCCAAAAGTCTGGCCCCAATTGTGCCGTCCACGATGATGGCGAGCCCAACTCAAGGGCAGCAGCGTAAACAGAGTAAACGTCGACCAGTTAGCGATTTCTATACATCCAGCCAGGCAAGCAGCCAATACCGCCGTGTGCATACTGATTTTCCAGGCCCTCGAAATCACTTCAAAGGGAAAAATCTGAGCGAACAATACGCCCGCCAGATGGGTAAGGCGACTGGGTGCTCCGCACAGCCACAGCGACAACACCAGCGCTCCCATGCCCATCATACCTGCCCGAAACGGTCCCTTTCTTTGCTCCTTTAAGCGAACGTGCAGGTCGGTGATGTGGCCCCGGTATACGGCCCAACTGATGTAGCCCGCTGGCACTCCGATGGAGAGGATAATACACATCGCCGCCAACTGGTAAAACTCGGCATTGGAGCGGGCCGTAGCCTGGGCAAAAACCACGCAAAAATAAGGCACGCAGAGAAACGGACTGAGTACCACGGATAAAACCAGGGCCAGATAATCCAACCAGTTACGTCGCTGGGGGCAGTTTTCGCTCACAGGCCTGGATTATAAACGCTTGTCACCGAGATGGGCAAGGGAATGGGCAATCTTGATTCGAAGCCCTCACCCACTATGGAAATCGAACTAAAAATCGAGGGGATGACCTGCCAGCATTGCCAGCGGGCCGTTTTGCAGGCTCTGCAGCAAGTCGCCGGAGTAGCCAGTGTCGAGGTGGACCTGGAGCAAAAGAAGGCCCGTGTGACGGGAATTGCCAGTCTGGACCACTTGCGCCAGGCCGTAGAGGAAGAGGGTTACTCAGTGGCCGCGGAATAGTTTGCGTTCGATCAAAGAAGCCAGGGCGCCCATGAACCCGCCGTTGACAGCCCCCAACATCACTCCCGTGAAGTCAGAAATGCCCACCATGTAGACCAGCATTCCGCCCGCGGTAGCCCCCACCACAGCCCCCGTGCTGGTAGCCTCCCTGGGAAAACAAAGCAGGTTGGTTAGCCCCAAGATGAAGCCTAAAATCATGCCCAAGACGAGATCGAAACAGATCGAGTAGCCTAAAATTTCACCGCCGTGCTTGTCCATCTTGGGATGCTTGCGAACCAGCAAGCGGGTCATTTCATCCACCTTGTATTTGCGGTAAAAACCCATCAAAAGTCCGGCCAACAGGCCCGCTGGAATGCCAGACCGCAAACCGTGGATCACGTTGGCGTTGGTCTGAGGGATCTTCTTTACATCGTAGCGTGAAGCCAGGTCTTTAAAGCGAGCCTTGCCGGGGTCCCCAGAACTGGGACTGAGCGGTTGAACGCGAAGGTCAAGATTGGCAGACCAGGGATTCTCTTCGCTGGCTTCCGGTTGACTGGGAGGGGGTGGCGGCGGACCGGCGACCATTTCCTGCCCGCAACTGTAGCAGGTAGTGGAATCATGCTTATTCAGGTTGCCACAATTTGCACAGGCGATGTATCCCATGGCGCCTTTCTTTGTCAGGCGCCCCTGGCAAACCTCTAGTGAGCGATGGCCAGACGCTCAATTTTCATCCGATCGCCCTCCCAAGCCACCGAGCCTATGTAGGGGTCGCCTTGCGGATTGAAATAGTCTTGAGGAAACTTCATCTGATAAGCCGGGTCATTGTAGCGAATCTTGCCAGCGGCAATCAGACGGCGGATCTCTTCCTGGGTTTCTCCCTCAATCTCCTGGCTCTTAAAGAGAGCCCGCTCGGCCGCGACGGGAATCTCCACCCTGGCGCCCGAGAACATTCCAAAATCGTCGCCCAGGGTAACCCCCAGTTGTCGAACCAGGGGGCCTTCTGTGCTCTGAAAAAGCGCCGCCCCGCTGCGTTGAGGGGGAACTTCCAGTTGCTCTGCGGGCAGATCCGCAGGCAATATTTTCCGCTCTGTAAACACCTTTTGAATCAAAGCAGCCCGATTGCCTTCGCCATGAATTTTATCGGACTTAACAAATGCCACCGCCATATCCTTAAAGGTGAAATCGCCGCGCGGCGATTCCTTGAGCAAACGGGCCAACATCGTCAACAACTCCTGGTTGCTCTGCCGCAAGGCCACATCGGGCCTGTCACCTGCTTGAATGCGTTCTTTCACCATGTTGTTGAGTAAATCGTAGTGAGCGCCGGTCCACAGGCGTGAAAAACTGTGAATCTCCCAACCCAGTTGCTCCGGCCCACCTTTTTCTGGCAGGCTCTTCGGTTCAGACCAGGTGAACTGATTGTTGGCATTGCGCAGATAGTCGCCGCCAGTGGAATTGGCGCCTTTTTTGTTGTTCAGCCCTTGGGCCAGTTCTTCGGCCATATGGGCGGCGATGTTGGGCCTGGTCAGGTCACCACCGGTTTGAACCAGTACCCTTTTAATGACTCTCTCATCCATCAACGAGGTATGCAGAGCCAGCATGTCGCCAAACGACTCGTGAAACGCCCCTACATCCGATCGGAAAGCGCCGAAGTATTCGGGCCTGATCGCATCCAGCAAGGCGTGTCCGGTCTCGTGGACCACAATTTCGCCCGATGCCCCCGAGTGAACCGGACGCCCAAAAATGGGGTCGTCCTCGGCGAAAAAGTTCACAGTCCCGTTCTTGCGCGCATAAAAAGCGTTGAAATCCTTGCCGCCATTGGGGTTGACGGCCAACTTGTCGTATTGGAAAGACCACTTAAAGTCGCCAAAAACGTCGATGAAAACGTTGATAGCATTGGCCACACTGGCGAAGGCGACCGCCGTGTTCTGGCGGGGATCGTCGGCCGAATATACGTACTTCCCATCCAGCGGTTCCAGTTCGCGATTGAGAGAAGCCTTTTCCGTTTCAGGGTTGTTCTTGCTGCCGATCACAACCTTAGGAATAACCTTGCTACCCGGTTCCATCACCCGTCGGTCTTGCGGATTGTAACTAAAGGGCACGTCCTGGGGCTGAGCCGGAAGAGAAGGGGCGTCGACTCGCAACGAGGCGACTCCACCATGGCAGTGGCAACCGTGAAAAGGCTGGGGACGAATGCCTCCGACCATAGTGCGCGACCTCCTCGTACTGGCGGCCTGCCTCCCCAGGGCAGAACCGTGGCCATCGTAACCAATTCCAGACTAGCGCCCCGGCCAGTCGGGGTTGTTACACCTGCGTGAACAAGCCGACCTTTTCAACGACGAGGATGCGTTCACAAAGTTGTAACTTCTGAAAACAAGCCGGGGCATAAGCTAGCGGTGGGAAGTTATGGACATTCAGCGCAAAAGCACTTCAAGACCCATCGTCATGCCCAGGCAGGCCACCAGTCCGCGGCGTTTTACTTTCATGTCGGTTCTCTCTGATGATAGAGTAGAAATTTCGCCCGCACCCCCTCAAGGCAATTCCAAATGGACCGTTCTCAATTACAGCGCCGCCGACAACAATCTCTACGCCTACATCTATGAAGATGCTGCCAGCATGGAAAAAGTCGGGTCCACCAACTCCGTCCAGTTGGTAACGCAGATGGACCATCAGAATGCAGGCGCTTATCGATTTCGCGTAGAGCGCGATGGCAATGGGGGCGCCGACAACCGCATCGACTCTCCGGTTATCGAGAGCCTGGGCCCTGTTAATATGTCAGACCCCAGAACGCTAGCCGATTTTGTGACCTGGGGAATGAAGAACTTTCCCTCGGACAAAACCATGTTGGTGATATCTGACCATGGGAAAGGTTGGGAGGGTCTCATCCAGGACGATTCCCACAAGGGCTGGATGAGCGTGCCTCAACTCCGTCAGGCCCTGGAAACCGCCCTCCAGGAGACTGGCCGCAAGTTGGACATCATCGGTTTTGACGCCTGTCAAATGGCCAGCGTGGAAGTGGCCAGCGAGATCAAAGATTACGCCAAGTATATGGTGGCTTCGCAAGCCCTGGAAGGGCGCGAGGGTTGGCCCTATACACAGATCCTGGGCCAGGCCTCGCTGTCCGATCTGCAACAGGCCCACCTGTTCAAGTCTGACGTTGAAGCCCGTCAGGCAGTGGAGCTGGTGGTGCGCAGCGCCGCTGAGAACCAGGCCGTGCTGCCCACCATGTCGGCCATCGATCTTTCGCAAATGGCGCAACTGGAAAATCATCTCAAAACACTATCCTTGGAAATGTCCAGGGCCGGGTTGCCCAACTCTGCCCTACGGGAAGCCCGCACCCAGGCTCAGCCATTCGGATTTGTTTACGATTTGGGAAGCTTCTTGCAGCAAACCTCGCAAATTGCTCAAAAGAACGGCAAAGGCCGGCTCCGAGAAATGGCCGAAAAGTGCCTGGCCCAACTCAAGCAGGTCGTGGTTGCCGAGCACCATACTGACGAATTTCCCGCAGCCACGGGCCTAAGCGTCGAATTGAAGCGACCCAACAAGGACCATGCCAAACTGCTCTTTAGCCAGGCCACCGACTGGAAAGTTGCCGTAGATCAAATGTCCCGTGCTTGATCTACCCATTTTCGGATTTCTATAGTAGAATTGTTTCAACCCATTAATTGTGTTCTGTGACTAAATAGAACATCCAAATTTTTAAGGGAGTTTTCTTCATATGGTCATCAGCAAACGTGGGCGACTCAGTTCAGCCGATCGAGAGCGGATTCATGCCCTCGCAGAGCGAGGCCATTCCATCGAGGAAATCTCGCGTGAACTTGAGCGTCGCGAGGACGTCATCGAAGGAATTCTTGAAGAAAAGCAAGCTTCCGCCAGGACACGCAAGGCCGCCCCAAAACCGTCCGGTAACGGCGTGCCGGTGTCCAAGAAAAGTCAGCCCAAAGGGCTTCTGAGTCACTTTATCTGGGTTCGACCGGGATTTCAAATCGAATTGACCCTTCCGGCCGATCTGAGCGAAGGCGAGGCCGAGCGCCTGTCCGTCATGGTCAAAAGCCTTCCCTTCACCGGTTAATTCACTTCGTTGTCGCAAAACGCTCCAAGGCTTCGGACAGCTGTTGGCGCCGCAAGGGCTTACTCAAGTAGTCGTCCATGCCTGAAGAAAGGCAACGTTGCCGGTCTTCTTCAAAGGCATTGGCGGTCAAAGCAATGATGTAAGGCTGTTTGCTCAGGCCAAGTTGGCGAATTTGTCTGGTTGCTTCCAGCCCGTCCATCTCTGGCATTTGCAAGTCCATCAGAACCAGATCGTAGGCCTGACTCTGACAGGCCTGTACGGCCTGCATCCCGGTCTCGGCCACATCCGCCCGCTGCTGAAAGCGGTCTAGCAAGGCCAGAATGACTCTTTGGTTGATGGGGTTATCTTCGACTACCAAAATTCTCGTGCTTTCGCGTAAAACGGGATCGTCCGACTTTCCCGGGACGACCTCGGACCCTCCGCCCACGGATTCCAGCGGCAACTCCAGCCAGAAGGCGCTCCCCTCCCGGAAGGGTTCGGATTCGGTCCAAGCCCGGGGCGGACTACCTGCCATCGAGCCACCACTTTCCACCCACAGCAGTCCGCCGAGAAGGTCCACCAGTTGGCGGGAGATAGCCAGGCCAAGACCGGTTCCTCCATGACTGCGAGTGGTCGAGCCATCCAATTGTGTGAAGGGGTCGAAGATACTGGCCAACTTATCGGCTGCTATTCCCACTCCGCTGTCCTGGACTATTAAGCGAAGGCGCCCGGCGCACCACCAGGTCTGGACCGAAATCTGTCCCTGGTGGGTAAACTTGACTGCGTTTCCCAGCAAATTTAAGGTGACCTGGCGAATTTTCTGGGCGTCCCCAATGACCCATTCAGGCAGGCCCAAATCGAGGGTGCAGGTCAATTCTATCCCCTTTTGACTGGCTATGGGGCCCATCAGGTCGACCACGTCTGCAATCAGGCGTGATGGTTGAAACTTTTTGCGCTGCCGCTCCATTCGGCCAGCCTCGATCTTGGACAGGTCCAGAATGTCGCTGATCAAGGTAAGCAATGAATTGCAAGACGAATTGATGGTGCCTATCCAGACTCGCTGTTCCGAATTAAGCGGAGTATCGAGCAACAGATCGGACAGTCCCACAATTGCATTCATGGGTGTGCGAATCTCGTGGCTCATCGAGGCCAAAAAGTCGCTCTTGGCTCGATTGGCCGACTCGGCCGTGCGACGCGCCAGCAACAAAGCCTGGTTGCGTTCCTCCAGCAGCCTTTTCTGCTCCAATTCCTGGTCGAGCAAGCGCCGCAACTCCAGTTCGGCTCCTTCCAGACGCCGAGTCTGGGCTTCGAGTTTGCTGCGACCGAGGAGAAACTCTATGAAGCGGCGATTTTGATAGCGACCGGTGACCCAAGAAAATACCAAGAACGAAAAGACTACGACCCCCGAAAAGAACTGCTGAGCGTTGCCAAACAGGCACAACACCAAAGTGGGCGGCAGAATCATGGCTACCAGGTAGCCGTAGAAAGTGATGCGATCGGCGGTCAGCGTATAACTGGCCCCGGCGACAATGCCCACGGTGCAAAGCAAAAAACTGATACCGGTGAAATCATAGGGATGGAGGTGCACCACCCAGCCGGCAAAGCTACCCCAGAGACCGGCGATCAGCCACACGGTGGCGCGAAAGAAACGCTTCCAGCGGTCCTCTGAAACCGTATCCACAGAGCGCAAGTAATGATCCCCTACAAACTTGCGCAGCAGACCTGCCCCAAAAAGAGATACGGCAACCACCTGCAACTCGAAGGGCTTCTGGTGAGCCAACTCTCCGGCCAACGCACACAACACCGCCATTATGGAATAGGCCATCGAGGCACTCCAGGGAGAGGTACTGGCCATCTCACGACAGGCCACTCGAGTTACCTGGCGGCGCTGCTCCCACTCAGCATTATCCACGCAGGAAGCTTCGGTCTGCAGAGAATGGACTCCCCCACTATGCTAAATTTAGGACGCAGCGACGAGTCTCAAGAGCGCTTCCAACTGGAAGCTCATCATCTGGTCACCCACGGGGTGATTTTGGGTATGACCGGGTCGGGCAAGACGGGCCTGGCCATCACTTTGCTGGAAGAGCTGGTAAAAGAGGGAGTTCCGCTCATCCTCATCGACCCCAAAGGCGACCTGGCCAATCTGGGGCTGCTCTTTCCCGAAGCCCGAGCCGATCAACTGCAGCCCTGGCTGGACCAGGGCCAGAGTGGCGAAGAGTGCGCTCAGCAGGTTCAGCGCGGGAGACTGGAATGGGGTATTGGGCCCACCCAGGTGGCCGATTTGCGCGACAAAATGGAGTTGTGCATCTATACCCCAGGCTCCCGAGTGGGCCTACCCGTCAACTTGCTGGGCTGTTTTCAGAAGCCCGATGAAGAGACACTGGCACAACCCGAAGCACGCGCCGAGTTAATTGGCGGCACAGTGCAGGGGTTATTGGCCCTGGTCGGAGTTAACGCCGACCCGCTGCGTAGCCCGGAATCCGTCGTTCTCGGTCAGATCGTCGATTTGGCCTGGGAGCAGGGGCAAGACTTGAGCCTGGAAGACCTGGTCTTGCGGCTGGCTGACCCGCCCTTTAAGAAGGTGGGTGTGTTTCCTGTCGAGACCTTTTACCCATCGGCCCAACGCCTGGACTTAGCCATGAAACTCAACGCTCTGCTGGCCTCGCCGGCCTTCGCGGCCTGGTCCGAAGGCGCTCAGCTCGACCCCAAAAAACTGCAACAGGCCGATAGCCCCGGCAAAGTTCCGGTGTCGCTGTTCTATCTGGCTCACCTTAGTGACGGCGAGCGCATGTTTTTTGTGTCCCTGTTGCTGCACCGAGTGCGCAACTGGTCACGCACCCTATCAGGAACCTCCTCGTTGCGCAGCTTGCTTTACTTTGATGAAGTTGCCGGTTACATCCCTCCCCATCCCGCCAATCCCGCCTCCAAGCAACCCTTGCTGACCCTGCTCAAGCAAAGCCGGGCGGTAGGTCTGGGAGTGGTGTTGGCCACCCAAAACCCCGTCGATATCGACTACAAGGGACTGGCCAACGCCGGCACCTGGTGGGTGGGTCGCATGCAGACCGCTCAAGACCGACAGCACGTGGCCGAAGGGCTTACCCTGGCTGCGGCCGGTCTGGACGGCGCCCAATTGCAACGCGAATTTGAGCAGCTACAGCCCCGTCATTTCATGGTCAAGAGTCCGGGAGCGGTCCTGCCCACCCGCTACCAGACCCGTTTTGCCATGTCCTTTCTGCGCGGCCCCGTGACGCGAGCCGAACTATCGCGCTTACAGCCTCGTCCGCAACCCTCTCCGCCAGTCGTGACCGGCCAGCCGGCTCCAGCCTCGCAGTCCCAGGGGCTAAGCCAACCCCCGCCACTACCGAGCGGCTTTGCCCAGGCTTTTCTGGACCCCCGGGTGGTTTTTTCGGCGGCCCTCGAGGGTGCCCTGGAAACCTTTTCCCAACCACATCGCAGCGACGGTCGAAGCCTGTGGCAGCCGGCCTTGTGGGGAGAACTCCAGTTGCGTTTCGACGAGGACAAAGGCGGGTTTATCCTCGACGAGGCCCACCACTACCTATTCTTCCCACTGGGCGAGTCACTGCCGACCCAATGGCTGCGCCTACCGCTGCAAGCAGGGGATTTGCTGCCGAACTGCCCCCAGGCGGGTCTCTTTGAGCCCCTGCCCAGCAGCTTCGACGAATCCAGCGAATTCAAGACGGCCCAACAGGCCATGATCGACGACGTATTTCGCCGGGTGACCAGCAGTCAGTGGATTCAAGCCGATCTGAAACTGTACGGAGAAGGCGGGGAGAACGAGAAGCGCTTCCGCCAGCGCGTGCAACGCTCTATCGACGAGCGCGTCGACCAACAAATCAGCAAACTGCACGCCAAGGTAGACCGCGAGGTCCAAACTCTCCAGGACCGCCTGGCCAAACACGAGGCCAAGTTGGAAACGCTGCGCAATGAGTCGCAGCGTCGCCAGACCGAGTCGCTGTGGAACGCGGGCACCGCCGTGTTGGGCTTTTTCACCGGGAAGAAACGCTCTCTCAACACTGCCATCACGGCTCACCACCGCAGCAGCGGTGCCCAAGATCGAGTGTCCCAGGGAGAGGAAGAACTCAACCTGCTTTACCAAAAGCTGCAGGACGTGCGCGACAAACTGGAGCAGCAAGTGGACCAGATCAAGGCCGCCGAAGGAGCCGCGCTGGAGCGTATCGAGGCTCGTCCGGTGCGCCTGGAACGCAGTGATATCAGAGTGTCCCGCTTTGGGGTTCTGTGGATCCCCGTGTCGCGGAGGGCCTGATGCCCTTCACCGGCACTTTAGCCGCGCCGGGCATTCGTCCCGAGTCCAGCAGCGAAGCCACGGTCTTGACCAGGGTGAACCACAATCGGCAAAAAGTTGTCCTCCCGGTGAAAGTCAGGTTGCCCGCCGCTGCTATGCCCGTAGCACAAATACTCGGGTTGACCCGGCGCCAAAATGGCCGTGGGATTGAGTCGGCACTGGCTCAGACAGAAACCCTGCAATGGCTTGATATCGACCAGGGCCACCGACAGCTGGGCCGTCCAACGTCCACCCCCAGAACAGGCTGCAACCACAACCGAAGGGCAGGGCAATTCTTCAGACTGCTGGCGGTGACCGGTGAATGAAGCGCTCCACCAGGCCCCGCTAGGACTCAAGTTAAACTCTTGATAGTCTCCGTTCGGACCCATCAGGAAGAACTCGGCCACATCTCGCTCCCAAAGCCCGGCCCGGAAAGTCCCGCTGGGCAAATCCTCACATTCGGGCTCCTTGTTGGCTTCAAAGCAGAAAGTCAGCCGTTCCTTGTAGAGAGCAAATCGAAAATGAGCCCGATAGCGGACCGGTAGGCCAAACCAGTCGAACTCCCAGCTGCCAGGAGGTACGCCCAAAATGTCACTCTCCGAATACACCGGCACGGGTCGCGGCAAACTTTGGGCTGAAATAGAGAGTGACACCTGCCGACCTGGCTTCTTCCTATGAGTTTGCCGACCTGCCCCCCCGAATTAAAGCTGATACCATTGCATCGGGGCCGAGTGAAAGAATTCGTGGACCCACTCTGAGCAAGGCCGTATTTGGCAGCTTAGCCGGCCAGCTCTGGCGGACGAGCACCGCCAATAAAGGTGCTCCAGTTGATCGGCTCCACTTTGGCGCCCTCTTTGGGGCTGTCAGTACCCATGGTCTTACCGTCACCCAGGTAAATTTCCACGTGGGTTGCCTGGCCTTTAGGAATTCCGCGGTCGTTCGGAGACCAGAAAAAGACCAGGTCACCGGGCTGCAACTGTTCTTTGCTCACCGAAGCATTGGCATAGTGCTTGTGCAGCCCCTCTGCAGTCAGGCGTTGAATATTCGATCCGGCCTGTTTCAAAGCCCAGCTGACAAGACCCGAGCAATCGAATTTGTCCGGTCCGGCCGCGCCAAAGACGTAAGGCGTACCTTGCTTGGAAAGGGCCGCGTCAATCAACTTCTGCACCTTGGGACCGCCCGCTCCAAGGGTTTGACTGGAATTAAACAGGCTTCCTGAAGCCCCGTTACTACCCGAAACTCCGCCGCCACCGCCCAAACCGGAGTGGCCCATCTGGCGACCCGTCGACTGGGCGCCGCCCTCGCGATTGAGCATCAGCGTCATCAGCATCTGCATCATGCCCAGCAGCATCTGATTCATCTGCTGCTGCATCATCACCATCTGAGTCAAGGCCGGGTCGACCATCCCGCCAGGGGGCATCGTGGGCGCCCCCAGCCTTTGCAGCGATTGGAAGTTGCCCAGAGGAGGCAGTTGGGTAGCCGGAAGGCCAAAGCCTCCCAGAGTGTCGAGCGTGGAGCCGGTGGGGTTCTGATGAAGAGGAAACATACTTTCAGCATAGGCAAACCCGATTAAACAATGCTAAAACAGCTCCCTCAAAAGTAGCCAAGAGATTACATTTGTGCGGCCCCGATCAGTCTGATGCCTCAAACATCAAGGCTTTCAGTGCAGCGGTAAGCTGACTTTGCTCAATCGAACTTAACGATCCGCTCTCGGCACGAGCGATGAGCGACTCCAATTCCTGGATGCTCAGTCCGGCGTGAGCCCGGAAGGCTGCCTCGATTTCGGGAGAGAGCGCCGCCTTCGGCGAGGCGGATTTCTTTGATTTCTTCACTGCAAAGCCTGCCAACTCTCCCGGTAGCGCTGCAGACGCTCAGCGTCCCTGGGCGTGACCCGCTTGAGTCGACGCACATCCATGTTATCTTCCAAATCGGCCAACTTCACCTGGCGCGCCACAGGATCGGTCTTGGCCCTTTGCACAAATTGCTGATAGCTCTCGCCGGAACGCCGGGTCACCCCCTCCAGAGCGCCTAATACTTTAGCCGAAAAACCTTCCTGGAGAAGCATTTCCGGGGTCACCGGAGTGTCCTCCAGCAGGTCGTGCATGACCGCCACCATCTGAGCCTCGGCTCCCTGGCAGCGCAGCATTACCCGCAAAGGATGGAGAATATAGGGCTCTCCCGCCTTGTCTCTCTGCCCTTTATGATATTGCACCGCCAACTCAATGGCCCGCTCCAGGGTGGACATACACTAACTCCTCACTCGGGCCCGTTCAATGGCCGCTTCCAACTCTTCCCGGCGCACCGGCTTGCTTAAGTAGTCGTTCATACCTGCCCGCAGGCAGCGCTCCTTGTCTTCAGTAAAAGCGTTGGCGGTCAGGGCAACAATCCAGGGGTCCTCGCCCACGCGACTACGGATCTGCTGGGTGGCCTCCAACCCGTCCATCTCGGGCATCTGCAGATCCATTAAAACCAAGCCAAAGGGCTCGCTGAGAATGGCTTCCACGGCCGCTTTCCCCGAAGCCACCAGATGGACTTCGTGGCCAAGCCGAACCAGCGTCTCGCGAATGACCATTTGATTCACCCGATTGTCTTCGGCAACCAGAATCTTGAGCGGGCGCTGGTCGTTGACTACGGCCGGGTGGGGCGCCGATGCCAAACGGCCAACCTTGATCGGTATACGCAGCCAGAACTGACTGCCGTTCGGGGCGACAGGGGCCTTCCAATCGACCGGCACCTCACCACTGCTGTTCCCGCGCGACGATAACCACATGCTGCCCCCCAGCAGTTGAGCCAGTTCTCGCGAGATTGCCAGGCCCAATCCGGTCCCGCCGTGGGCGCGAACCGCTCGCGTGTCGCCCTGCGAAAACGCCTGAAACAGGCGCGTAAAGGCTTCCGGTTCGATGCCAATGCCCTGGTCCCAAACACTCAATTGCAGCACACCCGCCAGGCGTTCCGCGCGCACTTCCACAGTGCCGGTCCGGCTAAACTTGATGGCGTTTCCGAGCAAATTTAGTAGAATCTGACGGAGCTTCAGTCTGTCTGAGACGATCACGGCCGGAATTTCGGGCTCGACTCGCACCGCCAACTCCAGCCCTTTCACCTGCGCCACCGGGCCCATCAAGCGACGCAACTCTTCGAGCAGGTCGCGAAAATCAAAGGGAGTATTGTCGGCCCGCATCTGGCCTGCTTCGATCTTGGACAGGTCCAGGATATCGCTGATCAAAACCAGCAGAGACTCGCTGGAGTCGCGCAGAGCGCGCAACCAGCGCCGCTGCTGCTCGGTGGTCTGAGTATCCAGGAGCAGGTTGGTCAATCCGCAAATCGCGTTCATCGGCGTGCGGATTTCATGGCTCATGGTTGCCAAAAAAATACTCTTGGCCTGGCTGGCCTGTTCGGCCGCACGGCGGGCCTGCAACAAAGCTGCATTCTGCTCGGCCAGAAGCGATCGCTGGTGCTTTTCTTGGGCAAGCAGATCTTCTTGCTGAGAACGCGCCTGATCCAGTTCCAGCATAGCCGTTTGCAGGTTGATGTAGCGCAGGTGATGACGATGACCGGTGATGGCCATAAATACCCCAAAGAAAACCACCATAGCCGCCGTCAGGCGCTCGGCAGTGCCTCCCTGGGCAACCATTGCCGCCACTGAGGGCACAAGCATGGTGGCCAGATAGCTCAACATAAGGGGAAAGTTGGGGGTCAGCGTCGAGATAGCACCGGCCACGATGCCCACGGTGGTCATCAAGGCTATCAGACCGCTCCAACTGCGGCCATATTCCAATACGGCCAGACAAGAATAGGCCGACCAACTGACGGCCACGGCCAGCACGCTGGCGGCATAGCCGTTTCTGAATTTGGGAAGTTGGTAGACGTGACAACTCTGCAACCTCTGTCCCAGGTAAAGGCGCACCAATCCGAAAACGGTCGTCAGCAATAAAACAGCGATCACCTGACCGGGAAAATTGTCCCAGAGGTCGCCGGCAAACGCCGTAGACAAACCCAACAGGGGGTAGATGGCCAGGGTGGCACATCCCCCGCTGTCTCCCAAATCCCGGTCTGCCTGGTATTCGTGGGCCATAGGGGAGGCGTTCGCTCAGGGCAGGGCAACTTCATTTCCAACAGGATCCTTTGGCGCTTGCCCAAAGATGCGGGCTGATGAATTTCGCAGTACTCCCCTCCCGAGTTCAAATACCCAGTCCCGACCTTACGGCCCTGCCCAGGCGCAACCGGCTGGCTCAATTGCTGCGTGCCGACAGTCGACTGGCCTGGGTAGTAGCCGGTCCAGGCTTTGGCAAGACTCAATGGGTCGCTCACTGGGCACAGAAGCTGTCTCCCCAACCAGCCTGGCTGACCCTGGGGCACCGCGAGGACGATCCTCACTCGCTATTGATTTATTTGAGGGCAGCCTGGCTACGCTGCTTTCCGCATCTCAACAGCGAGCCCCTCGACGCCCTATTGAGTCAGGGATTTGCTCCCGAGCGGTGGCGCCCGGTCGCCGACGCGCTGGGCTGCCTGCTGGAAAGCCACAGTGCTTGCTTGATCGTGGACGACACCCACCATCTCCAGGGCGAAGCCCTGCGCCTGCTCGGCTATCTGATGCAATTCAGTCCGACCTCGCTGGGGTGGGTCCTGATCGGGCGTGAGGCGCTGGAACTGGATTTTCTGGCCAACTGGCGAGCTCGAGGTTGGGTAGTCGATATCGGGCCTGAGCAACTACGCTTTGAGAGCCACGAACTGGTAGAGCATGGCCTGGACGCCACCCAGGTCGAAGCCACCGGCGGTTGGCCCATGGCGGTAGATGCCTTGCGCCGCACCGGTGCAGCCCAAGCCGATCCGGCCAAGCTGCTGGACCAGGTTTGGAAAAGCCTGGACGAAGATCTCAAGGACATGCTGTGCCGCTGCAGCGTGTTCGAATTTGTCAGCCTGGCCCAGGTGATGCAGTTGTGCCCCCACCTTGCGGCTGGCGAGTTGCTGCCCAAGGCCGCTGATCAGGGAGTATTTCTGCAACGCTACGGACACACCGAGTATCGCTTCCATCCGCTGGCGAGATCTTTTCTGCTGCAGCAATTGCGAGTCTCACGAAAACTGGTCAAGTCCAGCCACCAACTGGCCGCCCCCCTGGCCCTCTCGCAAGGGGACTACGATGAGGCCCTCTGGCACCTGTTTGAGATCGGCGCCACCCAGGAGGCAGCCGGCGTGCTGGCCCATTGGGGACCGTCGCTACTGGAGCAGGGGGCTTTTCAAAAATTGCTCCACTACGTGGAACAGTTGCCGTCCGCTCACCGCGATCCCGGATTGCGCCTGGCCTACGCGCAGGCGTTGGCCAGCAGCCACCGTTTCGAAAGTGCTCTGCAGGAGTTTCTCCAGCTAACCCGGGTCCAAGAAAACTCCACCCGGGGACAGGCCCTGCTAGGAGCGGGCAAAGTGCTGGTGGATACTCTGCAACCCAGCGGAGCCAAAGCTCTTTTACGCCAGGCCTATCCTCACCTCAATCGCGAACAAAAGGGCCAGGTGCTCCTACTGTTGGCAGAAAACAGTCTCAATCAAGGGGCCTCGCGCCAGGCTCAGCGCTATCGACGCCTGGCCCTGACCCAACCGGGCCCCTCCAGAGACAGGCTGGAGGTGCGCTTACACCTGCGGGCCGGCAACCTGGAGCAGGCTCGCGAAGCCCTTTTGCGCGAGGCTGATGGTAGCGGCACCGGTCACCGTAACGAGGCCCTGCTGTTGGCCTATCTGGCGGTGCTGCAGGGCGACTGGAGTAGCGCTGAACTTCTGGCCCGATCTTCATTGCGTCAGGCTCAGGCCAGCCAGGAGCGATTTGCCGAGAGCGTAGCCTGGATGCGCATCGGGCATGCACTACAACTCAAGCCAGGCTCCCAGGCCGAGGAAATTCGCTCGTGCTACGCCAAGGCCCGTCAGCTCACCGAGGCGATGGGGGCCCCGCGCCTGCAGGCCGAGGCCCTGATGGGCGAAGCTCTCTTCTGCGCCCACCAGGGCGAATGGGTCCGCTCCTACGATGCCGCCCTGCAGGCTCTGGAACTGACCCGACAGGCCGGAGACGCCTGGCTGAGTGCCTGGCTGCAGTTGACCTCGGCCATTTCGGCCAAACTCGGCCAGCACCCGGGCTGGTCTGACCTGATGCAGGCCGCGCGGCTGCAATTTGAAGAGGTGCAGGACCGCTTTGGGATCTTTCTGACCCAGCTCTGGGCCCAGCCCGAACGGGCTCAGGCTCTGGCCCGAGAAGGCGGCTTCGCGTTTGTCATGGAGAAGCCCACTCTCTTTGGGCCGCGCGTCGCAACGCCGGTGGTCCCCCCCCTGCCAGAACCTGCCCCAGAGTTAGGCCAGGCCTTGCGCATCTGTTTACTGGGACCCATCCAGGTGTGGCGCGGCGGTCAAGAAGTGCCTCACAAATTGTGGAAACGCAAGAAAGCCAAAGAACTGCTGGGCATCCTGCTATCCCTGCGGGGGGGCTTTGTCTCCAAAGAGCGCCTCTGGGACCTGCTCTTTCCCGAGAGCACTCCACAGGCGGCTGCCCGCGACCTGCGCGTTTTGTTGCACGCACTCTTTGAGGTGCTCGACCCGGACCGCCCCCACAATGCCACCGCACGCTCGGTGGTACGACGCGATGATCACTATGCGCTCCCCTGGAACGAAGAACTGGGATTGGATCTGGCGGAGTTTGAACGCTTCGTAGAGTTGGGCCAACAAGCGGCCGACCCCGAAGAGGCCGCACACCTTTTCCAGCGGGCTCTAGATTTGGTGCGTGGCGACTACTTACAGGAATTTCCATATGCCGATTGGGCATCCGCCTCGCGGGAGCGCTGGAAGCAGCAATATCTGGACACGGCCAGTCGTCTGGCCGCCCATTTCTCCGCCCAGCAGCGCAGCGAACAGGTCACCCAGATCGCCCACCTCATGTTGCAACGGGACCGCTGCTGGGAGGAAGGCTACCAGTTGTTGATGAGGTCACACCTGCACCAGGGTCGGCTGGCTCAGGCGGCTCGAGTCTACGACCAGTGCCGCCAGGCCCTGGACGAAGACCTGGGGGTGGAGCCCGGCGAAACGACCGAAGAACTCTACGCCCAGGCCCTCGGTTAGGCAGACGCTATTCGGGCAAGGGACTGGTATTGGGCTGCTCCAATTTGACCCGTGCATCGCGCGGGAATCAGCAGGACCACCGGGCTCTGTTCGGCCATGGCCAGATTGCGTGCGTCAGGGTGCGCAGGCGCGTATCTTCAGGAACGGTCACGGCCAGGGTGGAAGTCTGATTGTTGTTCCACTGAGCCGAAAATCCGCTTACTCCAAAGCGGCGGTTCGCAGCCCTGAATTGATGCCGCCCGGCCCAAATCCCTGGGCAGGAGCGTGGCCACAAGCTGAGAACTCCTGCTTACTTCGTTTCGAGGGGGCAGTCCAATGCCGGTATGTCCTAACTGCGCCAGCGATGTGCGCGATGGCAAGACTTTTTGTGGGGGGTGTGGAGCTTCGATGACGAATCCGTCAACACCGTCGGTGGGTGGTTCAAGCAAGATAGAACTCGACAATCGCCTGCTCAACTCTCTGCTGGCCATCTTTGTCAACAAGCCGGGCGGCCTGCAGGTACAAATTGCCGAACAGGGCAACTTACAGGTTCAGCAGGGAGACCTCCAGGTAGGCGTGGACCCCTTTACCCTGGCTCAAAGTCTGCGTGTTCAGCTGCGCAATGGCAATCTGGGACCCTTCGTCGTTCAGCTCAATCAGTTGCAGTTGGGTCCCCAAGGCCTGACGATCTCGCTCAATCTGCAAACGTGAGCCAGTTTCTCGGCCAGTGTGGTGCCTCACTGCAGAGCCGAGACGTGAACGCCGCGCTGGCTAATCTTCGAGGAGTCGGCCCGATCTCGTTTCAAATGGGGTGCTTCACCATCCATACCAAACTGCCCATCGGTATGGGGGTCACGCTGGTGGCCATTCCCCAATCGACCCCTGACACGGTGACCTTCTCCATTCCCTTCGATCAGATCAAGGGCGACAGAACCGGTGGCATGGCCAAATTCATCGCCAGCAGCCTATGGGGTACCGTGCAATCGTTTGCCGAGAAGAAAATCCGGGCCCGCCTCACGGCCCTGGGCCTGCCCGCCGATACGGTAACGTTGGGCCAGGGCCTGGACGGCAAAACCAAAGTGGGCAAAGCCGTGCTCCACCTCAAACCACTCAACGCCTGGTTGCTGCGCCAACCGCCCATACAGGGCTTTAAGGTCACGGTGGATACCCTGTGGGCCACCGAGGACGCCCTTAATCTCATTCTGGACGTCTTTCACACCGGCGAAGGCACGGCCCCGCCCCCCCGCTACGGCCTGCCCGCCGGACCCAGCTACACCACTTAGCCAATCTGACCCTGAAGGCCACCGGCCTGACCACGGGGTTCCTGGTAAATTTCTCCAAAGAAAAGTCTGATTTCCGACGAATTGACTCACCTGCGAACAAATCTCTCGCCATCTCTCCCCCTCCCCACCTTCCCCTTATTTGGCCTTGCAGTGGCACCCAGTCTAGCCGCTTTTGGCCTGGTTATCTGCTTTCGATTTTACCGGTGAATAGGAGCAGCACTCCGACTATCCTGGCAAATTGAAAACCAGATTTATGCAATGCAAGGATGTTTCAGAGGAGACGCCAGACCCTGGTTTCAGGATGCACTTGGCGCCAGGCTGCGGCGCAGACTTAACGGCTCTGGGAGATTGACGCAAAGAGTTAACAACCTTGTTACATCCCGTCTAAGTCAAACCACCCTTTGTGGCATCCCAGTTTATTTATCATAGGCTAGACTTAGTAGGTAGAAATACACAAGGGAGCGCAACGTGGAAGCAGTGTCCGAACTCGATCTGGAAAATCGTCGCGGGGCCCCTCGGCTCAGTTACGCGGTGGACATAAAATATGTCCGTCAAGGAGGCTCCATCCAATCAGGCAGGGCCATCAACGTCAGCCAGACTGGCGCCCGTTTGATGCTCGACGAGGGCTCGGAATGTCCCGAATTGACGGTAGAGTTTGAAGGCAAGGTGGCCCTACTGGCCCGCCAGGTCTGGGAGCACAGGTTGCCCGGAGGAAAAAAGGTGGTGGGCGTGATTTTCGAGGGCTTCCATTGGGGCCAGCGAGTGGCTCTGGACGACTACCTCTTTGATCTGGAACGGAGCGCGGCCTGACGGGATTCGCTCCAGTATGCCCGATCCGAAGACACGGTTCATTTGCAGGTATTCCAAATGAACGTAGCCGATGTAACAGCGACAGTGGTCCGTCAGGCACAGGCGAGGCCTTAAAGCCGTCCACCATTGTCGGTCATACAAGTTTCCCAGGGGCTGAGACTGAAAATGGCAGGTGCGCAGCATTCCCTCCCCGTCGACCGAAACCACCCTGGAACCGCCGCCACAGGGTCGACCCCGACTGGCATACGCCTGCGTGTTCAGCTCGTAAAGCGGGTCGATGTGAGAAAAGAAGCGCCGATCCTCCTCGGCTAACTCGTCTAATTGTGCCTTGACGGCGTTGATCCACAGGTAGACCGAAGGGGCCAGCCGTTGGCGCAGTTCAAGAATGGCCTTTCGAAAGCGAGCAAAGCCCACCACCCCCACCGAATAGGCCACTTGGGCCTGGTCGAGCCGCCTACATTGGGCCAAAAAGCGCTTGGGGTCGGCCCAGTCGGGATGAAAGGTGGCCCAGATAGCCAACTTGTCCCCGCACTGTGAGGCAAAAGCCAGCGGCGCGGACAGATTGGTCTGCACCACCACCTTTTCTATCTGGGGCAGGCGACACAATTCCACAATGGCCTCGCGATAGTATCGGCGCACCAGAGCCTCGCCCCAAGGCGTGAAAAAAACGCGCAGGTGCCAATTGTGCTGGGCCCGAGCCCACTCCAAAAATCGCACCAGGCAGGACCGGTCGTACTCGAGTTGACGGCGATTTTCCCTCCGCTTGGCGAAGGGGCAGTAGGCGCAGGCATAATTGCAAGAAGACAGCGGCCCGCGATAGAGCAGAGTTAACTCGTTCATTCTCGAGCCCCGGCCAGAACGGCTTGCTGAACCCGCGCAGAGAAAAAGCGCGGGCCGATTTGGTCGGCTCTCTCCAGTCCCAGACTGGTCAGGCGCCCGCCTTCGGCTTCGCCAGGCTGAAGCAGACTGAGAAACTCGGGAAATGCCGAGATATCCAGACCTTGTTCTGAAAGCAACGAGAGCACGGCGATACGGCGGCGCCTCTCCTCCTCATCCAGTCGGTAGCCAAAGTGGGCCTGACCAAAATCCTGGGTATCCTTGTAAGCACGCAAAATTCGCCTCACTCCTGAGGAACCAACCGCGTAGGGGGTGGAATAGTGGAGTTCCCGAGTATAGGAACGAGCTCCACAACCCAGACCCAGCATGGGCCTTTGCGGGTCAGCGTACTCGCAACCGCCCGGGCCGCCACGGCGGCGAAACATGCGTAAAGAGACCTGCTCGTAACCGTGCTCCTGCAGAAAGTCCCGTCCCGATCGATAGAGGTCGCCATCGTCGCAACCGTTGTGCTCGCCATAAAGGCGCGTCAGGGGCCGCACGTAGAGCGGATAGAGATAAAGTTCCTCAGGCTGCCAGTCCAGCGCCGACTGCAAGGACCGACGCAAACTGGACACCGTTTGGCCGGGCAGTCCCACCATCAGGTCGATATTGACCACTTCAAATCCCTGCCCACGAATATTGCTCAAGGCTTGATTGACCAGGGAGTTACGCTGACGCCGATGGACCGCCTGCACTTCAGCCTCGACAAAACTCTGCACCCCCAGGCTCAGGCGCGTGACGCCCGCCTGACGCAATAGGAACAGCTTCTCCGGAGTGGCTGTGGCTGGCGACGACTCCACGCTAAAATCGCCGCCCAACTGGCGTGGCCACTGCAAAATACCGTCCAGCAGAGACTCCAACTGGTCAGAGGGTAACTGGGTGGGCGTGCCGCCCCCGATGGCCAGGCCGCTCACCTGGCAGGGCGAGACAATCGTGGCCAACTGGTTAGCCTGGCGCCTCAGGGCCTGCAGATATTCAGCCATGGGCTCTGCTTTGCGCTCGATCGAGGTGAAGAGATTGCAAAAGCCACACCGCATCTCGCAGAAGGGGATGTGCCAATAGAGAAAAAGTTGTTGACGCGGCTCGCGCTGCCAGAGCGGGGCCAACTCGACGGGCGGGTCGAGCGGCCCGTAGGCCAGCTTGTGGGGATAGGAGTAAACGTAGGCCGAATGCATCCCGAGGCCATTTCCACGTGACCGATCTGCGCCCTTTGTGCGGCCATGTGGACTTTTGCTGGGTAGTGCTCGACAGCTTGCGCTACGATGTGGCGGCCCAAGCACTGCGGCAGGGGCGCATTCCCCATCTGGCCCGTCTGATCGACCACTGGGAAGAGCGCCACACCCCGGGAAACTTCACGCTGGCGGCCCATCAAGCGTTTTTCGCTGGCTTTCTGCCCACTCCAAGCGGGCCCCCTCCCCACCCGCGCAACCTGGCCCTGGATTTCCCTGGAAGCACCACGGTGGGTCCTCAGACCCTGCTCTTGGAAGGCGACAACCTCTGTGAAGGCCTGCGACGCAAGGGCTACCGCAGCCAGTGTATCGGTGGCGTGGGCTTCTTTAATGGTCTGACTCAGCTCAGTCGGGTCCTGCCCTCGCTTTTCTGTGATAGTCACTGGGAGACTCGCCTGGGGGTAACCGACCCCCACTCCACCGCCCACCAGGTGGACCTGGCCTTGCGCCTGCTGGACGACCCGCGCCGCCTGTTCCTTTACCTCAATGTCTCGGCCACTCACCAGCCCACGCACTACTACCTGGAAGGGCACAGCCGCGATAGCCCGGAGACACAGTTGGAGGCGCTGGCCTACGCCGATGGCCAGTTGGCCCGATTGTGGCCCAAGCTAAGGAGCCGAGGAGCCTACTGCTGGATATTTTCCGACCACGGCACCACCCATGGAGAAGACGGATTCTACGGACACAGGCTCAGTCACCCGCTGGTGTGGACGGTACCCTACGCGGAATTTCTTCTCGTCAAACCCTGAGAGAGGCAACATCCTCTTCCTGGGGAACAGCTTTCCAGCGCCAGGCGGAACCTACGCAGCCCAGCGCTGCCGGCAGCAAACCCACCACAACCACCAGGTCGTCGTCTTTGAAATGCCTCCACCCATCCGACTGGACGGCGAAGCAGAAATACAGAAAGACGTTCCAAACGGAGGGCAATATCCAGGGATTTACCGGTCGCTGCGGCCGCCATCGGTTCCACAACGCGCCCAAGGCCCAAAACGGAATGCACATCAGGTAACCGGCCAGGACCGTGCCGATCGAGTAAGGTATGGGCATGTCGTGTCGCTCCAGCATGGCCAATCAATTCGACAAATTGCCAGGTTCTCCCGGTTCTTTCGCAAAGCCCACCGAGAACGACAATCCTGTGGAGGAAGCCCGTGATACAACCCATTTCCGTCCGATCGATCGTAGTCCCCCTGGATGGCTCCGACTATGCCGAAGGGGCCCTGCCCTGGGCGATCGACATGGCCAAGAAATTTCAGGCCCAACTGGTGCTCTTACGCATCGGACTGCGACCCGAATTGGGGAGTCTGATCGATGCTCAGGCCATCGACGGTCGTCTGGACGAACAGAAAGTCGCCTGCACGCAGTATCTCGACCAGGTGCGAGCGCGTCTGGGCGATTCTGAGGCGGACATCAGCTGTGAGTATCAACTGGGCAGTCCCAGCCAGTGCATTGTGGAGCGCAGCCAACAAGTGGACTGCGGTATCGTGGTGATGACCTCTCACGGCCGCGAAGGTCTGTCGCGCTGGCTGATCGGCAGTGTGGCCGAAAAGGTATCCCGTCACGCCCATTGTCCGGTGATGCTGGTACGCCAGCCCGTTGACGAGCCGAGTCCTTGACTCCGGCCGAACCGTCGCGCACGACACGGCTGTGGCCTCAAACCGATTCTGGCGGAACGGCCAGCTTCTCCACCACGGACACTGCGCCCGCACTGACCACTACGATCAGCATTCCGACCACCTCCAGAAGACTCAGCGATTGAGCCAGCCAGAGGGTCCCGATCAAAGCCGCGAAGACGGGGATGAACACGCCGGCCGTACTTCCGGCCGCTGGCGAGGTGCGCATGGTTCCCCACACAATGAACGTTTGGCCCAGCAGACCGCACAGTCCATAAAGCAGACCGCAAATGCACAACCAGGCGCTACCCGGCAAGGGTTGGCCAACCACCAAAGGCAAACTGATCAGCAAAACCATGGCCGCACACCAGAGGTTGAGAACATTGGCCGAATCGGTTTTCTTGACGCGCCCGATGACCACAAAGGTCACCGCGTAGGTGGCCGCCGCCGCGAAAGCCGCGGCCAGGCCCGCCATATCGAGTCGCTGCACGCCCACCTCGCCTTCGGGATGCACAATCAAAGTGATACCCAGCGCGGCCACCAGCATGGCGACCACCTCTTGCCACAGGGGGCGAACCTTCGAGAGCATTGATACCAGCAATATCACCCACAGGGCGCTGGTGCCCGACATGATGGTGGTGGTCAAGGCCAACGGGATACGCGTGACCGCGTAGGTAAAAAGCAGCAGGAACATGGCTCCGCACAAGGCCTGCAACAACAACCACCGGCGCTGCTGACCGGCCGCCTGGCCCGGGTGTCGCACAGCCCAGGGAGTCAACACCGAGAACCACACCAGGCCTCGCAGCAGGAGCAGGTAGCCCAGGCCCAACTGTCCATGGGTGGCGCTGGCCCAGGAGGCGGCGGCGGCCTGAAAAAAGGCGCCCAGAACGAGAAACACCACCGGAAGCGGTGCGTCTTTCCCAAATCATCTCCTCCTGGGAGGGGGCTTGATCGGCAGGCCACTCTCGCAAAAAACCCTGGCTGGATTTCAGGTTGCTTGGGCCGCCATCACGGGTTCTGGATCGTCAACGATGACGGCATTGCGATAGAGTTGGACCAGAGATTTTGCATAAGAAATCATGTGCAATCCGGCCACCAAAGCTGAAAATCCCTGATGAATTTTGGCCGGCTCACGCCAGTAGCGAAGCAGCAACTGAACCAGCGACTTCCAAAATTCGCCACGGTAGCTGCTCACGCAGCCCAGGTGCCAGAGTCCCCCCAGCACACCCTTCACCTGAAATCCTAAGGTCATTTTTGGGGGCTTTTGGGCGGGTCGGGTGCGCCACAGTTCCATGGACCGCATCACCCGAGCGAAATAGGCCTTAGGGGCATAGAGCCTTTCGATCAGGTTACAGTAGCCAGTCACCATGGTCTTGCGCGACATGGTGGTGCGAAAGTTGGGCAGGCTGAGGTTGTCGCCGGTGGACGACTTTCCATTGGCATAAAGACGGCCTTCCTTGCGCAATCGATCGGACAGAGCGGTGTGGCGCAGGGCCTGCAACATGCCTACCATAGCCCAGGGAATCGCGGCTGCCTCAACAAATTCGAACTGACGGTCGAAAATATCCGCTTCATCGGCATCAAAACCCACGATGAAGCCGCCCATGACCCAAAGCCCTCCCCGCAGCAAGGCGTGCACCGAATCGACCATGCTGCCTTGGGTGTTCTGGAACTTCTTGGTTTCTTGCAGCGATGCGCCGGAAGGCGTCTCAATGCCCAAAAATACGTACTGAAAATTAGCCTGCACCATGGCCTCGATCAGATCGGGCCGAGAGGACAGATTGACCGAGGCCTCGGTGTAAAACGACATTGGAAAGTCATGCTGGCGTTGCCAGCCATACATATGCGTCAGCAACGCGGTGGCCTTGACATGATTGCCGATGAAGTTGTCGTCGACCAAGAACACCTCGCCCCGCCAACCCAACTCGAGCAGGTAATCCAGTTCACCGGTCAACTGCTCTGGGGTTTTAGTGCGCGGCTTGCGTCCGTAAAGAACAATAATGTCGCAAAATTCGCACTGAAAGGGGCAGCCTCGCGAAAACTGCACCGACATCGCCGCGTACTTGTTCAGGCGAAGCAGATCGAAGCGAGGCTTGGGGGTGCAGGTGACATCCGGCTTGCCGGTAAAGGCATAGAGGGGAGGCGCGCTACCGGCCTCCAGAGCGGCAGCGATGGCCGCGAACTCGCCCTCGACCTCGCCGGTAACCACGTGATCGGCCTGCCCCAACAATTCTTCGGTGTGACTGCTGGCATAAGGCCCGCCGATCACGGTGCGTTTCCCCATGGCACGGGCCCGCCCCAGAACCTTCGCCACCGCCTTGCTCTGAATCTCCATAGCGCTGACCATGACCAGATCCGTCCAGGCGATCATTTCGTCCGTGAGCGGTTCGACGGTTTCGTCGATCAGGCGCAACTCCCAATGGGCAGGGCACATGGCGGCCACGGTGACCAGGCCCAAGGGGGGCAAGGTGGCCTTGCGGCCTACCGCCTCGATGGTCGCTTGCATCGACCAGAAACTGGCGGGGAAGAGTGGCCACACGAGCAATGCCCTAAACGGCCTGACAGAAGGTATAGCTGACAACAGGGAGTCCTCCGAGAACCGGCGCCCTTCAAGCCCGCAAACGCCCCTCCTGCATAGGTAACCATCTGGACACCCTGGCGGGCTAAGCGTCTATCGTTCCACGCCCATATCTGAGTTTGGGCAGGGAGGGGACTTGCCGGACGCATAGTCTCGCGGGCTACGGCCATTTGACGTTCCAGCAGGAGGCGCCCGAGGGAAACGAGCGTCCAGGCCGCCCTTTGGGGCGTTGCGGCGCCTACGAGAGAACTCGCTAAAAAAGGCCCTGGACCCTTTTATTGACGTCGTAGACAAAGACGTGCAGGTCGCCCAGCAATTTGTGAATCAGGGGCTCGACCTGCTCCCAGGTGCCACCGGCCAGACCGCAGCCGATTCGAGGCATATGAATGCTGGCGTCGCGCTGGCGGGCAAAGATCTGCAGTTTGTGCAGGCAGGTTTCCAAGGCGCCGTAGCGGATGGGCGGCACACCATCGCGAGTTTTTATGCCTTGTTGGGCCACCATGTTAACCACTGCAATGTCGCCGTGGGGAATCTCGACGAGTTGGGCTCCGCCCAAACCAAAGGGTTCATCACCCCACACCCCCTGCTGGACCCAGGCCCGGTAGGCTTGCTCCGGTTCGGGCCAGCGAGCCGACAAGGCCACCACAAACCCTTTTCCCCAGCGCCCCTGGTCGTTGCAGATATGGGTGAGGACTTTGGGCCCGATTACGCGGGGACGGGTGGCGTCGCCACGAAGATACTTGATCACACCAAGGCTATACCCATTTCAGGGCAATTTCATGCATCCCGGATAAGCTGCCTTCCATGAGCGATCTGTTTGCCAAACTCCTAAATCCACCGTTTGCGGTTTCGCGGGGCAAGGTCAGTCAGGCTGGTGGAGCCGGCACGGCTAAAGAAGGAAACTACAGCGCCGACTTGCGGGGCACCACCGGCGATGGGCTGGCGGGTCCGATCGATAGCTGTGCCATCCGGACTCAGTCAGAGTGGGGCACCCGTTGGTTTCGCGAGCATGCCCGAGTTGTGGCTCAGGACGTGGATGCTCATCCCAACCTGGATCTAAATTTAGTCCAGGTCAACGGCCGTAGCGCGCTGCGTATCACCAATTGCGACGGAACCCACGGCATCGATGTAGACATACCCCTGGGCCCGGGCGACTTTGAGCAGCAAGAGGCCTTTCCATCTATTTCGTTACCGATGAAGAAAATCGAATTCCGAAAGAGAGGCAACAAGGCCCAGATCATTGTGAATGACGGCGCCGTCAATTACGTTGTCAAGAATGGGCGAATTTTCCAGACCGACTAAGGGCCCGTCCCCGAATAAGTTGGCAACTTCGGTCGTCGGGGTGCCCCTCCGAGCGGCGAGGGCGAATATCGGGGCACGTTTAACCGAGACGTGACGCTCCTGGCGGGGATGGATCGACGGCCCGAGTGTCTGTGTATGTATGTATGTTATTTTGGGACGGGCCTAAGGCACGATGGTGAAGTTGAGCGGCTGCAGGTAGTTCAGTAACAGGGCCAGCTCCGCCGGGGTTTGAGAGTGAATATCGTGCATCAACACAATGCCGCGCCTATGCAGCAGCATCAGCGCCAGGGTTCGCCTGGCGATCCGCCCGGGCTGGCTTTGCATGAAAGGCTGCCAGTCCTGGCTATCCACGTTCCAAAGCACCGAGTGGAGCCCCAGGTTCTCGGCGGCCTTCAACTCACGAGCGGCGCGTGCTCCATAGGGAGCGCGCCAGAGGCGGGTCAAAACAAGTCCGGCCTGCGCCGCTGCGGCTTCGGTTTGACTCAACTGCTTGGCCAGTTGTTGAGGGTTAAGAGTGGGCAGGTTGGAGTGATCAAAACTGTGGTTTCCCAGCAGAAATCCCTGATAGTCGGGTAGGGCGCCGGCGGCCTCTTGAAGGCGCTTCCCTAGCACGAAAAAGATGGCCGGCTTCCGGTTGGCCCGAAGCAAGGCCAGCACCCGACCGGTGTTGGCCGGTTTGGGGCCATCGTCAAAGGTGAGTCGGAAGGAGCGCTCGGGCAGATCCCAACCGGCCGTTTCTCCCGTTTGCAAGCGGATCTCCGACGTGCAGCGGGGATAGAGCAGCGCCAGGCGCTGCTGTTCGGCCGCATACTCCTGGACAAACCGGCGCGCGTCTGGTGGCGGCGCCAGCCCCTGCGAGGAGATCTCCTGCAGATTTTGGCGACAGCGTTGGGCCACCTCCTTTGCCCACCACTGGGGACGAGCCAACCTTTGCACCTCTGCCAGGTAGAGTTGGTTGAGTTGTCCACTCACCCGGTTGGCCTCGGCCTGACTGCGGGGAGCCACAAATTGGTCCCAGATGGCTGGCTCCCTGGCCAGGGCTACCCGGGTCATGAACCACAGCACCAACAGAATTCTCATAGGGGGCTGATTTTAGTTGGGTGGACGGAACCTTGTCCAGCCGTGCCGAATGCCCTCTCTGAGCGCCGCGCAGTCTTGGGAATGTCGACCGGCCAGGCCGGCATACGCACTGGAAGGGGCCGGTTTGGCCCATCGACGGTGCACCTGCAAGCCCCCGGCGCCCCGATAGCGCAGTCTAGGAACAGCACCCTGCTACACGGCACTTTTCTTGCAATGAGGCTATAAACAGGCTATCTTAATAAAGTATGCGCCTGTTTTTCTCGCTCTTTGTCCTGTTCTTCCTGGGACTCTCGGGTCTCACGGCCGCCCTGGTGGCACTGGGTGTTCACTTCTCTCACTTCGATAGCGTGGCCTGGACCGAGGTCTCCTCCTGGCACTCTCGCCCCATTTTGGTGGGGTCGGGACTGGCTGCCTTGAGTTTCCTGGCTTCCGCGGGCCTCAGTCTGACCTGGCATTTGTTTGCCGGCGTGCTGGGTCGCATGACCGCGGGTGTAACCAGGAAGCCATCGAAGGCCCCCCGCGCTCGTAGCAATCGCCGCACCACCGTCTAGACGTCTCGATGCAGGCAGGCTCGATGACGGCGAAAGAGAATCGTGCCGGATGCACTACATTCAGCTCAAAGAGGACCCCATCATCAGTCGCATGCGCGTACCTGCGGGTAAGAAAGTCAATCTTAAGAAAGACTTTGACGCCGGTTACCATCTCGATTTAAGTAAAGAAGAATGCAAGGCTCAGCTCGAAGAGGGCATTGCCACTTTATCCACCCTTCAGGACATTCTTTATGCGCACAACATTTACGCAGTGTTGTGCATCTTTCAAGCCATGGACGCGGCCGGCAAGGACGGCACCATTAAGCACGTGATGTCTGGAGTAAATCCTCAGGGGTGTCAGGTGTTCAACTTCAAGGCACCCTCTCTGGAAGAACTCGACCACGACTATTTGTGGCGTTGCTTCCGGGCCCTTCCCGAACGCGGCCGCATCGGGATTTTCAACCGTTCCTACTATGAAGAGGTGCTGGTAGCCAAGGTCCATCCCAACGTCCTTCAAAGTCAGCAGCTTCCAGATTGGACTCGCGACAAACAGCTCTTCAAGCGTCGCTATGACGAGATCAACCATTTTGAGAAGTACCTGGTGCAAAACGGGGTGATGGTTGTCAAATTCTTTCTCAACGTGTCGCGAGACGAGCAGAAGAAACGCTTCTTGGAGCGGATTGAGCGCCACGACAAGAACTGGAAATTTTCCGTCAACGACGCCAAGGAGCGAGCGTTTTGGGGCGACTACATGAAGGCCTATGAGGAGTGCTTCGAGCACACCAGTACAGCTTGGGCCCCCTGGTATGTGATTCCGGCCAACCACAAGCCCACCACGCGCGTGGCCGTGGCCCACATCCTGGCCGAAACCCTGCGCTCGCTGAAGCTGGAGTATCCGGCCGTCACCCAGCAGCAACGAGAGCAGTTGTTGATCGCCAAAGCGATGCTGGAAGGCGAAGAGTAAGCTTCAAGCGAAAACGGGCGCCGGCTTTAGCTCGGCGCCCGCGTTTCGTTTCGTTGTAAAGCCTACTTGAGCAGAAGAAATTCACTGTCCACTTTGGGCAGCCCGACAGGCGTCACCTCGGGGGCGCCGTTGGTCAACTTTAACTGACTGGCTCCGATGGCGATGTCCGCGCCTTCTACGTTGGCCGTGACTACGGACGGCGAACCATTGTAGGAAAAATAGAATTCGAAGGACTCTTTATCCTGGCCGTTGCTCTTGTGAATCAAGACCGTATCAGGGTCGGCGGCTGGGCCTTCCAGTTGGGCTTCCAGGGTGGTCAGGAAGGGCTTGTCCAGTTGCTGAATGCCTTCGGCCGAGCAATTGATAGCCTGCGGGTCCGAGTCGAGATCGGCTGGACCTTGATTGAGAACCAGAAGCTTTTGCAAATCTTCGGTTTTGTCGCGGAAGCCGATGAAAGAAATCATGTCCATTTCGGGACCGGCTTTTTCGGCTTCGGGACCGAGTGTGCCCTGGCTGCGATAGTTGTTGATGGCGGACTGAATTCTGGCGGGGACCTGGATGTTCATTGCGACCTCCGATATTGAAAGCTCTCTGTCTTTCTGCACCGTAAGATATCCGCAACGCCTGAAAAAAGCCTGAAGGCCCGGCCTATTCCGGTTGGAACTCTTGCAGGGCGGAACCTCAACTGGTTCAAATCAAGGCCGATGGCTGCCCGGGTCGTGGTTGTTCTTTGGAGTGCGCCGCTCTGGCTGTGCCTTCTGGCTCCATGGGTTTCGGCTCCACTATGCTGGCCGCTGGCAGTGCTGGCCATCGGGTTTCCCTGGGTATATCTGGGCACCCTGCCCGCAGCCTTGTGGTGCGCCTGGAAACGCCGATGGCGATTGTTGGCCGTGCCCGCTTTGGCCCTGCTCTGGGGCTTGGGCTACCTGCCTTCGTTTCTAGGCTGGCACGGTCAAGCCCGCGGTGCCTTGCGGGTGCTCTCGATGAACGGTCATTACTTCGACGCCTTAGATACCAACACGCAGCAGGTCAAAAAGAACATCGACGAGTGCAAACCGATTCTCCGATCCCTGCAGCCGAACGTTGTCTGCGCTCAGGATTTTTCGACCAGTTCTCAGGAAGACAACAATCGGATTGAATACTACCTGCGCTTCGATTTGGGATTGCCCAACTTTATCTATTGCATGCCCAGCCTGGCCAGTTATTCGCGCACGCCCATCAGCGCTTACCACGGCATGGTCTTTCCTGATACTTTCAACAGTTATTGCGCCATTGATGTGTCCTTGGCCGGGCGCATGGTGCGCGTCTACAACCTGCATCTTGAATCGTATCAATTCGGTCGCGAAAAGACGCTGCGCAAGACGGCTCAAGTGGCCTACCAGAAACTGCGAAACGGTTTAAAGAAGCGCTCGGACCAGGCCGAATTTGTGGCCCAGAGCATCGCTTCTTCGCCCTACCCGGTGGTGGTCTGCGGCGACTTGAACGATGTGCCGACCTCGTATGTCTATCGCACTGTGTTGGGGCCCCTTCAAGACGGCTTTCGCCAGCGCGGTCAGGGTCTGGCCTTTACCTATCAGGGAAAAATCCCCGGGTTGCGCATCGATTACATGTTCTGCTCCAAGGAGCTTCGCTTTACGGGCTACCAAAATTTTCATGGTCCGCGATTTTTGGATCACCGCTGGGTGGTGGGTGATCTGGTGTGGCGTTGAACTGATCGCGACGAACGCTAGAGAGCCAGATAGTTGCGCAATGCCTGGTCGAGTTCGATCAACCGGTCAGGAGAAAGCCTGCCAAGGGCAGGCTGAACGAACTTTGAGCGATCGACCGTAGTCACTTGATGGGCAATCGCCGCACAGGGCTTGGTCAGTCCTGCCTCACCCGCCTCGAAAAGAACCGTGGTGGCTCTGTTTCGCCTTCTGTCTCGGCCACGAACTCCCCACTGTAGGGGGCCATCTCCTGGATATAGGGGTCCATTTCCTGGTCGAGTCGCTCGCGCTCTTTCAGGGCAAGGAATTCCTCGATGGCCTGTCGGACCAGCAAATTCCGACTGACATCCAAGGCCCTGGCCAGGCTTCCCAGGCGGTCCAGCAAGTCAGCCTGGAGGACGAAATGCACATCTTTAAGTGCCACTAGAGAACCTCCACAAAAGTACTCCATAAGCATTGGAGAAATTCTAGTCGGCAAATCTGGCTGGGTCAAGTTACCAAATTCGTTCACCCTTTGGCAATGGGATTGTATGTCTGACTGGCTGCCAACGGATGCAACTTTGATCGAGTCCCCCGGCGCACTCGTCCTGACCATCTGAACGGTCCGGCTTTGCAGCCGCTAAGGACTGCGCCAACTGGCCTCCTGAATGTCGCAGGAACGAAAAGAAGCCCCTCGCTGAGGGGCTTCTTTTCATGATTGGCGGGCTGCAGGCTTAGCTGCGGCGACGACGAGCGGCCAGCATCTTCTTCTTGCGACGAACGCTAGGTTTCTCGTAGAATTCTCGCTTTTTGATTTCCGCCAGAACGCCGTCTCTTTGGCACTGACGACGAAAACGTTTGAGGGCAGACTCAATAGACTCGCCTTCTTCTACGCGGGTCTCCATGTCCTATCCCTCCTTTCCTTCTGGCGCCGTGAGGCTTGCCATTGCTGTTGCGCGAGTAGCGCAGGTAAGGCACCTTAGCACGAAATATGAACCTTGACAAGCGAAATGGGTCACACTCAGAATCTTTTGCCGGCGCCGATAATCGGATAACCCTGGTTGGACTGGGTGACATTGCGGTAGCCGCCCAACAAATAAAAGTCGCCGGGAAAGAGTACCTTGCCATAAACGTCTACTTCCACCTTGCGAGTGTTGTAGGCGTCCACGCTTAATTCGAGGCGTTTGTTGAAGAGGCGGGCGTCGGCGCCCAGACCCACCTGGCTGCGTACTACCCCGGCCCGGATGCGGTAGTTACCATTGCTGAAGCCTTTCATCGCCTGCACATTGATCAAATTGTCCTGACCCAGCGAGTCCACGCCCAACTTGGCCCCATAGGGTCCATCGGGGAGCAAGAACACGTTGGCGTTGGCGGCTGGATGGCCGTTGCGAGTATTCCATTCGTTTTCCAGGTAGACGTTGGCAAATTTGCCCTCCGTGACGCTCTCGGTGATGTTGTCCACCCGGTTCATCACCTTCTTGGCGCTGTCAGTGGCCTCTTTGGCATTCTGGATGGTGTCTCTGATGTCACCCTGCACCTCCGGGTCCGAGGTGACGCTGCGGATGTCGGAAGCGATACCCTGCACCTCCTCTGTGGTTCGCTTCAAATTGCTCACGGTGGCCAGCACATCCGCGCGCAAATCCTTGTCGTTGGCCAGTTCCTCCAGAGTTTTCATGGTGCGGTTCAGGCTGGCAGCGGTATCTTTGAGGGTGGTCACGATGGTGTTGATGTTGCCCTGGTTGTGGCTGACCACGCCTCGCAGTCCTGAGGAGAAGCCCCGCAGGTCCGAACCCACGGCCTGAGCGTCGTGTTGAAATCCGGCTACGGTTTCGTCGACGTGTGCCACCACCAATTCGACTGCGTTGCCCAGGCGCTCTACGCGACCATTGAGACTGGCCACCAGCACACGGGCATCGGCGCTGGCCCCCTTCAGATTGCGGGAAATCTCGGTGAAGTTGCCCATGGTCTCACGAATATCGTTTTGAAACTTTTTGTCGGCCACCAATTCATTGAGAGCGTTTACGGATTGGCGAAATTCGCTCATCACCGCGCTGCCTTCGCGGGCCAGGTCGTCGAGACTGACCGGTGGTTCACCCACGATCGGCTCCTCATTGGGCTTGATGGGCACCGTATCGGTGGGGATTCGACCAGTGCGGATGTCCACCCATTTATCGCCCAGCAGGTTGCCGGCCACCGTGTAGATGTAAAAGCTATCCTTGGAGTCGTCGGGGCGGCGGCTGCGGTAGAGGTTGACGCCGGGACGGGTGATCAGCATGGTCACTTTGACACGGGAATCTTCGCTGTTCAGTTCCATCTTTTTGACCAGGCCCACCTTAACGCCGGCCAGCAGCACGGGAGCCTTGGTTTGCAGTCCACCGACATTTTGAAAGGTGACTACGTACTCTTGGCCCCGTTCCTCGGATATTCCGCCGAGTTGGGTTACGACCAGGCCAAACAGGATGAGGGCGATTACCGCCACCATACCAACTTTGGCTGCTGAGCTCATCTCCATGACGCTGTCCTCCTGAGCCTACACACGGATCGGCCCTTTCGAGCTTCCTTCGCGGAATTGCTGAATGTACGGGTTAGTGGTGGTGGCGAACTCCCCTGGCGGGCCGCTCCACACAATTCTGCCTTCGTGCAACATGATGATGTTGTGAGCCACCAGCATGGCCCCGGCCAGATCGTGGGTGACCACCACCGAGGTGGCCGTCAAGCGCTGCTGCAATTCTAAAATCAGTTCGTTGATCACCTTAGAGATGATGGGGTCCAGGCCCGAGGTCGGTTCGTCGTAGAGCACCACATCCGGGTCGGTGGCTACCGTTCTGGCGAAGCTGGCACGCTTTTGCATACCGCCGGACAACTGACTGGGATAGAGATGGTCCATCCCCTCCAGGTCAACAATCGAAAGCTTCTCAGCCACGATACGTTGAATCTCTTCTTCGGGCAGTTGTGTATGTTCGCGCAGGCCAAAGGCCACGTTTTCTCCAACGGTCATCGAATCAAAGAGGGCGGCCTTTTGAAAGGCCATGCCGACGCGTCGGCGCAATGTGTCGAGGTCTTTGGCCTTCATTGTGGCGATATTTTTGTTGTTGATATAGATTTCGCCACGGTTAGGCTTTTGCAGCCCGATCATACAGCGCAATGTGGTGCTCTTACCGACGCCGGATAGGCCCAAAATAACCAGGGCGGTTCCGCGCGGAACTTCAAAGGAAACGTCATTGAGAATGGTCCGGCTGCCAAAGGTCACGGTCAGATTTTTGACCACGATAGCCGGATCCGACATCGGCTCGCGCACTCCGGTTATGGCATGAGAGTTGGTCATATTAGTTAATCGGGTATAGCCAGGCAGACAGGAAGTAGTTGGTGGTAAAGATGATGATCATCGAAATAACCACGGAGCCCGTGGTTGCCTGGCCCACGCCGGCCGCTCCTCGGCCGCTCTGCAAGCCCTGCTGGCAGGAGACCAGCGCGATCTGCATTCCGTAAATCATCGATTTTCCTAGTCCCTTGACCACATCGTCCAGCTCGGTCATGCGGCGCACGGAGTCGTAAAATACTTCTTGGGGGATGCCTGCGCTGGCGTCGGCCACAAAGGCCCCGCCTACAAGACCCGCCATGTCCGAGAACAGAGTCAGCAAGGGCATCATCAAAACCAGGGCTACGATGCGAGGGCAGACCAGGAATTTGATGGGACTGACCGCCATGCAGATGAGGGCGTCAATTTGCTCGGTGACTTTCATCGAGCCAATCTCCGCGGTGATGGCCGACCCGGCCCGACCAGCCACCACTACCGCCGTGAGCATAGGACCTAACTCACGGGCCATGGCCAGGGCCACACCCCCGCCCACAATGTTGGAGACACCGTAAGTAACGGCCACATGGGCGAGTTGCAGACTGATGACCATGCCCGCAAAGGTGGTGGTGAGCAGTACAATCATAATCGAGTTAACGCCGAGAAAGGCCATCTGGTAAATGGCCAGAGACCAGCGCAAGCCACCGGCCAGAATATATCCGAGCGCCTCCCACAATAGCAAAGCGAGCCCACCGATATAATCCAAAATGGCAATGACAGATTGCCCCAGCGACTCAAAGAAGCGAATCATGGACAAAGCGGCTTCCTTGACCTGACTGCGAGTCCTTCCGCTTTAGCGCATAACCTTGGGGCACTTAGCGCAGCGGGATCAGGTCTTGGGGCGTCTTTTCGCCGCGCAAGACAGGTCCCAGCAGCCTGCCTATGGATAGATACCGCTCGGGGGCGCGACCCGAGGTATCGACAATTTTGGACTTGCCCACCGAATTGAGAAAGACGCGCAAGTTGCTGTGGTCGGCCAGGCGTTCCCGTCGGTAAAACGGGTTATCGAACACCTTGAGGTGGGCGGCAAGATAGGGTGTCTGCTCGGCAAAGCGCAGTTGTTGCTGGAATTCGACCATGAAGAACGCTAGTTCCTGAACCTTGTAGAGTTCCTTCTCGGGGACATTCTTGAACATGGCCAGTGACCAGCTTTGTGTCTCGCTAATTCGCTGGAATTTGTCAAAACCGGGGATCATAGCTGTCTTCACGGGGACGCCAGTGTTGCGCAAGGTGAGGTAGTCCTCTACATTACCAATGTACATCCCCACCGGAATCGAGGCAGGAGGGCCGTCGACTGGAGCGAGCCCTGGATTTACCTTCTTGAGGTAATCCACCACAGACTGCACCGCTACTGGGGTGGCCGCCGATGCGTTGGCCGCCAACCCATCCCCTCCACTTTGCCACACCAGCATCTGAAAGTTGCGGGCGATGCTGCCAGGGTTATCCGGGTTGCCCATCCACAGGGTCATCTGGGGCTGGGTGGCTTTGGGGTCGCTGATCTTCTTGGCGGCTGCCAGGACCTGATCCCAGGTGGTCGGTACTTGCTTGATGCCCGCTTTGAGCATCACGTCTGTGTTGTAAATGAGCGCCTTGGTACTGAAAAAGTAGGGCAAGGCATAGAGCGTTCCATTGACCTGGGATGCCTCCCACAGGGGGATCTGGGCATTGTTTTTGATAGCCCAACTGAAGCCAAACTGTTCCTTGGGCATCCAGGTTTCCACGGGATACAGGTTGGGCTGATGCTGCACCAGGCTGGGCAGCCAGCTATTCTCCACAATGGCCATGGTGGGCGACGGCTTGCTGGTGGAGCAGAGTTCCTGATACATGTCTTCGGACCGAGGAAAATTCTTTACCTGGATGTCAAGATAAGTGTGTGTCTGTTGATATTCCTGAACAAAACCGTCGAGCACCCGCGCCGAGCTGGGCGGCAGACTGAGGTAGATCGATACCGGCATTTTGGCCCCTATGGCATCGCGAGCCTTGGGGGTATCGGCCTGTACCCCTCCACACACGCTGCCCATGAGCAGTCCAGCGCCAAAGAGTTTTAAAACGTGACGACGCAGCATAAACACCTACCATTCGAAGCCGGGGATTGAAAATTGTTCCACTGTTTTACCCGCAACTGCCATGGATCATCCCCATTGTGCAAAAAAACTAACGGGAAAAGCTGAATTCGCCGTGATCTCCATATACATCTTCGAGATAGACCTTGAGATCCTCTCGGTTGGGCACCTTGGGAAAGGTGATGAATCCAACCACTTCCTGTTTCGGATTGAGCTTTCGGTCAAGCACCTGGTCGTATCTGGACGAGGTGACCCGCTTGTCGTCCGGGCCGCTTACAAACATATGCCAGTGGAAGGGAGACATTTCCACGTTGAGTTCGCCGATGTTTTTGATGCGAACTTGAAAGACGTCGTTACTGTCCAAGGCCTTGTCCTTCGTCAGTTGGCTGCGCAAGGCGTTGAGCTCTTCCACGCTGGTCATTCCTTGTTGTGCGGCCTGCATTTTGCAGTAGGCATCGAGCAGTTCGGAATCCCAGCGAGTCACTTCAATTTCGAGACGAGCCACATAGTCTTTCATCATGCTGTCGCGCATGTGCTGGTTGAGCAGGGCTTGATTGGCGGTGCGCAGGAGTAGATCGGTGGGACCCCACCAACCACCGGCCCAGATGGAGTAGCCCAGGCTGTCCAGGGTCGTACTCAAGGTCAGGTCGTTGAAGTCCGAAGGATTATCGTTCTTGCCGGACCACTTTTGCGAGAACTCTTGACTCTGAGTGCGACTTCGCAGCAATTCTTCATAGTCCTGGCGACTCTGCTCCATGGTCAGCTGGTTGGGGGTCAAAGGCCGGGGGGGCTTGGGATGGAGACCCACCACCGGGGTAGTGGTATCGCCCGAGATGCTCAGGGCGTCGCCGGCCAGTACAGACTCTTGGGAAAAGAGTTGAGAGACCACCGCCTGCGACTCCTGGTTGTTGACGTTTTGGATGACCAGTTCGGCAATATTCCGGCCCTGGCGCAGTACTACAAACCGGTCCCCCACCTTGACCTGGTCCATACTGCCACGATTGATGACAATGCGCGGGCCTTCGACACGCACCACAAAGCCTGCTGGGGCCGCCCCGGCCAGACCGGAACCCAGGACCAGGCCCAAAAACCATGAACTTCGTTTTATACGCATGGCTAAATTATCCACGCCAGCGAGCAGGTTGACAAGACCAAGATTCGGAACTCCTCTCTTATGGATTCGCCGCGCAACGTACGTTTAAAACGCAAGGTCACTTCGGTGGAGCCCCTTACACCTCAGCAGCAGATGTTTCGTTTTGGTCTGGCTCTGGTCGCGCTGATCATCCTGTTTATTCTGGGCATCAAATGGTTTGCCGAAAACCGGAGCAAAATGCTCAATTCCTCGGCCGAACTCGATTCGCGCGGCCTCTATCTCAAGCTCTCTATGAAAAAGTCGAGCTATATGGGTGGCGAACCGGTCGATGTTCAGTTGTTGGTGAAGAATATCTCGGAAAAGGATGTGGTGCTCAATTTTGATACCAACCTGGAATTTGACTTCACGGTGCAGAGCGAACTTGATCTGTTGTTTACTCAGATTCCCCAGAATATATGGCAATATAGCAGCGAACCCGAACACATTCCTCAGCCTAAAGCTCACAGCATAACGATTGCACCAGGAAAAGAGCAGACTTTTCGAGGAACCTGGGGCCAGCAGATGTTCAGCGGGGCCAAAGTCAAGCCAGGGCGGTATATCATCACCGGGTATCTCAAGTCCAGTAACCATGCAGAGACTCTCCAGCTCAGGGGACAAACCCAGAAGTAAGCCCGCGGTTGACGAAACTTTCCCTCGGTTGTATACTCCCGTTCGGGCTTCGGAGCGTAGCGCAGCCTGGTAGCGCACCTGCTTTGGGAGCAGGGGGCCGCCGGTTCAAATCCGGCCGCTCCGACCAGAGCTTGCGCTCATAGCTCAGCGGATAGAGCAACTGCCTTCTAAGCAGTGGGTCGGAGGTTCGAGTCCTCCTGGGCGCGATCAAAACTGAATAAATTTTGTGGTGAGTATAGCTCAGTTGGTTAGAGCACTGGTCTGTGGCACCAGGGGTCGGGGGTTCAAGTCCCCTTACTCACCCTCTCTTCTCGGGCCGCTAGCTCAGCGGTAGAGCAACCGGCTCTTAACCGGTTGGCCGTAGGTTCGAATCCTACGCGGCCCACCAAAAGTGAATAGCTCTCTAGGGCCGGTAGCTCAGTGGTAGAGCATCCGACTTTTAATCGGGTGGTCGCGGGTTCGAATCCCGCCCGGCCCACCACCAAAGCCTCGCGAAATCGAGGCTTTGTTGGGGTCCTGGTTGGGTGAGTAAAATTGAGTCAAAAGGTGGCAAAGATAGCCACCAAAACCGCCACCGGATTTCTTCAAGGTTCTAGGAATGACGAGGATGCCCCAGAACTCGTCCAGGTGCCAGGCCGCTTCCACCTTTTTGTCGATGAGACCGGCCAACACACCCGTGGCGAGTATTTTTCTCGTTTGCGCACTGGCGGTCCCCACGGCCAATCTGGATCGGCTTCGAGATGAAGTTTCCACAGCAGAGGCCATTACCGGCCTCCCGTGGCGGTAGTGGGTCCACTCTTCAATTCAGCGAAAACGCCGCTACCTGGAGGAGATTCAGGAACTGGCCACCGGTCTGGCCACCGTCTACTACAGGAACCACCTTGGAGGAACGCACTATATTCCATGGGCCGGGCAACTTATCCGACGGCTGATCGCATTGCTGCGCCTGGCGGACAGCCCCGGCCCGGTAGTGTCCTGGCTGTGGAGCGGTATTTGTCCTGCCCTGGAGCCAGGACAGCCCCGGCCGCGGTGGTGTGCGACAATTAGTTTTACCGGATTGTTTGAGCCTTAGAGGGCTTGGTGCATCTCTAGTAGCGTAACTGGATAGGCGTAAGCAGCTCGTTGTGAGGGCCCACGTAGCATTCAAAGGGAATATGCTCCAAAACGGGTCGGGAGTTTTGCGAATCAAAGGTGCGGGCAGCCGTATCCGCCGACAGAATGGCGCTAAACCCGCCGGCTACAAGTCCCGTGGCCAACGCGCCTAGACCTGCCGGCACCAGGCAGGACTCCAAAGGAACTCCCAAAGCGTGACCGGCCAACAAGGCTATAGGAAGGGCCACGCCTGCCGCCACGCCGGTAGCCGTCAAAAAGCTCTTGCGTGAGGCCTCCCCCGTAACCGACTCACGAGCGGCCACGAATTGATCGGCGTGCCGCTCAAACTCCGGGCGGGCTGCCCTAGGATACAAACGGTCGGCCATGGGTCCGGGTTGGTTATAGGCTTGAATCTGCATACCCCAAACTAAGCTCCAGCCCTGAAATTTCCCTATCACGGGCTCAAAGGTCGTCACCGGCCCGGCCGAGAAACTGCGTCCATGCCTAAACAAGTGGATTGTCAGTTCTGCGGCTTCAATATGGCAACGGTCACGGCCATTCGCACCACTCCCAAAGGAAAGAAGACCAAGTTGCAGTTATGTGACCGCTGTCAGTACCTTCACCAGATGGTGGTCCAGGTCAAACCTCTCGAGGATACCATGTCGGTCCCACCGTGCATACTGTGCGGAAAGCTTTCTCAGTTCACTGCCGAAAGTCACAGTAAAGAGGGGGGGTTCCTGGGCCGTTACCGGGTTTGTGACGGTTGCGTCCGTCGTCAGGAACTGACATTCGCTGATCTGATGCGAGTGGCCAGTTCCTGGACGCCGGGTGTGCTTGAACTGCCGTCGCTTGGAGAAATTTAGCCAGGCGACCTAAAGAAAGGGCGTTAGTTGTGTTCGTTTCTATGGAGAAAAAATTACGCATTGGCATATCGGTGGTGCTTTTTACTACCCCCGTCTGGGCCGCGCCCCCCCAAGCCCTCGTTGGCAAGCAGCTTCCGCTGGGCCTGAGTTTTGCAGTATTGACGGTCGTTCTGGTGGTTCTCAGCTATCTGGAGTTCAAGGCCGCCGGGGCCCGCGGAAACGACATGGCCATCGACCGGCTGGCGGCCGCGGCCGCCCAAAGAAAGGCACGTGTAAACACCGATTCCATCGCTTTGCTGGCCGAAGACATGCCGGCCGAGAGTCCCCTCCCCAGTCCGGCAATGCCTCCCCCCCCACCCCCTCCAGGAAGAGCGGCGGCCCCCCCGCCTCCTCCACCGCCCCCGCCCCCACCAACCAGGGCTGTGCCGACCTTTCCCCCAATCCCAGACTCACCCGCACCCACCCGAGTCGTTCCCACTTTCCCGCCCTCGCCAACGGAGAGCGGGGCCGATGTAGGCAATACTTCCGGTGGTTGGGCCGAGATGTTGCAGAAAGTTCGATCCACGGACTCGGATGCTAGACGGACTTCGGGTGCCGAAGAGGTCAAGCCCGGTTCAGGCTCTGGGGCCTGGGAAGCCTTGCTCAAAAAAACCTCAGGGGCTGCCTCGGGCGAGAGTCCCAGCCCCTTTGCCAAACCCGGCGTCGAAATGCCCGCAGGTAGTCCTTTTGCGGCCAAAATCGATGACGATGACAAGATCGATCCCAATGCCGCTAAAGGATCCAAGCGCAGTATATCTCTCGACTTCGGGGGAGGCTCGAATCCTTTTCAGAAGCCGGAGTAGGAGAGCCAAGCCGTGTGGAAGCTAGATCTGCAACTTCGAGTAAGGGGGGGGGCCGCTACGGGTCGTGTATATCGCCTGGAAGCACCCAACCTGTCCATTGGTCGCACTTCGCAAGGGGTGGCCCGCACCACCGAATTCATTCACTTAGACGACGACACGGTCTCTCGTCTTCACGCCGACCTGCGCTGGGATGACAGCCGCCAAAAATATATGCTGATCAATCGCTCGGCCACCAATCCAACCTCCGTCAACGATGTGCTGGTCGACCAGGTAGAGTTGCACCCTGGAGATCAAATCCGAATGGGAGAGTGCGTTTGCCACCTCGAACCGGCCGAGGCTGGCGAGCCGGCCCAACCAGCCTATCCGATCGCCGCTGTGACAGCGGAAGAAACCAAGAAACTGAAAGGACCGATCTCCTTAACCTCCAGGCCCCCTCTCTTTGTTCAGGTCATAGCTGGCCCGAACGGCGGTCAGAAGGTTGCCATCACCGGAATTGTCGCAGCTCTGGGCGGGCCCACCAACCCCCAGAACCCTCCGCCGGTGGGAACTGCCCGCTGGTTTGATCAAGAAATCACTCTCGCTGACGACGCCCTTCCTGCGCATTTCCTATCCCTGACCTGGAGAGAATTGCTGAGCGGCTTCGAATTAGCCAGAACCGCACCGCACCACGCCGAAGTAAAGGTGCATCGCAATCGAGGAGGATTGGTCTGGGTAGGACTCCTTTCTGCCGCCGGTCCGGGAATCGTTCGGGCCAACGACATCGTCTCTGTCGGCTCTCACCAATTTCAGGTGGTGGTTGGATAAGAGGGGGTTTCCCAAGGGTCGCTGAGAAGCTGTAAGCGTGAGCGAACTAATACTGGTGGGCGACCGAGTCCTGATCGAGCCCGAGGACGACGAACAACTCACCGAATCAGGCATTCTGCTGCCTGCTTCGGTGGCCGAGAAAGACCGAATTCGACGGGGTCGCGTGGTCAAGACAGGTCCCGGCTACCTGATGGCCAATCCCGAATTTAGTGATGAGCCGTGGCGCAAGCCCAATGACGCGGTGCGTTTTCTGCCCTTGCAGGCCCAGCCTGGCGACCTGGCTTACTTCATTCGCAAAGAAGCCATCGAGATGAAGTACGAGAGCAAAACCTTTCTCATCGTGCAGCACTCTGCCATTGTAGTCTTGCTGCGCCCCGAATCAAAGGATGTTCTACAGAGGATTCAGGGGCTCTTAGAATAGTCTTTTCAGGAGAAAATCAGCCATCCACTCTAAGCTCGTTTTATGCAGATCGGAGCAGCAATCGCCCCTTTGTCCGCCGCCCCCACCTGGCGTAGCACCAGCGGCATGGCCGCGCCAGGCGCCAGCGACCGATACATTCCCAGCAGCGCCGATCAAGAAGTTCCGGCCAATCTCAAGAAGGTGCTGGAAGCTGCCGGTAAGCCTTACTATGATGAGGCCAAAGATGTTGCCGACATCGCCGCCTACTATGCGGAAATCTCCCCGGAAGCAGCGCCGGCTCAATTTTATGAGGACTTAAGCGCCCAGGTGAAACGCACTCATCGCGAACGCTTTGGTTTCGACCCCATCAAGCGTCTCTTCCCCTGGGTGGACCTGCGCCCCAATTTACGTCTGCAGAGTATTTACGCTTCCCAACCGGTGTCGACCGATGACCCCGTCAAGGCCACCAAAGGACGCGACTTTGTACAGAAGGTCAAGTTTCCGGCCCAACCCCGCGTGCGCAAGGACGGCAGCCTCGGTCCTGCCCGCAATGTCCAAAGAAAAGTCGACTTCCGCGAACAGTCCAAGCAGTGGGCCCAACAGCTGTTGCAGGCCCCCAACAACGCCCTGGAAATCGCTCAGCGAATCGCCCTGGTCGAGGGCTACCGCTTCTACAACGCCGAGCATTCGGTGCCTCAGTTCTTCTTCGATCACGACAAGGTCCCCAAGGGGGACCTTCACCACCTGTTTACCTGCGAAAAAACCGCTAACGAGCAGCGCGGTTGTCGCCCCTACAACGATACCCGCCACGACCCCCAGGACCGCAGCCAGGGAGGCTGGGCGCCCAAAGAGATCAACGAGTTTGAACCGGACAACGGCAAGGGGCCAGTAGCCCGGGCAGCCCTGTATTTCCTGCTGCGCTACCCTGGGGAAATCGGCGACAAGCCGTTGGAATACACGAAAAAGAGCCTGGACACCCTGCTGCGCTGGAACCGGGAAGACCCTGTCAGTCTCTACGAGAAGCATCGCAATCAGGCCATCGCTGAAGTGCAGGGCAACCGCAACCCTTTCATCGACCACCCTGAGTGGGCTGAAAAAATCGACTTTACGGCCGCCTTTGGCGAATACGGCCAGAGCCGCTAACCCGACTCATTTTGGCAACATTTATTTTACTTACTGTTTACATCTTAAGCGTCCAGTAATTTGCTCAGGGGGACTAATCATAGTCAGAGCACAGGGGGCTATGATATGCAAACGGAAAACTGGACAGAGTTCTATTCCCTCGATCTGGACAATCGTCGCCGAGCACGACGAGTCAACCAGCAGATCGACGTGCGCTACGTCTTTAGCGGCCAGGCGGTTCGCTCGAGCGTGGCCCTGAATGTCAGCGCTACTGGGGCTCGACTGCTACTCAACCCGTCCCCACCAGGCGAAACAGAGATGACGCTCCAATTGGCCGACAAAGTCGATGTGCTGGCGCGCACGGTCTGGGAGATCCCTCTGGGTGGCGGCAAACGAATTGCCGGCGTGGCCTTCGAGGGCGTGAGTCCCGACCAGAAGGCAGCCCTGGAACGCCTTCTGGAGGACATGGTGGCCGTGGCTGCCTGACCTGAAACGAGCAACATTTCGTCGACCTCCCCGATTTACAGTGTCCTGTACACACAGAAAGGACACAAATCCAATGCAAATTTCCCGTTTCCCGCAAAACTCCCAACTCCCCATTACCCGCCGCCTGCCTAAGGCTCCCGATCGGTCGGGCCTGAAAGACGTGCTGGGTGCCACCATTGGCGCCTGGGGTGGGGGCCTGGGACGATTGGTTCCCTAAGAGAGCTTTCTTGATGCAGCGACGTACCTTTCTGGCAGCGCTGGCATGGCTGACCCTGCAATCTTCGAGTTGGGCTCAAAAGAGCCGCCAACACCAGTTGGCCGAAAGGTTGCTGGGTCAGCCCTTAGCCAGCCTGCCAGAGGAGGTGAAGCCCGATCTTGACCTCCTGCTATCCAGGTTGACTGAGATTTCCGAAGCCAGCCTGGATTTCTCTTTGGCGGACTGGCCCGCCGGTCAGCAAGCCAGCCGCCGCGTCTTAAAGAGGCTGCTCGACCCCTGGGAAGCCTGCCCCTTTGCCAGCCGGCCCGGCCAGCCACCGGCGCAGGCCGCCGCCTGGGGGCTGCCGTGCCCAAAGTAGCCATCGTCGGATCCGGCGTGGCCGGCTCTCTCATAGCCTGGAAGTTGGCGGTGGCCGGCTTCCAGGTGCTGCTCTTAGAAGCAGGACCGGCCGTGAGCCGAGGGCGCGCGGCCAGCAACTTCAGCGAATTCGAAGACCCCGCCCGCACCTATCCCAGCACTCCCGATCAACCGCGTTGGGGAGACGAGCACGTTTTCTACGATCAGCAAGGACCTGAGAACTTCGCAGCCGTCTATGAAAAACTGGTGGGGGGCACCACCTGGCACTGGCTGGGCACCAGTCTGCGATTCCTGGCCAACGACTTTCAACTACGCTCACACTACGGGGTGGGCCGGGACTGGCCCATCACGCTCAGCCAACTGGACCCCTTTTACGCCGAGGCCGAGCGGGAACTGGGTGTGGCCGGTGCGGCCATGCCTGCTCTTCAGGCCACTTACCTGGATCAACAAATCGGGGCCGCAGCGGCCACGGTGGGGTACCGCGTGGAAGTGCTCAATGCCGCCCGCAACTCTGTCCCCTATGCGGGGCGCCCGGCCTGCCGGGGCAGCGCCACTTGCCTGCCCATCTGCCCAATCGGCGCCAAATATGACGCTTCGGTGCATGTCTCCAAAGCGGTGGCGGCCGGCGTCGAGTTGTGGAGTTCGACTCAGGTGCAGCGCCTGCTCATAAAAGAAGGCCGGGTAGTGGGTCTGGAAGCCATTCGTGAAGGCGTCTCGCAAACCGTGGATGCGGATCTTTTCATCGTGGCCGCCAACGCCATCGAAACCCCCCGATTACTGCTCTACTCAGGCCTGCCCAACCCGCACACGGGTCGATTTCTCATGGGAATGGCCGGTCAGGTCAGTCAGGCTCTGGCCCCCAAGCCTGTGTGGCCGTTTCGATCCCCTCAGGTAGTCTCGGGCATCACCCAATTTCGCGACGGAGCCTTTCGCCGCCGGCGGGCCGCCTTTACCATCTCGATAGGCAACGACGGTTGGCCCAGCGGTGCCCCCCCTCGGGTAGCCGCCGACCTGATTGACCAAGGCCTGCGAGGCAAAGCGCTGAGCCAGGCCTTGCGCGACCACGTGAGTCGACAGGTTCTGTTGGTTTCCAATTGCGAAGAACTCCCCCGGCCCGAAAATCGCATCTGCCTGTCGAACAAGCTTGACAGTCACGGAATCCCGCGTCCACGCGTACACTATAAGGTGGGTCAGTATACCAAAGACAGCATTGACGAGTGCGTCCTGATCCATGCCCGCATTTTCCAGGCTTTGGGAGCCAACCACATTCACCACTTCGAAGAGTCTGCCGACCCGGCTCATCTGGCCGGGACCTGCCGAATGGGCCCTGCCGCCGACTCCGTAGTCGACAGCGACCTGCGCAGCCATGACTGGCCCAACCTGTACGTGGTGGGTAGTTCGGTTTTTGCTGGCGTGGGCAGCGCTCCACCTACACTCACTATCGCCGCTCTGGCACTACGTTGCGCCTACAACTTGGCAAAGACCAGATCTTCCTGACGATCGGCGTCACTCATGGCCGCGGTAAACTTCGTCAACTGCCCCCCTGTGGGCAGCAGGCGACGCAAAGTGGGGAAATCCCCCTGGGAATGAACCGTGCCGGGCGGTCCGGAAATGGCAAACCCTTGCTTGTCCTGCACGGTCAGGCGAAAGGTTTCTTGTTTGAGACCCGTGTCGTTGCGGGGAAGCGTCGGGTCCCGCCGGGCTTTGGCCCGGTGCGGATCTACCGGACCCGCTACGTAGAGCTCCATGGAGGACATACCCGGGTTGGCGGCTGTCACTTTCAAGGGGTAAGTCAACTCCTTGGCCCGAAAGACCAGGTGCATGGGGGCAATGGTGCCCTGGCGCAGGCGATTGGCGATGGCCTCATTCGCCTTGGCCCCGCTGCGAATGCGAGCGGCCACAAAGATATATTTTTTGTCCACGTAGTAGTTGAGGTGGCCTTTGGCGTTCTTGCTCAGATGGAAGCCATTCTCCTTGAGCCACTGATAGAGGCCGCCTCCCGATGTGGCTGAGAGAACGGCCAAATCGTATGGGCCCTCTTCCTTGCGCTCGAGAACGGTGACGGGCGGCGGTGCCGCGCCACCCGGAGCCATGGCCTCCATCCCTTTCGAACTCCGCATTACGGCCTGAACCTCGGTGAGTCGCCGCAATTCGGTAAAGGGGGCCCCCTTCTCTACGGTCACCGAAGGTCGTGACTCGACGGGAATGACCCAGGCAAACTCGTCGGTGCTGCCCGAATACTTCACCGACAGCAACATGTGCTCTTTGCCGCCCGCCTGCCAGAGAAAGGCGCTTTGCTGATCGAGCGTGATCGAACTGGGTTGCAGCCCCTGCATCGGTTCCCTGGGTAGGGCACAGCAGGATTGGCCGGGTAGCCAGGACAGCAAGGTGATAGACCCTGCCAGGGCACTAAAACAAAGGGTGTAACGCAAGCTTTTCATAAGCTAACTTTTGCCGTTGGCCAAACGGACCCTGCCGCCAGGGCATCTGTATTCTTGAATGGGACTTGCCCCAGGATTGAGCGACGAAAGCGCCAAGTCCACCGCCTCAATGGCATGGTTAGAAGCCCTGGTGCAAAAAATCGTCAAATGCGATCAGGAAGAGAGCAGAACCATCCTGTTTTCTTTTACCTTCTTCTTCTGCCTGATGAGTTCTTACTACATCCTCCAGCCTCTACGCGACGAGATCGCCCTGTTGCTGGGCAAAGATTACATCCCGACGCTGTTCCGCTGGACCATGCTGGCCATGCTGATCACCAATCCCCTCATGGCCATGCTGATGTCGCGTATCCCGCGTCATCGACTGGTTCCCGTTATCTACCGTTTCTTCATCTCTCACCTCTTCCTCTTCGTGGTGGCCTTCAATGCCTTCGGAATTGGCCGCGATCAGACCAGCGTCCAGGGTTGGGCTCGCCTCTTGCCCGGGCTGTTTTTTGTATGGGTGAGTGTCTTTAACTTATCGGCGATTTCGCTGTTCTGGTCGACCATGGCCGATCGCTTCAGCAGCTCGCAGAGCAAGAAATATTTTGGCTTCATCGGCGCGGGAGGCACTCTGGGTCAGACGGTCGGCTCACAATTGGCCGCCCACCTGGTTCATTGGCTGGGGCCCACCAATCTGATTTTGGTGTCCGTGGCCCTGCTCGAATTGAGCGTGCGAGCCTGCCCATCACTGGCCGAATCCAGTCCCGACAGAACCCCCGACAAGGCGCCGACCGAGCAAACACCGCTAAAGCCCTGGTCAGGCATCGCCCCCGTACTAAAATCGGGCTACCTGCTGGGCATCTGCGCCTACCTTTTCCTTTACGCCTTCACCAGTTCGTTCATCTACTTTCAGCGGCAGGAACTGGTGGCCGAATCCATCGGCGACCGGGCAGGTCGGGTCAAATTTCTGTCTGACCTCAACCTGTATGGCTCGATAGCTACCGTGCTGGTGCAGTTGTTTCTCACCGGCCGTGTGATCGCCAGTCTGGGACTGGTCTTTTCGCTGGCCCTGGTGCCCGGAGTTACGGCCCTGGGCTTCAGCCTGTTTGCCATGCAGCCCGCCCTGATGTTGCTGGCCGTCTTCGAAGTCACGCGCAAAACCCTCAACTTCGCCATCGCTCGCCCCTCCCGCGAAGTGCTCTTCACGGTGATAAAGAAAGAAGACAAGTATCTGGCCAAGAACTTCATCGACACCTTTGTGTATCGGGCCGGCGACACACTGGCTTCGTTTGCTTTCGAATGGATGAAGGTCACTTTTAGCCTGGGTATGCGAGGCCTTAGTTGGGCGGCCGTCCCCTGTTCTCTACTCTGGCTGGCCGTGGCCGCCACCTTGGGCGTGATTCAGCGCAAAAAACAGAAAGAGCTGGAGGCGCCCCCGCCGCCTCCAGCCGAAATCGGTCCGGCCCCTTAATTCAAGCCTTTCAGGTTCCACTCCTCAACCTGCGAGGGAATTTCAGGATTGCGCGACAGAACCTCGCGCCTGCAGTGAAACGGATCGCCATCCTGGTCATAACACCACTGATCGCACAAAATGCCGTCGGCTCCATAAACCACGTTCCAATGCTTGGGAGGACTGTCCTCGTAGGGCACTACTTGCTGGCGGGTAAACTGCACCAACCCGCCCTCCGTGCTGCCCTCCACCCGCCCCTCCAGGCGATGAACCTGCTCAAATCCTTGATCGCAGAGAGTGCGCTCCTCGAGCGAGAAGAGAAAGTTGTCGGGATTTTCATCAAGCGGGCCGTTGTCACGCTCGAGCAGGTAGTCAAAGCACGACTGCAGTTGGCGGCGACGCTCATCGGCGGCCTTTAAAGTAAGGGTCTTGAGGGTGTGTGAGATGGTCATCGGGTTCCTCCTGGATTTGTGATGAAGATAGCCTAACCCGGCGCTTACTACTCGATTACTACCAGGGGCCGGATCGGGTTGCCGATCCATGAACGAGATGTCAACTCTTTGCGTGAAAGGGTTTCCCTGCGAGGGAGGAAACACAGGCCTGAAGTCACCCTACAAGGAGTTTCCCATGGCCAATACCCCCGTTCTTATGCCGCAGATGGGCGAAAGCATCGCCGAAGGCACCATCGTTACATGGCTGAAAGCCGCCGGGGACTGGGTGGAAAAGGACGAGCCGCTGTTTGAAATCTCCACCGACAAGGTCGATGCCGAGATCCCCTCGCCAGCTTCGGGATACTTGCTGCAGACTCTGTTTGGGCCAGGCGAAACGGTCGAGGTGAACAAAGTCGTGGCCCATATCGGGGCGGACAAAAGCGCCCCGGGCGGCGAGCCCACCCCTCCCGTCGTCGACCTGACGCCGGCCCCGCCGGCCGACGCGCCGGTCGCCACCACCCAGGCCGTGGAGGTCAGTGTGGAGGATCTGCGCCGCCAGCGTTCCTCGCCACTGGTGCGCAAGATGGCCCAGGAGCACAGCCTGGACATTGCCAAGATTTCAGGAACGGGCATCTCGGGCCGGGTCACCAAAGCCGATGTGCTGGCCTATTTAGAGCAGCCCAAGAGCGCAGCCGCGCAGGCTCCGGTCCCAACAGCAGCACCGGCGGCCCGCGCCACTACGCCCGCCAAATTTACCTATCAACCCGGTAGCAACGACCGTGTCGAGCCCTTCACTCCCATGCGGGCCGCCATCGCCGAGCACATGGTGGTTTCTCGCGAAACATCGGTGCACGTGTGCACCGTATTCGAAGTCGACATGACCACCGTGGTCAAGCTGCGCGAAAAGCACAAGCCAGCCTACGCCGCACGCGGCGTCAACCTGACCTACACCCCCTTCATCATGCGGGCCGTGGTGGAAGGTCTGCGCAACCACCCCATTCTCAACTCTTCCGTGGTGGATCAGCAGGTTGTCTACAAAAACCAGATCCACCTGGGCATGGCCGTGGCCCTGGACTGGGGCTTACTGGTCCCGGTGGTCAAGAATGCCGACGAACTCTCCCTACTCGGGCTGTCGCGCAACGTGGCCGACCTGGCCGAACGAGCCCGCACCAAAAAGCTGGCCCCCGATGAAGTCCAGGGCGGCACCTTTACGGTGACCAATCCGGGAGTCTTCGGAAGTCTCTTCGGCACGCCCATCATCAATCAGCCTCAAGTGGCCATTTTGGGCGTAGGCACGCTGACCAAACGCCCGGTGGTGACGGACGACGACGCCATCGCCATCCGTCACATGATGTATCTGGCCCTATCCTTTGATCATCGCGTCATCGATGGAGCCACAGCCGACCGCTTCATGGCTCTGCTCAAGAGCTTTTTACAAGAATTTCCGGAGAGCCTGCTCTGATCGATTGCCAGCTCCTTCGCTACCCGCTGCTGCCCTACAACCAGGCCGAAGAGCTACAGCAGCAGCTGGTGGGAAGGCGCAAACGGGGCGAAATTGACGACCATTTGCTCCTTCTCGAGCATCCGCCGGTTTTTACGCTGGGTCGTGCAGCCACCCTGGAAAATCTCCACATTGACCCGGCCACAGCCGGCATCGAACTATTTCGCAGCGGGCGGGGCGGCCAGATCACCTACCATGGACCAGGCCAACTGGTGGCCTACCCCGTCCTGCAACTGGAGGAAAGTCGCCGCGATCTGCATCGCTACCTGCGCGACCTGGAACAAGTGGTCATCGACCTTTGTCTTGAGCTGGGACTGGAGACTCAACGTCGCCAGGGACTGACTGGAGTCTGGGTGGGCCCGCGCAAGCTGGCCTCAATCGGGGTGCGGGCCAGCAGTTGGGTGACTTCGCACGGCCTGGCCCTCAACTACACGGACGATCTTTCAGGCTTTGCCGGTATCACTCCCTGCGGCTTGCAGGGAGTGGAGATGATTGGCCTAAGCCAGCTCACAGGCCCGATCGAGCGCGGGGACCTGGAGAAAAGGTTTTGCCAACACTTTTCCCGGATATTTGAAAGACACCTGAGAGGACATCCCCATGACGTCGCCACCCGATAAGGCCTATATCCCTCTGCGCGTAGTTGGCGTGGATTCTGACCAGCTGGCGCGTCCACGCGATCCACACTGGAAAGATCAGCCCGACCGCCCCGAGTGGCTGCGGATTCGCCTGCAGACCAGCGAGAGCTTTGGGGAAATCAAAGGAATGATGGGCCAGCTCAAGCTTCACACCGTTTGTGAAGAGGCCCGCTGTCCCAACATCTATGAATGCTGGAGCGACGGCACGGCCACCTTCATGGTCATGGGCGACACCTGCACCCGGGCTTGCGGCTTTTGCAATGTAAAGACCGGGCGCCCCGAAGCCCTCGACGGCCACGAGCCCCAACATGTGGCCGAAGCTGTACAACAGATGGGTCTCGGCCATGCCGTCATCACCTCAGTAGATAGAGACGATCTGCCCGACGGAGGAGCGAAACATATCGCCGACACCATTGTAGCGGTGCGGTCGCTCAATCCTGACACCAAGATCGAAGTATTGATACCCGACTTCCAGGGAGATTGGGCGGCCTTGCAGGTGGTGCTGGAAGCCCGTCCCGACGTACTCAATCACAACACCGAAACGGTTCCCCGACTCTACCACCGGGTGCGCAATCGGGCCGACTATCAGCAAACCCTCGAATTACTGCGACGCTCCCATGATTTCCGCCGCCTGCACGCCCCCAAAATGCTCACCAAATCAGGCATTATGCTGGGACTGGGCGAAAGCTCGGAGGAAGTGCAGCAGACCATTCTCGACATTCGCGCTCAAGGCACCGACGTGCTCACGATGGGCCAATATATGCGCCCCACCATGAAACATCTGCCTGTGGAACGATATTGGACTCCCGAGGCTTTCAACGAATTGAAGGATTTTGCACTGGAGCAGGGCTTCCGGTTCGTGGAATCGGGGCCACTGGTGCGTTCGTCCTATCACGCCAAGCGTCACAGGGTAGAATCCTAGGTCCGCCAGTACGGTTACTTCTTGTTAACCTTCGGCGGACGACGCCGCTGTATGGTGGTCTTGGGGAAGTAGATAACAAAGTTCTCCACCACCGCAATCAATGCATATCTCCCGTCAGAGGAGGGGCGCAGGGCACAGCAGTTGTGCTGATGCCCAGAAAGAGAGGTCTCATGTTCCGAGTAGGTAAAAAAGTGATTCATTCACTACACGGGTTGGGGGTAGTCGAGTCTGTTGAGGAGAAGGAAATCCTTGGCAACTTCACTCGTTTCGCCATTCTCGCCTTCGAGCGTCTTCAAATCATGGCAAACGTTGATCAAAAGAACTGCATGGTTCGTCCCCTCATCGAGGCCAGCCAGGTTCCCCAAATTCTTGAATTTCTTAAAGGTTGTTCCTGTGAGTTGCCCAGCAACTACACCAAACGCTACAATTTGAACCTGGAAAAAATGAAGAGCGGCGACATCTTCCAAACCTGCGAAGTCGTCAAGTCCCTCAGCGTCCTCGGACGCAACAAGAAACTGGGCCACAAAGACCAGTCGATGCTTGAAAAAGCTCGCAAAGTGCTGGCTCAAGAGTTGAGCTATGTCACCGACTGTGACGTGCTCAACATGGAGAGTGTGCTCGATCAGACCTGCGGCCTGGCCGAAGTTCAGTTGGTCAGCGCCTAGAGTTCGCCGGCCAATCAAAAAAGCCGACCTTCGGGTCGGCTTTTTTGTTTGAGGGGCCCCTTAAAGGCGGGGCAGCCCCACCCCCGGGGCGGGGCGCTCGCGCAGAACGTCGCGGCGAAACCGAAAGAGTTCGGCCGGTCGGCCTATCGAGCGAGTCAACTGGCCGGTTCCTTCGACCAGTCCGCCCTGCTCTACCAGACGACGAAAATTCTGCTTGTGCACGGGGACGCCAGCCAGGGCCTCCACGGCCTTCTGAAGATGCAGCAAGGTGAACTCTTCGGGCAGCATCTCAAAAATGACCGGACGGTAGCGCAGTTTTCCACGGATACGGGCCAGGGCGGTGGCCAACATGCGACGGTGATCCAATCCCATGGGCAATCCCAAACCGCTCTGACCACTCGCCTCCTGAACCTGACCCACCTCATAAAGCAGTTCGTAACGCTCCAGCACACGCTCGCCGTCCCAGCTAGACCCGTCCAGTCCAAAAGCCAGTTGGCTGCGCAGGTTGCGCGCCGACGACTCGCTCCCTCTCCAGGTTTCCAGCGCTTGAGAAATCTGCAAATTGAGAGCCTCTGGTGGACCACGCCGCCAGTCCTCCCACGGTAGAAAGTCGTACACGTTACGCCAGGATGCCGAAATCTGGGGGGGCACAACGGCTTCACGCACCAGTGCCAGGTAAGCGATAGAGATCATGCGCACGCCCTCCACCCGGTCCCGAGCGCGGTCACCAAAAGAGTAAAGCTGCTCCACATAGCCCAACTCCAGCCCCGTTTGTTGACGCACCCACCGCCGCAAGGCCAACTCCAGGGTGCGGTCCCCTTCGGCGTCCAGATCTCCGAAGGGAAGCGCCGTCATCGTAGCACTGGACGCGATAGCCTGAGTCTCGGGCGACCAGGGCACCGTCATTACGCGAGGCTCGTCGCGGGTGACGGCCAAAATCAATGCGTTCAGCCCAACGCGAACTTCCACTAGGGTGAGGTCGTGACTTGAATTTTTCGCTGCTGAGTGTCGTTGATCACTTTTACGCTGTAGACCGTCTCACCGGGCTTCACGGGCAGAGCCAGGGGGACTGCAGTGGGAGCGTTAAACTGGTCGTAGGGCATTCTCTGGCCGTTGACCTCGATACGGTATGGGACCGCCTTTTCATCGGCCGACATTCCTCGCCTCAAGGTGGGAGCGGCGAAGCAGGCGCCCTGAGTGCCACCGTAGCTGATCGGTTCGATGCGCAGCATGATGATCTTTTTGCCTTCGATAGACACTTTGATCGGCTCGGGCTCTTGCCCCCCTTTGATTTCTCCACTGGTGTATAGGTTTAGCTGGTCTCCCAAAACCGAGAACTTACAACTACGCTTGTTGGAAACATTCTTGAGATAGCCGATGTGAGCTTCCAGCATCTCCCACTCGCCATTGACGTTGTAGCCTATGCCGGCGGCCCCTGGTGAGCCCATGCCCTGCAAACTACCATTAAAGCTCTGCGAACCAAGATTTACCACGGTCATATCCCAGAACATGCCCTCCATGGCTTCACGGGTCAGAGCTAACAGAGGAAAAGACTCACCGGCACCCAGTGCCACCCCTAAAAGGGTAGAGAAGAGCAAGGGAAACAATAAAAGTCGATGCATGGTGGCCGGTTTCGCTGCTCCACCCACCGCTCCTTTTGGCTAACTGCGGTTCTGACGCTCAATCCACCGGGTCAAGGCCACCCGCTGCCGCTCCAGGCTGAGGCCAGGAACGGCCCCGCTGGCTCGGGTGACCTTTTCCAAATCTTGCACCAGTCGGGCCAGGACCCGTCGGTCCAGATTTGGCTTTGGACTGTCGCCCGGTTCGCGAAAAACGTCCAACGAGTATCCGTCGCTTCCGTGGTCCAGGTAAAGCCCGGCCCGGCCTTGCTTAACGATGGTGTCGGCGGCGCTGGCGTTGCCATATCTTACGTATGTCGGCAGTGTCTGATCGGATTTGGCGCACAACTGATACAGGACTACCCGGCAGCGAGCCGCCACTGCATCCAGGTTGGCGCTCAGGCTCAAGTTCAACGCGCTGCGGTAGTGGCTTACCGCCTTCTTGACGGCTCCACCGGCCCGATAAGCCTCGGCACGAGACCAGTGATACCAGGCAAGTCCTATGGCGTAGTCGGTTTCTCGCTTCAACTCCAGCGCGCTGCGCAGAAAACGAGCCCCTTCCGGCATCTTCTTGGCCCGCACGGCCAACCAGCCCAGCCGATAAAGAATGTCGCTCTGTTGGCGCCGATTTCCCAGTTGCCCGTAGCTCTCTTCGGACTGTCGGTAATAATTGCAGGCTTCTAAGGTGTGCTTCTGGGATTCTAAAGAGTTGGCCATTTGCAGGGAGATGTGACTGCTCAGGTCACGATAACCCGGAGCGCCTTCCTGAATCGCCTTGCGACAAACGCGCAACGCCTCTGAAAACTGCTCCAGATCATGAAGAACCGAGGCACTGTTGAACAACGCCGCAACCAAATTGTAAGTGTGCTTCAATTTCCGGTAGCGCTGGGCCGCGTCCTTGAAATACTTGAGGGCCTCTTCTTTGCGGCCGGCTCGATCCAACATAATGCCCAACTCCATACGCACTTCGGCATTGCGAGTCGGATTGTTCAACTTGCCGCGCAGGCGACGCAAGTGAGTTTGCAACAGTTCGAGGGCTTCCTCTCGGCGCCCCACCGACTCCAGCCAGCGCGCCCATTTGCGCAGCCAACGATAATGCAGGTCGGGATCGTCTCCGATCAGTCGTTGGGCCAACTCCAAAACCTCACGGGCACAACTTCGATGGCCCTGAGACTGATGCAGGTCGAAATGAGCCAGCAAAACGGCAAAAAGGGTCTCACCCCCTGGCTCTCCAGAAGGACCGTTAGAAACGGGAAAGGGCGCCCGTTGACCGACAGCCACGGTCTTGCGTAACCACTCCATGGGTGTCAGTATACACCATGCTTACCAGGAATTGTTAACCCAAATGACGCAGCCCATCGGGTAACGAGGTGGACAATATGCAAAAGGTTCTGATATGCCTGGATGGCTCTGAAATTAGCCTGCGGGCCCTGCAGCAAGCCCAAGAGTGGGCCACGGGCGAATTGCATTTACTTCACGTCGGGCCGATTTCGCTGCTCGACATTACGCAAACCCATTTACCGATGGGGGGCGACGACATTCTACCCCGACAAGTTCAAGAAAGGCTGGAAAAAAACGGCCGTCAAATTTTGGATGTAGCGCAAGACAGCGTGACCAAAGCGGGCCTGACCGTAAAAACCCATCTCGAATTGGGGCATCCGGGCGATCTGATCTGTCAGATGGCCGAGCAATTGGGCGTGGACTGTGTGCTGGTGGGCTCTCGAGGTCGCAATGGCCTGGAGCGAGCCTTCTTGGGCAGCGTATCCGATTTCGTCGTGCACCATTGCAAGGTGCCGGTCGTAGTTATCAAGTAGCGGAAAGCGGGGGAAAACTAGGTGTTGCGCAAGCGCGGAATGGCCCTCATCACGGTGCTGGGCCTTACAACTTTATTGTTACTGTTGGGACTGACCTTTTTGGAATATATCGAGGCCGACTACCGCTTTGCCGCCCAACAAGATCGGCGGCAGCAGGCCTACAATCTGGCCCTGTCGGGGCTGGAGTATCAGCGTCAGCGAACCGACCTGCTCCACCCCGATTCTGGTGGACCCATGCAACTGAGTCGAGCTTTACCGAGTAGCAGTCTGACCCACTTTTTTGAAGTCACCGTAGAACCGAGCGGGCGCATCTTATCCCGAGGCATCGTGCGCAATTCGTTTCGGGAACTGGCCCAACATCAACTGATCGTCGAACCTGGCTCCAGCCTCCCTGAAGCCCATAGCCTGCCGTGAATCGACGCGGTGTCAGTATGCTGGAAATGCTGATCTGTTGCAGTCTTTTTTTCCTGGCCCTGGTCCTCTGCGGCCAACTGGCTCTGGCCGGCATCAACACTCGCCGCCACAGCATGGAGCAAAACGGGGCCTTCCGCCAGACGGTGACGCTGTTTTATCAGCTGCAGCGAGACCTACAGGAAAGTCAGCAAGTCTATTTGCCCGACCTGAACGATCTGGGTCCCCACCAACCCGGTTTGAACTCCGCCTCGCTGGTTTTACGTCGAGTTGCTGGAAACGGCAACCCGGAGGTCGTTGGTTGGACCCTGAAGGGCCAACAGTTGAGCCGAACTCTTTACCAGCCGGACTTCGACCCGAATGTGCCGGCCAGCCAGTTGCCGCTGAGCAACCAAATACCGCGCCAGGTGGGCGGAGTAGACCGTTTTTTAGTGCAACTGGAGGCACCTGGCCAGCATTTCGGCAATCGACTGGTGCGATTGGAACTGGATTGTGCCCGGCCAGCCGACCAAAAACTCATCCTCAGCCAGACGTTGTGGCATTGATGCCCTACTTTCGCTATCGAGCCCTCACTCCACGCAAACGCAGCATCAGCGGGCGTCTGTGGGCATTGGACAGCACTCACGCCCTGCAACAATTAGAACAACAGGGCATGCACAAGATTTTTCTGAAGTCGCCCATGCCCTGGGAGCGGTGGCTGGAGCGGTTGAAGCCTTCCTCAGCTCAGGAGCAAGCGCTTTGCTGCCGGCAGTTGGCCATTTTAATGAACAGTGGCATTCCCATCGTGCTCAGCCTGGAGATACTCTTGCGCCAACCCCTTCACCACCGTCTCTATCAAGCCTACAATCATTGCCTGAGCGCGGTTCAGCAAGGCTCGTCTTTGTCACAGGCCATGCGCAAGTCCCCGGCCGCGTTTGACAGTCTCTACATCGGTCTGGTCCAGGTGGGCGAAAAGACCGGCAACCTGGTCGAAAATCTTCATGGCGTAGCCGGGCACCTCGAACGCGAAATCGAACTGCGTGCCAAAGTGCGAGCCGCCCTGACCTACCCGCTGGTGGTCTCGGCCCTCTCCCTGACCATGGCCTACGTAATGGTGCAGCACATTCTACCGCGGTTTATCAATGGGCTGTTCGCCGAAAGCAAAATGGAGTTACCCTGGTTTACGCGAGCCCTGATTCAATTTACAAATTTCTTCCAAAACCCGGCCACGGTGGCTGTCTGCGCTGGCCTGATCTTGACCTTGATCTGGCTGGTAGCCAGCTATGTGCGCACCGAAGCCGGCCAGATTCAGTGCTATGAGCAACTCATGAAGTTGAAGCCCACACGCTCTTTCCTGGGCAAAGTCATGGCCGTGCGCACAGCGCGAATGCTGGCAACCGGAGTGGATTCGGGGTTGACCGTGTCCGATTCTTTGCAACTCACCTCCCAAGCCTGCGCCAATCCCTACCTGTCTCGCTTCCTGGAGATCGCAGCTGAGGACCTGAAAGATGGCGTTCCCCTGTCCCGCTGCATCCGGGCTATCCCCTTTATGCCCCCCATTATGTCTGGTTTTATCGAACTGGGCGAGGAAGCCAGCGGTCTACCGCCAGTGCTCATGAAGGCGGCCGAAATGATGGAAATGGACATCGAGGAAGTGATCCAGACCTTCACGCAACTCCTCGAGCCTATTCTGGTCGGGGGACTGGGCGCTTTTGTCGGGTTCATCCTGATCGCTTTGTTCATCCCCCTGTATCAGATGCTGGGAGCCAGTTGATGTCCTGGTTGCTGCTCATCGTAGGCAGCCTGGTGGGCCTGGCTCTGCTGGGCTCGCCCAGCGGACTCAAGCCCACAGAGACCTCCCTGGTGTGGGCAGGCTGCGCCTTTTGCCTGGAGTTGGCCGCTCCCCAGTTGCCTCGCTTTGGCTTCGCCAGCACGGCCGCAGGCATGTGGTTAGGATTGGTATATCAATTTCCTCAAATGGCCTGGCTGTCTGCTCTAGCCGCCTGCCTGGCGGTGCTGGGACGCATCCTTCGTTCGAGACAAATGGCAGGCCACGGCCTGATCGAGGCGCTGTCCGATCTGCAGCCACTGTTGCTGGCGATGGGCCTTGGCAAAGCTCTACATTTGCCACTCATAATGGCTCCCGTATGGTTTTTGTTGTGGTGGGTGCAGCCTGCCACCTTATTGCCCCTGCTAGATTCCGTCACGGGGCGAGAATGGTCTTTACTGCGCGCACGCCTGCTGAGCATGGGATTGATGACGGCTCTTCTGGCCGCCCTCAGCGGGCTGATTGCGCCGGCCACCCCGGCGGCCCCGGTGCTGCTGGCCTTGGCCTTGTACGGAGCGGCTAGCAGCGTAACTTCGGTGGTGCACAGCCTGGATGCCGAAAACCAGACTGTGAGTAGCCGACAAAAGCAACGTGGGCTGGAGCAACGTGAAGTGGGCCTGGAAAAGATGGAACGGGGTCTGCAGGCCACCGACCAAAAGCAGCGCCAAACCGGGACCGAACTGGAAGTTCGCCTGCAGACCTATCAACTCATAGACGAGATGCTCGAGTCGATTCCCCGCCGGCCCGTCTTTCAGGGAGTGGCCGACATGATCGTAGAGCGGCTCCAGCACCGCTTTAGCGTTGCCAATGTTTTGCTCTTCTGGCCCGACCAGCAGCAACTGGTTCCGGTAGCCTGGGTATCCTCGCACGGTGATCGAGTGGCTTCCGCCCAGCTCACGCGACAGACTGAACCGTCGGCCCTGCGGGCAGTGCAGAGTGGCGAAATCCAAATCGACAAGTCAGGCCAGGGAAACAACCGACTCTTTCCTGAGGATCAGTGGGCCGTAGCCGTTCCTTTGCCGGGTCGTGGCTGCTTCTATCTGGGAAACCCCTATGTTCGCGACCTCTCCCAGGAAGATGTCCACTTTTTGGAGATCCTGGCCCGCCATTCTCTGCTGGTGTTGGACGCGGCCACCTGGTACAACACGTTGCAGACTTCACTCCAAAGCGAAGCGGCCACCGCCGTTCGAAATGAGGCCCTTGTGCAAAGACTCGCCCTGGTGATCGACGGCGTGACTCAATTGATCCGGTTGCGCGATCCGCAGGCCATGCTCGAAAGCGCCGGACGCATTCTGGCACCGGTGATTCCCCATCGCCTCTTTTACGCCCAGACGGGCACACTGGCGGTACAGCAAGGAGAGGGCGCGCCGGAACCGCTGCAGGCCCTGGCCACCCGCGTCAATGAGCAGCAATTGCCACTGTTGTTGGAAAAACCGCACCGACTGGCGGTGCCGCTGATGAGTGAACGGGGGGCGCTGGGTGGAATCGTGCTGGAGCGGGACAGCCCGCCCTTTTGTAGGGAAGACCAGGACATTCTCTCCGTGCTCAGCTATCAGCTAGGCTCGGCCATGGTCAGCGCCCAACTTTACGCCGAGCTTCAAAAAACTCACGCGGCCCTGCGCGACTCTCAGGCTCAACTGATGCAATCCAGCAAAATGGCGGCGGTTGGCCAGTTGGCCGGCGGCGTAGCCCACGAGTTAAATACCCCACTGGGTGCGGTATCGCTGGCCATCGAAGCAGCCCAGCTCAACCTGGAGAGCAAACCCGACCGGGCCGCTGCTCGCCTACAGCGAGCCACCAAGGCCGTAACCCAAATGAAGGAAATCGTCTCAAAACTGCTGTTTTACTCTCGCGACGCCCGCAGCGGATGGCGCGAGGCCGAACTCAATCCAGTGATAGAGGACACCCTCCAATTGGTGGGACATCAGTTGCGACTGGACAACATCGAAGTCATCCAGGAGTTGGGTGAGGTTCCCCCTATTTTGGCCAACGCCAATGAAATCCAACAGATTCTCACCAATCTCATCCTCAACGCCCGCGACGCCATGCTCTCGCCCGGGGCCACCGGCAAGCAACTCCTGCTCACCACCGGGGTTTGGGATCAAGGGGTGTGGGTCAGGGTAAAAGATCAGGGGAGCGGCATGGCGCCAGAAGTAGCCGAAAGAATCTTCGAGCCCTTCTTTACCACCAAGGAGGTAGGCAAAGGAACGGGTCTGGGGCTCTCGGTGACGGCCCAACTGGTGCAACAACACGGCGGAACCATCCGGGTCGATTCGCAACCGGGTCAGGGCACCGAATTCGAGGTGCGCCTGCCCATGGCGCCCCCAGAGGAGAGCTAAACCCATGACAGACATGAACGTGCTGGTCCTGGAGGATGATGAGAACCTTCGTGAATTGCTCTGTGAAACTCTGGAAGACGAAGGCTACCGCTCGCAAGGCGCGGCCAACGGCGTGGAGGCCATCCACAAGGTCACCTGCCAGGTCTTTGACCTGCTGGTGGTGGACGTCCGAATGGAAGGCATGTCGGGTTTGGAAGCTTTTGCCCACATGCGCCAGCAGGGGGTTGAACTGGCCTGCCTGGTGATCACCGGCTACGCCACCGAGGAAGACTCGATTCGAGCCATCCGGCTGGGAGTGGGCGACTATCTACGCAAACCCTTCGAAATGAAAGAATTGTTGTTGCGCCTGGCCCGCGTTTCCGCCGTGTACCAACGCCAACGCGAAGGACAGCAACGAGAACAACGGCTTCACGGCCAGTTGAACTGGCTCTACCAACTGCAGTGCCCCAGCCCGGCTCAGCAAGCCGGTGTGTTGGCTGCCCAGATCGCTGCCAGCTTGCAGTTGGACCGACTGCACACGCTGGAACTGCAGTTGGCCACGTCGCTGGCCCAGCAAGGCTTGCAGCCGCACGGAGCCAGCCACTGGGTAGAAGAAGGCCTGCAACACTGGCAGGAAAACTGGGATGGCAGTGGTCCCATGGGGTTGGCGGGTGAAGCCATCCCCCTGGCCTCAAGGATTGTGCGCCTGGCCTTGTTGGCAGCCAGCAACCCGGCATCGCCACACGAGTTAGCCCAACAGCACGCGGGAAAGATCGACCCACACCTGCTTTTCACCTTGGAGTTCCGCTCCAGCCAGGATCACGAGAAGCAATTCCGTCGTTTGCTGGATCTGGCCCGAGGCCTGCTTTATACCGGGCAAACTCAAGAGGCGAGCATGGCCTTGCAACAGGCCGAACCACTGGCCCAGGGGCCTCAAGCTAGCGAGGCGCAGCTGATGCTGGCCGGACTTGAGCCAGCCCCCTTACGAGTGGAGCGCCTGACCCGACTGGTCCTGACCGCTCAAGCCTGGGGGCCCGGTTGGGAAGCTCGTGTGCTTTTGGAGTCCGCCTTGTTGCTGTTGGAAATGCGGCCCAGTCAATCGGCGGTTTGGCTGCGTGAGGCCTACCCCAAGTTGGACAAGGAGGCCCCTCGAGTGCTGGCCCAACTGGCTCTGTGGGCGCTGGGTCAGGCTCCCGGCGTCGACTGGTCGCCGTTGCCCGCAATTTCGGTGCTTTTGCAGCCTCAGCATGAGCCGCGGTTGTTTCGAACGCTGAGCTGGTTAGGGCCAGCCCTGCTGCGCTGGTGGCTGGCCAATCGTTCTGAGGAGCCCCTGGTGACGCGCTGGCTGCGCCACTACGCCGGACCCCTGGTTCCGGCTCTGGCCAGCCTGACTCAGGCCCAACGCCTGCAACTGCTGGAGCATCTGCAAGCCCAGCCTCAAGGCGTGCCGACCGCCTGGCTGCAGGCGCTGGCCCAAGAAAACGACCCCCAGGTGCGGACTCTGGCGCTGCAACTGAGTGGCAAAAAGCCCGTAGCGGCCAAGCCGCCACCCCTCCATCTTCGGTCTTTCGGAACTTTTACCGTGTTTGTGGCCGGGGAGCCGGTGCCCGAGAAAGCCTACCGGGGTCCCCGTAACAAGGTGCTACTGGCCTATGTGGCGGCCACTCTGCGTCCGGTTCCCGAGGACAGAGTGCGCGAGACATTTTGGCCCGAGGAACTGGAAAAAGGCAAAAAAGGGCTCTATAATGCCCTATTTCACCTGCGTAAAGCCATGCGACCCGAGTGCTGGAGCGCAGACTTCGACTACTTCTCGCGACAGCAGGACCAGTTGGGACTGGATCCTGAATTCGAACCCTGGCACGACCTCTGGGAGGTAGAGAAAGGTCTGACTCGCCTGCGCTCGCTGGACTGGCAGGCCACCCAGCCCGAACTGGACAAAATCGTATCCCTCACCGAGGGCACTTACATGGATGGGTGCTACATGGACTGGGCACTGGAGCGCCGGCTCAGTCTGGAAGCTCAGCTGACCGAAGCGCTGCTGACGGGCTGCCAACGGGCCGCCGAGGCGGAAAGCTGGACCAGCCTGCACGACTGGAGCCAGCGACTGCTAGAACTTGACGCCACACAGCAGCGGGCCGCCGCCCACCGAATGCGTGCCCTGTGCCAACTGGGCCGCCCTGAAGAGGCCCTGCGCACCTTTGAGGCCGTCACCAAGAGACTGCGTCAGGAGTATGACCTGGAGCCCAGCACCGAAATGATCGAATGGTGCACCCGGGCCCGCATGTGCACCTGAGGACAACCAGCTCTACTTTTCATCCTCGCCTGGGCTATCGATTTCGGCCGGCACTTGGGCGAAAAGTTCGGCAACATCGAGCTTGAGATGGAAGAGATCAGGGTGGACAAAAGTTGTGCCCGATTCCAGAGCGGACAGCAGTCGGTAGGAGTCTCCCTCCAGCTTGAGCACTTCCAGCGTTCGCGCCTTGGGATCGAGGATCCAGTAATGGGGCACCCCGCACTGGGCGTATTTGTTGAGCTTGGTGACCCGGTCCAGGCGACCGCTGCCCGGCGACAAGATCTCCACCAGCAGCATAGGGACGCCCTGTATATTGTCAGGGCCCATGATCTGGCGCTGGTGCGCGCCCACAAAAATCAGATCGGGCTGAACCGGAGTGGCGCCCGGCATGATCACGTCAAAAGGAGCATTAAAGACCCAGCCGTGACCGGCCTGCTCCAGGCCGAAGAGCAAAAACTCAAGATACTTGGAAAGTGCCTGGTGAATCGATTTGGGAGAGGGTGACATATACAGAACCCCATCGATGACTTCGTAGCGTTTGCCATCCTCGGGCAACTTGCAGTAGTCGGCGTAGGTCCAGAATTTTTCGTCTTGGACATTCAGCATGGAGTCAACTTCGATGGGGGTGGGCTCAACTCCCCCAAGGCGCCTTACTTGGGCCCCGCCGCGCGAGCCTTCTTCAGCTTGGAGAGAGCGCTGGAATAGCTTGAATAACACTCATCGATGCTGACCTGATGTTCGGTTTCGGCCTGATTGGCCTTGTGCTGGGTGACCTGAATCAGCTTGACCTTGATGCCGTTCAGGCGTCCCAGCAAAGTTTTGACCGTACCTTCTCCAAATGTGGTCGACCACAGTACCTTAAATCCATCCGCTTTGAGTTGATTGGGCGTGCGTCGCAATTCGGCCACCCTGGCTTCGAACTCGGCCAGCGTCGCCGCGTCCAAAAGCATGTCAGCTTCTCCGGCCTTCTCCGGACTCTTAATTTTCAAAATCGAATAGGGTTTTCCCCGGTATACAATTGTCCAGAAACTGGCATTATTGCCATAGGGGTCGGCAAAATAGCTGACTCGCGTAACCGAGTCCTGGGCCACGGCCGCCCCACCGGCCCAGACCAACAACAACATCATCAGCAGTCGTTTCATCCCAACCAGTTCTTTTTTGGCAGAGGTTAACCTTTTTGAGTGAATTTTGAGCGCCTCCTGACCTCCCCCTGAGCAGCCCCCGCTAAGCTGAATTTACAAACCAGAACCAAAGGAGAGTCAAGAAAATGAAAACCCTCACGATCGTGATGCTCAGCCTGGTGTGCCTCAACGCCACCGCTTTCGCCCGCGACGGCCACTCAGTGCGCGGCCGAGGGGCCATTCGGGGTCAAGGACTTGTGCGCGGCCAGGGAGCGGTGCAAGGCCAGGGCACCGTCAGCGGCACGGGCATGGTGCTCTATCGCGACCAAAACGGCTGCCTGCGCCAACAGCACGGCACCGGCACCGTCGAAGGGCAGGGTGTGGCCATCGGCCGAGGCCAGGCTCAAGGACGATTGCGCGGGACCGGTCAGGGGCGAGCCTTTGGTTGGGGACAGGCCCGCCCTCGCTAAGGGCGAAGCTCACCCGCTTGCGCGTCCTGCTTACCGGAGGGCGAGCTCCGGCCACGCTTGAGCTCGCCCGGGTCTTGGCTCGGGCCGGCCACCAGGTCGAGGTGGCCGAGAGCCTGAGCCTGCACCGGTGCCGCTTCTCCAGGGCGGTGGAGCGTTGCCATCGCGTGCCCGCGCCCAACCGCCAACCCCAACTTTTTGCTCAGGCCTTGCAAACATTGATGACCACGCGTGCCATCGATCTGCTCATACCAACCTGCGAGGAGACCTACTGGGTCGCCAAAGCCGGCCTGGCCGGGGCCTGGTGCGAGCCCCCCGAAAAATTGCTACCCCTGCACAGCAAATGGCAATTTCAACAACGAGTGGCCGAACATGGCCTGAACCCGGTGCAAACACAACGCTGTAACACACTCCCGCAACTGCTCCCCTACCTGAACGGAGCCCACGTGATCAAGCCCGAGTATTCGCGCTTTGCTCAAAAGGTCTTGATCCAACCACGCCAACTGAGCCTGCTGACCGGTGCCGGTCCGTGGGTCGTGCAGCCCTTCATAGAAGGTCGCGAATGGTGTGTCTTTGCCATGGCCCGGGCCGGCCGCCTCTTGGCCCGAGCCATCTATCCCAGCGAAATGCGCCTGGGCCAGGGCTCGGCTCTGCGCTTTCGATACCAGCATCACCAGGCCCTGAGTGAATGGCTGGACCGCTTTGTAGCTGGCGAAGCCTACACCGGCTTCGTGGCCTTTGACTTCATCGAAGATCCGGCGGGACGGCTTTGGCCGCTGGAATGCAACCCGCGTCTGACCAGCGGCATTCACCTGCTGGCCGATCAAGCCGGCCTGGCCGACCTCTTCTGGAATGATCCTGGAGAGGTGCTGACCCCGAAGCCGGACAGCCGGGCCCAGCTTTCCCTGGCGCTGCTGCTGCTGGGCAAGTTCGGTTGGAAAGAAGCGCTGGCTGCCCGCGACGTCATTTTTTGTCGCCAAGACCCCTGGCCCGGCCTGCTCCAGGCTCTTACGCTGCTCCCCCTGGCGGCCCGGGCCGTGGGCCAGCGTATCTCCATGGTAGAAGCCAGCACCTGGGATATCGAGTGGAACGGGTAAGCCTGCATTTACAGCCACCCGTCTTGTGGCCCCAGCCCGATACGCGGGCCTACCTGGAGCCCCTGTGGACAGGCCCGCTGCAGCGCTATATCGGCAATCTGCGCACTGATCTGGCTCTGGCCGTAGTGGACGGAGAGGCACTGCCCCTTACCCTTCCCCGGCCCTGGAGGGGCAACAGCTACCTCTGTTCCCCTCTAAACCAGTATCTGGGCTACACCCGTGAAGTGCTCAGCAAGTCTCGAGTCCCCTGGACGGCCCGCGGGCTGGACGGCCCCATGGCCTGGCTGGCCGGTCTGGACCGGGTGGTTCAGGTCAACAACTGGCTGCTCTCCACCAATCTCTATCCCCCCCTCCAGGCCACCGCGTTGGCCCCGCTGCATCACTCTCTGCTGGGCCACTTCCCGCAGCGCGCCTTGCTCTTCCGCTCGTTGGACTGCCGCCGCAATGCGCACCTGATTCACGGCTTGCGGGGGCTGGGCTACCGGGCCATCTTCAGCCGTCTGGTGTTTTACAAGGACGTTAGCCCTTCGAGCGAAGTTTGGAAGCAGCGAGACACTCGGGCCGACCTCAAGTTGGCGTCGACCACCCAGTACCGCTGGCGTCCGGCCCAACAGTGGTCAGAGGCCGACTTTGTCCGGGCCGCTCAACTTTACCGGCAGCTCTACATCGACAAATACACCCCACTCAACCCACAATTCACGGCCGCCTACCTGCGCCACGTCGGGCAGGGGAGCTTTCAACTGCTGGGCCTCTTTGCCGGCGACCGCATGGACGGCGTGATCGGCTTCTGGGAGCGGGCCGGGGTGATGACCACGCCCATTTTGGGCTACGCCACCGAGTTGCCGCAAAAGCTGGGGCTCTACCGACTGCTCTGCCTGCGCATCGCCCAGGAGGGCCGGCAGCGAGGCTTGCTGGTCCATGAAAGCGCTGGCGTGGGGCGCTTCAAGCGCCTGCGGGGGGCGGTGGCCGAAGCCGAATGGAATCTGGTCTATCACCGCCATCTGCCCTGGTCACGCCGCTTACCCTGGTGGTTGCTGGAGGGGCTGATCAACGGTCCCGGACGGCGCTTGGTGGAGTGGTGGGAAGCCTGAATATCAGCGCTCTTCTTCGGGAGGTGCCAGGAGATAGCCGACCCGTCAAAATATGCGTCTCGGGGGATTTCCCACGATTTAACTGAGACCCGCCGGTCCACGTCCATGGGATTTTTGCCTCAAGCGTTTGAGGGGCATTCGGTATTTTTCGCGAATTCCTTAGGGATAATGCTAGAGACGGGCTGCGAACTTTTGCTGGGGTATAGCTTTGGCGCGATGACGGGACACGCGACGCGATTGGCCTGGCGTCTGGTCGGCCTGAAGGAAAGAGTCACCTTGCTGCTGCTGCTCGCCTTGTGCCTGGGTTTGCTTTTTGATCCTATGTGGCGTGTTTATCTATCGGCGCTGCTGATCGGGACGGGCCTGGGGCTGGTGCGGGCCACTATGGGTTCGGTGGCCGCCACCTGTTTGATAAGCCTTCTCGCCACGATGATACTCGGCATTCTGTTGCCTTGGGTCCCTGATCCTCATTGGGGTAACCTGGTGACCACGGCACTGTTGGGAATGATCTTCGCTATCCTGACTAAACGGCGAGGTCGCTCTGCACTGGCCGCCGCACTGCCCCTGGTTCTGGCTCCCTTCTTGGGCGAGTTGGTGTGGTCTGTTGGAGACCGGATTGACTCCGACACCATTTTCATGATGGTGGGCATGTTGGTCGGGGCGCTGCTAGGCTGCCTGGACTGGCTTCGCCTGGGCCGTATTCTGCGTGCCTCTGGACCACTTGGACACGACCTGGAATAGCGGAAGAGCGAGGTCAAGGTCTATTCCAAAGGACCAAAATCCCTCCCCCATTCCCCCGTAGGTCATCCCCCCCCCACCGTTTTCGACATCACCGACAGGCTGCCCCGGTCACCACCAGGGATTCTATTTCTCCCTGCCGAAAGGACAATTTGTGCCAAATTCATCCTTTAAGGGAGTGTTGACGGAAAAGTTGGCCGACAGCTTGCAGGGACCCCTGACGGCAGGGACTCCCCGCACCCTGCCTGGCAGCCCACTGGTTTTTCCTGGTAAGGCGACGGCGATTCTGGGAATGCGCCGGGCGGGGAAAACGACCTTGTTGCATCAAATTCGGCAGAAAGGTCTGGAGCAAGGACTCGAGCGCGAACAGGTTCCTTTTGTCAATTTCGAAGACGAGCGCCTGGCAGGCATTGAGGGCACCGATTTGCACCTTTTGCTCGAGGAATACTATCGGCGTTTTCCCTCGTGGCGGGGTCAAGAGAAAGTGCTTTGGTGCCTGGATGAGATTCAGGTAGTGCCGGGCTGGGAGCAATTCTTGCGCCGCATGCTGGATAGCGAAAACGTTCAAATCTATGTGAGCGGTTCCTCGGCAGCTCTTCTCAGTCAGGAGTTGGCCACGGCCATGCGCGGCAGAGCCTGGAAAGTTGTTTTGCACCCGTTCAGTTTTCAGGAATACCTTCGCCATCATCGGCACGCGGAGCCAGCCGGTGCTTTTCTTACGGCGGTTCAGCGCACCGGCCTGGAACGCGCATTCTTAGACTATCTCTCCTCGGGCGGATTCCCCGAAGCCCAGGGATTGGCCAAGGGAACTCGATTTCAACTGCTGCAAGACTACGTGGATGTGGCCATTCTGCGGGACGTGGTCGATCGTCATCGAGTGAGCAACGTGGTGGGATTGCGCTGGTTGGTACGACACTTATTGTCCAATGCTGCAGGAAGTTTTAGCGTCGAAAAGTTCTACGCGGCCTTGAAGTCGCAGGGCATCAGCATTTCAAAGGATACCGTTCATCAACTGTTGAGCCATCTGGAAGACTGCTTTTTGATTCGTACCGTATGGGTTGAGGCCCAATCGGAACGTCGCCGGATGGTCAACCCACGCAAGTGCTATCCGATCGACCCGGGCCTCATTCCGGTATTTGACCGAAGCGGCCGAGCCAACCTGGGACACGTTTTGGAAACAGCCGTCTTTCTGGAGTTAGAACGAAGGGGGTGGGAAGTGACCTACGTGCGGACTCCGACCGGCACAGAAATCGATTTTCTAACGCGTCAACCCGGGGGAAGTCGAGAACTCATCCAGGTATGTGCCGACGCCTCAGCGCTGGAGACCCAAAACCGCGAACTGCGCGCCCTCGAAGAAGCGTCCAATCTCTATCCAGACGCAGGCAAGCGACTGTTGGTCTTGACTCGGGACGGTCTACCGTCCCATTTGCCGCCGGACGTGGTGGCTCAACCGGCCTATGAGTGGATGCTGGAGAACTTACAAACCACCGCTAGCCCCCGCACCCTCTAAAGTCGGCCTGGTTTCTGGTAACTGCCGCGCGCTGATCGGGGAAGTAGCCGGTAGCGAAGCTGGGCCGGAGCCTGGTCAGGCCGCTTGCCCTGGTGGTTGCTGATCAGCTGGGTCTCGGGGGCTTGCGCCTCGCCCCACACCGAATGGAGCAACTGGCGGTGGCTGACCACTCGGCCCTGGTTGAGCATGAATTGCTGCAGAATTCCAAACTCGTTGGGAGTCAGGTTGACGCGATTGCCGACTACGGTGACCTTGCGGGGGGTTGCTCCTCGAAAGAAACGCTCAAAAATTCGCGGGCGATCTTGCTCGGCAATAGCACTTCCAACATAACCTGATCCTCTTCCCGTCACAGTCGCAGCTCCACCTCTTGCTCGGGAGGGCTGAATTTGAGCGCGTTGTCGAGCAAGTTAAAGACTACCTGATGAAGCAATGCGGCGTCTCCAGGGGGCCGGACTTAGCAGCGGACTGGCCTCGGCCCCGAAATATCATGGCTGAAGTAGAGTAGCCGAACCCCTACGGCGAAAAATAAAGAATTCATCAAGGCGACCTTGATACAATCTTGATTGAGAGTGGCGGCCCGGTCGGGCAGTGTCCAGGTCATGGGCATCCGAACTGCGAATCAAGACCCGTGAAGCTCAATTTTATTCTGGTATACCTCTTTAGCTGCCTGTGGTTGGTCGTCTCCAGTCACCAGGCCTACGCGGGCCCCTGGCCCAGCCTGACCGGCTATTACGTCGGTGACTTCGTGGCCGAGCATCTGGACCCCAAGAAGGATCCGATGCACCGGAATAAGATCAATATTTCCATTGATTCGGTAAAGAAGGACAGGGTTCAAGGACATTCGGTGGTGGCCGGCAACTTGCGCCCCTTCTCCGGCAGTATCCGCCAGAAAGGGGAGGTCTATGTGGTGAAGGCGCGTGAGCCCGGGGACAACCAGTATGATGGCACCTTTGAGTTCACGGTGGACCCGCGGGTTCATCAGGTGAAAGGCCGCTGGACGGCCAACGACAAGCAACTGGCCGTGACCACGCGCACCTATTCCTTGCAACAGAGGATTTTTAAATACAATCCCAGGCAGAACCTCGAGCAAGTCAACGCGCGCACCTACCACGGAGGGACGGTGGTTTACGAGGGCTACGACAGGGCCACCAACACCGCCGAAGTCATCACACCGAGCGCCTTCAAAATCAACGCCTCCAGCACACTGCTAACCTCGAAGGACGTGGAGAATATGCACAAGCGGGACCTTGAAGTGATGCGCAACGCCATTTACGCCCGCCACGGCTACTCTTTCCAAAATCGAGAAATGCGTTTCTACTTCGACAGGGTGGATTGGTACATTCCCGTTTCGGTCGACGTGACCCGAGAACTGAGCGAGATCGAGCGGAAGAATATCGAAATCCTCAAGCGCTACGAGAAGCACGCGGCCACCTACTATGACCGATTTGGAAGATGAGCAGCGGGACAGTGGCAGGGTACCATGGTCAACTCCGGCTGGCGCTGGCGCAACTGAGAGAGCTTTTCCAAAGTAGCCAGGTAAGCGCCGCGGTCGGCCCCGGCCGCCCACAGTAACAGCCGGTTGGGTGTTCGCCTATGGTCGATTTCCCAACTCGTAAAGCAAGCATCCGCGATCAGAAAAAAGCGTCCCGTCTGACCTTCCCCGGCCAGGCCAAACTGGCCCACGGCGTGTCCCGGCAGGTCGACGCTCCATAAAGAGCCGTCGCCCAGCACATCGCGGCCCCATGAAAAGGGCGCCAGCCATCCGGGCAAAGTGGCCAGCGGGGTGTTCTCGATGGCCTGGGCCCGTTGGGCAAAATCGTCGGGCAACAGGGTTGGCAGGTAGCCCGACCGCCAGCCCCGCTGGCGGGCGCTATCCCAGGCTTGCTGGCTGTAAAGGAAGCGGGCCTGAGGATAGTCGCGACAGCCGGCGATGTGGTCGGGATGAAAGTGCGACAGGATGACGGTGTCAATGTCGAGTAGTGGGGTGGGGGCAGGGCGAACGTCGAGCAGCCAACGGTAAAGACGAGCCACCTGATAAATACGCGGTGCGTAGCCGGTGTCAAAAAGTAGCCTTCCACGGGTTGGATGCTCCAGCAAAAAGGCACGGGCGGGAACGCGCCAGGGAGTAAAGGGTTGGCCCGGCTGCAACAACCCGCGCAGGGCCCGGCAACTGCCGCCGTCCACCAGGCTCACGTTCAAAACTCCAGCACCATCCCTCCCAGCGATACTCCCGCCGAAGTCCCCAATAAAACCACAAGGTCACCGCGTTTCAGCTGCCCGCTTTCAACGGCCAGGTGCAGCGCCGCCGGCAGCGAGGCTGCTATCAGGTTGCCATAGTCGGCCACCACGTTGAAAAAGCGCTCGGGGGGCAGGGCCAGACGGCGACGCAGTTTTTCTAGCGAGGGCTGGCTGGCCTGATGAGGGATTACCAGCACCTGCTGGCGGCTTACCCCGGCCTGTTGCAGCAGGCGGTCAAAGAAGGAAGGAAGGGTTTGGGCCACCAGTTTGAAGAGAGCGGGCCCGTCCATGGCAAAGAGAAATTCGCCCTCACGGTCGGGAGTGTAATGGCGCGGATGAATCCGCGAACCGCCGCCGCGAATTTCGCACAGAGCGCTGGCCTGACTGTGCGTCTCCATGGCGCAGGCCAGAATGCGTCCACTGGGGCCGGACCCGATGACCGCGGCAGCCGCCCCATCGCCAAACAGGGTGCAGCTTTCGGGATCGCGCCAATTGAGACCCGGAGAAGCCAGATCGGCCGAAACGATCAACACATGCTGGTAGCGTCCCGCCGCCACCGCCAGCGAGAGCAGATCCAGAGCCGTTGCAAAGCTGAGGCAGGTTGAGTCCACGTCAAAGGCCGGCACCACGGGGGAGAGTCCCAGTTGCCGATGCATGAGGCTGGCCCTACAAGGCAGAGCCTGCTCGTAAGTGCCGCAGGCGGCCACCAGGCAGTCAACCTGACCCAGCTCCAGGCCGGCCCGTTGCAGGGCCTGCAGAGCGGCCTTGGCCCCCAGACTGGAGGCGGTTTCATGCTCGGCAAAAAAGCGGCGACGCACGCCACTGTGGCGCATGACCCAACCGGCCGGCAGCGAGGCCAACTGTTCCACCTCGGCGGCACTGACTTCGCGTGCCGGTAGTGCCATGCCGGTCCCCAAAATGGTCACTGGAGTCACCCGGCCAACTTCTTCCCCGCGGTTCAGGCGCCTTTAGGGGGTGCCAACCGGCCCGTCTCTATTTCCTGGACAGGAGATAGCGCGAGCACGAGATAAACCACAAGCAATGAAGATTCTCTTCCTTTTCTTGTTGTTGCTGGGGGTGGCCGGGGCCGAGTTGCTCAAAGACGAGTCGCTGAGTATGGACGGCGGAGTGAAGGTTCGTCAGTGGACCTATCGCAGTCACCAGTACGGCGTCAAGGGGCTGCTCTTTGTGCCGCCCACTCCGGCCGGAGTGAGACGCCCGGTGGTAATTTTTTCGCACGACGGCATCAACGGCATCTCCAAAGAGCATCGCCTCTCGTCTTTGCGCCTGGCCAGGGCCGGTTACGTGGTATTTGCCCCCAGTTACCGTGGCGAGGACGGATCCGAGGGAATGGTCGAGGTGGCCAAAGGCGAGGTGGACGATGTGCTGCGGGCCAGTGAATTGCTGGCCGAAGTGCCCGAAGCCGACTGCCAACGCCTGGCCCTGGCCGGCGCCTCTCACGGGGCCCTGATCTCGATTTTGGCGGCCTCCCGCAATCCCAAAGTCAAAGCCGTGGTGGTGGCCTACGGGGTGATGGACATCTATCGCTGGTGGGACTATCTCAACCGCTCGGGCAAGCGGGGCAACGACGAAGTAACCCGCCGCACTTACGGCGATGGGCCCGAATCGCGCCCCCAGTCCTTTGCCATTCGCAACGCCCTGGGCGTGGTGCCTCAGGTGGACTGTCCGGTGCTGGTCCTGCAGGGCAAAAAGGACGACATTGTCCCCTATGAACAGGCCGAGTTTCTGCAGCAGGCCATGCAAAAAGCCGGCAAGACCTGTCAGGTAGAACTCTATCCTGACTGCCTGCACGGCTTTCTGGTCTACGCTCCCTATTTAAGCGACGTGACTCACGCTGAGCGCCAACAAACCGAACAGAGCTGGCGCACGATGCTCGAGTTCTTGCGTAAAAACCTCTAGGCGCGACCGAGTTGGGCGGCGCCGGACAGGTCTTGCTTGACGGTGGGATTGCCCCGATAAGTCACCGCCGAAGCCCCCGAACCGTCGACTCGCAAGGACTTCTCGGCAGAGACCAGAGCCTTCGAGGCTCCCGACATTTCCGCCCTTACCTCATCGGCCATCAGGCCCATGGCTGAAACGGCGCTGGCACCGCTCATGTCCAGGTCCAGACGCTGGGCAGCACCCTCCAGGCGCACCCGACTGGCTCCGCTCAGCTCCAGACCGAGACGATCGGCCTTGACTCCACTGACGTCACTGTGGACCGCGCCTGACAGTTCAAGATGCTCAAGTCCGTCCATAAACAGGGTAACCTGAATGGGCTGCTTGGTGGAGAAAGATTCGCCATCTTTGGGCTGAATGTGCAGCACGCCATCTTCGACTCGCGTCTCAATCAGCGGCAGAATGTTGGAATCGCCCTTCAGTTGGACCTTCTCTTCGGCGCTGCCGCATTTGATCTCCAGTCCTTCGATCCCCGAGGCCTGCACCCGGGTGAAGTGGTCTTGAAAGCCGCGCGACTCTTCGGCCGCCTTGCCGTCTCCCTCGACAGTGGCACCAGAACCACCGCCGGCCACCTTCCCGTTGATAAAAACCTGACCGTTGATAATGGAGACGCTGCCGCTCCCCGAATAGCTGACACCGTTGACGTTGATCATAGCTGCTCCTAAACAATGCGGTAGCCCAATATTCTGCGCTACGGCGCGCCTCCCTTTAGAGGCCCACCGGTCCACGCACGCTCATTTCCAGGTCTGTGTTGACGTTTTCTAACTCGACAAAGAACGCTCGGTAAAGCGGGTCGGCACTGTCTGGCAGAAATTCCCTCCAGCCGTGTACACGGCGGCGAACCTGAGTGCGACCTACCGCCCACCAGCGCTGCTCGGCCTGAGCCGGGGTGTCAAAATGAAACGAGTGCTGGGGGTGGGCCTCTTGAAAGAGAGTGAAGTAGATCGAGGGTAGATCGTCGCTGTTGTAGGCGCTCAGCCAGGCGCCCGTCCACCAGGGCAGACGGGCCTCTTCGGCCTCGCAGCGCTCGCCCATCAACTGCACCACCCGCCAACCCTGGCGGGGGTCCTGGACGCTACAGTTGGCCACCAGCTCGTAGCCACGCCCAAGACTGCCAAAGAAAAGGTGGACCAGTTGGTGACGACCCGGGGTCAGTTGAGCCAGCGCGTCGACCAGGCGATGGCGCCGATCGACCCAGCCCCACTGCGCACAATGGCTCAGCCGACCGCGGCGAATTTGAGACAGTTTGCTGCGAAAAAGCAGTTCCTCACTTGCCAGACTCCCATCCCACACAAGCGCTTGAAATACAGCCAGGGGACAGGCCAGCAGGGCCAGAACCAGCGGGGCCCAGGCGCCGGGATGCAACCAGGCCAGCGCCGGAGCGGCCGGGCCCCACCCCAGATAAGCCAATAGGGTACTGCCCCAATGGCGGCTGAGCAGGGGCAATCCGGCCAGGGCCACCAGAATCGCCGCAGCAGCCACCAGGCCAGAAGCCGAGTCTCCCCAGTAAAACAAGTGGCTGAGCCACCACGACCAACCCAGACAGGCGCTTAGCAGCCACCCGGCCGACCTTATCCGCCGGTTAATTTGCGCAACAAATCAATCAGCTGGCTAGTCTGGGGCTCTTGTGCGTCAAAACGTACGCCCACCAGATTGACAGCACCGTCGCCGGCAACCCGGCGCACTTCGGCCGACACTTCAATCGACCCCATTTTCAGGCGCAGCGGTTGGCCCACCACCACTGAATCGCGAGTTTCAAAGCGGCATCCGGTCACCGATAAATCGCGCAGACGAGCGTCCATCAACAGATTGCCATCAAAGGCCTGCACCGTCCAATCGGTGCGAACCCGAATGTGGCGACGCTTCTGGCGTGGCTGCCCGGCCACACGGTCGATGGCATCCTGCATCCAGCTGCCCTTGAGGGAAGAGCTGAAGCGCAGGCCGAGGCGGCTGATTTCGGCGGAATTCTTGATCCAGCATACGGTGGCCCGCACCGAGGGGACGTCTTGGGTTTCTGGAACCAGCTGGATCTGAGTTCCGGGCTTGAGCTTGGGACCAAACTGAGAGGAGCAATCCAGGCGCAGTCCGTTTTGGCCCAGGTCGCGAACGCGAGCCCGGAAGTCCAGCTTGTCGACCACCAATTCAAAGTTACAGCGGGTGCGCACCGATTTACGCCGGTCCGTGCCGTCCCACAGGACCTTCTTACCAAGCAGCCTTTGAATCACATCAAACATATTGCTGGAGGGGAAATTCTCAGCCCAAGGAGTTGGACCTGCGACCTATCGATTAAAGAAATCCCCTGGTTTTTACCATGGACAGGGCCTCGTCTTTGAGTTGTGCGCACAACTGCAACTGCAAAGAGCCCAACAAGCGGCTCTGGCGCCCGGACAGATAGCCGTGTTCCAGAAACCAGGCCCGGTCGGCTTGCAACACCGACAGTCCGTAAAGCTGTCCCCAGCGGTCTTGGGCCGTAAATTGCTCCAGCAAGCGTCGCTCGGCGTGGGCCTGAGCCAGTGGCGCTCAGAGCGCTGCCGATGTAGTCTTTCCAGGCCCCGCGATGAGGGGTGTTGATCTCAAACTCTTGAGTGGCGGGCAGGTAGACGGCGCGCGTCTCCAGCCCGCGCACGTTGGAGCCGTGGTCGGTCTCGGTCATGGCGAAGCAGCCCAACTGAGCAAAGCTCCAGGTGTGCTGCAACCAGGTTCGGTGGTGCAGGCTGCCCAGGCGGGCGATGGTCCCCTGCACCAGACCCACGTGGACGCCAAATTTGACGAACAAGGACATGTCAAAATGGACCAGGCAGCGGGCCAACTCGAGCAGTTCTTCCCGGTTGCCGCCGTCCTCGCGAGGCAGCCCCAGTCGGCCCAGGCCCAGGTCGGCCAACTGTCGGCACCAGTCCTGCACCGCCCGACGGTGTTCGGCCACGGTTTCGCCGGCATAGGGGGTGAGTTGGGCCAGCACTTCCCGGTACTTACTTGGAATTTTTCATGATCGGGCATTCGGGGCGTCGAGGTCCAACCCATTTGAGGTTGGCGGGTCGGCTCGGCGGGTAGCAGGGGTGCATGAAAATCTTACTCGGGCACAACGATGTGCTGCTGCGCCTGGAGCGCAATGGGGACCATCTCCCCTTTCTGCTGGGCGATGAGAGCGCTCAGGTCGACCTGCCCAAGGCCCGTCAGGGTGGGCTGGGCGGGGGCTTTTTCGCCTGCTGGGTGCCCCGTGATCTTCATGGCCCGGACCCCGATGAAGAAACTTTGGCCACCGACGACGGCGGCTATCTAACCAGCCTGGCCGACCCGCTGGAGCCCGAATACGCCTGCGAGATCACGCTTTCTATGACCAACCGGCTGTGGCAGTTGGAGAACGATTCCATGGGCGGACTGGCGGTGGTGGGTAGCACCGAGCAGTTGCTGACCTGCCTGGACGAAGACGTCTTCGCGGCCATATTGCACTTTGAAGGTGCCGAAGCGATTGACACGGACCTGAGCAATCTGGATGAGTTCTACGGGCTGGGTTTGCGCTCGCTGGGCCTGGTCTGGAGTCGGCCCAATCTTTTTGGGCACGGGGTCCAGTTTGCCTTCCCGTCTTCTCCCGATACCGGGCCGGGCCTGACCCGGGCTGGCCGAGAGTTGGTGAAAGCGTGCAACCAGTTGGGCATTATGTTGGACGTTTCGCACCTGACCGCCCAGGGATTTTGGGACCTGGCCCGCTATAGCCGCCACCCGCTGGTGGCCACCCACTCCAACGCCCACGCTCTTTGCCCGTCGTCGCGCAATTTGACCGACGACCAGTTGCAGGCCATCGCCGACAGCGGTGGTCTGGTAGCCGTGAATTTTTGCGTGTCTGACCTGCGTTCCGATGGCGAAGAGGATGCCGACACGCCGCTCGAGCTGATCTTTGACCAGGTCGAGTATATCGCCGAGCTTATCGGCATCGAGCATGTGGCCATCGGGTCCGATTTTGAAGGCGCGCTTATGCCCGACGAATTGAGCGATGTTTCAGATTTGGGCCTGGTGCTGGAAGGGCTGGCCGAGAGAGGCTTTGACGAGGACGACCTGGACAGGGTGGCCAGCGGCAACTGGCTGAGAGTGCTGGCCGAAACCTGGCAAGACTAGTGAAGGCGCCCTTTGACCCCAGCCAGGCCTATTTGAAACTGCTCAAGGCGGCACTGAGCAATGCGCTTTATCAGCCAGCCACAGAAGCGCCCTTTAGCGGTGACGAACTCAAGCGCGCCCATCAGGTGCTCAAGCGCGTTCGCAGCCGCTTTGCCAGGGAGATCCGTGAAATCAAGTCCGGCGCCAGGCCCGTCACTCCCGCTCTGGTGGCTCTGCTGACCGAGTTTGCCGGTCAGGATGTGGCCCGCTTCTTGCGCATCAACGCGCCTGGGGCTCACACCTTGCTGACGCCGGACGCGCTCGACAACATTCAGGCCTGCGCTCGCCAGGTGATCTTCTTTGACATTCCGGGCGACTTTATGGAATGCGGAGTATGGCGAGGGGGCGCTTGCATTTTGATGCGAGGGTTGCAACTGGCGCTGGGGGCAGGACATCGCCAGGTATGGGTGGCCGATTCCTTCCAAGGCCTGCCTGCCCCGGACCCCCAAAAGCATCTGCTGGACGCGGTCATCCACGAGTATCTGAAAGACACCGGCAATTTTTGCGTGAACCTGGACCAGGTTCGCGACAATTTTCGTCGTTACGATCTGCTTGACGAGGGAGTACGCTTTTTGTCGGGCTGGTTTCACGATACGCTGCCCCGATTTGACGGGCAGCTCGCCCTGCTGCGCCTGGACGGCGACTGGTACGAGTCGACCCTGACGGCCCTGGAATGCCTCTACGACAAAGTGTCGCTGGGAGGCTACATCATCATCGACGACTATCACCCGGTGGTGGGCGCCTACGCTGCCGTCAACGAATTTCGCGCCCGGCGCCAAATCACCGACCCCCTCACCCAGGTCAATCACCAACTACATTTTTGGAGAAAATTGGACTAGCAGACGGGCGGGTTAGGGGTGGTCGATTATACCCTGCTCGGCATCGTACTTAGGATAGTTGGTGGAGTCGGCGCGAAAACCGCTGTAGGCCTTGGCGTGATTGTTGCCGGTGCAGTAGTAACTGAAGCTGTCTGGATTCACGGAGATGCGATAGCTCTGGCTGTAGGTGTCCCTCCCGGCGGTTGGGCAGGTTGGGATTTTTCTAAGGTAGTTACCACGAATGAGTCGGGTCAGGTGCCTGGGATAGCGACCTTTGTTGTCGCTGGCGTACATCTCGAGGGCGGTGGCGATGTTTTTGCAGTTCGACTTGCAGGCCCTGAGCGGGCCTCCGCAGTGGCACTTGATAGTGCTGGGAACGATAAGGGCGGCGGTCACAGCCGCCAACAGAAGCGTCAGCGGTAGCCACGTCCAGATGGGCGTGGTTGGTTGCTGGGGGAGGGGAGGGAGAGCGCCGAGGGGCAAATCGGTGTGCACGTGTTGGCATACGCTCTGAAGGGGACGAAGGTTCAATCCGGGTCTGTGGCAAACGGGCCGGGATGAGCGAATTTTTAGACAGCCTTAAGGGTGAGTGGAGGGGCACGGCCACCACCTGGTTCGAGCCCGGCCCGGGTTTTCAGGACCCGTGGAAGGTGTCCTTTCGGGTGATGCCAGGGGGCGGAGTGGCCTTGCAGGACTACACCATGAGCGTGCAAGGGGCTCCCCATCAAGGCTGGGCTTTGATTGCCAAAGAAGATTCCGGCGCTTACACGGTGGCCTGGGCCGATAGCTTTCACACCGGCGGGAGCAGCATTATGAATTCCACCGGCGCTGTCGACGCTGGCGGGAAGTTGTCGGTGCTGGGGAGCTACGCGGCCGGACCAGATGAACGCTGGGGTTGGCGGACGGAATTGGGGCGCCAGGGCGCGGAATTACTGCTGCGGGCCTTCAACATTACACCCCAAGGCGACGAGTACCCGGCCATCGAGGCCCGTCTGCAAAAAGAGCCATCCGGCCAACTGGGTTAGGTTTCAACGATTGCCGAATTCTCGCTCCTGGCGAGTCGCCAGTTCGGCCACAGTGATCCACTGGGGGCCTCGATTGGGAGGTTGCGGGCCGCGATACTTGGTCACGATCCAGTTCCAACCGCCACGACCTTGATTGAGGACCAACCACTCTCCCCCGGCGTATTTCATCTCGGCGGCGCTGGCCGCGCGCCAGTTGCCCTGTACCACTTTGTCGGTGGACAAGGTCCATGAATACGAGCCCGCCGGATCGATACGCAGGGAGCCGAGTTTCTGAACTTGGGCATTGCGGCGCCACAGGTCGCCACCTTTTTCAAAGTAGACCGCGGGAGCGTTCACTTCTATGTTCCAGGCGCGCCCACACGCCCAAACAAGGCTCACTTCCCCTGAAGTTGATCCAACAAGACGTCGCGTCCTTTTCGGCGACTCAGCTCCAGCAGCAGACCATTGTCAATGGTGTAGTTGCCATCTCTGGTTTGAATACGAGTTTTGCCACTCGAACCTTTCTCCATCACCACTCTGCCCTCGTTGGGATCGGAGAGAATCAATTCTCCGTTGGTGCCGCGAGTCAAAGAAGCGTTGCTCCACTCTTGACGGCGTACTGGACCCGGCGATGGAAAAACAGACGAAGCGGACTGACCCGCGTAATCGGAGCCATGCTTGGAGGAACTGGAAGGCGACAACAGTTTCAGAGAGCCACGCTGGCTATCGATCTGCATCACCCCTCGACCGTCGCGGGTGCTGCCCACTTTTATCTGACCACGGGAGCCATCCACCTGCATCACCGGACCCTTGGAGTCCACCCCGGTCTGAGCGAACCCACCGAGGCTTACCATGGAAACCAGAGGAAAAATCCACACTCTACGCATAGGGGTGCAGTTCGCCCTAAACCTGCACACTCCTGGGAGACGGTCACGTGTCAAGTTGTTTTCATTTTGTCAACAAAAGACACAAAACGGTTACTTTCCGGCCGTTTACCTGACCCTGGTGTTGTAGTGAAGAACAAGCAACACAAAGAATCAGGCATCGGAGGACAATACAATGGCACTCTCAGTAGGATTTCAAGCGAACTATCAAATCGGCTACGGCGGTTGCTACCCGCAGCCACCTTGTCCCGGGCCCTGGGGCCCGCCTGCTCCGTGGAACTGGAACCAAGGGCACGGTAACCTGCCCAACGCTAACGTTGGCAACCACGGATTTCTGGGTTTGGGCAACACCAAGGGATTTGCCATTGACAATAACAACGATGGCCGCTACACCCGCGGCACCGACGGCGTGCTGGCCATGGATCTTAACCGCGACGGCCGCGTTACTCCTGACGAAATACAAGGTTCCAAAGAGCGCCTCAATGCGATGGGCGGCAATTTTGATCTCAACGGCGACGGCCACACCACCATCTGCGAACGCTCTAAGGGCGCCAGCTACCAGCGCGAAATGCGTCAGTATGACAGCAACGGAGACGGACGCCTCAGCGGGGGCGAATTCGCTCGCGCTGGTGGCCGGGTGCTGGTAGACAGCAACCGCGACGGCCGTTTTCAGAGCTGGGAGCAGCACAGCCCCTTCAATTTCCCCACTGGCGGCTATGGCCGGGGCAGCCTCAACTACGTGGACCCCTTCTGTGGACACAGCTCGGTCAACCACCAGGTCAGCCCGTGGGGTCCGTGTCCCTGGGGCCCGCACCGCTAAAGTCACCCTCGCCGAATGAAAAAGGGAGGCCCGTCGGGTCTCCATTTTTCATGAGCGTATCGGCAAAGACAAGACTGCCCACATAGAGACGGTTCGGCGACCGCCGCGTCTTGTCGGCGGGGCGGTTCTGACTGGCGGAACCGGTAAAACAGGAGCGCCGTGTTCATGGGCTTCGATGGCGGCGCACACCTGCTCAACGGTTAAGGTTTCCCCAAATGTCGATGGCCCTGATCCTCGTCATAGCCTGCCGGGATGTTTCAGTCTAAACTAAGCCGAATAGGGTTGCGTCAGACCTCTAGTATTGACATATTCGGATTACTGAATACAATAAGCGAAGCAACTCTAGGGAGAGACCATTGAAGAAGTTTGCCCTTGTCGTCTATGCAGCGCTGGCCCTGGTGGGGTGCAGTCACCCCGGTGAAGCCCCTGCCACGCCAGACGCATCGCCCGTAAATGTGCAGGTGGTTACCGTCGAGCCCAGTCAACTGGCTGGCGAGATGCAATATTCTGGCACCGTCAAGGCCCGTCGCCAGGCGGTACTGGCCACCAAGTTGCCGGGTCGCATCACCTTCCTCAAGGCCGAAGAGGGCGATATCGTCTCGGCGGGCAGTGTGGTGGCTGAGGTCGACGTCTCCGATATGGTTGCCCGCACTCAGCAGGCCGTGGCCGGTCGTGACTCGGCTCAGGCTGGACTGCAGCAGACTCAGGCCGCCTATCAACAGGCCCGGCAAGGGGTGGCCCAGGCCAAAGCCCAACTGATGGCGTTGGCACAACAGCGTGGCGAGGCCCAGGCTCGCCTCGATCTGGCCCGCAAAGACTATCAGCGCTACCAGGGCCTGGCCCAGGAGGGCGCAGTCCCTCGCCAACGGGCCGATCAGGCCCTCAGTGAGCTGCGCGTGGCCCAATCGCGCATGGACCAGTTGGGCAGTCAGATTGTGGCCGGCCAGGTGGGCATTCGTGAGTCGCAGGCGGGCGTCACCCAGGCACAGAGCAGCATTGCACGCTCCCAAGCCGGCCTCGCCGAAGCCGAGGCGGGCATTCAGGCCAGTTCCAGCGACCTGGCTTATGGTCAGGTGCGGGCCCCCTTTCGGGGCGTTGTCGTAGAAAAAAATGCTTATCAGGGCGAACTGAACACGCCCGGACGTCCGCTTCTTAAGATTCAGGATATGGACAGCCTGGAAGTCTCCCTCTCGCTTCCCGAGTCCACCCTGGAGCGGGTCCAGCCGGGGGCCAGGTTGACGGCTCAGGTGCCGGCACTCAAGCAGGCTGTCAACCTGAAGGTGCGACAGATCGTGGCCTCAACCGATCCGGCCAGCCGCACTTTCGAAGTTCGCCTGAGTTTGCTCAATCCGCCCGCTCAGCTTTTCCCCGGTAGCTTCGTGCGCGTGGCTCTGCCTCAGGCCCCCCGGAAGGCCCTCATTTTGCCCCTTCAGGCCGTGGTTGTGCGCGGACAGTTGGAAGGTGCCTTTGTGGTCGGCTCGCAGGGGCAGGCCGAGTTTCGGCTCCTTCAGTTAGGTTCTCCTGTGGCCGGCGGGCGCGAAGTTCTGTCCGGCCTGGAGCCCGGTGAAAAGGTGGTAATGTCTCCCGGCGAAGGCTTCAAGGATGGACAGAAGGTGTCATCCCAGTGAGTGCCGCCGAAGACATTCACCTGGGAGTGGCCGGGCGTCTGGCCCGCTTCTTCCTCAACTCCAGCCTCACCCCGCTGCTGATTCTGGTGTCCCTGCTGATGGGACTGGGGGCCACGCTGGTGTTGCCTCGCGAGGAAGAACCCCAGATCACCGTGCCTATGGCCGATGTGTTGGTCTCGATGCCCGGTGCCAGCCCTCAGGAGGTGGAGCAACGTCTGACCACTCCTCTGGAAAAATTGGTGCGCGAGTTGCCCGGTGTGGAGTATGTCTACTCCACCTCCAGACCGGGTGGCACCATGGTCATTGTGCGATTTTTGGTGGGCACCCCCAGCGAAGATGCGCTGGTTCGCCTTTACAGCAAGGTTTACGCCAACCTGGACCGCATCCCGGCGGGCGCCTCACAGCCCCTCATAAAAGCTCACTCCATCGACGATGTGCCCATCCTGTCTCTCACCTTTTCCAGCGCCTCGCTGGGGGCTTACCCGCTACGCGCGGTGGCCGCCCAGGTCGAAGAAGAGGTCAAGCAGGTCGCCAATGTGTCGGAGACCACTCTGTTGGGAGGCTTGCGCCGGCAGTTGCGCGTGCAGTTGATTCCCGAGCGACTGGCCGCTCACGGCCTCAGCCCGCTGGGTATTGCCGCCAGCCTGCAAGGTGAGAACATCCGCCGCCTCAGCGGCCCTACCGCTCAGGGCGGCTCGGCCTGGATGGTCGGCATCGGTGAAACCTTCGCCTCCTCCAGCGAGGTGGAAAAACTGGTGGTGGGCGTGTCGGCCGGCCGTCCCGTCTATCTTTCCGAGGTCGCCCAAGTCAGTGATGGTCCCGAAGAGCCGGTCAGTCTGGCTTTCCACGGTCGCAAAGGGAGCCCTGGACTGGAGTCAGCCGTGACCCTGGCCGTGGCCAAGCGCCAGGGGGCCAACGCCATCGTCGTCTCAGGGGCGGTGCTCGAGAAGCTCAAGTCTCTCAAGTCCACCCTCATTCCCTCCTCGGTGCAGGTCACCGTTACTCGCGACTATGGGGAAACCGCGGCCGAGCGTTCCAACGAACTGCTGGTCCACATGATGGTGGCGGTGGTGTCGGTGACCTTGCTGATGTGGGTGGCCCTGGGCAAACGCGAGTCCTGGGTGGTGGCCATCGCCATTCCGGTCACTCTGGCCCTTACCCTGGCTACCTTTGTGCTCTACAAGTTTACCCTCAACCGGGTTACCTTTTTCGCCCTCATCTTCTCCATCGGCATCCTGGTCGATGACGCCATTGTGGTGGTCGAGAACGTAGTGCGCCACCTGCGTATGAAGGAAAATTTACAGCGTCCCTCGGCTACCGTGGTTCTGGAGGCCGTGGCCGAGGTGGGCAACCCCACCATTCTGGCCACCCTGGCCGTAGTGGCGGCCATCCTGCCGATGGCCTTTGTGAGCGGCCTGATGGGTCCCTATATGTTGCCCATCCCCCTGGGGGCCTCGGCGGCCATGCTCTTCTCGCTGTTGGTGGCCTTTACCATCGTGCCCTGGGCCGCGCTGCGCATTCTGGGCCGCGCGACCCACGATGACGCCGGCCTGCACGAAGAAGAAGACTGGTTTACCAAAGTCTACCGCCGTATGATGGGAAGACTGCTCCACGACTGGCGGATACGCTGGGTCTTCCTGGCCGGTATCGGGCTGCTTCTGTTGCTGGCCGTTCTGCTCGTTCCCTTACGGGCGGTGGTGTTCAAGATGCTACCCTTTGACAACAAGAGCGAGTTTCAGATTCTGGTGGACATGCCAGAAGGCACCTCCTTAGAAAGAACTCTGCAGGTGCTGCGCCGCCTCACCGGGCCGCTGGCCCAGGTGGACGAGGTGGTTGACTACCAAATTTATGCGGGAACATCCGCGCCCTTTAACTTCAATGGCCTGGTGCGCCATTACTTTATGCGCTCGGGTACCAACTTGGGCGATATCCAGGTCAATCTCCGTCCCAAGGGTCAACGCAAGCGCCAGAGTCACGCTATCGCCAAGGCGCTGCGTGGTCAACTCGAGCCGCTGGCCAAAGAACTGGGTGCGGTGGTGCAGGTGGCCGAGATTCCCCCCGGGCCCCCGGTGCTGCAAACCCTGGTCAACGAAGTCTACGGACCCAGCCCCGAAGGCCGATTGGCCCTGGCCGCTCAGGTGAAGCAACTTTATCAAGAGACCGAGGGAGTGGTGGATGTCGACTGGTATGTCGAGGCGCCCCAACCCCTGCTCAATCTCTCCATCGATCGCCAACAGGCGGGTCTGGTCGGACTGAGCAGCAGCACCATCGCGCAAACGCTGGATCTGGCTGTAGGGGGACTGCCCGTGGGCTTGCTGCACATCCCCTCCTGGCGAGAGGATGTGCCCATTGTGCTGCGCTTGCCCAGCGCACAACGCGGTCAGGCGGAGGGCTTGTTGTCACTGCAACTGCCCACTCAGAGCGGATCTATGGTGCCGCTGCAAGCCCTGTTGCGGCCCGCCCAGGAGAAACTTGGGGCCAACATCTATCACAAAAACCTGCAGCCCGTGATCTACGTGACGGGCGACGTGGCTGGCAAACTCGACAGCCCCCTCTACAGCATTCTCGACTTGACCTGGAAGCTCGCCAAGGTCAAGGCGCCAGACGGCTCGGCGCCGGCGCTCTACTTCTTCTCCCAGCCAACCCAAACCCAAAACTACAGCTTGAAGTGGGATGGCGAGTGGCAGGTCACCTACGAGGTGTTTCGCGATATGGGCATCGCTTTTGCGGTGGTGCTGGTGTTGATTTACGCCCTGATGGTAGGCTGGTTCGAGAGCTTCCTGACCCCGGTGGTCATTCTCACAGCCATCCCTTTCTCGATGGTGGGAATCATGCCCGCCCACTGGTTGCTGGGAGCCTTTTTCACGGCCACCTCGATGATCGGCTTTATCGCCGGCGGCGGCATTGTGGTGCGCAATTCCATCATCCTGGTCGACTTCATCGAATTGCGATTGCGCCAGGGATCTCCCCTCGACCAGGCGGTGATCGACGCGGGAGCGGTGCGCTTCCGCCCCATGATGCTGACGGCTTCGGCGGTGGTGGTGGGTTCAGCCGTGATGCTGACCGACCCTATCTTCAACGGCCTGGCCATCAGCTTGATGGCCGGTGAAGTGGCTTCGCTCTTTCTCTCGCGCACGGCCGTGCCAGTTCTCTACTACATGCTGTGGAGCCACAAGAAGCATGCGTAAGTGGCTCACTCTCTTTGGCCTGACCGCCCTGTTAAGCCTGGCTTCCTCGGCCGAGCCAGCTCTTGAGTTGTCTCTGGACCAGGCCCGCCAGCAGGCCGTGGTCAACCATCCCACCCTGGCCAAGCTGCAGGCACGGCTCAACGAGATGCAGCATCGCGTCGAGGAAGTCGAGGCCGGCGGCCGTCCCCACCTGGAAATGCAGGCTCGCTATACCTATTTGACTCCACAACTGGGCTTTGCTACCCCTTCGGGTAGTCTGCCCATTGTGGTCAACAATAACTATCAGGCCGGATTGGTGCTGGAGCAGGCGCTGGCCACCTTCGGCAGACTCCACTGGGGTCGCCAGGCGGCCGAACTGCAGGTGCGCGCCGTCGAGCAGGAGTTGGTGCGCGAGCGTGAGCGTCTCGATTATCAAGTGGCCATGGCCTACAGTCGCCTGCAGACGGCCCGTCAGTCCATCGAAGTGGCTCAACTCTCCCTGCAGGCCCGCGAGCGCCTGCTTAAGGACCTGACGGCCCGCGAGAAGGCCGGTACTTCGGCTCGTTTTGAGATTTTGGTGGCCGACGTGGCGCGCGCCCAGGACCAACAGAGACTGGTGCTGGCCCAGCAACAGAGCCAGTTGGCCCAAAGCCAGTTGCAGGTCTTGTTGGGGCTGCCACGCACCCAGAGCCTGCAAACCCTGGCGCTGCCGGATCGCCTCCACGATTCCTGGCCCGATCCCGATGTGGCCGTGCAATCGGCTCTGAGCCAGCGGGCCGAACTGCGGGCCATCGACTTTGCCGTCAACTCGGCGGAGGCTAAAGTTCATTTCGAAGAAAGCCAGAGCAACCCCACTTTTGGGCTACAGACCCGCTACGATCAACGCACCTCTACCGCTTTCCAAACCTCCAATCAATGGGCGGCCGGGGTTGAGTTTCGCTGGCCCCTGTTCGACGGAGGACTGGCTCAAGCCCGCAGCGCCCAGGCCGAGTCGGCCCGCGTCCAATTGAGTGAAGGCCGGCGCGAACTGGAGCGTCAGGTGAGGCTCGAGGTGGAGGAGGCGCTGGTGCGCTGCCAGAGCGCCGTGCAGAACCTTGAGGTGAGCCGTCGCAATCAGACCAGCGCCGCCGAGGCGGCTCGTCTGGGCGAACTCCGCTTCAAGGCGGGGGTTGGCACCCATCAGGAAGTGCTCGATGTGCAGTCGCGCCTGCGCGAGGCCCAACAAGGAGTTTTCGACGCCGAGCGAGGCATCCAGGAGGCTCACTGGCAGTTGCAGTTAGCCCTGGGCAGCCCCGCCCCATCACCCCAACCAGAACCAGGAAAGGAATAAAAGAAAATGCATGTAGATCGATTGTTACGCCTGATCGCCGGGTTTTTCGTCTTGCTCAGCCTGTTGCTGGCGGTTAAGGTCAACATCAACTGGCTGTGGTTCACAGCTTTTGTGGGCGCCAACCTCTTCCAGAGCGGTTTCACCAACTGGTGTCCCATGATGTTTTTCCTGCAAAAGCTGGGATTCCCCACCACCCCCCCGGGCCAATGCTCCTAGCACCCTGGGCGCTTCCCGCCGTCCTCTTGGTGGGCTGTATCGTGGCCTTACGCGTAGCCGGCTCAGGCAAGTACCGAACGCTTAGCTTGCGAGCCGCTCACTCCTTACTCGAGGGGGGCAACCTGGTGGTGCTTGACGTTCGCGAGCGCGCTGAATTAGTCGGTGGCGTTCTGCCCGGAGCCCTGTCCATCCCGCTCAGCCAACTGCGCGAGCGAATGGAGCAGGTGCCCTCGGGCACGCTGCTGGTTTATTGCGCCTCCGGGATGCGCAGCCGGTTTGCCTGCTCCTGGCTCAGCAAAGCCGGCCGCCAGGAGGTATTCAATCTGGCCGGAGGCATTGAGGCGTGGCGTCAGCACGGACTGCCCATCACCGCTCGGCCCAATTAGGGGCGTTCTTGACGCATAGAGCTTGTGTAATTACAATGTGGCTATGAGAATTGACATCATCCCCATCGGAAACTCTCGAGGAATTCGCATACCCAGTTCTGTGCTGAAGCAATGCGGGTTGCTCGAGCATGCCGAAATGAGAGTAGAGAACGGCAAGATCATTCTGGAACGACCTGGAGCGCGGTCTGGCTGGAGTGAGGCATTCGAGCAAATGGCGGAAGCGGGTGATGATGAGTTGCTCCTGCCTGAGCATCCGCTGACAACCTTTGACACGGATGAATGGTCTTGGTGAACGCTCCAGTCCGTTTTGAAATTTATCTGGTTGAACTCGACCCCACGCGAGGAAGTGAGATCCAGAAGACGCGGCCGTGCACAGTTGTCTCGCCGAATGAAATGAACCGCTACCTGCGTACCGTCATCGTGGCTCCCATGACGACCGGGGGAAAGGATTACCCAACCCGCATTCCCGTCAATTTTCAAGGCCAGTCAGGAAGGGTGGCCCTCGATCAGTTGCGCACCGTGGATAGGGTTCGGTTGGTCCGCAAAATGGGGGATCTCAGCCCGGAGGAAGCGACCCGGGTGCTTTCGTGTCTGGGCGAGATGTTCGCTGCCTGAACGCTTTGGCGGACGGGCGCAGGGCTTTATGGCACCAAAAGGAATCTGCGCCCCATGTCACAGCCCATCAACCCCCGAGGCGTGCTCTTTTTAGGGTTGGCCGCCTTCACTCTCAGTCCCTGGAGTTCGCCGGCCCAGGCCCTGATGTTGGGCATGGCAATAGGCCTTCTGGTGGGCCACCCTTATGCCAAGAAGAGCAAGAAAATCTCTGGGTTGCTGCTGCGCTTCTGCGTCGTCCTGTTGGGCTTTTCCATGAACCTTCAGGTCGTGCTCGAATATGGGATTCGGGGATTGGCTCTGGCGGTGGTGACCATCGGGGCTACCTTCGCGTTGGGTGCATTATTGAAAAATCTCCTGCGAGTGCCCCCTCGAACCTCCCTGCTCATCACCGCGGGAACGGCAATCTGTGGAGGGTCGGCCATCGCCGCCGTCGGTTCGGTTACAGAGGCCGAGGAAAGCGAAATGACGGTGGCCATGGCCACCGTCTTCCTGCTCAACGCCATAGCCCTCTACCTCTTCCCGCCCCTGGGCCATCTGCTCAAGCTTTCCCAGGAGTCCTTTGGGGTCTGGGCCGGCATCGCCATACACGACGTATCCTCAGTGGTGGGGGCGGCCTCGGTCTACGGGCAGGAGGCCCTGCAGACCGCTACCGCCGTAAAGCTGTCCCGGGCCCTGTGGATCGCCCCCATGACGCTGATTATCGCCCGCATCTACCGGAAAAAGGGTGGGGGAGGCGCCGGCTTCCCATGGTTTATCCTCTTTTTTGTGCTGGCCTCGGCAGTGCGCACACTGTTTCCAGGAATGGCGCCCTTAGTGCCGACGATTTCGGGTATCAGTAAGGCCGGATTGGCCCTGACACTCTTTTTGATCGGTTCGGGCCTGTCCGTCCCCATGCTCCGGGTGGTAGGATGGCGCACCCTGGCCGAGGGAGTTCTGCTCTGGATCTTCATCAGCAGCACCACCCTGTTGATCCTCCTCACGGGAGCGCTCCCCAGCTAGGCTAGCTACCGAGCAGAGAAAAGCTTCGAGCAGGTGGGCACGCCTGTCGGAGGGTGGTGGTGGGCAGGGGGGATGAGGTCGGTCAGGCCACGGGACCAAAAAGTCCTGGTAGGTCCACGGCCAGCTCGTCGAAGGTGAGATGGAGCAGGAAGGGTAGCCTTCGTCGTTCTCGGCCGAGAGGGCCGGGGCAAATTCGCGAAATTCGCGGAAGCCTTTGCTGTTCCAGCCGCCCGTGAACACGGGCGTGCGCATCAGTCCCAAAGCTTCCATCTCTACCAGGCGGTTGAGCCAGGTGGCCGCCACCAACTTGAGTGCGCTGTCGCGATGGCGCTCGCGAGCCTGGGGAATGGTCGCTTTGAGACCGCGATTGCCGGCCCGGGCCTGCTCATCGAGCCACTCGTCGAGGCGGCGGCGCTTGCTGGACCTTTCCGGTCAAGGTCGGCCCCAACGATCAAGGCCAGGCGCCCCCCGTCCCCGCCTTTCGAAAATTGGTGCGGGTTACGACCTACAACACCGCAAGGACTATTGTCGTCGCTAGCCAGTAAGGCAGTTGTGCCCGATCGTGTCGGCCTGGAGAGCGATCAGCTACCCGTTTGCAGCAAGATCAGATCCAGGTTGCTGTATTGCTGAAAAGCAAGGTCGATGGTGATCAGTCTATATCGGCCAGCGATTGCGAAAGCCGCCAGGTATGCATCCATCCAGACTTTGGGCGAGGCCGTGTTTGGGGTTGCAAGGCTGTACCAGTGGTGGTCGAGGTCTGCGGGTTCGTGTACGAATCCGATTCGTGAGTCTGCAACAAGTCCCTGGTACAGCTCCAAGGCTTCGGCGTTAGTCAAGGGAGGGTTGCCATAGTGTCTCAGCACTCCTGCAGTCGTCAGCAATCGAAGGAATGATTGTTGGGTGGAGCGGCAGAACAGAACTTCCTTTGGACCCGCCCTTTGCATCCAGTCGACCGCGGCCTGATGATGTTCGTGACCGCTCAGGCACAGAGCCAGCCAGACATTTGTGTCAGCCAGCGTCATGCTGCCAGCTGCACTCCTGCTCGAGTAAAATTTCGGCCACTCGTTCTGGACTCAGAGGTCGAGAGTCTCGACATTTCACAACCGGTAGCCTGGAATGCTCATCGTAGCCAAGGTAGCAGGGCTGGCCACCCGATAGGGATTGGGGTGCTTCCAATCCCCTGCGAAGCAGTTCCGCTATCAGGTCTTTCAGCTTGCGACCCTCCTGAATCGCCCGCAGCTTGATCTGCAACACCAGAGAGTCGGGCAATTCGATGGTGGTTTTCATTGGCCCAGTTTACTGGTTTCCTGGTTTTCCGTCAATCTTGCTCAATTCGGGTGGGGCCCAGGAAGGAATGATTCGCGGTGACGGTGGGGTTGGTCGGCGCCAGGAAAATTTCTGGCCAAACCGGTCGAGCCTGTTGCTCAAAACTCCGCCTGTTAGGGACAGTCGGTCAGGCTCCAAGCCAGCCATCCCTGTCCGAAACAGCCAACCGCAGCAAGACGCGGCCCCCATCCAAGGACAGTTGCAGGCCTGAAGGCCCCCCGGACCATTGACCACGGAGCCCACTTGTTCCGGAGAGGCTGGAAGATGGATTCCAGGCGGCTATCGCCCACGCGGAAGGCAAGCAGACCCTTTGCGAGACCTGGACTCGTGCCATTGCACTTTGACGGCCTGGGAGAGCGGCCGAAGAAAGCCATCTGGCTCGCTGCTGCGCCTGCTGCAAATCCTGGGGGGAGTGGACAAAGCCAGGCTCTGGGCGCTACTGACGCCAGCCTCGAAAACGCCTGCACCGAAGAGGATCGCCTCGACCACCTGAGCGCATCTTCATGGTGTGAATCTCGTCCAAGCCCCAGTTAAGCTCCGCGCCCTACATCCATCCATCCTGGTCGATGTCTTTGCCCGTTGCTCTCCCGTGACCGCAAGATTCAGGACCATTACTCAGGCGCCTTCTGGTAGGCAGTTTACCTGGCGAATGTTGCTGGCCAACCGAAGACAGGATTCTGCGGCGCTGCTCCCCTCCTGACATCGAAAGCTACGTAAGTCAGCGGCGAATCCAAGTGGGGCCAAACGGAATCATCGGGGTGTCCGGCTCCTCCAGCCTGGGCAAGTCGGCCTCGTTTAACAAGACCCGGATATTCCGAGCTTTACCGGCCTCTCTTGAGATTAAGCCCAGACCCGACAGTGTGGCGATCATCCCGGCCACGGCCGCGCTCGTGACCCCGAAAAAATCTTGGATATCGGCTTGCGACGGAGGTTGACGGTTCACTCGGGTGGACCAAAAGATGAAAGACAGGTATTGACCCTGCCTGTCGGTGAATTTTGCAGCCCCCGCCTTCTCGGCGGGTTCCGACCTGGCTGACTTCGTTTTGAACCTCCTGGCCAACTGCTGATTCACCTCGCCGAGGTCAAAGCGCAGAGGTTCCCAATCGCCAGCCCAGTCCAACGTTTCCAACTCTTCCGGGCCGGGATTGTTCTTGTTCTTCAGAGCAACCAGGCCTTGGTAGCCAGGGACGCCGCCACAGTCTTCCGGGGGTCCAGCAAGGTGGCCGCCGATGCAGCGAGGTAGTGCCCCACCATCCCCCGACTTGTCGGCGATCCGCTTAACCTCAACCTCCCAACCGTCGCCAAAATCATAAAGGTAGAGGAGCTTGCTTCCCGATGGCCCCAACAGATCCGCAACCGCAAAACGCTCGGACAGCTTCTGTTTGCCTTTGTGGAACTCATGCAGATGGGCATCCTGCCATCCTATAGCAACTTGCAGCAATTTGTGCAGTTTGGCCAGGGTCCAGTCCTCGGGGATCAGTACCTCCCGCCAAATGTCCGTATCCAGAATCGATAGTTTTAGGGATAATCCGCTCACTCGCCGGGGTTCGCGGACCCTCCTTCGCTATCCTTGCTCCAGGTCGGTTTCGCTGGTTGATAGTATCTCTGATGAACACGGACAATCCCGAGCGGCTAAAGGAGCGGCTTGGCGGTCTCTGGCGACCATTGATAGTAGCGCAACTGACTGAGCAGGGTCGGCAGTCTTCTGCGTCTCAGAGCGCGAGCGGGGCCTCGTGGGATAGAGGCCGATGCCCAGGTTATTGAGCAGCCTTTGCAGTTCGTGCTGCTGTAGGAGCGCCCTGGCTCGCCTCATCTCCTTGTGACAACGTGGACAGAGTTCGGGGTCGACCGCCAGGACTGCAGAATCAGGGTGCGCCACTTGACCCTCGCGTGGCGCTGCCGTCGTCGTAAATCCACCGGGTGGCGCCACCGGGGTGGGGGCGTTCAAATCATCGGCTAGAGAGGCAACTGGAGGGTGTGCCAGGTCTACCCGACACGCCTATTTCGCGTGGCAAAAGTGATCGTCAAACCGACCGAGAGCCACGAAGAACGGCGGCCAAGAGCCTCCCGCTAGCCTAGAAGGTCCAAGGTCAGGCTACGCCTTTACGCTATGTGCGGAATGTCCGGCTAGCAGGGAGGGCGGGTCTTAGGGCTAAAGCTGACCGATGCGCAGCCTTTCCCGTCGAGAATTTCTGGCCCAACTTAGCCTGGCCGGGGCTACCACTCTGGTCGGTTGCCAGTCCAGTCCAAAGTCGCCCCACCCTTCGGCCAGCCCCGCAAGCCCGGCCCAGGCGCTGCTGCCCGTGGATCAGTTCTCGCTGGTCCAGTACCCGGAGAAATTGCCGCTGCGTCTGCTCACCGATCGACCGCCCCAACTGGAGACCCCGCTCGAATATTACGTGCATGACCTGACTCCCAATGAAGCCTTTTACGTGCGCTGGCATCTTTCCGAGATTCCCACCCGCATCGACCTGGACAGCTACCGTCTCCGGCTCGGCGGCCACGTCGACAAATCCTTGTCGTTGAGCCTGGACGATCTTCGCAAACAGTTTGAGCCCGTCGCGGTGGTTGCCGTCAACCAGTGCTCGGGCAATCAGCGATCTTTTTTCGACCCCCACGTGGCTGGCGCCCAATGGCTCAACGGGGCTGTCGGCTGTGCCCGCTGGACGGGAGTCCGCCTCAAAGACCTGCTGGCCGCGGCCAAAGTTCGCAGTGGTGCGCTCGAGGTGACCTTTCAGGGCCTGGACAGACCCCCCACTTCCGCAGTGGCCAATTTCGTCAAGTCACTGAGCCTGGAGCACGCCAACCAGGATGAGGTGATGCTGGCTTACGAAATGAACGGGGCCCCCCTCCCCATCCTCAACGGCTTTCCCCTGCGGATGGTGGTGCCCGGTTGGTACGCCACTTACTGGGTCAAGGCCCTCAGCCAGATTCAGGTGCTCGATCGCCCGTTTGACGGCTACTGGATGAAGTCAGCCTATCGCATTCCCAACAATGACGAGATGAGTGAGGCTCCCGACAAGCTGGCCAAAGACACCGTCCCCATCCACAGGATGTTGGTGCACTCTTTCTTTTCCAGCACCGCCCCGGGCGACAAGATCCCCGTAGCCAGGCCCTGTTCCCTGCAGGGCCTGGTCACCCACAGCGGCACCGAGGTCAAAGGTGTGGAAGTCTCGACCGACGATGGGCGCAACTGGCAGCCCGCTCAACTGGATGCCTCGCTGGGAAGATACGCCTGGCGGCGCTGGCGGCTGGACTGGACTCCGCAGCAGTCTGGTCCCGTGGGGCTGCGCGTGCGTGCTACGCTGGAGAATGGGGAAACCCAACCAGAGCAGCAGTGGAATCGCTCGGGTTACGCACGCAACGCCATCGAGCGCGTCCCCGTGGAGGTGGTATGAAAGGCCGCCTGATTTTGCTGGGCCTGATCGCGCTGGCGACCGGCCTCTACTCTCAACCGACCCCGGTCCAACCGGCAACTGTGCAAGGGTCGGTGCATAGCATCAGTCTGCCCAACTTTAACCCCGAAATGCCCGACGCTCCCAATCGGGATGCCTTTCTCAACAGTTGCACGGTATGTCACTCGGCCCGCTATGTCTTGATGCAGTTTCCCCTGTCCCGCACGGTCTGGACCGCCGAGGTCAAGAAGATGCGCAAGAATTACCGCTGCCCCGTGCCCGATGCTCAGATCGAGAAACTGGTGGACTATCTGATGGTTGTGCGCGGGGCCAAATCGGTCTCTGACGTCCACTGACTCGAACTGCAGATCTAGTAAATCAATTACCTATTTCGTTACGTCGGTGCCGGGAGATCGAGGCCCGAAGAGCTGGGCGGTCGGCGATGTTAGTGAACCTTGCGGAAGGCAATGCTTGCGTCGTCAGGGTCGCCGGCCGTTATCAGGTAGAATCGGCCTGACCGGCGGGCTACCCGATACGACACACCGTGGCCCAGAGTGACCAGGTCATTAATATCCCGATTCCACGTTCCGGTTTCGGGGTGCCCACCCTCGCAGCGGAAGCCGGTCTCCGCCAACACCAGGCGTCCCTCCTCACCGATCCATTCCCCCATCAGATCTTGTTTGGTGAAATTAGGCGTGTAGTCGAGGGACCCCCATAAGTAGAAATGCAACGGGAAGCATACGAGCATCCAGGCAGTCAGTGCCATGCCCGGCATGTACCTGGGACTGACTCTTATGGGTGGGCTCGGTCCAATGTCGCCGTCCGACCCGACTTCGAGAGGGGGCCCGTGTCCAAGGCAGTCTTTGAGCCAGGCCAGCAAGGCGCCGCCCAGCGGTGCTGTTAGATACAGCCAGACGGAGCTGTTCGGCACTCTGACACCCGCATCCTGGACGAGTTCGATGGTTGTTCCAATCATAAACAGCCACAGCCCGGAGCCCACAAAGAATAGGACCAGGCTGATCAGATTTCGGGCCTTGGGGCACAGACCTAGAAGAATCGCGGCAAAGGGCAACAGGCAGATCGCGAACAAAACCAGGCCCAACAGGGGAAGCAGCATTCGTCTGCTTATTCGGTGACAATGATGATAACCTTGCCTTGTGTCCGGCCGCTTCGGAGTTGCATTGGGGCAGCCCATCAGCGGCCTCAGCCCCGAGGTGTCCTGCCGGTCGCTACGCCAGAAGCGACCGCCTTGGAACTGGTGGGTTACTACGAGAGATGCGGCGGATTGGACAATGTGGCCACCGTCCTGGCCGAACTCAGCGAGCGTATGCGCGGCGAAAATCTACAGGTAGAGGCCAAGCGATGCCCCGTTGCCTGGATCCAGCGACTGGGGTATCTCCAGGAACTGGTGGGGGCTGGGAAACTGGCCACCAGGCTGCTGCCAATCGTGGAGGACGCCAAGGAGGAGGCAGCCCTGGTCCGGTCCCTCCCCCGACTAGGTTCGCCCCGACATCATCGATGGAAGTTGGCTGTTAATGCAAACGTGGAGCCAGACTTTTGATCCCCCGCGACTACATCACTGAATGGCGTTCGCAAGTATCCTGGACCACCGACGCACAGGTGGAGCAGGATTTGGTGCTGAGGGCCCGTCCCGAAATAACATAGACACTCGGGCCACAGATCCATCCCCACCAACCGCGTCGCGCCTCGGTTAAATATGGCCCGATATTCGCCCTCAACGCTCCTTGCTGGAGGGGCGCCTCCGATGCCGGAGTGCCCAACTTATTCCGCGACGGGCCCATCGTGGAACTTTTCAGCGAAACCAAACTGTCCAGGTCGCTCGCCTTCCGAGGGGCAACGGCGCTCTATAAGCTCCATCTTCGTCCCGCCGCCCGATACTCCGAAGATATCGATCTGGTGCAGATTCTTTCCGAACCCATCGGCCCAACACTTGACGCAATTCGGGCGCAGCTTGATCCCTGGCTCGGGACACCGCGGCGACAGCTCAGACGCAGGATTCGACGTGGTGGGCCGGGAGGCCAGGCTTCCAGGCCCACCCTGGCAGGGTGCCAAGCTGCCACCAGGCTAATTCGGCGGCCTTTGGCCCAGGTCAATCGCACGCAGCCTGGCAACTACTACGGCTGGACCTGATCGGGCCGACCCGGCACTTCCAGTGTCTTGATAGCATGCCCGGTGATTTCCAAGAAGCGGGAAATCTCGGCTTGGGCAATGGCCAGAGTGGCCGTATTGACCAGCGGGTGACAGCGTAGCGATGGGGCTTGCGCGATCGATTCATCAAAGACCACCTCGACGGCCCCTTGCCGGTCGTTGGCCAGACCCAAAATGGTCACAGACCCTGGCTCCACCCCCAGGTGTTTATGCAGCCTTTCTGCCGATGCCATCAACAATCGATCCACTCCCAAAAGGGCCGACAGTTGCTTGAGATCGACCGACTTTTCATCGCCTACCACCACCAAAAAATGCCTCAATCCCTTGCGATCGCGCACAAACAGGTTCTTGGTGGGAGCCGCCTGCATGGAGGGGACGAGTCGTTCGGCTTGTTCGCAGGTGAAGACGGCGGGATGCTCGTGCTTCTCGTAGGCGATGCCGTGCTGATCAAGAAAGGCGTAGATGTCCATAGGTTTCGTCTGCTCAGGATATCCGGGCGGTCTGAAATTTTTCTATCACCACAGATTACTAACCTTTCGTAGGGGAGCTTTGGCAAGCTGCGAAGCCCCCTCTTCATGAGGACGCCAACCCTGGCGGGTTGCATCGTGCAATCGCTAAAGACTCGAGAATTGAGCCCGCAACTGGCCGGTGCTCTGTTGTCTCCCGACGGCAAGCGAGTGCTGCGCCACGACGAGACCGAGTATTGGGACTACAAGGAGATGTTGCCTCTGGATAGCCCTCAAGCGGTAGCCTCCTTTGTGAAAGATGTGCTGGGCTTTCACAATGCTCAAGGAGGCCTGCTGATCATCGGTGTGAGCGACGATTTTCGCCCGGTCGGAGTGACCCGCACCCGGGTGCTGGATACCAACCGTTTGCACCAAAAGATCCGCCGCTTTGTGGGCCCCGACCTCTTTCTGTTTCAGGACACCATCGCCTTGCCAAATCGCCGAGTGCTGTGGCTGATCTTCGTGCCCAAGCGTCAGGAGGCGCCGGTGCCGGTGCAGTCCAACGGGCCGCAGACAGGCCCGGGTCGCTACCTGGTCGGGCGCAACGACTACTATGTTCGGGTGGGCGACGAGGTGCGCAAATGCATCGACCCGGCCGATTTCGAACGCCTCTTTCGAGGGGCGCGCAGTGGTCACATGCAGGCCTATGCCTACGAAGTGGATGAGCCCTATTTTCGGCTGCTCACTCCTCATTGCCAGCACTTTATCGGCCGCTCCCGGCTGCTCTTAGAAGTCCAGGAGGCACTGCTGCACACTCGTCATCCCGTCATCGCTCTGGATGGTTCGGGAGGGGTGGGCAAGACAGCGCTGGCCATTGAGGTGATGCGCGGTCTCTACGATATGAAAAGTCACATGTTCCTGATCTCCAATTCGGCCAAGACCAAGGTTTGGCACGGCTATACCAGCTCCCGCCAGGCCGGCTTCTCGGGCTTTACCGAATACCTTCAAGAACTGGCCAAAGTGTTGCAGGTACCTCCCGACCCCAACATCGACCGGCTCAAGGCCGAGGTGCTTGCGGCCATGGATGGCAACGAGGGGGTCTTGCTGGTCGACAACATGGAAGAGATCCAGGATCCGGAACTGGCTCGCTTTCTCAGCCGTGAAGTGCCTGCTCCGGTCAAGGTGTTGGTCACCAGTCGGGTGGACAAAGGCCTGGGCGCCTTGACGATCTCGGTGCCGGAAATGCAAGAAGATGAAGCTCGCGAACTGCTCTTTCACGAGTTGGAAAGGGTGGGCTATTCTGGCTATCGCAGTGAAGGTCCGCAATTGCAAGAAATTCTGGTGGCCACCGGGCGACTGCCGCTGGCCTTGAAGTGGGCGGCTGGCGTGGCTCTGAGCTATGGCTCCCTCAAGGAAGCCTCTCGACGCCTGCGCGCCAACGATTCCAGCAAGCGCGAATTTATGCACTTCTGCTTCGCGACCATGTATGACACTCTCAGTCCGCTGGCCCGGCAGTTGGCGATGTTGTGCTGCTATCTGGGCGAGGAATGGAATTTGCCCACCGCCTGCGTGGCCCTCGACCAGCCCGACTCTGAGGTGACCAGGGCTTTCGATGAACTCAAGTCTCGTGGCATTCTGGCCGCTTCGGGGAGCTGGGAAGGGGCCTCTATGCTCCCGCTCACGGGCGACTTCCTGACCGGCAAGTGGAATGAAGACGACGCTTTACGTCACAAGGTCAATGCTCGCCTGGCTGAGGCCTTGGGCACCGAAGCCGAGGAGGGTTTGCTGCTCAACTGGCCCGAAGAGCGGCGCATCGAGGTTTTGCAGCGGCGGGCACTGGAACTGTTGGGCAGCGCACCGGACAGGGCCCTGCGCCTGGTACGCCTGGCCCAGCGTTGGTCGGCCGGAGCCGATTTGAGCTTCGTCGAGGGCCAGTGTATTTTCGAAATGGGACAACGCGCCCAGGGCCTCTCCTTGATGCGCGTAGCCCTGGCCCGCGGCCCCCAACGTGCCGGCCGCTCCAGCGAAGAGCACTTTTACTTCGCCCAGTCCCTGCTGGCCTACGGAGGGCGCCAGGGTCAGCGCGAGGCTTTACAAATCCTGGAGCAGGCCCTGCCTCAGGCCGTGGGGGTGACCCCTGAACGTCTACGGGCTTTTTTACAGGTCGCCCTGGAATGCCGAGAGTATCGCTCGATTCGTTATCTACTCGACAAGACCAAGCATCCCCAGTATCTCCACTGGATGCTCCAGGACCTGTGGCCCCAGATGCAGGACGGTGGGGCCGTGGTCCACGCCTGTCGCACCGCTTTGCTGCGGGCCTTGCGGTTGGCCAGCAAATCCAGTGAACTTCCCGAGGGAGTGCGCACCCTCTATGCGGACCGCCTGGGTCAGATGACGGCAGGCGCTCACAACTCGGGCTGACGTTGCATCACCTGGACGCGATCTCCATGCTCTGTGTCAAGGGCCAGTCCCGCTTCCAGCAGCCCCGTTAGATCGGGGTGAGCGGGACGGTCCAGCACCACTGCCACGCAGGTGCGTTCCACCCAGTCTTGCTCCTTACGCACGGTGATTTCCCGAGGCAGTTCCAACTTTTCGCTGACGACCTCATCTTTGTAGCCACTCTTGGCGTGGCATTCGTTCTTGCGCTGGCTGGCCACCACAAATGCCCGGCGACCCAGGAGGGTGGCGTTGACGCTGCGCTCCCCGTGAGCGTGACGCAGAGTCACGGTCACCTTGGCGTGGCCCGGGCCGTAGACCTGGTCCACCAGCTTTTGGGCTTTCCGTTGCACGGTCGACTCAGGCGGAATCGGACGCATGTGGTAGCAGACAACTGCGCTCACGGCCAGTAGAGCCATGTGGATCCAAATTTTCACGACGGTCAGTCTCCTCAGGTGGGCTACCCTCAGGGTAGAAGACTCCCCGATCTAATTTATTAAGAAAACCACACGAATTCGTGAACAAGGCGAACCCTGGGATCAGCGCGGGTTCTCGGCCTTCTCGCCCAGATGGTTGTGGTAGCTGTGGCGAGGTTCGTATCCATAGCGCAGACGCACCGGATTCTCATATCGATTTACGATCTCTAACTCGTGGTCAACACTCAATCGACTGCCGTGCTCGTCAGTCACCACGTCGGTCGGGCCCGCGGGTGTGCCGTACTTGGTATGGCCAAACTCGTGATGCAGAATGGCCACCGGGAGGATGGCCTGGCCGCTGGCGGCAAAATGGGACGGAAAGTTCTGGGGCATCCAGATGCGATTGAGGCTTGCCTGCGCTCCCCGCTCTCCGTGCACAATCCGAAAGGGCTCGTAGCCCGCCAATTGCCCTTCCAGTGTGACCTCCCCGTCCGCGCTCAGGTGGCCCTGGGCGAGGGACCGGTCGAAATCGGCCACCACTTTGGAGGCCATTTCTTGACCAAAGTCGCTGCCCAAGTATTCCTGAATTACCTTCAGTGCCTGTCCGCGGGGTGCTTCTTCCCCCCGACCCAGGGCCCAAGCTTGAAATTTCTCGGTCACGGTTGAAGCCGATTTGGGTTGCACTTTTACATGGGCCGTTGGCGGGGCAGGGCCAGCAGCCAGGGCCATGGATGCGGAAAATACCCCCAGAATGGCGGCCGGGATGCGTATCGAAAGAGGCAGGTCAGACCTGTCCGAGTCACTCAGGGTAAAACGGTCCTCGATTGGACCCCCCCCCGAGGGCGCAGTCCTGTGACGCGGACTCAGCGGCGATAGGCTTTGCAACCCCCGTTTAGCGGATTCAACTGGCTTCATTCTTTCATAATCATGACGGGTCCGGCCGAAAAATAGCTCAAATGCGTCGACTCTCCACGGGTAGGCCGGCGGCGCTCCAGGCCAGGTCGCCGCCTTCTAATTCTGCCAGCCCCGGGCGGGCCACCAGACTTGCCGCAATCGAGGAGCGGTAGCCGTGAGGCTGTCACCCTGCTGGCGGGGCGTAAATTCGTACTCGGGGCCAGCCTTAGCCCCCAGGTTGATGCGGGCGCCGGTCTTTTCCTGAAGTTCCAGATGTCCGGCTACGAAATCTGCGTGAAAATGGGTCTGCACTACATCCGAGATGCGCACCCCGGCGGCCTCTGCGTCGCGCACATATTGGTCCACGTCCCGCTGAGGATCGACTACCACGGCCGTGCGGCCCTTTTCGTCCGTGATCATATGACATCCCAGATAATATTGCTTGATTTCCACGACAAAGGCACCTTTAATTTGTAGTATTCGCTTATTCGGATATGCTAATCAAGTGTTGTGCATGGAATTCAATAGGCGTTGTGTTGGGGCTCGTTGCTGGGGTCCCAGAGAGGACGTTGGCGGAAGCCCCAGCCCTGATTGCCGCCTTCCCCAACCAGAGCCTTGGCCCTGGCGATCATATCTGCCATTCGCTCTCGCGCCTGGCTTTGGTCCTCCGGCGTGGAGTCCAGTTCGGCCAGCGGTTCCTGGGCCCAGTGGGTGCCCAGGCAATGCCACGGTGCTTGCTGGTGGTTGGCATATTGAGGGGCCATCTGCCCGGCCGGAATGACCACTTCCTCCAATTGCGCAAAGGTAACCGGCGAAAGTAGCTTGCTGTAGCTACCCTGGCGGATGATGATCTGGTGATCGTTGGGACGGATCACCACGAAGAAGGAGTTCTTCCACAGTCCAGCCTCGATCTTGGCGTCCACAAGCACATCGCCAAACATCATGGGAAGGCTTTGAGAAACATGGCCCGGCTGGTGAGCCTGGTCGCGGACCAGGATATCGTAATGCTCCGGGTAGACCCGGGTTGCCTGCCTGTCGGCCTTCCGGAGCTTTTTGTAGGTGGACCTCATTTCTCCCATCAACTCTTGTTGAGTATAGGCGTTGCTCAGGGGTTCTAGTCTCACGGTGGCCGGCTCTCCTTGTATGATGAGACCAGTTTCCCAGGACAACGCAAAAGGAACGCAAAGTCCTTATTCTTTCTCCTTCAAAACTTTTGTCACCATCAGCACACTGACCACGATACCCACCAAAATAGTGGCTATCAGGGCCACCAGTGACGTCATCCCGATTTGGGTATAAAAAAGCTCTTTTACCATAAAACACCTCCCCCGGCAGTTTATAGATGCTCTCGGCACGTGTCACTGATCTATGTCATAGATTGTCGACTCCAGAGGGGCGCCAATGGCGAATCCGCGAAAGGACATTTTATGAATCGCCCTCGACTTAACTTTTATCTCGATTGGTTGGCCTTCCTGGTCTTGTTCTCCACTGTGGTGACGGGTCTGGTTTTGCGTCTGGCTTTGCCTCCCGGAAGCGGTCGCCTTGAAGCGGGGGGCCCCGATCGACCGGTTCTTACCCTTTGGGGCCTGACTCGCCACGAGTGGGGCACTGTGCACTATGCGGTGAGTCTGGCCTTTCTGGCCGTTCTGGCTCTGCATGTCTGGCTACATCGGGCCTGGATAGGCAGTTTGATGAGACGCGAATCCTCGCGAGATGCGGGCAAGTTTTTTACTCTGGGATTGGTGGCCTGTTTTGCCCTCCTGGTGGTGGGACTTTCTCCCCTTTGGAGCCAGCCCGTCGATCAGTCTCGCTCTCAGGTTTTGGCCCAACGGGGAGAGACCCCAGCCGATGGGGCGGTTTGTTATACCGAGGGGTCCGCCCTGAGTGGGTCTCAATTGGAGCAGATTACGGGCGTGCCCCAGGGCCAGTTTGAGCAGGCCTCCCGCTCCCGACCACTCACGGCCGCCCAGGCTCGCCAATTGGTGCTTAGCCACTATGGGGTTGCCAGGCCCGATCAAGAGGGAGAAAGGCTCTTTCAAATGCATTGCAGCGGTTGTCACAGCACAGCGGCTGCGCTGCCGGACTTGGGCAGTGCCGACCAGGCTGCGCTGGCTCGTCTGCGTCAGGCCAGGCCAGCTCAAGCCCATCAGAGTTTAAAAACCATGAGTGAGTCTCAACTGCGGCTGCTGTTGGATTACCTCCGTGGGAAAAAGGTCTCCCAAGTGTGACATGGCCCCTTGCAATATTCGGTTATTTGCATATAATAACATCAGACTACAAGAAGGAGGTCCCTGAAGATGGCCCTTACTATTCTTAAGGTGGTAGTGGGAGCTCTGCTGGGCGTCGGGCTCAGTGCTTTATCCCGCAATGTTGGCTCGACTTGAGGCATAACGTGTAGCCCATACTTAATGGCGCTGGTTGGCGCCTACCTGGGTTATACGTTCTCCGCCGGTGGCGGAGCACTCTGAAGTTGAGGGCTGCGTAGCAGCATGACCGGGCAATCGGCGTGGCGGGCCACCCGCTCCGCCGTGCTGCCCATGATCCATCGCGGCATACCGTCCCGTCCGTGCGAGGCCAGCACGATCAGTCCGTTTTTCAGGCTGTTCGCTTTGTCGATAATGGCCTCGGCGGGATGGCCTTCCACGTGTTCCGTTTCTACCAATACACCCCGGCCGTTCAGAAGGGCAGCCTGACGGCTCAGGTATTCCTGACTGTTTTTTTCCAGTGCCCGAAATAACTCTTCCAGATGCATGGCCTCCGCGTAGTAGGCAGCCGGGTGGGGCTGGGTTCGCACCTGAAACAGCAAGAGGCGCGCTGAATAGCGACGGCATAGGTCCAACGCAATCGGGATGGCGGACTCAGCCCGGACCGACCCGTCCAGAGGCACCAGTATCGTCTCAAACATCCGACAGAGTTCCCCGCTACCCACCTCAATCCCGCTTTCAGATAGGATCACAATCATGGAACTTCCCGGTAGTAGCATAACGGCGGCTCGCCAAAAGGTGTATCCACGCCACGTGCAGGGCCGCTTTCGCTGGCTGCGCAACTTTTTCAGCGTCGTGTTGCAGGGGTTGCTCTTTCTCCTCCCCTGGCTGCAGTGGAACGGGCACCAGGCGGCGCTGGCCGACCCTGAGGAGCCCGGAGCCACAGGCTAGTGCTAGTGCTAGTGCAGCGTCCGGTAAGTCCCTCCCTACACAAGCCGATGGTAGAGCATGCAGTCCGCTCGGGGGGTGTCCTGGCTATAACCCAGGACTTGTCCTACCCTGCAGGGGGGACAGCGGCACCCCCAACACTGGCGTCCTCCCAGGGCAAAGTTTGCCGCCCCGGGGTAGGGACGAATTGATCGGACAGATAAAAGTGGTCCGTCTCAAGGACCACCCGATAAACCCCATCGACCCGGTGAAAGAGGACGCGCCCTGTGCACAGTCGCTGGAGTAGCCGGGAGGGTCGACCAAATTGTCGCATGCGGCGACCCAATGGCGGTCTAGGGACATTCCGTAAGCCAGTGACCAACCCACCGGTTCTCGCCGGATCACCCGCCCATCCGGCGCCACTACCAGGCTTCCCAATGGTCCGCCAAAGGGGCGGAGGCACGACTTCTTGCGCTTATCCGCGAAGCTGGCTCTGCGCCTGGACCATTGTGCCATAGAAGTCATCGGTGAGCCGCGCGGGCCTTTGACGTGCAACCAGGTCAGTAAACCCGGCTTGGCGGCAGAGCCGGCACCGCTCGGAGCGGAGTAGACATCCATGAACGGGCCTGCGGTGACCCCACCAAACCGGAGGCCCATTCGCGGGCGCTTCCCCGGCCGCTATGCAAGCTGCCGCTTCGAAGAAAATGGCAATAATCGTCGTTGGACCAATCAGCGGGCGTTGGAAGAGCTTGCGCCGCCGAGACCAGCAGCAACCCCCAACGGAGAACCTGTCGGGACCTGCTCCACCAGGAAATTGCAAAGGTTCACCGCAGAATCCGTCTATGTCGACTGACGACTTCACCGCCACCCAGTCGCAGGAACAGCGCCTTGATGCCCTGGTGCGCTCGGCTGGCGAGGAACTTCCCCAACTGGAAGGCTATCAACTCGACGAGCTGAAAGGCCGCGGCACCTTTGGCGAAGTCTGGAGCGCCCGTCAGTTGAGCAGTGGTCAGAAGGTGGCTGTCAAGCTATTCCGGGCCCGGCCCGGGGCTTCTTGGACCTACTTTCGGGCCGAAGTCGAGCGTCACTCTCTGGTGGCCGAGCACCCCAACATCGTCACCCTGTTGGATGCCAACCTCGAGTCCGACCCCCCCTATTTCGTGATGAACCTGTATCCGGGTTCGCTGGCCGAGCACAGCAAGTCGCCCGTAAAAGCGGTGGTCCGGTGGCTGGAGCAGATCGCCCGGGCCTTACGGCACACCCACCAGCGCGGGCTGCTGCACTGCGACCTCAAGCCGTCCAATGTCTTGTTGGACGTGGAGGAGCAGGCTCAACTGGCCGATTTTGGACAGGCCGTCTTGCGTAGCCAGGAGACACGCAGTCTGGGCAGCCTGGGGTTTATGGCCCCCGAGCAGACTGAGGCCGGCGCCGTGCCAGACGTACGATGGGACGTCTACGCCCTGGGAGCTACCGCCTACTATTTGCTGTCAGGCCAGCGACCGCGGCTGAGCGACGAGCGCATCCGTTCCACCACGCCTCAAGGTCTGCTGGCCGACTATCGCGCCAATCTTTCTGCTCAGGCACTGGTGCCTCTGCCTATCGACGCCGATCTCTGGCAAATCGTCGAGAGCTGTCTGCAACTCGACCCCGCCCGTCGCCCGGCGGGCATGGGAGAGGTACTCCAGGACCTGGAGCGGCGCCGCAAGCGGCGTCCGCTATTGTGCCGCCAGCCCTGGACCCCTGGCTACCTGGCCGCGCGTTTTGTGCGCAGGCACGCTCTTTCGGTGACCTTCGCCTCCATTCTGCTGGGGTTGCTGTTGGCAGGATTGGCTCTATTCTACAACCAGTTGCAGACCACGCGGGCCCGGCTGGCCGACGAACTGTTCAACCGCGGTTGGGACCTCTTGTCCAAAGGCGAGACCGCCCAGGCTTATCTGTGGTGGGCCGAAGCCGTGGACTACGCGCCCGACCGCCCTGAATTTCGGCGAGCCACCCGCGCTTATCCCTTCCCTCTGCAAAGGATGTGGAAGCATGAGGGCGAGGTTCATCACCTGGCCTTCAGCCCCGATGGCAAGCATGTGCTGGCCGCTGCTCTGGACGGCGGGTCCAGCCTGTGGAGTGTCGCCGACGGCACCCGCATCGCCAAAATCTCCGGGCCCACCGCGGCCCAGCCAGGAAAGCAGTTTTTCGATGAGGAGCGCGTTCTGCACCTCTGTGACTTCGCCTCAGACGGCCGCCATTTCGCCACTGCGCGGCCGGTGCGCATTTGGGATCAAGGGGGTCGCCTGGTCAAAGAATGCGGCCCGGGCGATCAGGTGGTGTGGTCGCCTGACGGTCGCCAGCTGATGGCTCAGACCGACCAGGGAATCCAACTCTATAGCGCATCCGGCGTGCCCCTGCGCCGCATCGCCCACAAAGGGGTGCTTGGCATGCGTTTCAGCCCCGACGGCCAGCAGATCCTTTCCTGGGGAGCAGGCCCGGTGTGCCTCTGGAACGTTGCCGACGGCAAACTCTTGCGCGAGTTGATGGCTACTGGCTTTTACGCCGACTTTGACGCCCAGGGTCGTCGGGTGCTGGTGGGACGGCTTGATGACGCCTTGCACATTTTCTCCGTGGACGGCACCAAGATTCGCTCGTTAAAGGTTCCCTCGCCAGTAACCATGGCTGCTTTCAGCAAGGACGGCACCCGAGTGGTGGTGGGCTCGCTGCTGGGCGAATTGGGGGTATACTCCATCGAGCATGGCGACCTGGTTGTGCCGCTAAAACGCAGCCGCTGGACCCCTCTTGGCGTCCGCTTCTGTCGCGGCGACAGCCAGATCCTGACCTACTCCTTTTACAGCCTGGCTCGACTCTGGGATGCGCGCACCGGTGAGCCTTGCTCTCCCAGTCTGCTCAATGACGGCCCGCTCGCTTCCGCCTCTCTCAGTCCCGATGAAAGAAGCCTGGCTACAGCCAGCGGGGATGGCACGGTGCGAGTGTTCCAGATCGGTGGTGCCGAGGACCCCCTCCGCGAGATCGCCCTGCAAGGGGGGGGTAGTGAGTGGGACATGGGGCTTTTTGCGCCCGAAGGTCGGGCTCTTTTGCACTGGCAAACAAAGAGCGGACAACTACAGGTGTTGGCGCCGGCCACCGGGCGGCCCATCTTGCCACCCATTGAGACCGGTGAGGTCCAGTCTAACAACCGCGGAACCTTCAGTGCGGACGGGCGTTACCTGGCCGTGGCCGGGCGCACGCCCCGAGTCGTCGAGGTGGCCACCGGCAATCCCATCGGTCCGGCCCTTCCGCCCAGCGCCGATGGTTACTTTAGCGCGGCTGTGACTTCCGATGGCAAGTGGATGGCAACGCTCGAGTGGAACCGGCGGGTGACCCTTTGGAACGTTAACACCGGTCAACGAGAAGGCCTGCCGCAAGTGGTGTCACGCGTGCCCGTATCCTGTGCCTTTACACCTGACGGCCGGGAGCTATTGGTGGGCACCATGGATTCGGCAGTGCGTCGCACGGAAGTGCCGGGGGGACAGCTGAAAGAGTTTGTTCGCCAGGGCATGTTTGTCTGCTGCCTGGTGCTCAGCCGGGACGGCCGATTGCTCTTCGTCGGCTGCGGAGACGGAACCGCCCGGGTTTGGCGACTGAAGGACGGCCAGCCGGTTTCTCAGTCAATGGCTCACGAAGGGGCCGTGGTCGATGTGGCCTTCAGCCCCACCGGCGACAGGTTGGCTACGGTTTGTCTGGGCGGGCGAGTCCGCCTCTGGACCCACAACGGCGAACCTGTGACGCCACCCTTAGGCCACCACAAGGCCCACGCCGTGGTGTTCTCAGCCGCAGGCGACCGGTTGATCACCGCCTCCAACGATGGCATTCGCTTCTGGGATGCGCGACTTGACCTGGCCGAGTCGCCGCAGCAACTCAAGAACCGTGTGCAAGCGGAAACCGGAATGCAATTGAAAGGCCAACAGAAAAACTTGCAACCGCTGACCGAAGTAGAGTGGCGAGCGCTGCCCCAGACCAACCGGCCGCCTGGCTTCCCTACCGACCCTGGTCTCCCCTGACGTTCACCCAGGGATATGGAGCCGGTCGTTTTCGGGTTGTGCTGAGCTAATGGGCGCGAAATCGCCAGCAGGTTGCCCCGCCGGGTGAGGGAAGTCGTTCCGCCGATGGCGGCTCAGAGGTCAATAGGTCATTCATGGACTCCCGGCGGGCAATAAACGCTAAATCAGTATGGTTACGCTAGATTTGGGCGAGACGGGGCTGTCAATGATTATGATTACGGGGCTGGTGGGCTCCTTATTGAGAATGGCCAGGACCTTTTTCTGAAATGTCTTGGCGCGGAAAGCCTGCATAAAATAGGTTTGCACACTCCCAATATCGGCACCAACTTGCTTGACCCATCGCTGAACCAGGACTATAGTGACCTGCAGGTCGGCGGGCCCCTCAACTACAACCACGATACGGTCGAGGTTCATTCAGACGTTGCCAGTTGGGCCTCGGCGATATTCATCCAAATCTCACCCGTATTGAAATTGTCACGCCAACGGTCAAGATCCGGGTAGCCGGCCATTCAACTCAACTCGGAGAAACCTTTGATCATGACCGCCAGGATGTAGAGTTGACCTTAAGCTAACCGCAGCCTCACTGGCTGCACGGGCTGACGACAATAGAGAATAAGCGTCGGAGCAGCCAGGGCAACGACCAACGGTGGGTGGGCTAACCAGGCCAGGGTGGAGAACCCGCCCAGCCAACAGGCGAAGAAAAGCCGCGAAACCTCGGGCCAACGCGCGCGGCAAACGCCCAGAAAACTGACCACCACGGAGGCCAGGAGAAAGAGTTCCAGCGCCTCGGGAGATGCCCAACAGATGTGCTGCCGGGGATATAGGTAGATGGCCAGTTGCAGAATTAGCCAGATCATGGGTGGTCCAGCAGGCCTTCCTCAGCATCGTAGCGTGGATAGTTGGTGCTATCGGCGCTGAAGCCGGTGTAGGCGTTGCCGTGATTGTTCCCCACACAGGAGAAGCGGAAATGGGTTCGATGGTTAAAAGCGTGGTAGTCCGTGTACGACATGGACTGGGCGCCAGGACAGGTGGGTAGCGATTTGAGGTAGTTGCCGGGGATGAGACTTTCCAGCGAGGCAGGATACTGACCACGGTTGTCTGAGGCATACATTTCCAGCGCCGTGGCCAGATTTTTGCAATTGCTTTTGCAGGCGGTCAGGGGGCCGTGGCAGTGGGTGCGCATAGTGAACGCGGATATGAGCAACATGATGAAGGTACCGGTGCAATAGGCGACGATGTATCTGGCATAGCGTTCTGGGAATGGAACATCATCCAGGCCCGGGTTTCCGACGGGTAAGTCCACGGGAGATCTACGCCGGATGGCCTGGGCCGGTTTAAATTACGATAAAGTCGCCAAAGCACAATCACGTCTTGAGCGAGCCTGTCCATGACAGAATCTGTCGCAAAACTACGCCAAAGAACCGCCAACACAACCTATCAGCGCTTGTGCCTCACGCGAGTATTTCCTCAATGGCCGTGGTGGTGGATCTGGCCTACCAAGCCCCTGCCGGAGGTGCCACTGCGCCAACTTCTCGACGGTCGACTCAAGTTAAAGGATGGCCCAAAACCAGGTTGACCCTTTTCTAAAGAGAGCCGGTCAGTTTACCCATGGGCTTGCCAGTGGCGGTCTCAAAGTAAAGTCCGAGCCCGCTGTCAGAGAGTGTCACCTGGGTATAGCCCGGTTGGGGCAGGCCGTCATTGAGGAAGGCCAGGTCTCGCTTGCCACCCTTGGCGCCGTAGTGACCAGTCAGGGCATTGACCATGGTTTTGAGGGCCTGGTTGTTCATCGGCAGAGGGTCGTTGGGACACCTGGGTTTGCGGGCGTCGTCAGTGACCAGGATAAAGCCGGCGTATTCTTTATTTTGGCCAAAGCCGCGATACTCCACGACCGAGGTCGCCTGCAGCTCTGTCTCGGAGAGTCCGCGCAGTTGGTCTTTCAATTCGTTCAGGCTGCAATGGGTGGACATCTCAGGTCCCGAGCGGCTCGAAGGCTTACTGGCTCGGGCGGCCTTGCTGGCCTGGTTGCTCTGGATGTGCATGAATGTTACTCCTGTAAATAGTCTGTTCTTCAACCGTAGGGGGTCAGCCTGAAAATTCTCTGATGCCGGGGAAAATACGGGTGCCACGCTCCACCGTGTATCGCGGTCAGGGCGGTGCCAACTGGCTCTATCGTTGAACGGTTGTGAACGGTTACGAGCCCGGTCTTAGTGTCCCCCGACGCAAGAGACTTACGTCGGGGGACACTTAGCTTGGTTCGACAACGTCCGGCGGGTCGGCCTTTTGGGCGACATAGGGAGTTGGCTCTTCGGCTTTGCGGGCCAACTCGCTTTTCTTGACGAGCGGGTCGTTCTTTTTGGCGGCCTGGGTGAGAATGTGGTGAAGAATCTGCCGTTCGCGGGCCTTTTCGCTGAGGGAAAACTGAGAGCTCAGAACCCAGTTGGGGCCGCTCTTTTGGCGGTGGACAACCTGACAGGCGAGTTGCAAAACCTTCTCGCCCTCTTCGTAGGGTAGGAAGAGGGTAAATTTTGCGTCCATGTGCAGGTGCCTGACGCACTCCAGGGTGGCCCCATCGGGTTCGAGCAAACGTAGTCGGGCGGGTTCGGGCCCGGTCCAGCCAGGGGCACGCACGGTAACCTCGATGTCGCATTCAACGGGGGCGGCGTTGGTTCGGGCGCCCATATGACTCGAGGCCCAGGAAGACTGAAGACGCGAGGGTTTTTCCAGGAAGCGCACGCCGGCTAAAACCATGCCATCTGCCTGGGGCCGCACCCACACGATCTGGGCCCGAATAGAATTGGTCGTGCGCAGGATTTCGCCCGATAGAACGATCTCTTTGGCTTTCGAGAATTGCGCGGGCATGACAATACGGGCACCGGTAGACGAGATATCGGAGGCGGTTACACTGGCTCGCTCTACTCCGATGCGGCTCGTAAGCGTAATCTCGCAATTGCGACGTGCATGATTTCTGCGGTCCAAGTTATTGCGAGCATCCCGATCCATAAGCTTTATTATACCACGTTTTGAGGCTCCCGGACCGCGGGCTCGGCAGAGTAGAGGGCGCATAAACCAGAGGAAAACTTGTTGCCAAAACGCGACCAGACTCTGTCAAGATTTCATATCCTGTTCACTTCCACGCCGGCTGTTTTAGGATCGCTTTGGAGAGCCACGCTATTATAGACCTATCGGCGCGCAACCCGCGCCGGTATCAATTAAACGTTGAAGGTCGCTCCCTCTGAAACTTGTGTGCTCCGCGGTTCGCCGCGGGGCATTTTTTTATGACATCGACCAGGTGCCCCCTGCTTCCAAGGGCTGTTGACATCAAAACATCTTCTCATTATGCTTTGAAGATGAGAACGACTCTGACGCTGGATGACGACGTGGCCCGGCAAATTGAAGATCTGCGTCAAAAGCGCGGAGCAAAGTGGAAAACGTTGATCAACGAAGCCCTGCGCCTGGGCCTGGTCCAGATGCAAAAGAAAGTTGAGGCCCCTCAGGCCCCACCCACTCAACCCAAATCCCTAGGGCGTTGCCTGGTGGGTGACGTCGTCAGCATTTCGGAGGCCCTGGCCCTGGGCGAAGGGGATGCCTTTCATTGATTTTGGTAGACGCGAATTTGCTGATTTACGCCTACAATTCGGACAGCCCACATCATCAAAAAGCTCACCGATGGTTAAATCATGCGCTCCTTACCGAGCCGCGAGTGGCCTTACCGTGGCCGAGTTTGCTGGCCTACTTGCGCATCATCGTCAATCCCAGACTCTTTGCGACCCCAGCCACGCTGGCCGAAGGTTGGAGTCAGATTGAGTTGTGGCTGGCCAGTCCGGCGGCCTGGATACCTCAAGCGACGGAGCGACATCCTCAGATTCTAAAGGCATGTTTGGCCCACATCTCGGGGCCCAATGGGGTGCCGGACGCCCACCTGGCAGCTTTGGCCCTGGAACATGGGTTAGTATTGCACAGCGCCGACAGCGGATTTGCACGTTTTCCGGGCTTGAAGTGGGAAAACCCACTGGCCTAAGCCTCTTCCAGAGCCAGAATGGCCGCGCGTAGTTCGGCCGGCAGTGGCGTGCTTTTTTGGCTGGCGTAGTCGAAGTAGACGTTGACCGACTGCCCTCTGGCTACATAGGCTTGCTGTTGCTGGCTGTAGATGCGATAGCTGTGCACAAAGCTGCTATTGCCCAGCCTGGAGACACCGGCTTCGATGCGAATGCGGTCGGGAAAGACCAGCGGCTTGAGGTAGTCGCAAGAAGTGCTGGCTAAAATGGGCCCGAGGCCAGGTTGGTTGGGCTCGGGCATAGACATTTGAACGGCCCGAAAGTGGGCGATGCGGGCGTTTTCAAAATATCGGAAATAGTTGATATTGTTGACGTGTCCCAGTTTGTCTTGCTCCCCCCAGGCCACCTCTTGTTCGACCACGGTGGGGTAGCGGGTTTCAATCTCCACTGTCTTCCTCTTCCAGATAGGCCTCGAGCAACTTGGTCGACTGCTCGGGCGAGATGCCGTCGTCGCTCACGATAGCGCTGGCCAGCAGGTAGGGGCCTTCGATACGAAATTCCGGCTTGAGTCGAAAATGCGGTTCGATCAGGGGGTGGCCCACGTTCAAAAGGACGGTGGTGTCCTTATTCCACAGACTGAACAAACGGGAGAAGATTCCGAACTTATTGGTTTTCTTGTCGTGGCGGATCAGGTCGGTGGCCTTGTCGCAAGGCAGGTAGATCTTCTCGCTCACCGAGGAGTTGGCGTACATGAAGTTGGCCGGCACCACTTTGCGATAGGCGCTGCCGGCTCGATGTAAGATGCGCATGGCGGCCTGAATCATCTTCTCGTGAATGTCGGGCAGCTCTTTCAATAACACCGGACTGGCGTAGACGCTGTTGGCCGGAATGACCGGCACCTTGTCGGCCAGGATGCGCAGCATGGCGCCCAGTCCTCGCTCGGATTCGCCCTTCCAGCGAATCACCAGGCGTCCGTCCTCGATGAGGTGTTGCACCACTGGATTGGTCTCTTCTTCGTAGAGCACTTCCTTGAACTGCTTGATTTCGCGACGCAATTCGCGAATGCTGGCCTTGCGTTGACCCAAGGTGGGAATGATGGGCTCTTGCTCCAGTTCGGGCGGAACCTTGCCCAAATGATAAGCCAGGTAGCCCAGCACGTCGTCGTTGGTCTGGGCCTGGGCGGCCGCAAATAGAGCCGGGCGCAGCTTCTTGTCGACCGCTTCGCGCAAGATGACCATGGCCTTGTCGTAGTTTTTGTCTTTGATTACATTGTCACGGGTCAGCGTGTGCTCCAGATAGCGCGAGCGAATCTTGAACTCGACACCGGGCACGATCGATTCGTGACCCTCAGCCAGCGTCAAACCGCGATTATAGAATCCGAAAAAGGGCCTCTCATCGTGGGTTGGCGCGGCCGACACGTAGGTCCCCTGAACTTCGTGCGTCACCGCCAGGGGATGGTTGAGGTCAAAAGGCTGATTGAGCAACTCCCCGTCAACATACACTTCCGACTCGGCGTGTTTACACCACAGCATCAGGGTGCGCCGCGACTCGGCCCGATAGTCCAGATTCTCCTTGGGGGTCAGCTCCTTGATCCACTTAATCTGGGTGCCCTCCACAGGACGTGGCAGCACCAGGCGGTCGAAAGTGCGATCTTCTTTGAAATAGATGCGCCAGTATTCACCGTCTTTGCCGGTGTCCACAAAGACCGCCTTGGGTTTGAGAGCGAAAATCGACACAAAGCCGATGCCGAACTTGCCGATTTTGGTGAAGTCGTCCTCTTTGGACGACGAGAAGAGGCGGGTGAGTTTGGTGTCGATCACCTCGCGGGTCATGCCCTCGCCGGTATCGTTGATGTGCAACACAAAGACGCCTTTGTCGTTGTCTTTGTTGGGCGTGTACTCAAAATCGATATCCACCCGGCCCGAGCCAGCGTCAATGCTGTTTTGCACCAACTCGCGCAAGAAGGCGAACTGGTCGGAGAACTGTTGGACCAGATTGTCGAGGGTATCTCCGGCTTCGATGGCAATATTCGGATCGCTGGCCATATCAGTTCTTCTCCCCTAGCGTTTGTAAGGCCGCCTTTTGGGCGGACAGATTGAGCACGATCTCTTTGACCCGGCTCTGGAACTGTTCCGTTTGATTCTGTTCTTCGGCGGCCAGTTCAAATTCGCTGAAACGCTTCATCATGGCGGCGATCATCTCGAAAGACATGGGCTGGGCCAGTTCGCGCAGAATGCGCTGACGTTCGGCAAAGCCTACCGAGTAATATTCGGCCGGGGGCTCTACGTCTTGAATCTTGGTCAGGATGTTTTGGCAAATGGCTTCCACATTGCGTCCCGAGAATTCGTAATCGATGCAAAGTTGCCCCACTTTGAGCCATTCCTCGTCGGTCAGGTGAATCATGTCGATGAATTCTTTGAGCTTCTTGTCGCGCATCAATTCCACAAAGTCCTCGGCATTGGCCGGACCCTTGATCTTGTGAGGGTCCTGCGAAATGCGGCTGAGGGTGGCTTCATCCATATTCATGTAGTTGGCGTCGCACATCAAGAACCACTTGCCACTCTTGGGAATCAGCGTGCCGTCAAAGATGCCAAAGCTGGCCCCCAAAATATTGGACTCCTCCGAGCGCATGCCTGGATCGCTGCGGGCCGCGAAGGCGGTGTCGATATCGGGCCAGTAGACCCCCACCACCCCGTTGAAGCCGTGAACCTGTTCTTTGAAGATCTTGATCAACTGGGTAGCGCTGGCGTTTTGAAAGGAGGAGGCCCAGTCGGTGCGGCGGATCACCAGAAAGCGGGCGTTGACACCCCGCTCCTTACAATACTTGAGGAAGTAGTTGCCGATAGCGTGGGCGGTGATGGTTTTTCCACATCCCGGCGACCCCTGAGCAAAGAGCACCGGATTGAGCTTCTTGGGGTTGCGGCCCACTTCAAAATCAAAGCCGGCCACGTCGCGAGCCAGACGAATGCCGGCCGCCAGATACTCGCGATTGCCCACCACATCTTCCGGCCAGACCGGCAAAAGCTCGGCCGGCTCTTCCTCGACGGCCGTGGTGGTGGGTTCGAGGCCCCGATATCCGCGTCCACAGACCTCTACAGGAATTTTTTCGATAGCCCGCCGATGACGCTCAAACTCCACGTCTTCGATCAAAGAACGGAGAGCGTTGGCCAGCAACTGAAAGAAGGCCGAGGTGACCTCCAGCAACTGGTCCGGCGATACGATGCTACGAGCCGGGTCGGGGTGATGCTTGTGAAAATCTAGAAAAGCCCCTAACTCCTGCAGGCAGATCTGCATGAGAGTGTCGCCCTCATAGTCGCGGATCTGCTTGACCCACGGGGACTTCATGGATCCGCGCACTTCGACGACTTTGCCAAGATGACTCACACAGGCGGCCACACCGCCCTCGCTGGCGATGTAGGCCGCGTAGAGATTGCAAAAAGACCAGTCGATCGGGTCCAGATTGTTCTTAAAACCGAAACCGCTGCCATCGCGGTCGGCCGAGATACGGTGGGCCAGCGCCTTCTTGATCTCCAGGATGAGCGCCCCAAAGCGCTCCATGATTTCGAGCAGATGGAGATGCTGATGGGTCAAACCGTAGGGTCCGGTCACCAAACTGGCCAATCGTTCCGGCACCATGCTGGTCTTCATCAGTGCGCGCACGATCGGATATTCTTGCTGAAGATCCTCTTCGGTAATGGTCAGTTGCTCGGCTTTGGCGCTCAAGAGTCCTCCCGGGACTGGCTTACAGGGTGTAGACGATGCAGCGAGCGTTTCGCTCGGCGAGTAACTGCTTGAACGGTTCGGCAATTCCTCTGGTCACGCAAAACTTGCGCTCCTTGAAAACCCGATAGCCCAGGCGCTCGGCCTGCTGCAGGGCGAACTGACGGGCCTCGCCTTCGACGGTATTGCGGTAAAGTCGAGAGAAAGGGTCAGCCTGCAGGTCTTCCTTGGCACTGGAATTGATGACCACTCGCTCGAGTGGAAAGTTGAGAATAAAATTGCCGGGATTTTGCTCCAGGAGGGTGCGCACTTCGGCCGGCATGGTCTCGGCCTCTTTAAACCAGAGAGGACCCACCCTGCCGCGCACAACTTCCTCGACCTTGATGCTGGGCACCTCGGAGAGCAGGATAAAGGCGAACTCGGCCTCATCGGAGTGATAGCGAGAAATCACGTTGCGAAAGCCCTCGGTGGCCTTCAAATCATCGCCCTGCATCTCGATCTGAACGCGATTCCAACGCGTATCCTGGTGCTGCAATGTGATGGTGTAGCGAGTAAACACACCCTCACCAGGGTCGTAGCGCTCGAAGATGGAGTAAAAGGAGGCGGTTTTGCTGGCCAACTCCACCCGCCGCAGCTTGAGTTCGTGACTGATGCGTTTGGGCAGGTCGCACTTGTTGACGTCGCGCAGGTACTGCAAGCGACGATGCAGCTTGAAGGAGGCCTCGTCGCTGCGCGCATTGACTTCGGCGGTATCGTTGCGAGAGAGAAAGCGCGGGGCCGCTTCCTTATCGGCCAGAACGCGCCCGATATCGGGCTCGGAGGGAAGTCCACAGCGAGGATTGATACGAATTTCGGGGTCGATACCCAGATTGCCGCTGGGGCTCATCAGTCGGTAAAGATTATCCAATCCGTTGGGATTGGGATAAAACTGATTGAGCTTGCCCCCTTTGATCAGCTTGCGCAGAAAATCCAGAAAGACATCGGCGTCCCCATCGCGCAAGAGGATCTTGTACATGGTGGGGTCGATGCCCATGGTCTGAGCTTCGGGCCGGGCGTTGATGTCTCCGTATTCGGGTAGGGGAACGGACGAACTCATGGCAGACTAGCCTTCCGGCAGTGCAGCCTGGCCTCCCCCGCCAAGGGCCAGCTGTTCGCGGGCCATACGCAAGGTTTCTTCGAGGCGTTTTTCCTGAATGGCCCGTTCCGAGGCCAGATTCTGCTCGACCAACTGCTGGGTCGACTCGTCGTAGATGCGCATTTCCGAGGTCAGCTTCTCTACGTTCGAAGTGAGATACAGTGAGGTCTGCGAGGCCAGAGTGGCCACTTTGTTGACACTGGTCTTGAGCGAGGACATGGCCTTTTGCATATCCATGGTGATCTCGCTGGCTTCGGTGGCCGTCGACAGAGAGGCCAGATTGCCGCGCAGCTCGTCGAGCACCTCCTGACCGGAGTCGTACATGTTTTGCATGTTGTTGTGCAGATTGTTGAGCAACTCCAGAAAGTTGTTGTTCATTTTGACGATGCTATGGATACGCTCGTCTGCATTGGCGTAGAGGCGCAACTTGCCCCCATGCTCACCGATCAGGCGGCGCACTTCGTCGAGTTCGGTCTGCTTTTCACGCTTGGCCACGGTCGTATCCGGACCCAAGGCATCGACCTCCTCACTGAGATGCTTTTCGATCTCTTTGAGCTGCAGAATATACTGGGCGGCCTTCTCTTTGTTTTGAGCAGCCATCAGCATTTTTTTATTGAGGCGAGAGATATCCTGACGGACGTTCTCCACTTCCGACTCCATGCGATCCAGAAAGCTGCCGACCTCGCGCACACGAGTTTCGGTGATCTGAATCTTCTCTTGCAGCAATTCGGACAGAGGGCGGTCTGGGAGGCGGGAACGTAGCACCGGGATACGCTCAAGCAGTCCACGCATAGCCAGCCCAAACTTTTGACGGTCGCCGCTGGCAGCCTCGCGAAGGCACTCCCAAATGGGTTTTTGCTGAACCAGGTCCTCGCTCATCTCTTTGGCAATGGAGTCCTGGGTCTTCTTGAGGCCTTCGAGTTCGCCGATGCGCTCTTGCTGCCGATCGAGCTCTGGCTTCAGGGCGGTTTGCAAAGTTTCACGGGAGGTATAGTCATCCGCATCATAGACGACCTGCCGTTGCACAATCGCCATCCTGCTCTCGTCCGCCATCGATTCCTCCCGACGCCTTGTTGGTTTTGTTTTGGTTACGTTCTTCTCGCTGCGGGCGATTATCCTGCAACAAAAGGACGCTCGCCCCCCTACGAGGTAGTTTTTCTCATGCAAGAACGATTGCAAAAATACCTGGCTCGCTGCGGCGTGGGGTCCAGGCGCGCCTGCGAAACCCTGATCGAGCAGCAGCGAGTGCGCGTCAACGGGCAAGTGGCCACGCTGGGGTCGAGCCTGGACGCCACCTTAGACACGGTCACACTGGACGAAAGGCCGGTGCTGGCTCCCTCGCGCCTGCATTACTGGATTCTCAACAAGCCGGTGGGCTACGTGACCACCGTCTCCGACCCGCAAGGGCGAGACACCGTGATGAAGCTCATGCCGGCCCATCTGCCGCGCATCTTCCCGGTGGGGCGCCTGGACCGAGACTCCATGGGACTGTTGCTCTTCACCAACGACGGCGAACTGACCCATCAGCTACTGCATCCCTCGCGCCATGTCTGGAAAACCTATCATTGTGGCCTGCACGGCCAGCCCTCTGAAAGCGCCCTGGAGCAATTGCGCCAGGGGCTGCAACTGGACGACGGCCCAACCGCCCCCTGCCGGGCCCGCTGGCAACGCGGCTGCCTGGAGGTGGAACTGAGCGAGGGGCGCAAGCGCCAGGTGCGGCGCATGCTGGCCAGTCTGGGCTACCCGGTGCAGTGGCTCAGGCGAGTGGCTTTTGGTCCGCTCAAGCTGGAAGGCCTGGCCGAGGGTCAGTGTCGGGCGCTCACAGCCGCCGAGGTAGAGGCCCTGCGTGGCTAAGATCCCCGAAGCGATCGTAGACGAAATCCTGCGTCAGGCCGACATGGTGTCGATCATCGGTCGCTACACTCAACTCAACAAGCGGGGTGCCGCCTGGCTGGGTCTGTGCCCCTTTCACACCGAGAAGACCCCGTCCTTTAAGGTCAATCCCGAGCGAGGCGTCTATTACTGTTTTGGCTGCAAAGAAAAGGGCGGCCTGGCTAACTTCTTAATGAAAGTCGAGAGTCTCAACTTTCCCGAGGTGATCCAGAAGCTGGGCCAGGAGTTGGGCATCGAGGTCACCGTTGACGAAAGCGACGATCCCGAGGAACTGCGCCGCAAACGACTGCTGGAGCTCTTGGAACGCTGCTCCCACTACTATCATGAGTTGCTGACGCGCAGTCCTGTGGGCAAAGAGGGACTGGCCTACCTGGCCAGCCGCGGCCTGGACGAAAAAACCATCGTGCGCTTCCGGCTGGGCTGGGCCCCGCCCAGCGGCCAGGCCCTGCTGCAAAAATTGGCATCCTCAGGCTACCAGGAAAAAGAAGGCGAGGCGGTTGGCGTGCTGCGCGAGCGTCAGGGGCGCTACTCCGACATGCTGCGCAATCGCGTGGTATTTCCGATCTTCGATGCTCAAGATCGAGTGGTGGCCTTTGGCGGGCGCGTGCTCGATCAGAGCCAGCCCAAGTATCTAAATACTCCCGAAACCTTCCTTTACAGCAAACGACGCAATCTGTATGGGCTCAATTTGCATCGCCAGGAAATATCTCGCCAGGACCGTGCCGTGATTGTGGAGGGCTATTTAGATGTTGTCTCGGTCAGCCTGGTGGGCGTGCCTATCGCTGTGGCCAGCCTGGGAACCGCCCTCACCAATGAGCAATCGGCGCTGTTACGGCGCTACACCCGCAATGTGGTGATGGCCTACGACGCCGACCGGGCAGGCCAGGCGGCCACCGTTAAGGGCATCGAACTCTTTGAACAGGCCGGCCTGCGCGTAAGTATTGCGCCCCTCAGCCCGGGAGAAGACCCCGATTCGGTGGCCCGCCAGCAGGGGAAAGCCGGAGTCGAACAAATGCTTGAGTCGGCCGTTTCAGTCATCGATTATGTGATCGCCCAAAACGAGCAACGCTTCGACCTGAGCCGGCCCGAAGGTAAGGAAGATTTCGCACGCGAAGTCTTGCCCGCCCTTGAAAAGATTCAGGATCCCGTGCGTCAACAGGCTTACGTGGTCCGCGTGGCTCGCGTTTTAGGCATCAACGAGAACCGAGTCCAATGGAGACTTTCAAGTCAACGGCAGGGTGTCGCAATCCAACGCAACCGGGGTCAAATCGATTCGCGATGTCCAGAAGCTCGCCTGTTTCGGGTGTGCATCTCGCATCCCGAGTGGTTTGAGCAGGTGCGTGGCAAGATCTCTCCGGACACCATCGTTAGCGACCGCTTCCGGCCTCTTTTTGCCGCTCTCTGGCAACTTCAGGTCGGCGACCAGCCCCTGCAATTGCAGGATTTATCGCCCTACCTCGAAGACCCCGAGGCTTTCGCGGATTTGACGGAGTTGCTCCTGGAGCCACCTCCAACGACCACCGCGGACGACGTGGAGAAACTGATCAAGAGTCTTCGCGATAAATTCGATCAACTGAGGCAAGAGCAGCTGGGCCGCGAGGTGTTGGCAGCCATCGAAGCCGGAACCGTAGACCCCGAAAAATATCAAGAATATCTCCAACTCCAGCGTAGACTCAAAGGTGCTCGATGACAAAGAAAACTCCCACAAAACCTGAGAAGGCAGAAGCAAGCGAAAAATTGGACCTCCCCCAATCGCTGGAAAAGCTGCTGGCCAAGGGCAAACTGAAAGGCCAACTGTCCCACGACGAGATCAGCGACGCCTTGTCCACTCTGGAGGTCAGTCCCGACCAGTTTGATGAAATCTTAGAGCGCTTCGTCCACGAAGGCGTCGAAGTCGTAGATGACGCCGACGAGCCCGACGAAGACGAACTCAAGCCGGTCAAGGCGTCCAAGAAGGCCGTCAAAAAAGAGTATGTGCCCGAAGGGATCACCCTGGATGATCCTGTCCGCATGTATCTCAAGGAGATCGGCCGGGTCGATCTCCTCAGCCCCGATGAAGAAGTCTCGCTGGCCGAACGCATCGAAAAAGGCGACGAGGCCATGGGCGAGCTGCTCGAACTGGAGCCCATGTGGCTGTGCGTTTGGGCCAGTCTCGACAAGGAAGTTCAGGCCGGCCTGGATGCACAAAGCAAACTGGACGACGACGCGCCCGATGAGGACGAGTCGTTGCACAAACTGGCCAAGGATGGCAAGACGGCCGAATCCGTCAAGAATCGCTTAGAAGCGGCCAAGTATGGGCCTGAATCCCTCTATGACACCAAGGAGTTGCTGGAGAAGCACAAGCACATCGAGCGTCTCTGGAGTCGGGGCAAGCAAGTTTATAAAAACGACGTCAGTGCGGGCGTTTCGGGCGGGGCCACCACCGAGGAGCGGCGCGCCCACCTGATCCGCCTGGCTGAGGTCGAGCACCTGGTGGCCGACGGCGCCGAGGCCAAGCGCAAACTGATCGAGGCCAACCTGCGCCTGGTGGTCAGCATTGCCAAGAAGTATATCAGCCGCGGCATGCTCTTTTTGGACCTGATCCAGGAGGGCAACCTGGGTCTGATTCGCGCCGTGGAAAAGTTCAACTATCGCAAGGGATACAAGTTCAGCACCTACGCTACCTGGTGGATTCGTCAGGCGATTACCCGAGCACTGGCCGACCAGGCCCGCACCATTCGTATTCCCGTGCACATGGTGGAGACCATCAACCGTCTTATCCGCATCAGTCGCCAACTGTTGCAGGATCTGGGTCGCGATCCCAGCGTGGAAGAGATCACCCGCGAGATGTATCCCATCGACGTGGAAGAGGTGCGCACCCAACTGTCCAAGCAGTTTGGGCGCGAATACAGCGCCGAAGATCCGATTGTCCAAGAAGAGATTCGCAAAAAGAAGAAATTTGCCGAAGAGCGCGTACGAGAGATCATGAAGATCGCGCAGGAGCCGATCTCCCTGGAAACGCCCATCGGCGAAGAAGAGGATTCGCACCTGGGCGACTTTATCGAGGACGCCGACGCGGTTGCCCCCGCCGAAGCCGCCTCAACTCAGCTTTTAAAGGAGAAAATGGAGGACGTCCTGGAGAACCTCACGGTGCGTGAGAAGAAAGTTCTTCAGTTGCGCTTTGGTCTCGAGGACGGACGCCCTCGAACCTTGGAAGAAGTGGGTCAGGAGTTCGGGGTTACCCGCGAACGCATCCGCCAGATCGAAGCCAAGGCCTTGCGCAAATTGCGTCATCCTACACGCAGCAAATGGCTAAAAGACTACTGGATGGGTCAGTAAAAGCAGCTCTGGTCGCGGGTTTGCTGGTGCTGACCGGCAGCCCGACCTGGGCCCAAGATAAAAGCTCCGAAGCCTGGCAGCGCCTCAGTCGTCTGCAATGCCTGATCGAGTATTTTTATATGGAAACCGGGGTCTATCCGCTCGACCTGCAAGAGATGGATCAGATCTTCCGTCAACGCGCCCCGCGGGCCCCCAAGCCGGTAGGCATTCCCCTGGATCCGGCCACAAATCAGCCGTTTGTCTACAAAACCGAGACCAATGGCCGCAGATACACCATCAGCGTGCCCGATCCCAGCAAGTATGGCGGGACCAAAATCGCACTGACCACGGTGGACTGGGGATACCTGGCCGACCTGGCCGACTTGAAACGGTTCTCCGAGATCGTGCGCCAGATGCAGAACATCATGAAAGTGGTGGCCACTCAGGTGGAGATGTACGCCAAAGACCATGGCGGACAGTATCCCAATCAACTCGACGACCTGCTGCCCAAATACGTCACCCGCATGCCCAGCGACCCCCTGACGGGCAAAAACCTCAGCTACAAGAAACTGGTCGATGGCTACGTCATCGGCTGCCCCAATCCGGAGAAATTCGGAATGAAGACCTTTCAATACAGCTCGGCCAAAGGCATCATGATGGAGCAAGCCCCGCGGGGTGGCCCCGAACAACCCAAGCCGGCCAAAGAAGAGCCAAAACCCGCCCCCAAAGAAGAGCCCAAGCCCCAGCCCTGACGCGCCCAAGTAATTTCTGTGCTATGCTAGAGCGGCTATGACCTTACTGGTAAATCGCCTGCCTCGCCTGTTCAATGTGACCGAATACTACCGACTGGCCGAGGCCGGAGTTCTCCGTCCTGACGAGCGCGTCGAATTGATCGATGGGGAGATTGTTCCTATGAGCCCGCAAGATCCCAAGCATTCACGGGCTCTGTCGTGGTGCAACAACCTCTTCTCCGAGCATTTTGGCCGCACCCATCTGGTCCGCGTTCAGTTGCCTTTTCGCATTGGAGATCGCAGCGAACCCGAACCTGACCTGGCTCTCCTGGACAAGTCGTTGGCTGTCAACCTGGAGGAACACCCTACGGAACTCGACTTTGTTTTGGAAGTGGCCAACACCAGTCTGGCCTTTGACCGCCGCGAAAAGCAGCAACTCTATGCAAGTGCCGGGGTTCCCGAATTCTGGATTGTCAATCTGCGAGACCGGGTGGTCGAGGTCTACCGAGATCCCCAGGGAACGCGTTATGCTGATCGATTCCGCCGCAAACCTGGCGAAAGCCTGGAGTTGCTCCGGCTGCCCGGCCCCAAATTAGCGGTCTCTGTCCTGCTGGGCGAACCGCCGCGCTAGGGGTGGTCCAGTAAACCTTGCACGGCGGTGTAACGGGGGTAGTTGCTGGAATCGGTATTAAACCCGGTATAAGCATTCCCGTGATTATTGCCACAGCAACTGAGGGAAAAGGTATCCGGTTTGGTCGAAAACCGATAGTCTTGATAGCTGTTCTTGCCCGCACCCGGGCACGTAGGAATGATTTTTAGATAATGTTGCGGGTCGGTGGTGAGCCTGTCCAGACTGGCGGGGTAGCGCCCTTTGTTGTCACTGGCGTACATCTCCAGGGCGGTGGCAATGTTCTTCAGGTTAGATTTGCAGGCGGTGAGTTGCCCTCGCGCTCTGGCCTTCATGAAGTTGGGCACCAGAATCGCCGCCAGCAGCAGCACCACTCCAGCAATGATGGCCAGTCCCAAAGGAGAGAAGAGAGCCACCGGGGGACTTTCTACATAATCTTCGCTGCCCAGCGGCGCGAACTGACTGCCGTCGGTATTGAGTTCTGACATCTCTGGGAGGTTCGGCAGCGCCTGGCCCGCACCTACCAGAACGAGGATCCCGGCCCGCTGAGAAATTCGCTTTCCTGGGGCGTGGACGGTCTGTCCAGAGCCTGATTGCGGTGCGGGTAGCGGCCGAAACGCTCAATGATGTCGGCGTGCTTGCGGGCATACTCGTAAAAATTCTCATAGTGAATCCGCTGCTCGGGTGGAGCCAGCTCGATAAGACCTGCATAGTGGTGCAGGCTGATCTGTTGCCATTGGGCCGATTCGCCGTGCTCGAAGGGGAGAAACCAGAAGACACGTTGATCGAGAGTCAAGTCGTTGCTCCGGGGCAGTCCTTCCAGGGCCAACTGCTGGGCCCGCTCATCGCCGCTAAAGGCCCGCCCGTTATGGCGAAAGAGATTGCGCGTGAACTGGTCGAGCAGCAAAATCAAGGCCAGGCGACCCCGCGACGATGATTCCCAATCGGTCAGACCGCCGGCGACGGCCTCATCCACCAACGATCCAAAGCGCACTCGAATTTCCTGATCAAAAGCGGGGTCTTGCACAAACCAGCGCTTGCGAAAGAACTCCAAGGCCAGGCCGTCGGGCTGGGGCGGACCAAACCAGAAGTCGAGAATCAACTCCTGGGCCAGCGTCTGCTCCACGCGAAATCGCACCTCCTCGCGGTGTTCCTCGTCGCGATAAGGTTGACGCGGCCAGAAGAAACCCTTGAGGCCATCTCCTTTGGTGCGGGGCACCGCGTGCCAATGAAGATGGGGCACGCTCTGGCTGACCACGTTGTTGTTGGCCACGAAACAACCCTGCCCGTTCATGGCCCGTGGCACCGCCCGACTCAATACTCGCAAATGCTCGAAGAGAAGAGCGACCTCGCCAGGCTGAAGCTCGTCGAGGGTGACCATGTGGCGCTTGGGAATGAGCAGCACGTGGCCTGGAAAGACCGGACGGTGGTCGAGAAACCCCAACAATTGATTATCTTCGTAAACTTTGGCCAGGGGTATCTCAGCGCGCAGGCCGGCACAAAAGACGCAGGCCTTCATCGTTCTCCGATGATGATGTATTGATACGGCAGCAAAGTCAGGTTTTGAGTCACCTGAAATCCAGCCTGCGTCAACTCTTGAGTCACCTGCTGGGGCGACAGGCGCTCCTCTTTCTTGGGACCCACCGGGATATCTCGATCGGCAAAGAAGTCGACCACCACGATTCGGCCTTCCGGCTTGAGGGCTTTCTTGAGCTTGTCGTAATAAGCCGGGCGCCCCTCGATGTGATGGAGCGTATCGCAGATGAAAATCACATCGGTGGAGCCCACGGGCAGGTTGGGATCGGTAAAGCTGGCCAAAACCGTGGCGATATTGTTGACGCCCTCTTTCTGGGCCAGTTCATGCAAGGGCGGAAAAAAGCCCGGCTCAACCTCTATGGCAAAAACCCAGCCCGAGGGAGCCACCGCCCGGGCCAGTGGGCGGCTAAAGTAGCCCGACGCGGCGCCCAGGTCGGCCACCACCTGACCGGGCTGGAGGCCCAAAAACTCGACCACTTCACTTGGTTTTTGCCAGGCGTCGCGGGACTTTTCTTCAAAAGCTTTGACCCAGTGGGGCACGTCTTTGAAGTCGTGATGCTTGCTGTGGTGACCGGAGGGGGGCTGGGCCCAGGCGCCCAGGCTGAGCGCCAGGGCGAAAACGCAAAGGTTTCTTTTCATCCCTCAGAATACGAAGCCGGCCCGGGCGATCCCTGGGCCGGCCTGTTCCGGCCACCTGCTACACTTTGGAGTCTGGCCGCCTGGACGGCGCTACGCTCGATCCGGCGGCCTGCCCCTACTCTCGGCTCTGGCCTACACCTGGGGAAACCGCCCCTGCCAAACTCTAGTTCCCTAGAGTGGCCGCCTGCCCCGAGGTCGAATCATGCGCCCATCGGCGTACTGCTCAAGCGCGTGCGCGATCCAGCCCAGGCAGCGCCCGGTCGCAAAGACTTGAAAGGCCCCGCCGGGCGGCAATCCCAGTCCCACCAGCGCCAGATCGATCGAAGGGCAGGTTCCTAGCAGTTGCCGTCCGGCCTCCACCCACTCTTGAGTGTGCGGCAACTGCTGCAGCAGGGCCCGAGCGCGCGGGTCTCCCTCGGGATAGAGGGGGTGACCGAAGCCCGCCACCGGGTCGCCCCGGCGCAGACGCTGCCCTATGGCGGTAGGCGGGTCGGATTGGCTGGCTTCGGCGAAAAGCGCCTCTACCTGGGCACATGCCCCCCCGTGACGGGGACCGCTCAGGGTGGCCAGGGCGGCGCTGACCACGGCATAAGGGTTTGCCCCGGTAGAGGCGGTGACGCGAGCGGCAAAGGTGCTGGCGTTCAACTCGTGGTCGGCACACAAAATCAGGGCCTGCTCCAGCAAAGGATGAGGTGGCAGGTGGGCCCGCAGCGCCTGAAAGATGCGCCAACCCGTACGGCGCACCCCGTCCGGGCTAAGATCCCAACCCGACCAGTCACTTTCTAGCTGCTGGGCCAGCCAGCTCAGGCCGCCCGACAAAAAGGGACCGCTCCAACCGGAGGCCGAGGGCATCTCCAGGGGATGGTCCAGATGTCCGGTCCACAGCAAAGCGGCCACCTGATCCAGGCTGGCTTGACCAGCCAGAGCCACCACTTCGTGCCCGCGGTAGCGGAGCACGCCGGACTCGATACTGGAAATTTCACTCTCTAAAGTGGGCAACCCCCAGTAAAGGGCAGTTTCAGCCGCTTCTTTGGGGCGCACCTTCCGCAACCGCAGTCGTTCGACGTCTTCCCAACGATAGCGCCGCGAGCGATCCGGGCCCTCGACAGACTCCAGTTGTCCGCGGCTGACGTAGGCATACAGGGTAGCCTTGCTGACTTGCAAGGCCTGGGCCGCCTGGTCCGAGGTGAGCAGCTTCATATTGATCCCATAATCAAGATTGACGACATTGTATCAATATATCATCCTTAGGTCCACACAATCAACTCAGGAGGAACGACATGGTAAGCAGTGGACTGGAGGGTGTGGTGGTAGCCGACAGCCACATCAGTTACGTGGACGGACAGGCCGGCCGCCTCATCTTGCGCGGACATAGCCTGGAGCAGTTGGAACCCTGGACCTTTGAGGAGATGGGCGCCATGCTCTGGCAACGCCCCTTGACCGGGTTGGGCGAAGCCCGTTTGCGAGTGGCCCCCTGGATTCGCGAGCTGGTGCCGCTGGCCACCCACCTCTCGCCTATCGAATGGCTGCGCTTCGCCCTGGATCGCCTGCCGAGCGGAACTTCCATCGACTGGGTTGCCGCTCTGGGAGTCGCCCTGGCCCTGCGTCGCAACCCTCAGGCCCAACCTGACCCCGGCCTGGGCCATGTGGAGGACGTAGCTCGCATGGCTGGCTTAACCGGGAGTGACGGGCTTCGTCGCTATTGGGTCTGTGTGGCCGAGCACGGCATGAACGCGTCCACCTTTACGGCCAGAGTGGTAGCCTCGACTCGTGCTGGCGAGCGGGCGGCCGTTTCGGCCGCTCTGGGGGCCCTGCAGGGTCCGCTTCACGGAGGCGCTCCCGGACCGGTGCTGGACATGCTGGAGGTGTTAGAGAGTCACCCCGATCCGGCTGCCTGGTTTGCTCAACAACTGCGCGATGGTCAGCGCCTGATGGGCTTTGGGCACCGTATCTATCGGGTCCGCGACCCCCGCGCTGAAGTGTTGCGCCGGGCCTGTCAGTCCTTGCCGGGGCTCCAGCAGAAGTTGGCCTTTGCCGAGCACATGGAGACGTTGGCCACCCAGGCGCTATCTGCCCACAAGCCTGGCCGGGTGCTGCAGACCAATGTGGAGTATTACACCGCCCTCTTGCTGGATGCGCTGGGCCTTGAGCGCAGCGAGTTCACGGCTGTCTTCGCCTGTGGGCGAGTGTTGGGCTGGCTGGCCCACATCTTTGAGCAGGAAGCCGAAGGTCGCTTGATTCGCCCGGAAGTGCGCTACGTAGGACCGATGGACTGATCCATCCAGCGGGCGGCGCCCAGGCCGGCCGCGCGACCGGTGGCAAAGCAAGCCGTCAGCAGGTAGCCTCCGGTGGGCGCCTCCCAATCCAGCATCTCGCCCGCACAGAAGACCCCAGGCACAGCGCGAATCATAAGTCCGTCATCGAGCTGGTCCAATCGCACTCCGCCGGCGCTGCTGATGGCCTCATCCAACGGCCGGGTGGCCGTGAGAGGCAGCCGCAGGGCCTTGATGGTCTCCACCAGTCGCGGACAATCGGCCATCTCGGCCGGCTCCAGCACTTCGCGAAGCAGCCCGGCCTTGACCCCATCCAGGTGCGCCCGATTGCGGAGATGTTTGGCGACGGTGTTGGAGCCACGCGGCCGGGACAGTTCTTTGAGGAGGCGCTCGCGGCTGAAATCGGGAGCCAGGTCAAGGGTGAGCACAGCCGGGGCGGAAGTGGCCTCAATATGATCCCGCATGCCCGCGGAGAGGGCGTAAATTAAACTGCCTTCCACTCCCGTCTCGGTGACCACAAACTCGCCCTGTTGGCTGCAATCGCCAAAAGTAGCCACCACGGACTTGAGAGCATGTCCGGCAAAGCGCTCACGAAAGTGGTCGCTCCAGGCCACTTCAAAGCCGCAGTTGGCAGGTCGCAGGGGGGCCACTTCTACTCCCCGCGCTTGCAGCCAGGGCACCCAGGCACCGGTGGAACCCAGCCGGGCCCAGCTCCCCCCGCCCAGGGCCAGCACCACGGCGGCTGGACGGATGCTATGCGGCCCTTGCGGGCCTTCCATGGTCAACTCGCCGGCCGGATTCCAACCGGTCCAGTGTTGGCGCACCAAGACGTTGACGCCGGCCCCACGCAGCCGCCGCAACCATCCGCGCAGCAAAGGAGCCGCCTTGAAGTCGGTGGGAAAGACCCGCCCCGAACTGCCCACGAAGGTCTCCACGCCCAGTTGGCGGGCCCACTGGCGCAGTTGCTCCGGCCCAAACGACTCGATCCATGGCTGCAGCCTGGACCGAGCCAGGCCGTAGCGATCCAGAAAGGACGGAAGCGGCTGGGAGTGGGTCAGGTTGAGACCGCCCTTGCCGGCCAGCAAGAATTTGCGTCCCACCGACGGCATGGCCTCATACAGGTCCACACGGTGTCCGCTCTCACTCAAGGCTTCAGCGGCCATCAGGCCGGCCGGTCCTCCCCCGATCACTGCCACGGATACCATCAGGCCAACTGCAACGAATGTGCCGCTCTCCCTTCGTCTGGTCGAACTCTCTATCACGCGCCATGAGTGTTCGACTCACCCTGCGTGAGTCCGACCAGACGTAAATTCTAGTCCCAAGGGAATTCTTGACAGAAGCCTGATTGTCGAGTCATGACAGTGGAGTTCCAATACACAGCGGAGGAATATGGCGACGCGATGCTGCTGGTTGATCGTCGTGCCCCGCGTCAAGGGCCAGCGCCGCGAGGTGCCGTCCGCTTTAGGCCCGTCGCCAAATAACTCAGGCACTTTGTGGATCAAACCCTGGTAAAATCGAATCGTTCAACCGTTTTCGTGAATCATAGTAACGAACTGGCACAGGAGATCGTAATGTCCGGGCGGACGCGCAGGGGCTGACGCTCGACTGGAAAACCCCTCCCTATGCTGCGACGAATCACACTTTGCCTGGCGCTTGTGAGCGCTCCCGCTCTGGCCAAACCCCAGGAAACCTACTGCACTCCCGTGCCCGAACTTGTGCGCCTGGTGGACGCTCCCACCACCCCCGAACTGCGCGTTGATCCGACCGGCCGTTTCCTGGTGCAGGCAACCCGCCCGGCCTTCTTGACCATCCAAGATCTGGCTTTGCCCGAGATGAAACTGGCCGGATTGAGATTTCATCCCGGCAGCCGGGCCTCGGGACGGGATAAGTATTACAAGGCGCTGGCCATTCGCCCCTTGCTCCAGGGCCCGGCCCGGCCGGTCAAGGGGCTTCCTTCGAGACCTCGTTTGACCGATCTGCAATGGTCGCCCGATGGTCAGCGAATGGCCTTCGTGCATGTTGATCCCAGCGGCTCTCAACTTTGGGTTTTAGAGTGTGCCAGCGGCGTGGCCAAAAGGGTTCCGGGCGTGGTGCTCAACGGCACCACCGGTTTTTCCGTGGAGTGGCTGCCCGACAGTCGCAGTCTGGTGGTGCTGGCGGTGCCGCCCGGGGCGGTGGCCCCTGCCCCTGCTTCCAGCGTGCCCAGGGGACCTGGTATCCAGGAGCACAACGGGGGCAAGGCCTCGGCTCGCACTTTTCAGGACTTGCTCAAAACCCCCGAAGACGAAAAACTCTTCGATTACTACCTGACCTCTCAGGTCGTCCGCCTCAAGACCGACGGCAGCGACCGGCAGGTGCTAAGCAAGCCGGCTCTCTACACCAGCGCTGAACCGTCGCCGGACGCTCAGTATTTGTTGGTGGAACAGCTACACCGGCCCTACAGCTATTCTTTGCCCTTTAGTTCTTTTCCCATCAAGACCGAGGTTTTGGATATGCGGGGAAAGAGCCTCAAAGTAATTGGCGATCTGCCTCTGGAGGAGAATGCTCCGCCTGATTTTGACGCCGTTCGACCCGGTCCCCGCAGTATTCAGTGGCGCGATGACGCGCCCGCATGCCTATGCTGGGTAGAGGCACTCGACGAGGGGGACGCGCGCAAGCCCGCGGAGTTCCGCGAGCAGCTCTATCTCTGGCGGCCATCTCAAGAGCCCCGCCCCTGGTTGAAGTTGACCACCCGCTACCGCGGGCTGGACTGGGGTGATGGGCAGCACGCCCTGCTCCAGGAAGGCTGGCACAAAACCCGGCGCACTCGCACTCACTGGGTCCAGCCCGATGCGCCCGAGGCTGCTCCGGTCACCCTCTTTGACCGCTCTTCCGAAGATCGCTATAGCGACCCTGGCTCCCCATTGCACAAGGCTCTGCCCAACGGGCGCAGCCCCATGCTGATGAGCGCAGATCATCAGTCCATCTACCTCAGTGGCCTGGGAGCTTCACCCGAAGGCGATCGCCCTTTTCTGGACGCCTTTCAGCTGGATACCAAGAAATCCGATCGACTTTTTCGCAGTCAGGCGCCTTACTTCGAGCGTCCCGTGCGCTTGCTCAATCCCGCCACCGGCCAACTGCTGACGCAGCGAGAGTCACTCGATTCTCCGCCCAACTTGTGCCTGCGCCAACAGGAGAAGGTACAAGCCCTAACCGATTTCGAGCATCCCGCCCCTCAGTTGAAGGGCGTGAAGAAAGAGATTTTGCGCTACCGCCGGGCCGACGGGGTAGACCTGACCGGCACCCTCTACACGCCCCCGGGATACGACGGAAAGAGTCGTCTCCCGGTGTTGATTTGGGCCTATCCGGGAGAGTTTAAGAGCGCCAGCGCGGCCGGACAGATCAAGGACTCGCCCTACAAATTTATCCGTCCGTTTTGGGGTGGCCCTCTCTTCTTTGTCATGCGCGGCTATGCGGTGCTGGAAGACCCGACTTTCCCTATTATCGGGGAGGGAAAAAAGGAGCCCAACGACAGCTATCTGGAGCAGCTGGTGATGGACGCCCAGGCGGCCGTGGAAGCGGTGGCCGCCACCGGAGTGGGTGACCCCGAGCGCTGCGCCATTGGAGGCCATTCCTATGGTGCTTTCACGACCGCCAATCTGCTGGCACATTCCGAGCTGTTTCGGGCGGGCATTGCTCGCAGCGGGGCCTACAACCGCACCTTGACTCCCTTTGGTTTTCAATCGGAGGAGCGCACCTATTGGGAGGCCCGCGACACCTACACACGCATGGCCCCGTTTACCTATGCCGACAAGATCAACGAACCGCTGCTCATGATTCATGGCGCCGAGGACTCCAACCCCGGCACCTTTCCGGTTCAGAGCGAGCGGCTTTTTCAGGCCATCAAGGGATTGGGCGGTCAGGCCCGTCTGGTCACGCTGCCCAAGGAGTCCCATTCCTATGTAGCTCGCGAATCGGTGTTGCACGTCTTCTTCGAAATGGACTCCTGGCTGGAGAAACATGTCAAGAATGCCCCGGCCCGACGCAAGGCGGCCTCAACCCCCTAAGTTAACCGGGCTCGCAGGCGTTCTTCCTGCTCACGCACTTCGGGAGTGAATGCCTCGCCAAAATCGTCAGGTTCAAAGAGGGGACGGATCCGTCGCGACTCGGTGCGATAAAGTTCTTCGACAATCTGGCCTATCTCTTCCATGCCGTTTCAAGCTTCTTTCATCCACTCCATCTATACCTTGTTTATGCAGCGACTGAGCCGGGCTATCAGCTACTATTTGCGTCACGCACCCCAAGAGTTGGGTCTGCAACTTGAGCCTGGGGGATGGGTGGAGGTGGCCGGGTTGCTGGCCGGACTACAAGCGAAGGGTCATCCTTGTACCCTGGCCGATTTGACCCGCCTGGTGGCCAGCAGCGACAAGCGACGCTTTGCACTGGATGGGCAACGGATTCGCGCCAATCAAGGACACTCCGTGCCGGTCAACCTGCAGCTAACACCTCAGTCTCCGCCCCCCCTGCTTTATCACGGAACCACTGCCCGCTTTGTGCCGGGGATTTTGGAGCAAGGACTGCACAGGGGAAAGCGCCACCACGTCCATCTTTCGCAATGCCTGGACAGCGCCCGCCAGGTAGGTCAGCGTAGAGGTTCGGTGGTGATTTTGCAGGTCGATGCCGAGTCCATGCAGCAGCAGGGCCATCCTTTCTATTGTTCGGCCAATCAGGTCTGGCTGACCAATTTTGTTCCGCCCCAGTTTATTCGCTTAACCGGTGGACAACCTGACCCGGGCTGATGGCTGACGAGTGCTGCTCCTGTCTACCGGGACAACCTCAAGCCAAAAGGGGGCCTTCCTTAGCTCAGTCTTTCTCCGGCGGGACCGAGTTCGTAACACCTCTCCCTGGTTGGCCGGCCATGGCCGGGGGTTTGGTGTGTCGGGGAGATGACCATGCTATTCGAGTGGGCTGTGCCGGCGAAATCCGGGCGCTACAAGCAAGCCCTACGCGCTGGCCAAGCCTCACCCACGAGTAGGACTCATGCCTGGTGGCGACCCGCATTGACTTCGCGAATACTGCCTGGTAGGTTAGCCATGTGATTGTCGTTAACGTTCATGGTGGCTGAACTGCCAGACCATCTTGACACGGCAGCGACCTCGATTTGATGATTAAGACCATCATGGTGGTGGTTTTGGGGCTGCTGGTGGGAGCCACCCTGTCGGTGCCCGTAATGGCCCGTCTCAGGCCCCACCACGACCTGGCAGCCTTTCGTTTCCGACTCAAGGCCTGGTGGACGATGGCGGCGATGTTCCTGGTGGTCAATCGCCTGCATCCATCCCTTTCACTGGTTGGCTTTGCCCTGTTGAGTTGGATTGGTCTGAGAGAGTATCTAAAACGGGTAGACGACTTGCCACGAATCGCGAGGGTCTGTTGCTATCTGGTCGTTCCACTCCAATACTACTGGGTTTGGCTGGGCTGGTATGGCATGTTCATCGTGTTCATCCCGGTCTATCTGTTTCTCTACCCACCAATCCGGCTCAGTCCTTCGGCTGATTCGATACGCCAGGTGTCGGCAGTCCATTGGGGCTTGATGGCGGCCGTCTTCTGTGTGAGTCACGCCGCTTTTCTCCTCAAGTTCCCCGTCAGACCCGCGGGTGGGGCCGGGTTGCTTTTGTTCGTCACTCTGCTCACCGAATTGGGTGATGCGATCCGTCTCTTGTTCGGCCGCTCCAATTGGCGATTGCTGGCCGTAGTGGCTGCAACGGTGGCGGCAGCGGTGGGCCTGACCCCCTATCTCACCCCCATGAGCCTGGAACACGGGGTTTTGGCCGGATTTGTGCTGGGAATTGGCGGTGACGTGGGCGCCCACCGCCTGGATCAACTGCGACTGGCCCTGAACCTGGGCGATGGACCCTTACAGCCCGGACAGGGTGGAGCCCTGGCCAGAATTTTGGCGCTGACCTACACCGCCCCGCTCTTTTTGCATGGATTTCGGTTCTTCTACCTGTGAATTCGAGAGGCGGAGGGAGATTGTGCCCCACGGCCGGAAATCTCCACCCATGCGGCGTTTACTATTTTTGCTCATCGCTTCACTGGTGATGGGGTGTTCTAAATCGGTCCCGCCCTCACCCGCACCGGATTCGATTGCGGCCAGCCACGACAAGAGTGCAGCCGACTCTTTGGCGGAGAAAGAGAAGTGCTTCCCTGCCCTGGACTGGCTCAAAGACACCGCCAAGCACAGTCTGTGGAAGGGGGACCGGGCGGCTATCGTTACCCATTTCGTCGCTCAGCGCACGGCCGGCGCCAAAGAGATTTACGCGGTTGACGTGGAGGAGACTGAGGGTCAGCAGATATGTGCTTCCTTTGTGCTGGTGTTGCCCGAAGGGGCCGCTCGCAAGGCCGTGCTCGACAAGCACAACGCTTTCTGGAAGAGCTACCTGGGTCCGCAGGCCGGTGCCGAGGAACTGAAAGAGTTTGTCGTAGGCGACGAGGGACAAAAATATCTGGTCTACAATTTTGACCTTTAACTAGAGATATCCTCAGCGTTCACGGGGGTGGGAGTGGCCACCGGAACAGGCGATTATGGCCTCAAGAGGGTGGTCTCAACCCCTTCAATGTGCCTGAGTTATTTGGCGACGGGCCCTTTGGAGGCTGTCTGCTGGCGGGCGGATTGATCCTGTCGGTCGTTTCTCCCGCTGGCGTCTTTCTCATCGGAGGTGGCGTGGCTGGCGGCATGGCCGTCACCGTGGCTGTAGAAATGAGCGCGGAGCGAGCCTTAGATCGCCAGTTGCAAAAGGACTGCGAGCGTCTTCGTGCGCACTGGGGCTCGCGCTTTCCGGCCTACTCCAGCAGCGCCTGAACCCGTTCCCTGTAACGGTCGCGCACCCAATCAGGTGCCTGCACGCGGCAGTAGGTCAGGCCCAAGATCCAGCTGATCAGGGCGTCGACATCGCGCACACAGACCCAAAACGAATTGCCTTCCACTCTCTGGCTGGGGTGAACGGGATTTTCTCGCAGCCACATCGCCAGCGAGGGGCTTACCTGGCAATGCACTTCCACAGCTTGCTCGCCAGCCAGATCCCATTTGTGAAAGTGGGGGTCCAGGCCGATTTCGCTGAGGGGGACCTGGAAATTCTCACTCAGCAGTTCTAGATCGTGGATCCGGTCCGGGCGAAAATTGCGGATCTCCTGTTTGTCGGCGTCGAAGACTCGCACATACCAGCGTTCCTGGAAAAACATCTGACGGGGCTCAACCACGCGCCACTCGGCTTCCACCGCCGTGCGATTGCGATACAAGATGCGCAGGCGGCGTTTTTCCACCAGGGCCAACAGCAGTGTCTGCATCGTTTCGGCCGAGAGGGTCCAGCCAAACTGAGTTGACAGCAGCTCGGGCAACTCACTTTTGGCGCGTCTCTCCTGTCCGTTGACCACCGCGTAGTGCAGCTTATCCCAGCCTCGCCTGGCCGCCTGTCCCAGGCCACAGGAATCGCTGAGGGGCACGGTCATGGCCAGCGCCAGAGTCTCCTCCAGATTGAGCAGCGCTCCCGCCTGGCGCTGGTTGGTGACGGAGTAGCGAGGGGTCTGCCCCTGGCTGACTTCGACAGGATAGTTAAAGCTGCGCAAGTCCTCCAGATAGCGCTGAATGTTGCGCTTGCTGGTTCCGATCTCTTGGGAGAGTTCGACCACCGTCATGCCGCTGCTGGACTGCAGTCGGGTCAACATGCGGAGTAGGACTTGGAATTTGCCTTGCCTGTCTTCAGCCATGCTCAGAGTATAGCTGGGGGAGCGTCCAAATTTGTCGCACGGGCATCACCATGTGGCCTGATAGTCGATATTGAACTTGATCTGGGTGAACTTACCCGCTTCCACCAGCACCGGCTTCACGTAGGTTCCGTCGCTGCCATTCGCATACAGCTTGCCCTTTTCCTCGACCATCATGGTGTAGGTGCCGGGTGCCAGCTTTAGCTGGAATTTTCCATCCTGAGCCGAGCTGGTCTGACCCATCAAAGGGGTGTTTATTTTGCGATAAAATCCCCCCTCCCCCTCGGCCACGACCTGATCGAATTTGGCGGCGGCGTAGAAGAAGATTTTGCGGGCCACCGGGCGGCTTTTGCCACCAGGCCCACCGGGACCGGGCATAAAGTCACCCTGTAACAGCATGATCACCCCGCTCACACCGGAGGAGGCCCGCTGCCTGGCCTGGACTCCTACTGGCAGCAAGGCAGTGCATAGGATCAAAAGAAGGTTGCGCATGTCTCAATGATTCCGCAACGGAATCGGCAGGCCTTTCGCCGAAGGCCAGAGGGAATGAGCAAGCTGGTCGATACTTTGCGTCAAGTGGGCAGCCTGCACGCCAGTGGCGAGTTTACCCTGGACGTACAGCAGGCCGACTCGAAAATGTCCCGCTTTCAGTTTGCCCAAGAGCAAGACTTTCTTTATCAACTGGTGGGAGGGCTTTACCGTTTGGGGGCCCGCCAGGTGGATGTGACCTACGCCCACGACCTGCTCACCATTGCCCTTGATCCACTGGCCGTGCCGGACGCCTATCCCAAGGAGTTAGCCGGCCAGGTTCTTGAGGAGTTTTCGCGCTGGCGGCGCCTGGCGGCCGCCTGCCAGGCCATCCTGGCCCACGCGCCGCGCGGCTTTGAATGGCGGGGAAAAAACAAACAGGCCTATGATTGTCTGACGGGCCAGACACTCCACTGGCAACGGGTGCACTTGCAGGAGATCCAGATTGGCGGACTGCCGGACGCTCTGGTCCAGCAGGCCTTGGCTGAATTGCGGTGGCGGGCCGTTTACCATCGTCTCCGTCTCACGGTGCAAGGTAATGTGCTGCCGGGCTTGACGGACGCATTGGCCCGGGTGGGCGACAAACATGGCTTCTTTGGCTGCGACCCCACTCGCCCGGCCCAGTTGCTGTTGGTGGTTGACGAGATGATCAGCGATCCTAAGCCTTTGGCCGTCGAGATCCCCTGGCAGGGGGTCGTCTATTGGGACCAGCAGCGGGTCCGCATGGACGCCTCGTTGGCCGCCGTGGTCGAAGACGAGGACTATGCAGGGCTGCTGGGCGCGATACCGCAAACCTTTGCCCGTTGCCTGCTGGAATTGCGTCCCCTGTGCGGACGGGGCGAAATTCGCCGGTTCTTGCTCGACCTGATGCGTCCCCCGGCCCCGCCGTGGCTGCACTCGATTTATGACCAACTGCTGGGCCTTGAGCTATTCAAAGACTATCAGGAGCAAGCCTGGTCACTGCTCAAGTTGCGGGCCCACTGCCAGAAAACGGGTGAACCCGCCTACTTTTCGGAGCAGATGCCCCCGCCCGATCTCTCCCAAGTGATTTTGCGTGAGCAGTCGCCATCGGCTCTGGACTGCCTGGCCATTCACCTGCCCGGTCAATTGCAGGAGGCCACTCCACTGGCAATTCGCCAGTTGCAGCGGCGGGCCAACCTGCATAAATGGCAGACCCGTCCCTCAACGGGCCTGCAACTGCCGTCCCAAGACTGGCTCACTCAGCGAAAATGCGACGATCTGGTGATTGGTGTCAGCGACGATTGGTGCCAGCCAGGGGGCACCATCAGCCTTTTGCATCAGGGAAAGCTGTTGGGACATCGCAGTCTGCCTCACCCTGAGGTTGCCTTTGGGGTGGTCTGCGAACTGGAGCAAGAGCATATCTCTGAACTCTGGGACGATATCGCCGAGCCGCGATGGCTCCCACTCTCCTCGATCATTTTTGGCCACTTGGAGGAGTTATTGGCCGACATGGCTGCCAATCCCGATTCCCTCAGCCCCCTGCGCACCCATCTGCTGGGCCATCTGGCTGCCAGCGATAACCCGCAAGACAGCTATTTCGCCACCACTTTGCTGTTCCGCGATTGGATGGGACAGCCGTATTCGATCTTCAGCCTGTTGAAAGCCAAAGGTGAAGGCTACCTGGTGGGTCTGGTGGCGCCCGATCGCCGTCCCCCCGCGGCCCCTCCCGAATTTCTGCCGAAGGCCGTATTCGTCCTGGACGGCATGTCTGAAGGGCGCTGTCTGACCAAGGTCAAGGAGCTTTCGCTGCGAGATTTTGACGCCTGGCTGGACGATCTGGTAGAGGCCATCGAGTCGCCCCAACCGGCCGATCTGGACAGCCCCTGGACGGTAAGCTGGGAGGGTGAAGACTATCGGGCCCAACTTCGCCTCAACCCGCTCTGGGACCAGGCCGAAGTACATGTATGCATCGAGGGCATTCCCATCGAGACTCACACGCTGGAGTGCGAGTTGGGCTTTACGGCCATCGTCCACAGTGATAGCTTCAAGCTGCAGATTCGCACCGGCAACAAACGACTTGGGCTGAAGCGTTACGCTCTGGCCGACAACGCCCCCTGGCGCCACTGCCAGGAGGATCTGTCTCGGCAGGCGGAGGTTTCGTTGGGCCTGCGGGTCGACAATCTGGCAGATCTCCCCAAGCCCTGGCCGGCCTGGGCCTTGAACGCCGTGTTGCGAGGCTTCGCCGTCAAGTTCCCCAAATTGGCCGACTTCGTGTCCTTCAGTGCCTTTCCCCAGGATATCTCGCTGGCGGCCATGCTGGCCGCCCCTTCGATTCGGTGGAGCAGTCGAAAGCCGGATGAGGCTGCCCTGACGGAGTTCTTGGCCCAGCACCCCTACGTTTTCCTGGTGGCCCCGATGCCTGTGGCTCGGCAACAACTGCTGGAGGCGGCCTACGGCGGCAACTGGACCTGCGTGGATGAGTGGTTCGCCCGAAACGCACGCCAGCGAGAGTTTCTGAGGCGCCCGGTAAAGCCCTTGGGTCACCCCAAAGCTCTGGCCACAGCCCCCGCTCAAGAACCACTGAGCGGAATGCTGCTGGTGCTTGATGACGTCAGTCAGGCCGGTCTGATTGCCTGGCACCATCAGCAACGCCCTTTGATGGAAGAGCCTCTGTCGTCCTGCCCGGCCTTGTTGGCTCAGCTCGAATGCGATCAGCTCCAACCCGATCCAGACTTTACCTCGCTGGTCCCGACCCAGACCCTGGCGCAGTTGAGGCCCTTGGTGATGCAGCAGTTGACCGAGCTGGTGAAGACCTGGCTGGCCACGCCTCGCCCCGCCCAGGCCCACTTTTGCCGGGTTTGGACCGAATGGCAGGCGCTCTCCCCCGAGGTCGCTCAAGGCTTACAACGACAGCCCTGGATCGCCACCAACCGGGGCTATCGCAGTTGGGAGGACCTGTTGGAGGTGGCCACTCTATACCGACTGCCCCGCCACCCGGATCAAGACTTTCCCGACCTCACGATTTTGCTTGAAGACCAGTGTCCGATGGGTGTGCTCTACCGACTGGTGGCCGCCCATCCCCAATGGGTGTCGGTTAAAGATACCCGGTTGTTTATCGCCGACCGGGTGCGCTGGCAAAAGCAGCAGGCCAACCTGCGCAGCCACGCCAAGCGGGTGGCCAGGTTTGACTACAAGGCCCGTCTGCGTCCGCCCAATCAAGGCGAGATTGCTCTGCTGGGGGAAGCGCGCAAAGAATGCTGGCTGGTGCTTTCTGAGCACGCTGTGCTGGTGCACAACCTGCCGGCCGGCCTGGGGGGCTACCTGCAGTGCGACGACCATACCCTGCTCCCGGTAACCGGGGCTGAATTAGGCGAACTGGCCCACCATCACGTCCTTCTGGACGCTCTTCCCCTGTTCGTGCAGCGAATTATGATGGGCAATCTGAGTCCGCTGGAGCTGGACCTGGTGGCTGAATTTTGTCTCCATGCGCTGCCCGCCAACTCCGACGAAGGACCGTGGAACCAGTTGCTGCAGGCCCGCTGGCTGCCCTGCGCCGATGGCACTCGCACCAGTCTGCACCAACTGCAACTGGAAGCCGAGGAGCAGGGAGCCCTTCTTTACTGGGAAAGAGCCTACCGGTTTGGCAGCCAATCCGCCCTGATTCCGTTGCTCACCAGCCCGCTGCAACTCGAGGTGGTGCGTCGCTGTTGCGGAGTCCAGCCCACTTTGCGCCCCAAGCCGTTACTGCTGCGCAATCTGGGCGATGTGGCCAGGCCCGGCTTGAGCCGCCTGCGTCAGTTGATCGTGGGCCTGGGCCAGTGGGTTGCCGCTCGCCCAGGTGCCCGACTGGCCCAGGGAGTGGGCGAGATCATCGAGCAGTCGGCGCCTGCCGGCGGAGGCGATTTGGTGGCCGCACTGGGCCGGCTGGCCCGACTGATGCTCCAGGGGGTGGCCCGTAACGAAACCCTGAGCTACCTGGATCGGCTGGCCTGGTGCGGCGATGCGCGACCGGCCGTCATGTGGAGTCTGTCCGCCGAGGGAGGTCTGACGCTCTTTTTCCGGCACCCCCGACTGCGCCCCTGGCTGGGCCACGGTGAGCCTCCCGCACCGGTCACCTTGAGTCTGCTGCTGGGCCTGGTCTGCCACATCAACGCCCGCAGCGAGGCCTTTAGCGACGACATGGAACGCGACTTTCTCGAGCATCTAACCGGTGAACTGGTGGCCAGCTACCGCGACTTAATGCCCGGCTGATGAAAGTCTGGTCACCAGACCGGAATGGCCATCCACTCTCAAGCTTTGGCCAGTGGTTAAGGTGTGGATGGGAATGTTGGCTACGGCCGGCAGGCCCAGCTCGCGAGCCACGATGGCTCCATGAGAGAGCGCTCCCCCCGTTTCTACCACCAGAGCCACACAACGAGTCATAGCCATCGTGTAGCCGGGGTCAGTAGACGGGCACACGAGTACATAGCCGTGCGCGTCTGGGGGAATTTCGTCGACATGACCCACCACCAGGGCCGGGCCTTCGGCGCTGCCCCAAGACAGAGGGGTGCCGCTCAGACCGCCCTGTGAAGCGGCCTGTGGTGCGCGACCGATGGCCTCCAGGTCATCACTGAAGAGCACCACGGGACAGGCCAGCGATAGCAAGATACGATGGTGCTGGCGTCGTTGCGCAACTAACTCCAGATCGGGCCGAGCCAATTCCTCTTGCTGCAGCCAGAAGATTCCGCCCTGTAAGCCCAATCGGCGATCCAAAGCCAGCAGCGTGCGGCGGATTTCGGCCCAGCCCAACATCAGCCAGTGACGGGCGGTCTCGCGCAGGGACAGCCAACGCTTCAGGTCGCTCTTCTGAGTCTTAGGAGGATCGGGCCTGAGCTTCACTTGAGCCACTTCCGCCTGTAATCGTTCGGGTATCTCATTCCAACGCGGCTCGGCCAGTTCCATCTCGGCCGGGCCCCGATGGCCAATGGCTTCCAGCAATTGAGCCAGGTCCAGTTGGCCACGGGCCGCCGCTTGCAGCAGCGCGGCCTGGTCGGCTTCCGCCTGAGGGCGTGCGGCCGGCACCGGACGATTGCCGTGTCGAGCCAGCGCCTGCGCCGCAAAAGCCGACGCCTTCAAACTGTCTGCCGCAAAGTCGTCGACCACGGCGCCCACCACCGTATCCAGACGCTGGCGCAGGGCGGTTTCGTCCAGTGTGGACAGGTTTTCCAGGCTCCAAGTACGCACCCTGGCCAAATAAGCAGGGGCAATCTGCTGGGTGAATCGATGGGCGAACGTCAGGCGCGCATTTTCCAGGATGTACTGGGCCTTGAACATCTTCCAAATGGTGATCGGTAGACGTCGCCAAAACCCCGGTCCGGCCCACTTGAGGTCGACCTGAGGAACCGGACTGGCCGCCAACTGTGGATGAGCCCGGATGGCCTCGAGGGGAGCCACAAAGGGAAAGTCCTTAAAGTAGAGGCCGGCCGCTCGGCTGAGATTGGTATAGGGTCGACCGCAAATCAAATCGAGTACGCCCTGCTCCTGCAGAGATGGGTCGGGATCATAGCCCAGGTCGCGATAGAGGCGCCCATAAGCCCCGCGCAGGCTGAGCATGCGCCGTACGATGGACCAGGTCATAGGCAAGGGAGTCGGCAGGGTTTCGGCCAGATTGTGGCGACTCCAGACGGTGCCGCCGGGGTGGCTCAGGGCGGCCGCCCGGGCCATCTCACTTTGGCGCAATTGTTCGCGCAGGTCGCGGCTGGCCGTGATGGGACGAGCCTGCAAAATCCAGGGCTGGTCATCTTCGGCGAAGGCAAATTCCAGGTCGAGTTCACCCCCTAGCAAAGCCTGTATCCGACGCGACACCTGCAAGACCGACAATACCTCGGCGTCGCTCAGGCAGGCGGGCCCGTCCAACAATTGCAACGAGTTGTCCCGGTGGCAACGCCAGGCGGCCGGTCGAACATGGCCGGAAACTACGGCGTCTCCGCGTCCGGGAGCGGCCTCTACCCGGGCGCAAGTCTCTGCAGTGGTCGGGTCGCGGGTAAAAACCACCCCGGCCACGCGAGCGTTCACCATCGGTTGGACGATGACCGATCCTGTCAGCGACGAGCGAATGCGTTGGACAGCCCGCAGCAACTCGCCCTCTTCGCTGACATCGAGAACGGTTTCAAACTGGCCAGCGCAACTCTGGGTGTGGGCGTCCTCTTGTTGCGACGACGAACGCACGGCTACGCGCTGGGCCTGTAGTTCTTTCCACGCGGCCACAATCTGATGCTGGTCGCTATGGGCGTAGACGCAAAAGCCTTCGGGAACCCGAAAGCCAGCCTCGAGCAGGCGAGCCAATCCGTAGGCCTTGCCTCCGGCTTGCACGGTGGCCTGGCGCAGATTCATTGACTCAGACACGTAACGCTGCTGCCCCCGCCCAGGTAGAGAAAACCGCTGTTGAGCATGGGCGACGCCTCGCACGGCACATCCGACACCAGATAGGCCCATCGCTCGCGGCCGTTGCTACGATCCAGGGCATGGAGGCGGCCGTCGCCCCCGGCCGCCAGCACGGTATCGCCCTGAATCACCAACGAAGAGAGCACCGGGTTGCCACAAAAAGCCTTCCAGCGCTGGCTGCCGTCCTGGGCGGACAGGCAGTAGACATAGCCATCTCGACACCCGCACAGCAATTCGCTGCCGGTAACGCAAAGGGAGGTGTTGACGGAATCGGGCAGATTCTGACGCCAGATCGGCCGGCCGCTGGCGGCCTCAAGAGAGACAACCGCCCCGGCCGGTTTAATGGCACCTTCCCCAAAGGTTCCATTGCCCAGACCAAAAAAGACCCGCTCTTGGGCCAAGGCCGGGTGCCCCCACACCGGCAAATTTTGGGGCACCTTCCAAAGTAGCTTTCCCGATTTAAAATCCAGGCAGACAGCGGCGTTGTCTCCGTAAGCGGTGCCTAAGAAAACGCGTCCACCCCCAACTGCGGCCGAACTATCGCAATGTCCGCAGCGACTGTGCCAGATTTGCGTGCCGGTCTTCTCTTCTACGCAATAAAATCCGTCACCCCCGGCACTGAAAATCAGTCGCCCCTGATGCAGAGTTGGGGTGCCTTCGGCGTGGCCGTGCGTGGAGGCTGTCCATATCGTTTTGCCAGTGGATGCGTCCAGGCAGTACATTTTGCAGTCGTCGTTCTCGTGCAGCCCCTCGCCACAAAAAACGCGGCCGCCGGCGGCAATCGGCGAGGAAAAAACGGGATGGCGGGTCAGACTGCGCCAGAGCAGGTGTCCGTCATGGGCGTCAATACACTCGATCGAACCCGCCGCCCGCACCTGGGTCAGCAGGGCCGCCCCGATGTAGACTCGATCATTGATGGCTACCGGAGAGGAGAGGTAGTCGCTGCCGTCCTTGTCCAGATGCATCCACTGGATCTTGGGCTTGCCGCCAAACGGTTGGGAGCCGATGGATCCCACTCCGCCTCCCGACAGGTCACCGCGGAACGAGATCCAGGATTGGTTGGTGACGGTCACGGGCCGAGGGGTGGGTGTAGCCACCACGGCCTGTCGGTGATCGGCAGTGGCCCAGAGCACTGCCAGGGCAGCCAACCCCAGCGCCAGCAACGGCTTGATGTGTTGCCGGGCCTTATCGCGCCAGTATGCCATGCTGAGCAAGCTGCCAAACAGTCCCAAAAAAACCGCGAAGAGCTGCGGCAGCATGGCCACCAAGGCCTGCAACGGGCCCATGAGGCCAGGAACCACCGCCAGCGCCGGACCCGAGCAAGCTAGTAAAAGGAGAAGCGTTTTCACCGAGAGGCAAGCTTCTCTCTGTTGGCCAGAAACACTGCTGCAGGATTCGATTCCGCGCAAACCCGAAAGATTATGCCCGGGAGCGCGACCAGTTCCCTTTAGTCCGAAATATTGGAGGGGTGTCTGAGTGAAGCGTTCTGTAAATTACCTGGTGATAGTGCTGGTGCTGGTAGTTTCTGCCTTGCTGGCCCGAGGCTACTTAAACCCGGTCAAGTCAGACCCCCTGGCGGCCTTGAAGCTGGACCTGAAAGTGTCGCTGGACACTTTTTGGGGCAACGACAAGTCGCAGGTAGAGGTCACCCAAACCCAAACCGCCGATATGGTTCAGGTCAAGGTGGCTGCTGGCGTTCCCCCCAATACCCGGCCCCGCCAGCGCCAGTGGACCTACGCACTGGTGCAGTTTGTGCTCAGCCGCCACGCGGCCGCCCGGCCGGGAATGAACCTGAGCCTGGTGGATCTGAGCGACGGCCAATCCATCAGTCCAGACCCGAACCAGGCCACCGAGTCGAAAGCCCGAGCGGGAGGGGCCTTTGCCGACCCGGCCTACTTTGAGGCGGCCCGGGCTGAAATCCTCCAACGCAATGCCCAGCAGCAGGTTGACAACATTCTGGGAGCCGGGGGGGCCCTGGTGCTGGTGGACGTGACGGCTGGACCGGTGTCGGCCGCTCCGTCTGCCCAGCAGGCCATCGCCGAGGCCATACCCGAGGATCGTCCCGGCCGGGCCCGCCGTCCTTCGGCGCTGGATAGCGCCAATGAGGTCCAGGAACGGCGGCTGGTAGATGTCACCCGACTGGAGGCGTGCCTGGTCTTTACACCCGGTCAACCCATAGAGAAGGGGATGGAATCCGCTCGTTCCAGCCTTGGCATTCAGCCTGGTCGAGGCGATGTGCTGCGCCAGGTTGTGCTACCCCTGGCCGGAAGCGGAGAGTAGGCCGATATGAAAAAGAATTATGCGGTGATTGTGGGCATACTGGTGATATCCGCCCTGCTGGCCCTCTACCTGAAGCCGGCCAATCTGACACTTCAGGCCGACCTGAAAACCTCCCTGGACCGTTTTTGGGGTAATTCGCAGACCCGCGCGGAGGTGACTGGCGGGCAGGTGCTCCTGAGCGTTTCGATCCCGGCCGGCACGCGCCAGCGCCAAAAGGAGTGGACCTTTCCCGTGGCTCGTTGGGTGGCCGGTCGCCACCCCGAAGCACGCGTGCAGGTTTGGACGGTGAACGACTCCGCCAGTGGGCAACCGCTGCTCGAGCCGCCCAGCCTGGATTCGGCCCAAAAGGAGACCGGGGCGATGCCTCGCCCACGAGCCAGCTTCCAGGACCCGGCCTTCTTCGAGGCGGCCCGCTCGCAACTCTTGCAGAGACAGGGACAGGCCCAGTTGGACAAGCAACTGGGGGAGGGGCGAGCCTTGTTGCTGGTAGATGCCATCAGCGGGGCCGTCAGCTGGCTGCCTAACCTGCATAACTCTGCAGACTCAAGTCTGAACTATGGCAAGCGGGCCCGAATGGAGGGAGAGTCGCAATACGGCCTGCGCGAAAGCGATAGCGCCGAACAACGCCCAAGACAGCAACCCGACCTCTCCAGAATGGAAGCCTGCCTGGTGATCCAGTCGGGAACCGACGTAGAAGCCGCCAAACGGGTGATCAACCTGGAGCTAAACCCGAAGCGTGGCGACACTCTGCGAGTGGTGAGCCTGTAACTCTAGGGGGGGCTCAGGCCGGGGCGTCCTCATTGTAAAGCCGGTTTCCGGTCGTGCTCTGGACCAGCTCCCGAATCACCGGAAAGCCACTCTGATAGCCGGCCAGGTTGGCTTTGAGTTCTTTTTGGGGGCAGGTGAGACCCGGCATAGGAACCGTGCAGGCGACGGCCAAGCCGGGGCCATGAGGTTTTTGCGCGGGCTGTGGTTGCTGTTGGGTTGGGGTCTGCTCAACGGGTGCACGGCCCCGGGGCCGACTCCCTCGCAAACTCCCAAGCCCATGTCATTGAGCACCCCCCACTACGTGGGGACGCAAGCCTGTGCCTCGTGTCACCAGCAGCAGGTGAAGGATTGGCAGGTCTCCCATCACGCTGCCGCCATGCAGCCGGCCACACCCAAGACGGTGTTGGGAAATTTTGAAAACCAGTCTTTCAATCACGGTGGAGTGACCAGTAGGTTCTATCGCAAGGGCGATCAATATTGGGTGCGCAGCGACGGTCCCGACGGAAAGATGCATGACTATCCCGTCCACTACACGTTTGGCGTCTATCCATTGCAACAGTATCTGTTGCCGCTGGATCGGGGACGACTGCAAGCCCTCAGCGTGGTGTGGGACTGCCGACCCAAGGCCCGGGGAGGACAACGCTGGTATCATCTCTATCCTGAAGACAAGATGGACCACAGTGACATTCTCCACTGGACGGGCATCTACCAAAATTGGAACTATATGTGCGCCGACTGCCACTCCACCGGGGTCAACAAGGGCTACGATGCCAGCACCAAGAGCTTCAAGACCAGTTGGGCCGAGGTCAACGTGGCTTGCGAATCCTGTCATGGGCCGGCCAGTTCCCATCTGGAATGGGCTAAAGCAGCACCGGCCCGACAGTCTGATTGGAGAGGTAGGGGGCTGACTCGGTCGCTCGGTCAGGCGGGCCAGTGGAGCCGCCAAACCGACAGCCAGCCGCCCAAAACCACGGGAGCCTCGCAATCCGAACAGTTCTTGGAGACTTGTGCTCAGTGCCATTCTCGGCGTTCCTCGTTGACCCTACAGCCAGGGGGGCTGCACACGATGGACGACTACCATCCGACCAACCTGGAGGGCCCTAACTACGAAGCCGACGGGCAGATTCGTGAGGAGGTCTATGAATACGGCGCTTTTGTGCAAAGCAAGATGCACAAAAGCGGCGTTTCCTGTCGCGACTGTCATGATTCGCACAGCCTGAAGCTGAAATCGTCGGCTACCACTTTGTGCCTCAACTGCCATCAGGCTGAGCGCTTCGAAGCGGTCTCGCATACCCATCACCAACCTGCAAGCCCTGGAGCCAGTTGCATCGCGTGCCATATGCCCAGCCACACCTATATGGGTGTGCACGAGCGACATGACCACAGTTTCCGCATCCCACGCCCAGATCAGACGGTGGCACTGGGCGTGCCCAACGCCTGTAATCAGTGCCATCAAGACCGTTCGGCCAGTTGGGCGGCAGCCGCCGTAAGAGGCTGGTTTGGACCTCAGCGAAAGGGTTTTCAGACCTATGCTCCGGGCTTTGCGGCCGCTCGCCGGCAGCGACCGGAGGCGGAGTTCTTGCTCACCAAGATCGCCGGGGACTCCTCCGTTCCGCCCCTGGCACGAGCCACTGCGATCGCGGAGTTGCGACGGTATTTGTCACAACGGTCTTTGCCCGTGGTGGACCAGGCTCTTTCCGATCCAGATCCGATGGTGAGAATGGAGGCGGTTCAGGCCCTCGAGCCGCTGCCCCTGGAGCAGCGCTGGCAAAGAGCCGCTGGCTTGCTTAAAGACCCGCGGCGGGCCGTGCGCCTGGAGGCGGCCCGCCTGCTGGGAGCCGCTCCTGAGTCGGCCCTCAATAAAGAGCAGATTCAGGCCCTGCAAGAGCCCGTTCGCCAGCTCAAGGAGTCGGCTCAGGCTATGGCCGACCGACCCGAGCCCCACCTGCAGATGGGCGTTTTTTACGCGCAGCGAGGCGAGTTCGATCAGGCCGAGCAGGAGTATGTAGCGGCCATCCAGATCGAACCGCGCTTCCCGCACAGCTACGTCAACCTGGCCGACCTCTACCGCAGTCAGCAACGGGACCAGCAGGGAGTGGATTTACTCAAGAAGGCGATCGCGCTCATTCCCTCCGATGCCGGACTGCACCATGCCCTGGGCCTGACCCTGGTTCGTCTCAAGCAACTGCCGGCGGCCCTGGCCGAGTTGCAGCGGGCGGCCCAACTGGAGCCGGACAATCTGCAGTACCACTACGTTCTGGCGGTGGCCTTGGACTCTCTCAGTCAGCCCGCTCAGGCCTTGCAGTGCGCCCGCAAACTCTTGAAGGGCCATCCTTATCACGGCGAGACCCTGATGCTGGCCATGCGCCTGGCAGCGGTTGCGGGTAATGCCAGCGAGGCCAAAAAATACGCATTGCGCCTGCAAGAGATGGCCAAGAGCGACCCCAATGTGGCGGCCATGCTCAAGCAGCGGCCGTAGCGCGGGAAAAGCCGCCTCTTCTAAGGGTTGGGCCAGGCTTGAAAGGATAACCGCGGAATGACCATCAAGGTGGGGAAAAGCCGACTCAGTTGGTCACGAGCCTTGGCCACCTCCGTGGCCGTCAATTGAGTGCCGGTCGAACTCCCCCGCAAAGTATCGGGTCGCGAGAAGTCATTGTAGGGCAGTTCCAGCAAGGTGGCCAGCGTACGGGCCAACAATTTGGCCGGCGAGAAGGTGGAGTCGTGGTCGCGCATCAAAACGACTCGAGTCGGCTTGTCGTGGGTAGAAAGAAGGCCCTGACTGCCGCCCACACTGACCACCTGGCGTAGCACAAACAGGTTGACGGCTCCCAGTTCATAGCCGGCCGCACCGGTCATGGCCACAAATGAACGTCGTCTCTGGAGATCGCCGCTTTCATTGGGGAGAGCCGCTTCGATGGCGGCCTCGCTGAGTGAACACTCTTGACACCCTTTGAGTTGCACCACAATCCCGGCTTGCTTGAAGATCTCGGCGGCTCCCGCCGCCATCAGTTGCACCTGCTCGGGCGAGAGCGAGCTACCGTGGCGTGAGTTGCGCACCACAAAGAGGCGCAGAGGCAGTGTCAGCGGGATCAGTTGGCCGGCTTCCGGAACGGTTTCCAAAACTTCTTTCAAGTTGGCCAGTTGGGCGCGGGCCCGGGAGATTTCCTGACTGGTCAGGGCGGCTCCACTGAGTTTCAGATTGAGAAAGTCGGCCAGGGCCCGGGGCAGCTCCTGACCACACACCAGCATGCGGTATTCGCGAAAGCTCTGGCCTGGTTGGCCGGACCGCCAGAAAAGGTTGACGGTCCCTGCTTGAAAACCACATACGGCCAAAAGGCTCTGACTGGAAGTGGTATCCAGTTCTTCGGGCAAGGGAGCCGTGCCCTGGCAGGTCCAGCGTATGCCGGCTCGAGCCCAAAAGAGATTGGCTGCTTCTAAAATCTCTGCTTGAGCTCCAAAGATCTGCACCGGTACGCTCAGCGTGCTCACAGAGACGTCTGGCGCTACGGCAGGAGCGGTGCGGGTCAGGCTCAGGCCGGCCCGGGCGGCCGCGATATGCTCCGAAGTGAACCTCAGTCCGGGCGTGCGCGAGCTGAGTAGAAGAGTCAATGGACCCTTGGGCGAAGCCTTCAGGCCCAGGCCCACCGCCAGAGCCAGCGCTAATTGCTTGTCCGGCGAGTGCCAGGCCACGCTCTCGGCCAGCACCACCACCCGTGCCCCGGGCCAGGAAGTGTAGGATTGAAACTGTCCTTCGCGGCCGGCGATAGGCAACTGGTGGAGGACAAACAGGTTGAGTACGCCGGGGTCGTAGCCGGCGCACTTCTGAAGCCCGGCACAGGAGGGTTTGCGGGTGGAAGTTGACCCGGCCGGGTTGGGGAAAACCGCCTCCAGGGTCGAGTCGGACACGCTCACCTCGGCCAGGGTGGCATTCACGGTGATGGCCGCCTGGGACCAGATCCGATTGACCCGCTCCAGCCACAGTGTGGCTTCTTCCAGGCTTTGTTGCGAGGCCAGCCGGGCTTCGCGGACCAGCAACAGATGGACGGTCATCGGGAGTGGATCCAACCCGGCCTTAGGCGGATCGGTGGCCTCCTCGATGGCCAACCGGGCCAATTGGTCCGGGCCGCAGTCGGGTTGGCATCCGGTTATCTCAAGCCCGCGGGCTCGAGCTCGGGCCGCTTCCGTGGCGCTCAGGCGGGTGCCTTGGGAATAAGGACACATGAGCTGGTCGGTGCCCACCACTGCGGGCAGCCCCAGCAAACTTCCCAGGGCGTGGCCCAGGTTTCGCTCGGGCAGATTTTCGCGCCATAGATCGTCGCGAATTAGCAGGGATCGTCGATTCTCGTCGGGGAAGACCTTCCAGGTGGCAGCGGGCTCCTTGACCACAAACAGATGCAGGGCCCGCGAGTTCAATTGGTTAAGCGCCTCTAGCGGCTGACCGTCGGGTTGCAAGGCCTGCACCCATTGCTCCTCGCCCAGATCATGCTCGTGGAGGGCGCACCATTCGGCCAGTTCAAAGGCCAGGCCGGCCTGTTGCCAGACCAGGTTGGTGCGCTCCAGCAGTTCCTGGACTTCGGCGTGACTGCGCTGGCTATGGCGGGCGGCGGGAGTGATTACGGGATAGACCCACACGGGCAGGGTGACCAGGGGTAGCGGCACAGGCTGTCCTTGAAGTAACCAGGCCTGCCAGCGCGCCCACTGGACCTCCGTCCTGGTTAGCTCCAGCCCTGGACCATCGGACATCAGGCCCTCGGGGCTGCTCAGAAGTCCTAGCAAGGACCCGAGCGCCTGAGCCACGTTGCGGTCTGAGCATTTGTCCGAAATCAGAGCACAGCGACCGCAGGCCGGCAGCACCGGCAGGTCGTCGGGCAATTTGGGCACCATGGCCAGATGCAACCATTCAAATTCATGGTCGATGTCGGCCCCAAAAGGGCAGCGGTTGGCATAGGAAACGGATCGATTGCATTCGGCCGGCTCGGTCAATTGAAAGACTATTTGGGCGGGGCCAAAGATCTCGTTGACCTGCTCCAGTAATCTCGCTACCTGAGGCCATTGGCGCACCGAAGAGCGGTAGCGGGTTACGTAGAGTTGCACCATCAGTGGGCGCAGTGTGCTGGGGGGACCGGCCGCCAGCCTCTTGGCCATAGCCGCCTGGCGCGCCTGGCGCGCTCCTTCCCAGCCCCCCCCGATCAAGGCCCGATGGGCGCTGCTCCGCGACACTGCCTCGTTTCCTTTGACCGTGCGGACGCGGCTGACCACGTCTTGGGATCCGGCCTCTACCCGCCTACGCAGGGTCGTTCCACCAATCGCCAAGTTGCCAGTCCCAGTCCGACGAATCGGCCGGCGGCGCCTGATCGCTGAAGGCGGCCAGGCACTCTTCCATGGTGGCGTGGTGCAGGTCAAGCACGCTTTGGAAATCCTCCTGGTACCCTCCGGCCAGGTTCCACACCACCGGCACATTGTGCCGACGGCACCAGCGAAATACCGCTCTGTCCCGGCTGCGCATCTGACCCGAGGTCATCCAGCCACCCAGTGGATCCCACAAGTGGGCGTCGGCGCCGGCCTGATAGATCAGCACACCGGGCTCTAAGTCCGCCAGCAACTGGGGAATGGATTCAAGAAAAGCCAGGGGGTGCTCATGGTCGGCGTGTTTGCCGGTGGTGTAGTGGCTGACAAAGTCAAGGTTGAGGCGACGGATAATATCGTCTGTGCCGTCTCCGTAGTGGTAGTCGCAATCGAAAATTCCCACCCGTTCCACCTGGGGGCGCACCAACATGGCTGCCACCATCAGGCCGTTAAAGGTGCAAAATCCGGCTCCCCGATCATAACCGGCATGGTGAAAACCGCTGGTGGGCGAGCAGGCCGCGCCACCGCGCCTGAGCACGTGGCGCAGGGCTGACACGAGCGACCCGGTGGTCCAGGGTAGGGAGGCCGCCACCGCTTTGGACTTATTGCTAAATCCGTTATTTCGTTGGCAACTCAAGACGCCGTCTACATAGAGGGGGCAATGGGCCAGGGCTAACTCCGGCGGTGTGACCGGGCTCGGCTCCACGATCTCCACAGGGTAGCGCTCCAGCCACTGAGCCACCAGTCGCTCCGGTTTGCCGGCGCTAGGACTGAAGGATTGATTGTCCTTGACGCTTTGCTGCTGACTGTAAAAGACTCTCATTCGAGCTGGTTGGCTCAACCTATACCAGGGCTGGGATTTTTTCCAGATCGAATTCGTATTCTTCAGCAAAGCGAGGCAGGGGGGCTTTGGCCATTCGTTCGGCCAGAATTTCGCCCAGAATGCGCGCGTCGGCCCGGATGCCGCGCAGAAATCGGCTGCGATAGGTGCGTTGATGATCGAGGCCCAAGAAGAAGAGCCCCGGTACTTCGCTCGACTCCATCCGGTTGAGCAGCACCGGTCCGTCACCCAGCAAGCCACGCAGGTGGGCGGTGGTGTAGTTGTAGCCGGTGCCCCAGACGACGGCGTCCAGTTGGCAACGCTGTCCGTCCACAAAAACCACGGTACTGCCCTCAAAGCGGTCTATGCCCGGGTAGGTGGCCACCTGCTTGGAGTTAATCAGCTTTTGGGTCAGCCCACCGGCCATGGGAGGATTGGAGTTAGGGCGCAACTTCAACGCCAGGGTGGCCCGTTCCAGCAACCAGTTGATGGGCGCCAGCACGGCTTCCCTCAGGGGGGAGGGTCCAAAGACCAGCGGCCCTCGATGGCTGAGCGATACTTTGTAGCCGCTGCGATGCAAGTCGACCAGCGTCTCGCCGGCCGTCAAGCCGGCACCCACCACCAAAACCCGTTTGCCCTCTCCGCTCATGCGCCTGGTCAGATCGGCGGCTTCGCGATAGTTTTGGCTATGCAAAAAGACCAGCGGGGACTGGTTCTGACCCGGGTAGTTGGGTACGTTGGGGGTACTGAAATAGCCGCTGCAGTTGACTAGCAATTGACATTGATAAATCCCTTGAGTGGTATGGACCCGAAATCCGTCACCCTCGCGGTCGACCTGTAGGACTTCGCGACCGTAATGGATCGGCAACTGGTTGTGACGGGCGTACTCGCCCAAATACCAGGTGTAGGCGGACTGAGTGGCTCTGCGTAATCGCCAATTCCAGGCCACCCGCGAACCGGGCAGCGTATTGTTGAGCCAGGGTCCAAAAAATATGTTCTTGGGGTAATGAGAGAACGACTCGCCGGGCACTGCGCCCTTCTCCAGAACGATGTAGTCAACCGAGCGGCGCTTTAGCTCATAAGCAATCGACAGGCCAGCCGGGCCTGCACCCAAAACGACTACGGTCTTACGAATTGGCGTCATCTATGGCCACCTCCAGGATTACTATGGTTCCACTACTGCGGTTTTGACAATGACGTAAGTCATTTTTGCGAATGTGGTGATGAATACTACCCACGCTCCTTTTGTCCTATGTTAGAATTTCAGGGAAAATTCAGTCCTGCCTGATACGTAGTTGCGAAAACTTAGGGGACATCATGCAGATCCAAGTTCACTCTGGCATTCCGACTTTTCGAACCCTGGCTAAGCCCAGTCCCGAGAAACCCGCACAGCCGCCTTTGGACGGTCAGGGACCCTCTACGCCGCCTCGCGATGATACCCGGGCCAAGATTTTGGCGGCCACCGGCCTGGTGGCCGGTTGCGCTGGGGGAGTTGTTTTGGGCAATGCGCTTAGCAATCACGCGTGGGCGGCCGGCACGCTGTCTTCGGTTGGCATGGGTGCCATCGGGGTGGTCGGCGGCGCTATTGCGGGCCTGGCACTGGCCTCCAAGTTTAGCTCGGGTGGACACACGGCCGGCCTGGGCGCCGGTTTTGTGGGAGTTGGCCTGGGCGCCATCGGCGGTGGCATCGCCGGCGTGGCCGCAGGTGCTGCGCTAGGCACGCTGGCCCCGGCCGTCACACTGGGTGTGCTGGGCGCTGGAGCGGGTTTGATCGCGGCGGCCCGCTTCAACAACCAAAAACCATAAGGACTTCCTGCGGGGGCAGGCGTCAACCTGACAAAGATCATTGCCCTCTGGCCCTCCGTCGGGTATTCTTGGCCAATGGAATACGCGGATTTACAGAAGTTTTTCAAAGAAGCATCGAGCGGGCCCACTCGTTGGTTGCCCGAATTAGAAGCCCAATTTCAAGCCGACGCGGCTACCACAGCTCGAGTCAATGAGGCGATGAGGTTGTTTGCAGAGTATGGACCAAGGGCTGAGGAAGAGGCCTACTACGCCGCCGACAAACGCCTGCGAGACTACGAAGGCACCGAGTTCGTGAGAGTCAACCGGGTCAATATCGAGGGAGTCTACGTTTCGGCCGCCTACAGTAAGCTGGCTTTGGCTATAGCCCTGTTGGTCGGCGCACCCAAGGCTCCCTGAACTCTTGCGCAACTTGCGCAAGCAAAACAGGGAGCAGTTCGACCCCACGAGAGTGCAAAAAGACATGTCACGTCTGCTGACGCTGGGCTTTTTCAAGCAGGTCGATCTCGAATTGAAGGTGGGTCAACAGGGTCACTGGCCCGGGTTAGCCTGAAGCCGCGCGACGGGCGTCAAAACCCGTCACGGTGTAAACGTTCTCAGAGGTCGTGGTCGACTGTCCGCGAAAAGGCGGCCAGGCATCGTATCGAAGGAGTTCTTCATCGGTCCAGGCCCAAAGCACACTCTGGGGGTGGCAAAATGGAGGCATCGTGGCACAATATCTAAGCGTGGAAACCCTCAACTGGCTGCTTTTTGAGGTATTTAATGTGGAGAGCTTGCTGTCGGCAAGCCGTTTCCAAGACCACGACGTGCAGTCCCTGCGCCAGATACTGGATACGGTCAAGAAATTTGCCGATTCCGAGCTCTACCCGGTCTTTCGCGAGATGGACGCCGACCCGGCCCGCATGGTGGACGGGCAGGTCAAAGTTCATCCGGCTGTGGGCACGATGATGCAACGAGCCAGTGACCTGGGCCTGATCGGTTCGACTTTTGACTACGAGCACGGCGGCATGCAACTGCCCGCCACGGTCTATCAGGGCATGAGTTTTGTGGTCGATGCCGCCAACAACCACATGACCGGCTACACGGGCCTGACCTCGGGTGCGGCCGGGTTGATTATCGAGTTCGGCGATGACCATCTCAAGCAGACCTATCTGCCCAAGATGATGAACGGTCAGTGGGCCGGCACCATGTGCCTGACCGAGCCTCAGGCCGGCAGTTCGCTCTCGGACATCGTCACCGAGGCTCATCCTCAAGAGGATGGATCCTACAAAATCGATGGCCAAAAGATCTGGATCTCGGGCGGAGACCATCAGTACTGTGAAAACTTCATTCACCTGGTGCTGGCTCGAATCCCCGGCGGCGGACCCGGCACCAAAGGTATCTCTTTACTGGTAGTGCCCAAGTTGCGTCCCGGTGAGGGCGGTCTGGTCCCCAACGATGTTACCACGGTGGGCGACTTTCAGAAGATGGGTCAGCGCGGCTACACCACCACCCATCTGGTTTTTGGCGAGAACCACGACTGCAAAGGTTGGCTGGTGGGCAAGGCCCATCGCGGCCTGGAATCCATGTTTTTGCTGATGAACGGCGCCCGCATTCACGTGGGGCGCCACGGGGCGGCCATAGCCTCGGCCGCTTACTACGCCTCTTTGCAATTTGCCAAGGAACGTCCTCAAGGGCGCCGACTGCAGGCTGGCGGGGCCAAGAACGCCAGCCAGGACCAGACGCTGATCATCAACCACCCTGACGTTCGCCGCATGCTACTGACTCAGAAAGCCATTACCGAGGGTTCGCTGGCCTTGATTTTGCAGGCCTCGTTTTACTACGACAAAGAACATACCTTGGAGGGTGAGGAGTCGAAGCGTTATCACGAGTTGCTCGAACTGCTCACGCCCATGGTCAAAACCTACCCGTCAGAAGCCGGCAAACGATCGGTGGACACCGGCCTGCAGGTTTTGGGCGGGGCGGGATTTTGCGACGAATACGTGCTTCAGCAGTACTACCGCGACATCCGCATCATGTCGATCTACGAAGGCACCACCGGCATCCAGTCGCTGGACTTGTTGGGGCGCAAAATATTTATGGCCGATGGCAAGGCCCTCATGCACCTCTACCAGGAGATCGAGAGCACTTTAGGCTCGGCCCGCGAAGTGGCAGATCTGGCGGTCTACGCGGACCAACTGAAGCAGCATCTGGACTTAAATCAGCAATTGCTGCAGCATCTGGCCCCGTTGGCGGCCAAGGGCGACTTTGAAGCGTTACTCTCTGACGCCACTCTTTACATGGAGTTTCTGTCCAATGTGGTAGTGGCCTGGCAATGGCTCAAAATGGCCCGGGCCGCCTATCCTCAAAAAGACCATAGCGCCTTCATGGCGGCCAAAGTTCACACCATGAAGTTCTTTTTCCAGTACGAACTGGCCCGCAACCACAGTGTGGCCCAGATCATCATGCAGCCTGAGCGATTGACCATCGTTACGCCCGAGGAAATCCTCGATTAGGCGATGCAGCCTTTTCTCAACGATAGTCAAACGGTGCTGATGGCGGGGGCCGGTGGGGGCTACGATGTCTTTTGCGGGTTGCCCCTCTATCAGTGGTTGACCAGCCGCGGCAAAACCGTCCACCTGGTCAACCTCTCCTTCTCCCCTTGCATCAACACTCCCCTCCTGAAGGTGGAGCCCGGCGTGTGCGAGGAGAAGTACTTTCCCGAAAAACATCTGGCCAACTTTCTCCAACAACCCATCTATGCCATCTTGAACGACGGCCCGGCCATCGTTGAGCAGGCCTACCAGGCCCTTGTTAAGGAACTAACTCCCGACACCCTGTTGCTGATCGATGGCGGCACCGACATCCTCATGCGCGGGGACGAAGAGGACCTGGGCACGCCCGAAGAGGATATATCCAGCCTGCTGGCAGCCCACGATAGCGAAATCCCGAACAAGTATCTCCTCTGCCTCGGGTTTGGTATCGATGCCTTCCACGGCATCTGTCACGCCCACTTTCTGGAAAACGTGGCTGCGCTCATTCAAGACGGCGGCTACCTGGGCGCCTGGAGCTTGAATCAGGGTACGCCCGAATTTGACCTGCTCAGAGACGCTTATACCTACACGGCCAACCATCAACGCTCCAGTATTGTCAATTCCAGCATTATCGCGGCCGTGGAAGGCAAATTTGGCGATGCCCACGCTACCCCCAGAACGGAGGGTTCCGAGCTTTTCATCAACCCTTTGATGGCCCTGTACTGGGCTTTTCACCTAGACCATGTGGCCCGCCGCAACCTGTATCTGGAACAGATTCGCGGCATCCCCTCCCGAATTGAACTTGGCCTCAAGATTGAGCAGTTCCAGGCCCTGCTCTCCAAAAGCCGGCCCCACCGGCCCATCCCCTGCTGAGCTGGCGACCGCTGACTATCACCTCAGGTTCGCTTGATCTCTTCGAACCATTTGGGCAAACGCTCGCTCTCCAGCACATCAAGACGCCGTAGCACCTCAGCGAGCGACAGTTCGTTCTTGAGATTGACCTGGTAGTCCAGATCGGCCCGCAGCCGGTCCTTCTCGCCCTGGCGGTTCTGCGACATCATAATAATGGGGGCTTGCACACCGGCCACCACGGCCAGCGTCAGACTGAGTATGTCATAAGGGGCGGGGTCAATGCCCCGGGCCAGAATGAAGGAGTTGAATACCATCCACGAGGCAATCATCGTGGTCGAGGCGATGATAAATTTCCAACTACCCCCAAAAGAGGCGATCAGGTCGGCGGCCCGGTCAGCCATGGTGGCTCGCGCAGCCTCTTCGTCGTTGGCATTGCGCGAGGCCCGTCCCTGCAACAGTTCGTCGGTGCGGCGCAGGCGGTCGGTCAAGGCAGCCATCATCTCCAGGGCCACGTCGGGAGTGCGACGGATAAAGGAGAGGAAGGCATCGCGCGAGAGGATGGACAGACGCGCCTCCCCGCAGACGGTGGCATAGGCCGACCGTTGACGACCGTCGATCAGGGCCATCTCGCCGAAGAAGTCGCCCTGAGCCAGCTCGGCCAGGATGACTTCGTTGCCCTCCTGATCGCGTATGCTGATGCGAACTTTACCGCTTTCAATCAGATACATACCGTCACCAGAGTCACCCTGACGAAAGAGTAGGGTCCCGCTGGCGGCCGTCTGATGGGTCAGGAGATCGCGCAACTCGCGAGCGGCGCCGTCATCGAGAGAGGCAAAGAGCGGAACCGAGCGCAGGCACTCAAGGGTCATATCTTCTCCCCCAAGAAGTAGGTATCCATAGGACCACGACCCTTTAACTCGATGCTACCGCGAGCCTCAAAAGTAAAGCGCCCCTGCAGCCGCTGATAAACGATATCGCTTACGTGGACACGCCCCGGGGCGCCGTGCGACTCCAGTCGACTGGCCGTGTTGACGGTGTCCCCCCAAACGTCGTAGATGAATTTGCGAATGCCGATAACCCCGGCAATCACACTGCCCACGTGCAAACCCACACGCAAGCTGAGGCCACCAAACTCTTGACCCACCTCGGCCACGATTTTGTGCATTTCCAGGCCCAAAGTGGCCATGGCGGCCACGTGATCCGGGTGCGGCTCGGGCAGTCCGCCGGCCACCATGTAGGCGTCGCCGATGGTCTTGATCTTCTCCAGGCCGTGCTGGTCGGCCAGTTCGTCAAAGCCGGAAAAGACTCGGTTCAACAACTCCAGAAGCTGGCGTGGTTCGAGCCGGGCCGACAGAGGCGTAAAGCCCACGATGTCGGTAAAAAGCACCGACACGTCCTCGAAGCGTTCGGCGATAATACCTTCTTGCTTTCGTAGCCTCTCGGCGATGGGCGCTGGCAGCACATTGAGCAGCAGGCGCCGATTCTCACGGTGGAGCTGATCCAGAGCCAGATGGGTGTATACCCGCGCAAGCAGTTCATGGGCGTTAAACGGCTTGGCCACATAGTCTACTGCGCCCACCTCAAAGCCTCGCACAATATCGGCCGTTTCGGTCTTGGCGGTGAGGAAAATGATGGGGATCTCCCTCCAGTCGGTAGATGCCTTGATGCGCAGGCAGGTCTCAAAACCGTCGATGCCGGGCATCATCACATCCAGCAAAATCAAGTCGGGGCGCACCCGCTTGAGCACCTCCAGGGCCTGTAGCCCACTGGTAGCCACGCTGATCTGGTAGCCTTGTTCTTTGAGAATGGCCGACACGGCCTGAATATTGCCCGGTTCGTCCTCGACCAACAGAATGCGCGAAATCATCCACTCGTCTCCAAAATTCCGACCTTTGCGGCGGCGCCTTCCAACAGCTCTTGAGCGTCGCTGAAGGCATAACTTTGGAGGTGCAACTCAAACTGGACAAACTCCTCTGCCGAAAAGAGCGCCGCCAACAGCCCTCTATGAGTCTCTACGGTGTCGTTGGCCGAGACGTCAAAATCGGACAATTGCTGGCGAAGTTCTGCGATCACTGGCTTCAACTTCTCGGGGTCAAGCGCGCCGGGCGCGGCCAACGCAACTTCGGATGAGCCCAGCCTGGGCCTCAGCAGGTCGAGCAGCCGGGTCAGGCTGGCGGCCACACTCAGGCGCAGATTCTCCACGACATCAGGGGCTGCGCCCTCGCGAATGGCCGCCTCGAGCTGACTGGCCAGGGCCTGCACTCCTTTAGCCCCCAGATTGCCGGCCACTCCCTTGAGCGAATGGGCAGTGCGCTCGGCGGTGCTAAGGTCGCCTGCCTTGAGTTGACTGGCGATTTGCTCGGGAGCACCCGCCTGTCGAGACACAAACTGACGCAACAATTTGAGGTAGAGGGTCCGGTTTCCGCCCACCCGCAAAACTCCATCGGCGCTGTCCAGGCCCTCTACGCTGGGGACCTCGTCCAGGGGCTGGACAACCGCCCTGGCAGCGCTGGGGGCACCCTCCAGGTTTGGCGGCGGTGTATAGTAGCGAGCCACCGTGTCAAACAGATTGGACGGGTCGATGGGCTTGGCGATGTGATCGTTCATTCCCGAGGCCAGGCATTTCTGGCGCTCTTCTACCCTGGCGTGGGCCGTCATTGCCAATATTGGCAGTTGGGCAAAGCGCGCTTCGGAGCGAATTTTTGCGGTGGCCTGATAGCCGTCCATTTCGGGCATCTGCAAGTCCATCAGCACCAGATCGAAGCCGTCGGGGTTTGCCCACAGGCAGTCTACGGCTTCGCGTCCATTGTTGGCCACGGTAATGCGAGCGCCCTGGCTCTCGAGCAGCTCCACGGCGATCTGCTGGTTGATCTCGTTGTCTTCGGTCAGCAAAATTCGCGCCCCAAGCAACCTGTCGCAGGGTTCTTCCTCTGTGGCTTTGCGGGCATCTAAGGCGGCCGGCGCAAAGAGCGTGACCAGGGTGTCGACCAGCATGGAGCGAGTAACCGGCTTGACCAGGAAAGCATCCACGCCCAGCTTTTCGGACTCAGCCCGCACCTCCTCACGCCCAAAGGCGGTGACCATAACGATCGAGGGACATCGATGCAAGCCCTGGTCCGACTTCAGTTTGGCCGTGGCCTGCAAGCCATCCATACCGGGCATTTTCCAGTCCATAAAGACCACATCATAGGGTTCGGCGCTGTCTTGTTGGCGGACGGCGGCCACCGCTTCCGCTCCCGAACTCACAGCATCCACCGTGACGGCCAGGCCAGAGAGTGTTTCGGTGAGAATGTCTCGCGCAGCCGGGTTGTCGTCTACCACCAGAACGTTGAGTTTGGGTAGTTGCTCGGACAGCATCTTGGGATGACTCGGGCCCGAACCCAGTCCCAGCCAACAGGTAAAGAAGAAGGTGCTGCCCACCCCGGGCTCGCTCTCGATCCAGATTTGGCCGCCCATCATCTCCACCAGGCGCAGGCTGATGGTGAGGCCCAGTCCGGTGCCGCCATGCTTGCGAGTGGTGGAGGAATCGGCCTGAGTGAAGGGTTGAAACAGTTTGGCGGATTGTTCTTGGGACATACCGATGCCGGTATCGGACACTGAAAAGCGAAGCTGAACTTTTTCCCCCATCTGCTCCAGCATCTCGGCCTTGACGCGCACTTCACCGCGCTCGGTAAATTTGACCGCATTGTTGACCAGGTTGGTCAATACTTGACCCAGGCGCAATGGATCGCCCACCAAGTGCTGCGGGATGGCTCGGGAAATGTCCATCAGCAGTTCGAGATTCTTCTCCTGGGCTCGATGCCCGGTCAAGGTGGTTACCGAAGCGACCACTTCGTCCAGTTGGAAGTCGACACTCTCAATCTCCAGCTTGCCGGCTTCAATCTTGGAAAAATCCAGCACCTCGTTGATGATCCCCAACAGCGAGGTGCCTGCATTGTGCACCTTGCTGACGTAGTCGCGCTGTTTGGCGTCCAGATTCGTCTTCAAAGCCAGATGAGACAATCCGATGATGGCGTTCATCGGGGTGCGAATCTCGTGGCTCATGTTGGCCAGGAATATCGACTTCATGGCCGTGGCCTCCTCGGCCTTTTGCTTGGCCACCTGCAGTTCCGCCTCTTTGCGAACTCGCTCGCTGATGTCGCTAAAGCTGATCACTGCCCCCACGACTTTGCCGTCCTCAACAATGGGGGTGGCCCCGTACTCGACAGGCAGCCCCGTGCCATCCTGACGCCAGAGAAACTCGTCGTCGATGCGATTGGACTGTCCATGGGTGTAGGCGGCGTACATCGGGCACTGTTCGACCGGATAGTTGCTGCCGTCCGGGCGGTGCTGATGGATTTTGGCGTGGGAGGGCTGTCCGATCAGGTCGCCGGCTTCGTACCCAAGCATGGCGCAACAGGACGGATTGACAAAAGTGATGCAGCCCACAGTGTCCACGCCAAAAATGCCTTCCGAGGCCGACTCCAGGATCTGCCGGTTGCGCTCCACTCCGGCGCGCACTTCTTGCTCGAGTTGTTTGCGGGCCGTAATGTCCTCTACCGTGAACTGAAGCAGTTCACGTCCCTGAAAATTGTAGGCAACCAGGTGAACCAGGCCGTCCCAAATCTCTCCATTGGGGCGTTGGTGGCGCCACTCAAAAATCTCCATGCCTTTGTCGAGCACCGACCGGTCCAGCCGTTGGGCGTGACTGCGCGAGTCGGTGCCGTCATACTGAGAGGGGGCCGAAACGGAAACCGGCGACCTGGTCAAGAGTTCCTCGGCGTTGGCAAACCCGTAAATGGCCACAGCCGCTGGATTGCAGTCGACAAATCTCTTCTGGGCCGGATCGCAAATGGCGATGGCCCGATGCGACTCCTGGAAGAGCATCTTGTTATAGGCTTCACTGCTTTGCAGTTCCAGGGCTTGACGTTGGCTATGCTCCAGCAATTCGCGGGTGCTGAGATTGCGCTGCAAAATCTCCAAATTGAGTGCCGCGGTGCTGGCGACCTCCAGCAGCAAAGACTTCTGCAGTGGACTTAAAGTGGCAAAGCAGCCGATCTCCACCACCCCTAAAGCCCGCTCGCGAGACAGAATGGGCACTGCAATGAGGACCTTCGGGGTAGCCTCGCCCACACCCGAGACCACCTTCAAGGTTCCAGCCGGCACGTCGGTCAGGGTAATGGCCTGCTTCTCTACAATGCATTGACCCAGGATACCGTCACAGGCTACCCTGGAATTGTCTGGAGGTAGACAGCCGTATCCGCCTACCAGGCGAAGGTCGGGCTTGCCCTGCTCGGACAGATAAACCGCTCCACAGCCTCCGCCGAGCAGGGGAACCACCTGAGCGAGCAGTCGCTGGGCAAATTGCTCGGGGGTATCGGCTGTCTGGAGCACACCGGCGACCTCGGCCAGATGATTTTTGACCCAGCGCTGTTTTTCGGCCTCTTCGGCCGCCCCTCGATAGGATTCCAGGGAACGTGCGATCTCTCCAATTTCGGAGCCATCCTCTTGAAAGCCGATGGTAACCCCTGGTTTTTTGACCAGAAGATCTTGCAAACTGCGATTGAGGGTAGACAGGGGCGTGACCACTTGGGGCTGGTAAAAAAAGAGCAGTGCTCCCACCATCGCTCCGGCGTTGCAGCAGGTTGCCAATAAGGCGATGATCCGCAACCAGTTACCTTGCTCCGCAAGGTCGTTGGCCTGCTGGGAAAGGCGGATCTCCATAAAATTTCGGCATTCCTGAATGGGGCGCATAATGGACGTCTTGGCCTTCAGGTATTCCGGCCCATAAACCAGACTCACAGCTGTTCTGTAATCGTGCTTTGCGGCCGCCTCAAAAGCTCGGTTTTCCAGGGACACCAGCCCATCCGAGTTGCTCTTGGCCTGATTGAGCAGATCCAACTCGTCGCTGCTCAAGCCCAAGCGCTGTAGTTGTTCGACGGCTCGGTCGCGGCTGCGATCTACTTTGAGTTCCTGGTTGAAGGCTTCCACGTAGCGACCCTCGCCGGTGGCCGCGTAGGCCCGCACCGCAGCTGTGAGCCGGTCGCTTCCGGCCGCCAGTTGATCGGCAAGGCGCAGGGCATTGATGCGAGTTTCATCGGCGTTTTCGCGCAGGACCCGAAACTGGTTAGCAGCCAGGGCGCATCCCACGGTGAGCCCGCTGAGGATGACCACGCTGACGACAATGTACTGGCTGGTCTTTTTGATTCGCATGATGGTTGACAGCGCAAGTGTTCAAGGCAAAACAAGAGTACCCTACAGGAGTGCCGAGCCTGACCTCAGACGCACCCCTCAAAAGTGGTCCCGGCTATCGACAAAAACTGGGGCAAGGGGCTATCAGCGGTCCAGCGCGAGGTGGCCCGCATAAACACCACCGAAAGGCCGCGGCGGCGGTTCCACGAGGTGTTGGGGGCGGTTTCGTGGAGCACCAGGCTGTGGTGGCAAATGGCACTCCCGGCCGGGATGGGTATCAGTACCTCCTCCGGGCTGCCCGGCAGGTCGCGCCAGCCTTCGGGCATGCGGTGGTGGCCCAGTTTTTCGTCGTGCGCCAGCGGGCCTTGCTTGTGCGAGCCCTTCAAGTAGCGCAGGCAGCCGTTTTCAGGGGTGGCGTCGTCCAGGGCGATCCACATGGTCAGCAATTCCATGGGTTGGATAGGCCAGTAGGGAGAATCCTGATGGTAGGGCTTGGCCGAGCCGTAGCGGGCTGGTTTGCAGAGCATCTGATCGTTGAGCAACTTGACGTCGGGACCCAAAATGGCCGTGACCGTCTGAAGCACGTTGGGGTGTTTGAGAAGTTGGCCAAAAGCGCTGTCCCGAGTGCTCAAATTCGAGATTTTGCGCACCACCAGGGCCGGGTCGATCACAGCCACAGCACTTTTGGATTGCTCCGGCTCCAGATGAATAAACTGCTTGGGAAAGGCCACCTTGCCCGCTAAGATTTCATCGGTGCGCTGGTTCAGGGCCTCCACTTCGGAGGCGGTGAGCAGCTCGGGGACGGTCACAAAGCCATCTTCCCAGAAACGTTCAACTTGATGGGCGGTAAACTCAAAAGGCATGCTGGCGCGTTCGCCCTGCTGCCCGGTCCCTCCCTTTTGATTTCTACCAGGTTTTGCCGACCCGCTGCGTAAAATCCGACACCCATGAGCCCGGCTTTGCTTTTCACCTACTATCGCAATCCCCAGACCTGCCAGCAACGCCTTCTCTGCCTGCGTCACCTTAACCCCGATCTCAGAATTCACGGGCTCTTTAGCGGCCAGCCCGAGGAATTTGATCAGTTTGCCTCGCTTGGGTTGCTGCTCAACAGCAACTTCGTACATCCCCCGGCCTCGCCTGAGTGGCTCTGGTCGAACTACGATCTGGTCATCAGCCGTTGGTTCCTGGAATGTGGTAAGGAACACGATTTTGACTGGCTGTGGGTGCATTCCTGGGATTTGCTGCTGCTCGACCCCCTGCATGCTTTTGTGCCCCACCTTGAACCCCGTCAGGTGTTGTTGCCCGGCCTGCGAAGCCTTCACGACATGGACGAGAAAGTGCTGGACCCGCTGGCTCCTGTCGAGCAGCCCGGCCGTTGGAGCTGGCTGGGCGAGCCCGAATTCGCCAGTTTCCGCCAGTACTGGCAAGAACATCATCGGGGAGCCTCTCTGTGGTGCGAAGTGTCTCCCTTTGGCGTGTTGGGTCGCTGGGTTTGCCAGCGCTACGCCCAGTCGTGCTGGAAGGTGCCAGGCCACAACGAATACCGATTTCCCAGTCTGGCCCAGGCACTGGGTGCACAGTTGTTGCAGGGCGGTTTTGGACCCGAATTCTGGAGCCTGTACGATCCAGACCGCAAGCCGTGGACGGTGCAAGAGGTGCAGAGATTGGCCCGTGGCCCGGCCGGTCAACGTTTATGTCATCCCTTTTACTATCCCCTGGGTCCCCAGGAGATGGGGTGTTAGACGACCTGCCTCGCGGCCTCATTTTGCTGTATCATCGGGTCGCCCAACTGGCCACTGACCCCTACCACCTATCCGTTTCTCCCCAGGTCTTTCGCTCTCAAATGCAAGTGCTGGCCGACCACTGGCCGGTGCTCACGGTCAGTCAGGGTTGGCAAAGGGTTCAGCAGCGCCAGCCCGGTTGTTGGGTGGCCGTTACTTTTGACGACGCCTACCTGGACGTCCTCGAGCAGGTCTGGCCGGCTCTCCGGGAAGACCAGTCGCTGACCCTGTTTGCCTGCACTCATCAGCCCGAGCAAGAGTTTTGGTGGGACCGGCTCAGCGACCCGGCCCTGCAGCCTCGGTTGCGCCGCAGCCCCGCCCCCCGACTGGCGGCCCCCAACACGGGCACGGCCACTCGCCTCAACGCTGAGCAATTGGCCTGGTTGGGCCACCAGAGCCAATGTGAGATGGGTAACCACACTCACCAGCACCTGAGTCTGACGGCTCTAGACCCCCTGCAGCAAGCCTGTGAGATCTTGCAGGCCCGGCAGTTGCTCCAGCAATGGACCGGGCAGCCCGTGCCGGGCCTGGCTTATCCCTTCGGCGACTTCAATGATCGTGTTCGCCAGCAGGCGGCGGCCCATTGCGAGTGGGCCTGTGGGGTGCGCCCGGGTTTAGTCTGGAAAGGCGTAGACCCGTATCAGTTGCCGCGTCTGTGGGCACCCAACCTGATCGGAGAGGAATTCCACCAGTGGCTCTGCACCGGCGGCCTTTCTTAGTCTTCTCCAGCGTGGGCAAACAGTCGTGCCATCCCCTGTGGATGCAAGAAGTGGGCAATTTTGAGATGGCTCTGGTCGACTATGAGCCCGCCGGCAGTTGCCTGCCTGACCCCAGGATTCGGCTCTGGCAGCGCTGTGGCACCAAGTGGCCCAACCTGGATTTTGTCATCGAACAGTGGCCCGAAATCACTCAATACGAGGCGGTAGCCGTGTTCGACGACGACCTGCGTCTTTCAGGGGCAGACATCTCGCGGGCTTTTGAACTCTTCCAACAGCACCAGTTGTGGCTGGGGCAGCCCTCGCTGCGCCTGGATAGCCATTTCTCCTGGACTTTCACCCTGCAGCGCCCCTACCTTAGCCTGCGCTACAGTGGGTTCGTGGAAAACGGTCTGACCATCCTGCGAGGGTGTGACTTGCACCGTTTGCGTCGCGCTTTTGGGCTGGCTCGCAGCGGCTACGGTCTGGATTGGGCGTTGCCCCAGTTGCTCCAGGCTCCGCGCGGAAAAATCGCCGTGCTCGACGAGGTGGCCTGTTACCATCCTCCTCGAGTCTCCAGTCTGGATGGACGCTGGGATCGGCAAGAGCAGGCCCGTCAGGGCGAAGAATTGTGTCGCACGCTGGGGGTGGAGAGCTTGGAGCCCGAGGAGTACGGCTTTGTCCTCAACGCCAGCGGTCAGGCCTGGGCCGCTCAGGCTTCGCCCGAGGTGGTTTACGCCGCCGCTCATCGCTACGTGCTCCATCAGATGCGCCACGAGATAGAGAAGTTTCGGCCAATACCAGGGAAAGCCCAGGCAAAGTCTAAACGTCCGCCGTGCTAAGAAGGGTGACATTTGCGTGGATGATGACGGTAGGGCTGCAAGGCCTCGGCCAGGCTTCCCCTATCAAGCCTGCCAGGCCGGCGCCAGTCAAGCCGGCCGTGTCCAAGCCTCAGTCGGTGCCCGCCGAACTCCCGGCCCCCCCTCCCGCGGTGACCCCTGTGCCCGACTATACTCTCGACGATTGCCTGCGCAAGGCAGCCACGGCCAATCCTGATCTGGTCCAGGCCCAGGCCAGCCTGGATCAGGCTCGGGCCAGTGCCGAACAGGTCTATGTTTCCCTCAATCCCACCGTCACCACAACTTTTAGCTATTACCGAACGCTTCAGCCAGTGGCGCCTTCGCCCAGCGGGTTTACTCAGTTTCTCAACAGTCTCATCCCCGGTCTGATCCCCAGTACTACACCCGACCCGGACACTTATACCGGCGGCGTGGTCTTGCAGCAAACCATCTCCACTTTTGGTAGGTTGCGCTGGACGGCCCTGGCCCAGAAGTTAAACGAGAAGAGCGTGGGCCAGACCTATCGCAGCGAACTATTGACCGTGCTGCAGACCGCCGAGAAGGCCTATATCACCGTGAAAATCAGCGAATTTCAGTTGGAGATTGTCAGGCGGCGCCGCGAACTCTACCAACAGTTCCTGGACATCGCCCGATATCGCTTTAAAGCCGGTATGATTGCCGAGTTCGATGTGATTCAAAGCGAAACGCAGGTCCAGAGCGCTGACCTGGAGGTCAAGCAGACCCTTCTTCAGAGAGACACTGCCCGGGTGGCCCTGTTCATTCTCATGGGCGTGCCCCCGGTGGACTCCCTGGTGCTGGCTCCCTTGCCCGACTTGGAATCCCCGCCACCCAGCATCGACGAACCGCTGGCCTTTGCCCTGGAGCATCGACCCGAGGTTGCCTCGTTGCGCTGGTCGCTGGCTTCGGCTCAGGCCAATGTGGAAGCGGCCTGGCATAACAATGCGCCTAACCTTTCGCTGGTTTCGCAGTATCAGATGACTCAGGTGCCGGGGACTGTGCCACAGCCCAGTTGGATCGCCGGACTTCAACTCAGCACAGCCATTTACGACGGAGGCCAGGCCAAAGTTATGGCTCAGTTGGCCGAAGCCACCGTCAAACAGGTCCGGGGCAGCCTGGGCTCGCAAACCCGGCAGGTAGACAGTGATGTGCGCAGTCAGTTTCTGACGCTGACCAATCTTTGGTCGCAGTTGGATGAAGCCAATGCCAACTGCAAACTCAACGACGAGGCCGTCAACATTGCCCTCAACCGCTACAAAGCCGGTATTTCCAACGCCACGGAATGGTTGACGGCTCAGTCCAACTGGACGACCGCTCAACAAAATCGACTCAATTTGCAGTCCAATTATCGTCAGGCGGTAGCCGACTGGCGGCGAGCCGTGGCCGCCCCCCCTCGGGTCGAACTTCCACCCTCGGCCCTGGTCGACTGGAGCGAGCCTCCCAGAGTCCTTGAACCCGGTGAATATCCCGACGAAAGCTGGCTGGAGAAGCGATGAAGTGGCTGTGGTATCTGGGGGTTGGACTTTTTCTGTCGGGCTGCGAACAGGGTGCTTCGCATCCCTCCGTCGAGGTGCGGACCGCCTCGGTCGAACGGGGCAGCATGGGCTCTTTGCTGATCTCTTCTGGCGAAGTGCGGGCCCGGCGTCGGGCTGTGTTGGCCGCACCCGAAGGAGGCCTGGTCACTCGTTTAGAGGTTTTTGAGGGAGACCGTGTCATTCAGGGGCAACCGCTGATCTATCTGGCCGTGCAGCGTCGCGAAACTCAGGTGGACGTGCAACAGGCGCGCGTAGAGCAAGCGCAGGCCAGGCTGGCCCAAAGCCGCACTCAACTGAGTTCCTCCCAGAAGCAGCACAAGCACAAATTGGTTCAATCCAAGCAGAGCATGGTTCAGGCCCGCATCAGCGTCACCGAGGCTCATCTGCAGGTGGATGCCAGCTATCGAGACTGGCAACGCAAGGCACAACTGCTCAAAGAGAAATCGATTTCTCTTTCCGAGGTGGAGCAGGCAGAAATGCAGTGGAAAATCAAAAAGGATGAGCTGCAAAAGGCGATGAGTCAAGAGCAGAGCGCCAAATCGGAGGCCCGCGGAGTTCACGATAGCTTCGAAGACCTGCGCGTTCAGGCTCATCAGATCGCCGAGGCCGAGGGTTCTTTACGGGAGGCCGAGGCCAACCTGGCCGATGCCCAGCGCGAGGAGACCGAAACCATCCTGCGGGCTCCCATTACCGGCATGGTCAGCAGTCTCAAAGTGGTGGCCGGCCAATCGGTGGGAGGCGATTCCTTAGGCACGGTCATCGACACCGATGATATGGAAGTCATCGCCACCTTGGACCCCGCTCAGGTCAGCGGCATCAACGAGCACACTCCATCGACTCTGCACAGTCCGCTGTTGGCGGGCAAAGGGGTAGAGCTGCGGTTTATGGACATCATTCCGGCCGTTGAAGGAAAAGGCAACACGGTTCGAGCCCGCTTTCGCTACCAGGGGCGCCCTGACCGACGCCTGGTGGATGGGCTCCAGGTACAGGTTCATCTGCAATTGCCCGAGAAGAAAGGCTGGTTGGTGCCTCGCGACGCAATCGGTGAAGACCAGATCCGCCGCACCCGCATTCGGGTGGTGCGCAATAGCGAAGAGATCCCCGTACAGGTGGTGGTATTAAGCCAAAATCAGACCCACGCTCTATGCCAGGGCCAGCTCTTCGATACCGACAAGGTTGTGATCGCCGGCAGCGACCTGGCCCCCGGCACCCATGTCGAGGTCAAGTAGATCCATCAGGCCTGACCACGGTCAAGAATGGAAAGCAATCAAAGTCACTACCGTTGTATGTTGCCAGTTCCCGGACTCCGGCTGACTCCAAAGTTGCTGCAAGTGCGGTATCCAGGATTCGTTTGCGTCCAAGCCGATACTCCTGAATCAGGGCCAGAGTCCTGTTGAGCACAGTTGACGTGGGTGAAATTTGGGTGACCTCGGGACTGTCCCACAGGTTTTGTATCATTCACGCATCTCATCCCAAATCTGGGATCGTGAGAAGGATCGTTGAGAAAATTGTCCGCTGTCGTGGGCTGCAAGATCGAAAATAGAAGCCCCTCTGCCCCTCGACTCCAGGTAGCGATCCATCGCTTCCCGGATGAGTTCAGCGACAGGTCTTCCGGTTTCTCTAGAGAGCGAACGAAATCTGCCTAAAGATTGCTCCGGGACATGGATCGATATGGCTTTCATCTATCTAGCCTATATGCGTTGCATATGGTTGTAAAGGCCTTGATCTCAGGCCAGTTGGCGGCGGGCGAACTCGGCGAAGAAGCCGGGCTGACTGGATAGTTCTTGATAGGTCCCCACCTGGATAATCTTATGATCGTGGAGCACGTAGATACGGTCGGCTTTGCGAATGGTGCTGAGGCGATGGGCTACCACGATTCGGGTGGCCTGTAAATTGGCCAGGCTGTTGGCCACGTCTTCCTGGGTCTTGGCATCCAGCGCGCTGGTAGCCTCATCAAAGATCAACACACGCGGCTTGGCCACCACGGCTCGGGCGATCATCAGGCGCTGGCGTTGCCCGCCCGACAAGCCGCCTCCGCCATCGGTCACGACGGTGTGTAGTTGCATGGGCAACTGTCTTACGTCTTCCTCCAGGCCGGCCAGGCGCAGTGCCGACCAGGCCTCGTCTTCCCCCAATATGGCCGAGCCCACGATGTTGCTGTAGAGATCGCCCGGCATCAGTCGCGCATCCTGCATGACCACGCCCAATTGGCGACGCAAAGAGACCCGATCGATGCGCATCAAGTTTTGACCGTCGTAAAGAACGGTACCGCGTTGGGCTTGCTCAAATCCAAGCAGAAGCCTGAGCAGGCTGGATTTACCCGCTCCTGAAGGACCTACAATGGCGATGAACTCCCCGGGGTTGGCCTGGATCGAGATGTCCTGCAGCACCCAGTTGCCTTCCTCTTCGAAGCGAAACCAGGCGCCTTTCACTTCCACCTGCCCTCGCAGCGGGGCAGCCACGGGCATATTGGGTTCTACTTCGGGAACGGTCTCCAGGATAGGCCGGGCCCTTTCCAGGATGGGGCCGACACTGAGCAGGCTGGTCAAGGACCCGGTCAGCGAGGAAAGTCCGGACGTAAATTGTCCAAGTGCGCTAAAAAACGACATTAAGGAGGCGGCCGAGAGGGCCTTGGTGTAGCCAAAGTGGGCCGTAAAGCCGATCACAACCGCCTGGGCGAAGAGGCCTAAAAAGCCTTGAATTCCACTCAATACCAGGTTGGTCATGCGCAGACTGTAGACCGACTGGCGGTATTTGGCGAAGAGTTCGCTCCACTGGTGAAAGGCTCTTACCTCGGCTCCAGCCACGCGCAACTTGGAAATACCGCCGATAAATTGGGCCACCATGCCGGCCAGGTGGCCGGCCAGATTCATTTGCGTTCTTTGGTAGCTCAGCTGGATGAGACTGCCCCCCAGCAGGCAGAGACACTGAACCACCACCACCACGATGGCCACCATCGCCAGTTTCCAACTGTAGTAGAAGAGCATGGCCAGGCTGAATACCGAGAAGAGGGCGCTCAACAAGCTGGTCAAGGCGGCCCCCGACAGAGCCTGCCGGAGGGAGTTGAAGCCCATGGCGCGGTTGGCCAGGTCGCCCAGCGAGTACTTACGATAGAAGGGGGCGGGCAGTTCTAGCAAGCGGTCAAAGAGCGAGGCCTGCAAACGAGCATCCAGTATCCCCTCCAGGCGCAGCTGGGTCAAGGACTTGACCACTCCAAAGAGATTGCCGGCGGTGCTGGCCACCAGCAGGGCCAGAATCAACTGGCCCAATTCGCTTTCCAGGCCCGTGGGCAATACGGTGCCGATTAAAAGTCCGGTGGCGACCGGCGTGATCAGCGCCAATAGCGCGCTGAGCAAAGCCAATCCCAGCAAAACAATGATTTGCTGACGCCCAAGATTCAAGCACAGCCAGCCCAGGCTGGTCAGTCCCAGGTGTTCGCGGGGAAAGGGCGGGTAGAATACGAACGCCTGGGGGGCCAGCTCTCGGGCCAGCGCGGCAGTCAATTTTCTCGGCGCACCGGGCTTGGAGTCCTGAAACCAGTAGTGGTATCCTCGTCGACTGACCACGCCAAAGCGGTTTTCCCAATACACTAGCATGGGGCCGCCGTCAGCCTTCCACCAGCCATCCCGAAGCAGCACATTGCGCCAGCGACAGCGCGCGCTGCGCGCCAACGCCTGGGGGAGCGGTAAGCCCGCCTCAATCTGAGGCGGAAAGGGGCAGCCAAAAGCTTGCTCCAGGTTTCGACACAGCGATTGCAGGCTCAGCCCGCCATCAGCTTCTTCCGGGTCAGCCACCTCGGCCCCGGGCAAGATGCGGGCCAGGCACGCCAACCCACCGCTGAGGGCGTCCTCATTGGCTTTTTGGCGATGGGCAACGGCCTCCGACAGAGCCTTACGGCGCACCTCCGACTCGTGGCAGGCGGCCAGGTAGGCCTGACTTTGCAGCAATTGAATACCGCCCAGCCAGTTGCCCAGCTTTGCCACCTCGGCTGTGCTCAACGTATCCAGGTGGGTGCGCTGCGGCGAATAGACCCACACCGAACG
>JADMJV010000029.1:178241-183010 GCA_018780265.1 bacterium
AAGAGTGGAAACCAGCCTTTGGGTAGCAGGGGACCGTCCTCGGACAGCAGTCGCAGGGGACCGTCCTTGGCCTGCACCCACACCATCTGGCGGTCCGCATTGCAGCGGTCGTTCTCAAAAACCAGCGTGTCTTTCAGGCCAACGCTCAACGAACGAGTATCTTTGGGGGCCAAAGGACCGAACAGCCCCCCGTACTGACTGAGCAGGTTTTCCTGGTGGCTCATGAAAGCTTCCGCAGAACTCTCCAGCACATCCAGGGGCAGGCAGGCCACTTTAGAGCCCTCGGCACTGGTAGCGTAGGCGGCCAGACGGTTCTCCGGGCCGGTCTTCTCTCCCAGCATCCAGTTGCGGGCGCCCAGCGTCAGCCAGGGCCAGCGCTGGCCGCTGCTATCCAGCAAGAAGACTTCGACTTCACCTTCGGTGACCCAGTAGACGGTGTTGGGATCGTCCAACAGAACCGGGGCGTTGCCGCGACAGATTTTGTATTTGGCCAGCTTGACTAATTCTTCGTAGGTCATGCGAGCGCCGGCTCCGCCAGCACCAGGGTCCGGTAAGGTCCGTCCGAGGTCATCAATTGATCATGGGTCCCGTTTTGTACCACCTGGCCTTGGTGCAAGACCACGATCTGATCGGCATCGCGAATGGTGGACAGGCGGTGTGCGATAATCACACAGGTGCACCCCCTTGAACGGATGTTTCGGTCGATCTCCAGTTCTACGGTGGGGTCGAGAGCACTGGTGGCCTCGTCCATCACCAGGATACTGGGCTGGGCAGCCAGGGCCCGGGCGATCTCCAAACGTTGGCGTTCGCCCCCACTAAAATTGCTGCCGCCCTCATTGACCCAACCCTCCAGCCCGCCCCCGCGCGACATAATCGTGTCATAGATGCAGGCGTCGCGAACGGCCTGCAACAAAATTTCGTCGCTGATGGACGAGTTCCAGAGGCTGAGATTTTGGCGAAGGCTGCCCTCAAACAACAGAATCTCCTGATCCACCAGGGCCACGTTGCTGGACAGCACCACCCGGGGCAGTTCGGAGACGGGAATACCATCATAGAGAATCTGGCCCGACCATGGCTCAAACAGGCTGGTGAGCAGCCGAGCCAGCGTGCTTTTGCCACTGCCGGTGGCGCCCACCACGGCGACTCGCGAGCCTGGTTGAATGGTCAGCGTAAAGTTTTGAATCAGGGGTGGGGCCAGACGCCGATAGCCGAAGGCGATATTGAGAAACTCCACTTTGCCGCTCAGACGCACGCGGGCGCCGGGATCGAAGGGGGGACTCTTTTGCTCGGGCTGATCCAGGCTGTCATCCAGCCGGTTCAGGTCGGCTCGCACTTCTTGCAAGGTTCCGGCCAGTTCCACCAATTCGTTGATCGGACCCAGCAGCCCCGCTTGCAGGGTCTGCAGAGCCATCAAGTTTCCCACGGTGAGCACCCCGTGCATCACCAACCAGCCACCATAACCCAGCAGAGCCACGTTGCCCAGGCTGTTGGCAACCTGCGGCAACAGTCCCACCAGGGCCATGGTCCCGCCGGTGTTTTGACTGGCGTTGAGCACTCGGGTCTGGTAGCCGGCCCAGTGAGCAAAAAGTTCCGACTCGCGGCCCGAGGCCTTCACCGACTCGATTCCGGAGAGGGCCCCGATGGTGACCCCCATCAGTTTTCCCTGGTCGGCCAGCGAGCGGGCATTGAGGTCGGTGCGCAAACGTCCCACCACAACCAGGGTCAACACGTTGATGCCGCCCAAAGCCAGCGTAATCAGCATCAGCGTCACGTCGTAGCAGGCCATTACCAGGGCGTAAAAACCCACCATCACAAAGTGAAATCCGGCCAGAGTGACCTTGCCTGCCAGGATGGAGGCGACTTTGTCGTTTAAGCTGACGCGGTTGGCCAGATCGCCGACCATACGGGTAGAAAAAAATCGACTGGGCAAATTGAGCATGTGCCAGAAAAAACTGGCCGAATTGCGCGTCGATAGAAAAATTTCCAGGCGCATCAAAATGTAGCCCTGCAGAGCGTTGAGGGCCACTTTGACGAGAGCCGTGAGCAGCATGGCCAGCAACAGATACATGGTCCAGAAATGCAAATTTTGCCCCAGGATCTGATCCACAAAAATCTGCAGAAATGCGGGTGCAATCAGGCCCGGCACCACCAGCATAAAGCTGGTGATCAACAGGTACATCAGGGGTGAGGTAGCCCCCTTAAACCGTCTCAGCAGTCCCTTGATGGCCGAGGGAGGGGAGCCCCCCGTCTTAAATTCGGGGGTTTTCTTAAAAGTAAGCACGATGCCCGTGAAGCTGTCATCGAACTCTTCAATGCTCACCGATCGCGGCCCCGAGGCCGGGTCGTTGAGGTAGACTCGCGACGAAGAAAAGCCTTCTACTACCAGGAAGTGATTAAGATTCCAAAAAACGATCACCGGCAATTGCATGGTGCGAATTTTAGCCGGTTCACATTTTTCGCCCCCCGACTCCAAGCCAAATTGGCGAGCCACTTTGATCAGGTTAAGGGCGTTGCTGCCATCGCGCGAAACGTCGCAGCGGTCACGCAACTCATCCAGGCCCACCCAGCGACCGTAATAGGCCAAAATCATGGCCAGCGAAGCTGCTCCACACTCGACGGCCTCCATTTGAATGACGGTAGGAGTGCGCCACCGACTCACAGTAGTTCAGGCTCACCTAGCAGGCGACGAATCCACGGGACTACAAGTTCTACGGGGCGTTCGGTGCCGGTTACGGTTTGCGACTGGCAGAGCAGCCCCGAGGTGAGTTGATAGTTGGGCCCCATTTTGCTGGTCCAGGCGTAGCCGCTGGGAGTTTTGGGATTGACCTGCAAGTCGACCCGGGCCATGATTGGGGCCGACTCAAACGCCCCCCCTTCTCCCAGGATCACCTTGACCAGATCAGTATTGCCCAGCACCTCGGTCATTTCGGTCTCGGTGATCGGATAGCTGGTTAAGCCTCGAACTCGACCCAGCAGCATTCCATACTGCTCCTGGCGAACGGTGGTAGGCGAGAGACGGACTTCCATCCCCTCACGGACCCGTTTGCCCTGATCGGCCGGCAAAAACAGCACTGCCTGTAGCCGTTGCGAGTCCTCCACGAGGGTAACCACTCTGTCGCCCGGATTGAGGAAGCTACCGGTGCGCAAATTGAGGTCAGCCACCTCGCCGGCCACCGTCGAGACAATGTCCACCCGGGCTGTCTGCGGATAGCCTTCCAACGGCTGCAAACGGGCCACCACGGTCCCCAGTTTGACCAGGTCACCCCGAGCCACGTTGACCTCTACCACTTGCCCGGCAACCAGCGAGACCACACTATGAGTGGTTCCCCGCGCCAGCAAGACGCCGGGACCCTGAGTGATGATGGGGATTTGTCCGAAATAGCCCCACAGCACCACAGCCACAATCAAACCGGCAAAGGTCACCAGCGCAAACCATGAGGTGGGCGGCACAATGCGCAGAACCACATCGAGTTCATCGGGCGAGGAGATTTTGGCCAGGGCTTTGGGACGGTAAAGCACCGGCACCCGTTCGCCTGACAAGGCAGCGGTGCCTGCTTGTCAGCCTGAGTCCGGGGACAGGCCGTGTTCGATCGGGTTCAGATCTATTTCAGCCGGTCGGGTAGGATGCTGACACCACTCATCATTTTCGAAAGCGGGTTCATGCAATGACCATATTCTCTCCAACGGGCCAGACCAGGTCGGGCAATCCCCCCCTGAAGGCCCTGCCACTGGTCATCCCCGTCAATGAGCCCTCTAACGGATCGACAAGAGTGCTCGGAGGCCCGCAACCAGTACACCTATCGTGCCCTGAAGGGTACGGAGGAAAAGGGCGCCCCGGCCGCCGCTGTGGTGTGTTGTGCAACAGTCTTGGGAGCCATGAGTGGCCTGGGTGGAGTGATCGTTGGAAACCTCATCGGCCATGCTCCAGTCGGCCTGGTCGCCGCTCGGTCTCCACGAGGCTCGTCTCGATCCGCTCATGCTTCACAAGGAGTTTACAAGTCGTAAACATTCTATTCACGATCTTTGAGTGCAGAAGATCTTCCAAAGATGCCCTTAGGGCATACTTCGGCAACAGACAAATGCAAAAGGAGAACATTGATCGTGGCATCTGAAGTGAAGTTTAACCCCTCTTCCTTTCCAATTCCTGGCCTTGCGGGGAGGCAGCGTCACCAGGGCGTGACCCCGCAAGAGCAACCCATGGCCAACCAGACCGATGGATTTCAATCCAGCGGGCCAGCCGCCCAGCCCAACCCAAAAGCAGCCATCACCGCGCAGGCTATCACTCTGCCCTGCACCCCAGAGCAACTGGGAACGGCGGCATTCCAGCAGACGATAGTAACGCTGGCGGCGTTCGGTTTCCAGGTCACCCTGGCTATACAGAGCGCAGGCGGACCGCAACCGACTCCCACTCCCCCCAGTCAAGCCGGGTGCAAGGACGAAGTTGCCCAGTTGCGTCAAGAACTGTGCAACATGGAGAGGCAAATTGACGACATTGCAGAAGCCGTGAAGAAGCCGTTGCCGCCCCACCCGTACTTCGTCGGTAGCGGCGAGGTTTGTGGCGGCTAACTCCAGGGGGCCGCATTTCGCGGCCCATCCGCCTGTAGGGGGCATACTTTGAACTCGAGAAGCACCTCCACAGTTGGGCTGCCCGTCTAATTTTCAACTCGCTGGTAGGGTTCGCCATCAGGTTAGCTGTTGAGAGGAATTGGTCCAGCAAGGGCCCATACGCTCGACTCCAAGACTCGGCCCAGGTGTGCCAGGTTGCCGCC
>JADMJV010000191.1 GCA_018780265.1 bacterium
CGAATATGACTTCAGACTCCATTTCGACCAGCTTATTTCAGGACGGGCCCTTAGTGTTCAGCACCGTCAAAAGATTCGAGAAAAACTCGTAAACTCACTTCTCCCTCGCGTGTCATCGGCAGGTATCGCAGCCCCGCCTCAAAGGCGTGGGCCCGTCCTGCTTCGTCAGGCGCCCTTCCCTGGATTTCCGGTCTGGTCGGGTTGCACCAACAGACTTCAGCCTCAATGTCAAAGGGAACGTCGCGACCGCCGTCCGGTTCCAGGCGCAAGGCAACTTTCTGACCCTTCTGGATGGGGCCGGCCAGGTCCAGGCCGATGCCTTTCTCCGAAATATTGCGCACCGTCCCACGATAGCCGGGTAGTTCCGCCGACATCGCCCGAATGTGGTGCCCGATGCGTGTTCTGGCACGATGCTCGACCGGGTGAGGGGCGGGTTCCAGGAGCACATCCAGCAAGGGGGCAAACTCAAGGGGGCGGCGAATGGTTGCCTGGTAAAAGTGTTTCATCGGCGGGCGTTCTAAGCGGCGACACAATTGAGTCAACGTCTCGGCCATTTGGATAGCCAGATAAAGAGGGGTATCCTCGTCCTCTACACCCAACTCTGCCACTATCTGTAGTCGAATGTGAATGGTCTCCCCGGCCACCCAGGCTTCTACCCAATGTCGACCCGACAGATTTTCGTCACACTGCAAAATCAGGCCGTCCCCGTCCCGAGCCAGCAGATCCGCTTTTACGTAGTCGAAGAGATGCACGACAGCTTACTTTTGCCTGGCGATAATCTGGTCTTTGACTTTCTCATAGACCCCCTGGGGCAAAATTTTCCGACTGACCAACTGATCCTTGGATTTGTAAGGGCGTCCCGCGACGATCTTCTTAGAATAAGCTGTGCCTATCCCGGGGATGGTCATCAGGGTTTTCTCGTTCGCGCTATTAATGTCGATCAGGGCCGCCTGAACCGGCGCCGGAGTAGGCTTGGCGTAGGCTCCGGGAGCCATCTGCAGAAAGAGTCCGATACCGAGAGCCAGTGCTTTGAGGATATTTTTCATCAGACTCGATTCTTCGCCGAGGCCGTCACATCCCGCCCTGGAGCGCTTCAACTTGTGCAGGTTTGCGCCTCACAGGCACACCACGGACTCATCCCCATCCACTTCCATCTCGACTCGGTGCCGGTCACGACGCACCACGACCCGGGCGGCAACAGGCGGGTCAAAGCAAACCTGCCCGGAGCTGAGACAGACATGATATTCTTCACCCTCCGGGTTGATACGCAGACCCTGACTGGATTGGGGACCAGGAAAGAGCCACCAGATATTCTTCTGGACCGGCTCCGAGGTAGACTGACGCAGCCCGACCACAGGCAGACAGGCTCCCTGGCGGATAAAGAGAGGCATTTGACCCAACGGTGCCGGCCACACCTGGCAGCCAGGTCCGTCCACAAAGCGCTCCGACCAGAAATCATACCAACGCCCTTCCGGGAAGTAGACCATTCGTTGACGATGGCCGGGGTGGGCAATGGGGGCCAGCATGATCCAGGGCCCGAACATGGCCTGATCTTCATACAGCGGACCCTCGGTATCCAGGGGAAAATCGTAGAAAAGCGGCCGTAAAAGAGGCCAGCCGTGGCGATGGGCCTGCCAGGCCAGCGTCTCCACGTAGGGCAGCAACCGGTAGCGAAGCCCGATGTGGCCGCGCACCCGCTCTTCCACTTCCGGTCCAAACCTCCACGGTTCCTGGGCTCGCGTGCCCAGAGCCGAGTGATTGCGCATAAAGGGATAAAAGACAGCCTGCTCCATCCACCGCTCAAAAAGTTCGGCATGGGTGTTGCCAAAAAATCCGCCAATGTCCACCCCCACAAAGGGCGAACCCGACAAACCCATAGAAGTAAGTTGGGGCAGGGTTAGGGCCAGATGCTCCCACCACGACTGATTGTCGCCCATCCAGGCTGCGGCGTAGCGCTGTGTGCCCACAAAGGCCGATCGAGTCAACACCCAGGGACGCTCCTCAGGACGCAAACGAGCCAGCCCTTCGTAGGTGGCCTGGGCCATCTGGTGGCCATACAGGTTGTGCAACTCGGCATGAACGGTGCTATCCTCCCCAGCCCCCTGGGCTGTGGCCAGCGGAATGGGGTTTTGCTGCGAAAAGCCCTGGCTGAAGGGACTCGAAAATACGGCCGGTTCATTCATGTCCACCCAGATGCCCGAGACACCCCGCTCGGTCAGGCTGCGCTGCTGCTCCCCCCACCATGCCCGCGAATCGGCCCGAGCGTAGTCGGTGAAAAGGGCCGAATCGGGCCAGCAATAACCGGAGAAAGGCGAGCCGTCCGGATTGCGCAAAAAATGCCCATGTAGCGCCCCTTCGCGCGCCACCGGGTAGCCGCTATGCAGGTCGAAGCGAATGCCCGGATCGATGATAGTCACCAGGCGCACTCCCTTTTCTCGCAAGCCCGCGCTCAGGCCCTCAGGGTCGGGAAAGCGCTGAGGATGAAAGGTGAAGCTGCGAAATTCATCCATGTAGTCGATATCCAGGTGAACCGCGTCCAGGGGGATCTGGCGTTGGCGAAACTCATCGACCAGGCTGACAATCTCATCTTGAGACTGATAACCCCAGCGCGACTGGTGAAATCCTAACGCCCAGCCAGGAGGCAAGGCGGCACGCCCGGTGAGGTCGGCCAACAATGCGCACAGATCGGCCGGATTCTCCGCCGCCAGCACATACAGGTCGATCTCACCGCCCTGAGTGGTGATGGCGATCTCATCTTCGTGCCCGTGCCCCAGGTCAAAGCGACTGAACCAGGTGGAATTGAGAAACATTCCCAATGCCAGGCCCGGACGGTGGGCCACCAGGTAGGGGTGAGCCTGGTAAAGCGACGGCATGCCTCGGTAGTGTCCGGCCGGCAGATCGAGAGACCAGTTGCAGTAGACGCCCGGGTCGCGGCGCATAGACGACATACGCTGGCCCAGGGCATAGTAACCGGCCTCAAGATCCCGTTGCAAAACCAGACGAATCTGCTGCCGGGCCGGGCCTTCTGGCAGAGCGTCTCCCGGTCGGGCCAGCAGTTCGGGCAGCTCTTTGAGGGTCACCATCCGCCAGTCGGGCGCCTGGCGCAAGCGTAACAGAGTGCCGAAATCCGTGTGTCGAAGCTGCAAACCGTCCCATTCAAAGGCAGAGGGGCAGTCCTGTTCGAGCAAGGTCACATTCCAACTACGCCGCGGGCGAAATTCTTCCACTCCAAAGCGCAGTCGGTAAATGTAGGGATGGATCGCCTGCTGGCTGTGCCTTGAAGCCGGCTGCCAGGTCACGTGCGGTGCGGCGTTCGGACCGAGCGATACAGCCCCCAACCAGCCGTGACGCTCAGGTCCACCGCAGCCGTGATGGGGGATCCAGAGAGTAAATCCACCGCCAGATTCAAAGCCGTTCTGCCCGCCGCCTCGGCATGCAGCGCATGGCCGGGCAGCGCTCGGGTGGCCAGTCGTGCGGCCCAGTCGCTGACTTTGCCCATGGCTTTCCAGCCCACCGCGCCCCCCACTCCGGCTCCCAGAAGAGCCAGGCCCAGTGCAACATTTCCCGAGGTAGCCAGGCTGCCGGCCAGCATAGACCCGGCCAGATAGCCCAAAGAGCCCCCATTGCTAACTCCACCCAGTTGGGCCAAAGTGCGCGCACAGGCGCTGCTGGATTGACTAAAAACCTCGCCACGAGTGGGAAGCGGAGGAGGAGGAGGAGGAGCCGGGGCCGCAAGGCGCAGCGGGACTTGGGGCGGAGAATGGCGACAGACAATCACGATGCCTCAAAGCTAACCTTGTGACCCTGAAAGAGTTCTGAAATGCTTTCTTCAGAAATTTTTCAGAGCTGCCCGGTTAGTCTCTAATCACGATGATGATCCCAGGTTCCTTGTCCTCTCTCTCCCCATTGGGCCGCCGCGGGCCTGAGTCAGACAGAAAAGCTCCGGCCCCGCCCGACCCGGGCGATCAATTCGTGACCTCTTCACCCGTTCGAGTTGGGGCCGCCTTCCTGCTGGGAATTTCCGTAGCGGGCGTGGTGACCGGCTGTTCTCCTTCCCCGCCCCAGGCGCTAGTTCAAGTTCAAGTCAAGAGTCCGCCCAGCCAGACCTGGATCTCCACCGCTGACGAAGTGGAGCTGGGCAAGCAGGTCTCTCAAGCGGTGGAAAAGGAGATGCCGCTGTGGCACAATCCCCAGGCTCAGCAAAGACTGAACAAAATCGGTCAGCGCCTGGCTCAAACCTCCACCCGCCACGACCTGGAGTATCGTTTCAAACTGCTGGACTCCGATCTGGTCAACGCCATGGCTGTCCCGGGCGGCACCATGTATGCCACTCGCGCACTGATGGAAAAGTTTCCCGACGACGACCAGCTGGCTTTTGTCTTGGGCCACGAACTGGCCCATGTAGAGCAGCGGCACTCCATTTCCAAGCTGACTCAGACCATGCTGCGCAGGGTGCTCACGCTGCCTCTGCAATTTCGCTCCTGGCCCATTTCACGAGCGGCGCTGCAGGCCGGCGACCAGTTGATCGGCAATCGCTTCAGCCAGGCTGCCGAATCCGAAGCCGACCGGCTGGGCCAGCAACACCTCATCCAGATAGGTATTGACCCCCACAAAGCGGTGGATGCCATGGAGCGCCTGCGATCCGTCCAGGCCGGCCACGATATCCCCCTCAAGTTGGAACAGATCTTCAGCGACCACCCTCCCACCCAGCAGCGGGTGGACGCCCTGCGCCAGGGGGCGACTGCATCGCCCAAACCGACCCGATGATCAATGGGGTCATCACCAATAAGTTGGTCCATCTGGACCAGATTCTAGCCGAGTTGCGTTCCTTAGGGCATCTCTCCGCAGAACGCCTCCACCAGGATTGGCTGGTGCGAAGGGCGGTGGAGCGGGACCTGCAGGTGGCCGTAGAAATCGTTTTGGACGTTTGTCATCGGATCCTATCCTTGCTTCGTCAGTCACCTTCCGGGACCAGTCGGCAGGCCGTGGAAGCTTGCGCCGCGCTAGGCGTCCTCTCCTCCGCCCAGGCATACGTTCCCCTGGTAGGTTTCCGCAATTTGGTCGTCCACCAGTACGAGGACGTCAATCCAGAAATTCTCGTCGACATCGTGAATACCCGGTTGAACGTGCTGGAACAATTTCGCGATGAGGTGTTGGCCTATGCCGCTCACGGCTGAGAAATTGGGGCGCCTGACAGCTGCGCTGGAAAAATTTCCCAAGATTAGCTCTGCCTGGCTCTTTGGCTCATGGGCCCGCGGCCAGGAGCAAAAGGACTCGGACTTTGACATCGGCCTGCTCTGTTCGCAACCGCTCACCCTGGATGAAAACCTGCAGCTTCAATGGGACCTGGTTCCCATCTTAGAATGCGACCGAATCGACCTGGCGAGTCTGCGGAACAGCTCGCCCATTCTTTGCTTTGAGGCCATTTCCGGGGTGGAACTGTTACGCCGGGATGAAGACGAGCACGCTCGCTTTTGTTCTCTAACCAGTCGGCTTTATGAATCAACCATGGTTCGCATCCGCCGGGATCTCAGCGCCAGGGTCCCCAGATAGTCGTCCCCGAGACGCCCTGTGCCCCGAATTCAGGACTGCAGCAGCGCCGTATTCAGGCGTGTGCGCACATCCTGAAGACTGGCAAAGCGGTCTTGAGGGCTCTTGCTCAGCATTCGCAAGACAATGTCTTCCCACTCTCCAGGAACCTCCGGACGCAAGGTGGTGGGCGGAGTCGGCGCCACCTGCACATGCCCGCGAGCCACATCCACCGGCTTGTCGCCCCGAAATGGCACCAGACCGGTAAGCATGTGGTAGAAAACAACACCCAGCGAATACTGGTCGGACTGGGCATCGCTCAGCCCTGCCGTAAAGGCTTCGGGAGCCATATAGGTGGGAGTTCCCATCGAGAATCCGACCACCGTAAAACGGTCCTGCCCCTCCTCGATAGCCAGGCCAAAATCCAAAATTTTCAAAGTTCCATCGCGAGCCACCACAATGTTCGCCGGCTTCATGTCGCGATGGAAGAGGTTTCGGCGGTGAGCAAAATGCAGACCTGAGGCGACCTGGCTGGCCAGCAAGGGAAAATCCTCCAACGGCAGCGGACCGCTTTCCAAAATTTCTTCCAGCGTGAGACCCTCCACGACTTCCATGGCCATGCACAACTGATTGTCCATCAGTCCGGCCTCAAACACCTCGACCAGATTGGGGTGCTTAAGATCTTTCGACAGTTCGATTTCACGCTCAAATCGCCGCATAAAATCACTGTTCTGGTGCATCTCCGGGCGCACCACTTTGAGGGCCACCATCCGGTGGTCGCGAGTGTCCCGGGCCCGGAAAACCGTGGCCATCCCACCCCGCCCAAGAGTCTCGAGGATCTGGTAGCTGCCTATCCGTTCAGGCGTTTCCCGGCTAAACTCGCTGGATTCCTGGACCTTGGGCTGAAGCCTCAGCCAACTGGGCTGCTCGCTCACCGGCTCGGCCAACACCACCGCGACCTCAGCTTCCCCGTCCTCTCCAGGATTCCGGGCAATCTCTGGCCGACGCCGTCCACGGAAATGGTATCCCGCCAGCAAAAACGCTCCCAACAACAATAGCCCACCTACGGCTGCACTGGTCATGTTATCTACAATTTCGGACGACCCCGACGCCCAATAGTGCGCCGAGAACGCTCCTCCATGACGCTGAGGCGTGCTTCCAGCATCGACACCCTGGTTTGCAATGCCGCCTCCACGCTCTCCATGGAGGCCAGGTGGGCCTCGACCTCTCCTTCATCGGCAATCAAGAATCGGCTGTGGAACCACACAAAAACCGACTTGGCCATGGCCGCCAGCGGAACCCCCAACAGGGCTCCGACGGGCCCTAACAGTTCGGCCCCGGAGAAGGCCGCCAGCAAGACGAACAGCGGCGATACGCCCACCGCTTCGCTCATAATACGGGGGGCCAGGGTGCGCTCGACCACCACGTTTACCGCGTAAACCAGCGCAGCCAACTGCATGGCATAACCGGCATTGCCGGCATTGATCATGCCCAAAATAATGGCTGTGATAGGCGGAATGATCTGATTGATGACCGGAATCGGCAAGGTAAGGGCCGCCACGCAAGCGATCACCAGCACGTAAGGGTTGGACTTAACCGCCAGGCTGTGAAGCAGCAAGACCCCCAGCGTCAGAACCCCACAGGTGGCGGCCAGCGTAATCTGGGCCTTGAGATAGCCGCCGAAGATCTTATTGAGGTCGGCGCCGAGTTGGCGAATCTCCTGTCGGTATCGGTCCGGCAAGATATCCAGCAGACCATGACCCAGCACCGACCAACGCAGAATCACATAAATGGAGACAATCAGAGCGGTAAACATCAGGAAGGCGCCCGACACAAGGTGGAGCACAAAATTGCGCAACAAGACCAGGATCACTTTGGCCAATTGGGCGGCCGAAGACTGACTTCCCTTGAGCGTCTCCTCCAACTGTGCCTGATAATGGACCGGAACCCGTGATATATAGTTCTCCTGAATGTTGGACGCCAACACCGTCAATCGGTCCGAAAAAGCCGGAAGCTGCGTAACCATGGCGTTGACCTGACCCAACACCAGCGGAACCAGCAGGGCCGCCGTAGCCCCTGCCGCCGCAAACAAGATCAGGTAGACCAACAAAATGCACCGACCTCGGGTCCAGGAGTAGCGCAACTGCAAGGCGCAAACCACCGAGTTCAACAGGTAGGCGATCAAGAAAGCCAGCCCAAAGACGGTCAAGGTGGTCTTAATATGCTCCAGGGTCCAGAAGGCCGCCCCCAAAACCAAAATCCACAGAACCAACCTGGATAAGGCAGGATGGATGAAGGACGGGGGTTGATTCTTTTTGGCAGCCGGCTCGTTCATAGGTTCCCCTTTGTACGAATAAATCTACGCCAGGGCGGTTCCGTCGTCACCGGGAAAGACCTCTCCGGTCACGCCCCCACGGCGCAAGCGAATGGTGGGGTTGCTTTTGCTTAGAATTTGGCGCTGATCTGACCGGTCAGCAGATAGCCTTCGATGCTGCCACCTTTGCGTTGCGCCTGGCTGCCGCGCAACTCCACCGAGCCGTCCTCGTTAACCATCCGGAGAGTGATCAGGCTGTTCCCGCGGGAGTGGGCGTAAGTCACATACTCCACGCCACTGCGGCGACCCAACACGGCCACTTCAATGTCGCCCTTGACGCTGCTGGAGTCGCCCTCGAAGTAAACGGTCGCACCGTTGCGCCTCACCAGCCCGGGCTCACCCAGGGCCTGATCCTCGCCCGGGAGTTCATCGCTGGCGGCCATCTCCACGGCGCCCGCGCCTTGCTGGAATGACTGCTGAAAACTGTCCGCATCGAGGGGACTCCTGTGCGTTCCCTCGATCTTGGACTGCTCGACAAACTTTCGGGTGGGCCCCTGCGCCCATGGAGGTAGCTGAGAAATCACGTTCATGCCTGCCAGTCTACCTCCGGGCTTGGGAACGCTGGTGTCCATCTTGTTACCAACCCAGCGAATAGCGCCACACCGCGGGTCCTATCGGCTGCCCGCGTTGACCACATTCTCAATCCAGCCGTCTCGGGGCACCCTTCCAGTCTTCCTGAACATACTCCCACTTCAGGGCGCTCTCATAGTTCTGAAGCAGGTCACCCAGGGCCTTCCTGGTCCCGGCACCCCATCCACGGATTGCCCTGAGAGTCCTTGGCATTGCGCAGGCCTTCGTCGGAACCCCCGGAGCCAGCGTTGGCCTGAATCAAGTCTCCGCGGACCTTTGAGTTGGGATCGGGTTCCGCGTGGCCGGGCAGAGTTTCCGACTCCACGCGCCACATGCCGCCGGCAGCCTGGAGCGAAATCTGCACCTTTCGTCTGCCTCCTGGGCAGCAACGCCCAGCGAAAGACAGCACGTCAGCAAGAACGCCTTAAACATCGTGAAACCTCCCCAAAAGTGCCCGCCACTTTCCCACACTCCGGGTCGCCTCCTTTGGAACTTTTGTTCTATTGCGCTTTACAGGCAAGTTCAGGGAAGTCCGGCCCTCAGTTGCTCCAGGTTATGCCCTCGCACCAGGTAAAAGGTGCCTTCATCGCTATAGCGTTCGCTCACAACCGTAACCAGGCTGCGCAATCGACCCACCCCCTGCTGAGCGGTATAAGGAATGAACACCTCTTCTTCGCTCATGCCTTCTTCAAAGAATTCGATCAGCCGTTGGCGCAAACCGGCCACCTGGGCCGGTTCTTTGGCCGAGAGTAAGATCGCCTCGGGGAACTCCCGTTGTAACGCCTTCGGGTCTTCTACCCGGTCGCACTTGTTGAGCACCAGGCGCCATGGCACATCGACAATTTCCAGACTGGAAAGCACCTCTTTAGTGACTTGCAATTGGGAGCGGAACGACGGGTCCGAAGCGTCCACCACGTAGAGAAGTAGCCAGGCGTTTTTGGCTTCCTCCAGAGTGGACCGAAAGGAAGCCACCAGATCGTGGGGCAACTTGCGAATGAAACCCACCGTATCAGAGATCAATATCCGTGGGGTGGTCTCGGGGACCAGGGTGCGCACAGTAGTTTCCAGAGTGGCAAAAAGTTTGTCTTCTACCAACACCTGACTTCCCGTCAAGGCGCGCATCAGCGACGATTTACCGGCATTGGTGTAACCCACCAGGGCCACACACCGCTGTTCGGCGCGCTGCGACCGGCCCACCGATTGATCCTTCTGGACCGCCAAAATCTCCTCTTTCAGCTCGGAAATTCGATCGCGAATCCTGCGTTTGTCCAGTTCTAGGGAAGTCTCACCCGCTTTGTTCATACGCTCACTGGACTGGGATCCAGACTTGCGCAGGCGAGGGGCCAGGTATTTAAGACGAGCGATCTCCACCTGCAATTTGGCTTCGCGCGTGCGCGCGTGGCGACTGAAGATCTCCACAATCACACCGGTCCGGTCAAGAATCTCCACCGCCAGGGCGCTGTGCAAATTGCCCAATTGAGAAGGCGTCAATTCACAATCAAAAATGACGGCGTCGACCCTTTCGACAACCTCCCCATCCTCCTCATTCTCCTCCTCGTCCTCCTCGACATCTTCCACCTTGCCCTTCTTGGAGGCGGACCATTTCTCCACCACCCCCCTACCCCCGGTCCAGCGGGCCAGTTCCTTCAACTTGCCCTGACCCACCACGCTGGATCCAGACAAAGATCGACGTCTTTGAGAAAGGGATTTGACGACGGCAAACCCCAACGTGCTGGCCAACCGGCCAAGTTCGGCCAGCGACTCTTCATTCTCCGCGTCGGTGGTTTGGGGGGCGATAATTCCCACCAGCAGGGCTTTGGGTTTGGGCTTAGCAGTCTCGTAGGTCATGCCTACTCCTTCACGGCCTCAAAACCACGGCCTGCACAATTCGGCGCAACAGAAGTAAATGCCACAGTTGCATCAGTTGACCCGATTTGCGCAAGGTGGCCAGGTTGTTGCAGTCCCAACCCGCCGGGGCATCTTGGGCCTGATCCAAAGGAAAGGCCAGCACCGCCCGGGCGGCACTATCCGGGAAGCGCAAGCAAAAGTCGGCCAGTTGCTGCTGAGTGCACACGCACAGCTCATAGCGGTGGCTGATAAATTCCGCCAAAGCGGCAAAATAACCCGGGGCGTTCTGGGTTTCCAGCAGCGGCTCGCGCAAGTGCAAACGGGTGGCATCGGGACGAAACCAACTCGTCTGCAATTGAAGCGGGATGAGTTCCAGGCAGCGATTCACAGTGGGTAGTGGTAAACGGAGCAGTAAAGTGGCTCGGCATGGGGTCAGGTTTGGCGACAGATGCAGGGCCACGGGGCGAACTCTGACTATAACCGGAACGAGCAACCAGTATTGAGTTCCGCCACTAAACCACAGCCCCACACAAATCAGACTGATAATCCAGGCCAGCCAGGGCCGAGCAACACTCACCAACCCCAGGCCCCGCCACCATGTCCGGCGCCCTTCACTGACCAGCACTGATCCCCCCAACGTCCCCAAACAGGCCGAGGCCAGACCCGGCTGCAAGCAGGCCGGTTGCGAGTAAAAGAGCAGCAGAGCCAAGAATTGAAGAAGGCCCACCCCCCAAAAAAAGGCCCGAAAGGTCCGTAACAGCCGGCTCCGCCCGCCCGCCAGCGAAGGTGGCAAGATACCGGGGCGGCGGGCCAGGCGCACACTCAGGTAAGTGGTCAAAAGGGCCACGATCACCAATGCTGCCAGTGGATACGTGGGTCCAACCGGGTGATACAGCCCCATGGCCGGCACGGCCACATCGGCGACCAATCCCCCCCACCACAGCACCAGGCCAAAAACAAGCCAACCTGCCTGTGGCCGGGCCCAAAACTTGAGGCACAGCAACAGGGCAAAAGGCCACAAAAAGCTTCGACCCAGCCACAAATTTAGCTCCATGAACTCAGCCTTCGCCTCGGATTTCCGGGGGACAGCCATCAGGCGGGCCTTTGCCGGCGCACTTCGCCTGCTGCTGAAACCGGTCTAGAATGTGGCCCAGTTGAGTCATCTCCACCGGCTTGCCCAAGAAAGCGTCGGCTCCCGATTCCAGAAGTTCACGCTTTTGCTCCGCCAAATTATTGGCTGTTACAGCCACGATCAAGGGCTGCTGGTCGGCGGACAGTTGTTGACGAATCAGTCGGGTGGCCTGCAATCCGTCCATCACTGGCATATGCAGGTCCATCAGCACGGCGAAAAAACGACCCTTGGCCAGCATTTCCAGAGCCTGAGCCCCGTTCTGGGCAATCTGAGGAGTGTATCCCAAGCTTCTGGCCATGCGCTCCAGCACCTTCTGGTTGATGGGAGTGTCGTCCACGATAAGAATCGGGGGACCGCTGGTCCGCGTCCGGGTTGCACAGTCAGCCTCAGAGTGGCAGTCTTGCGGTGGACGCAGCAATTTCGCCAGCGCTGTGATACGCAAAGGCAGGGCCAGGCTGAGGCCCGACTCTGGTGTGCCATCCCCTGGTCGGCGCACTGAGACGAGACGCGCCTGGCCGGTGTCGGGGGCCTGAGTTGGATAGCCGACCAACAGGACCTCGGCTTCCTGGTTCACCCACAAGGCTCCCAATCGCCCCAACATCATCTGCAAGGCGGCCTGCGTTTGCGGTCCCAGCCCCAAGGCCGTCACCATCACAGGTGGTCCCAGGGGCAGCGCGGGAGGTTGACCGAGCTGAGGCCAGGGTAATTCCACCGAAAAGGTTGATCCGCGATCTACCTCGCTGGTCAACACCACGTGTCGGTCCCACAAGCCGGCCAATCTCTGGCAAATGGCCAGCCCTAAGCCGCTCCCCCCGTATTGGCGCGTGGTGGAGGCGTCCAGTTGGCGAAACACCTCAAAAATCTTGCTCTGCATATCGGCGGGGACTCCGATGCCGGTATCGCGAACCGCCAGATGCAGCGAGGTTGGGCTGCCCCGTAAATCGACCACCACCGACCCTGTGGCCGTGAACTTGACGGCATTGGACACCAGATTGGCCACGATCTGCCTGAAGCGCAAAGGATCGCCCAAATACTGCAGAGCCGCTTGAGAATCGGCCTGCACGACCAGTTCTACCCCGTTGCCGAAAGCCTGAGGGGCAAAGGGCTCCACCGCATCGTAACAGGCCTCCTCCGGCGAAAAGGGCACCTGCTCCAGCTCCATTCGATGCGATTCCAATCGCGAAAAATCCAGGATATCGTCGACCACGCTTCGCAAAGTCTTGCCGCTGGTCACCAGCGTTTCAACCATGGCCCGCTGCTGCTCATCGAGATCTGTTTCGGCCAAAAGCTGAGACATTCCAACCACCCCTTGCAAAGGCGTGCGAATCTCATGGCTGATAGTAGCCACAAATTGACTCTTGAGAGCATCGGCGGCCAGGGCTCGGTCTCGGGCTTCGGCCAGCTCCTGGAGCTGAGCGTCTGCGGTGGCCCGAAAGTGCCGCCCCAGCACCGTAACCAATAAAATCAACACCAGATTGGTGGAAAAGAACTCAGCCGTACGAGGCACAAACTCGGGCACCTGAGGGTAGAGCACAGCGCTGGCGTGAATTGCCACCACCGTTATAATGCTGAACATTCCCCAGCGACCACCAGCCCTCTCGCCCAACTGATAAGTAACGGCCAGGGGCAGAGCGACCAGATTCCACTGGGTCAAGGCCAGCGATTGGCCGGTGATTTGAGCGTAGCAAAAGATGCCCAGGCAGCTGACCGCAAAGTTTAGCTGAGTTAGCAAACGCAACTGACGTGGACCCCGAACCCGCAGATTAAAGACTAAAATCGCCGCCGTGAGGAGCGCAAATCCCGCATCCAGACGGCAAGCCCGAGGGTGATTCTGCAGGCCGTTTCGTAAGGCGAAGAAAGACCAGGCCGCGATCACGGTTCCCATGACCAATTTGAGACGGCGCAAATAAACGCGTCGGGCAGGCTGGTCAAGCAGATCGGTCACACACCTAACTTGGGTAAAGCCCGCCACTCTACCTTTGAGCTAAATTTCCAACTGGGTTCCTAACTCCACCACACAGTCCGGGGGAATGCCAAAGAAGGAAGTGGCGTCCAGAGCGTTGCGCGTCATGGTGGCGAACAGCACCTCCTGCCAGTAGGGCATGTCTACGGGCCCTCCGCGACGCGGTATGACCGTCTCTCGGCCGACGAAGAAGGACGCCTGCTCGGGGCGGAACGTCTCTCCGTCGAGTATCAACTGGCGCAAGGGCGGCAAAACGTCCGGTTTTTCTCGATATCCAAAGCGAACCTGGACCCGATAGAAGCCCTGACGGAGGGACTGCAGAGTGACGCGTTCACTGTCGAGGACGCGAGGGGCGGCGGTGCTGATCTCCACCGAAAGGATCACAACCTTCTCATGCAGAGTGTGATTGTGGCTTAGATTAGCCAGTAGTGCCGGCGGAGTGCCTTCGGGATTCCCATACATAAACACACCGACCCCTGGATGTCGATGAATGTCTTCGTCGTGCAAACGCTGCAGCAGGCCCGTCAGTGGCACGGTACGCCGTTGCAGCATTTGAAACAGCAGCGCGCGGCCACTCTTCCATGTGCTCATCAGGAGGTAGACGCCAGCCCCCACTACCAGCGGAAACCAGCCACCCTTAAACACCTTGACGATATTGGCCGAGAAGAAAGTTATTTCTATGACCAGAAAAAATCCACACACCAGCCCGGCGCGCCAGGAGGGCCAGCGCCACACGTGTATCAAAAACATCCAGAAGAGCAGCGTGGTGATCAGCATCGTGGCCGTGACCGCTATTCCGTAGGCGGCGGCCAGATTACTCGACGATTTGAAACTGACGACCAGGCTCAGACAGGCCACCATCAGCAGCCAGTTGACGGTGGGTACGTAGATCTGGCCTTTTTCGGTATCCGAAGTGTAGAGAATCTGCATGCGCGGAAGGTAACCCAGTTGAATGGCCTGGACCGTCAGCGAAAAAACGGCCGAGATCAGCGCTTGAGACGCAATGATGGTGGCAACCGTGGCCAGCACAACTACGGACGATAGAGCCCAACCGGGAGCCATCAAGAAAAAAGGGTCCTTGACGGCTGCGGGGTCTCTCAGCATCAAAGCGCCCTGGCCTAAATAGTTGAGCATCAGCGCTGGAAAGGCCACAAAGAACCAGGCTAACTGGATGGGCTGGCGCCCAAAATGACCCATGTCGGCGTAGAGAGCCTCGCCGCCGGTAACCACCAGAAAGACCGACCCCAGTACCATCACTCCCGCTCCGCCGTTGTGCCACAAAAACCAAAGGGAGTAGTAAGGATTGAGGGCCTGCAGCACAGCCGGCTGCTGAACCATCTGATAAAGACCCAACGCGCCCAGGCACAGGAACCAAAACAGCATGATGGGACCAAAAAGTTTGCCCACGGACTCCGTACCTTTGTATTGGAAGGCAAACAGGCCCACCAGGATGGCCAGTGTCAGAGTCACGATATACGGCTTGAAAAGCGGAGTAATATACTCCAAACCTTCCACCGCGGATAGCACGGAAATAGCCGGGGTGATGATCCCATCGCCGTACAGCAAAGCCGTTCCAAACAGACCGCAAGTGAGCAGCAGTCCAAATTGTTTGGCCTGTCGCAGGCTACTCTCGGAGACTAGCGCGGTAAGTGCCAGGATTCCCCCCTCGCCGTGATGGTCGGCGCGCATGACCAGCAACAGATACTTCAGACACACGACCAGGATCAGGGACCAAAAGATCAGCGACAGCACGCCCATAATGTTAGCTGCATTTACTTCAACGTGACCCGAGTGGAGAGCCTCACGGACAGCGTAGAGTGGACTGGTGCCGATGTCACCGTAGACAACGCCCAGGGCTCCCAGAGCCAGCGCTCGTTGGTAGGTTGAAAAGTTCGAGGAATCGGCCTTCTCAAACGATGCGGAATGGGTCAGGGCGGGAGTTGGGTCCGGCGCCCGAGGTGCGGGGGAGACCTGGCCGGGGATGGCCTCTGGTACAACGGACATGATGGACGACAGTAGCAGTGGCAGCGTCAAGGCATGGTCAAAACCAGTGGGCATCGGGTCAAGAAAAGGTCAAGACCCGTGACTGGGTCCTGCAAGGTGAGTTTGGCGACATGCACTTCTGTCAGTGCTTCATTCCGGTTTCTTCCAGCCCCGCACAAAGCTGACCTGAGCGTCTGTCTGAGGCGAACGAGGAAAACGCAACCGCTTCTCCATGGTTTGCCAGCGCTCGGCGATATGGTCCAACGCCTCATCGGGACTCAAGCCCTGTTCGATGAGGTGGCATCCCACCACGGTTCCAGTTCGTCCGATACCTCCCCAACAGTGAACATACACCGTCCTGCCCGCGGCCAGACGCTGCTGCAAATGGTCTAGAATCTGCCGCATCTGAGCCACTTCCGGAACATCCATATCGCGAATGGTCATGCGGCGGTGCCCAAAGGGCATGCCAACATCCAACTCGTGATAATCGTCGAGACCGTCGGCAACGTCGGTCAAATCGAGGAATTCATTGATCCCAGCAGCCAGAATACCGGACAATTTTTGTCGGGCCTGCTGGGCTCCTCGCACGATGGGGTATTCGCCGGCCATCAGGCTGCCCGGCTCTACCCAGTAACAATTGGCATGAGGTCGAATCATCCGGTTCCGGTTCGCCCCTCCAGAGGTAGTTCCCCTTGGCGGGAGAACCTGCCAACCGCATGCTCTTTCCCAGCCTCGACGCCGATGGTTCCAACTGGCTGGTCAGCCCCAATCTAGAGTATGTGTGTCGCGTGTGTGCGGGGCGCATCGAAGGTTTTCAGCGAGGGGGCCAATCGGTGCCGGCCGGGCTGTGGCCTGCCTTTCTGTCAGATTCAGATGCGCAGTCTGCCCAGCGGCGTCAAGCCCGGACGAGCCGCCGGCATCATCCGCGATCACCCCCCTGGACGTGCATCGCGCCATCACCAATTTCTTGACCGTCACGCCCCCGCGCGAATGGATCGAACTGCCCATCTAGATGATTGCCCAGGCGCTGCAAAAGCTGATGGCCGACTCCCTTTATCAGGACAACCTGGACTGGGGTCGACCCCGCGTGGGACACCCCGAAGGCTCGCTGCGCAACCACATCGAGGACCTGGAAGCCAACCTGGAACGGATCCGCGCTCACCTGCGTGGGCAGGAATACGAGCGCTTACAATTGCTGATTCACGTCCACGACATCTGCAAACCCGACGCCTGGACCGGAGTGCTCAGCGACCACCCCAACAACCACGCCTATATGGCCCGCCAGTTCCTGGCCCTCTTCTGCCCAGATCCCGTGCTGCTGGCCATCACCCAATACCACGATGACGGCTACCATCTCTTCACCTACTATCGCTGGGCCGACGACCTGAGCGAGCGCATCGAGGCCATTCTCAACGAGGTCCAGGACGTGGAACTCTTCATGCTCTTTAACCTGGTGGACAACTGCCTGCGTGGCAAGCGACCCGAACCGGTCGATTGGCTGGTGGAACGAGTCAACCGCCAGCGCCCTTTGTCAGAGCGCGTCACCCAGTGCCTGGCCATTCTCAGAGCCGCCCAGGCAGACCCGCCCGCGATTTGACCTCACGCCACTCATCCGACTATACTAGTCAGATGAAAAAGACTGCTTCGGTCACCTCCGTAACCAATCTCAAAGCTTCACTGAGTGCTTTCCTGGATTCAGTCAAGTCGGGAGAGGAAGTGCTGGTAACAGAACGGGGACGTCCCATCGCCCGCCTGATACCCTATTCGACCAGCCTTGATCAGAACGAAAGCACACTACGGTTGATACGAGCAGGGGTTTTGCGACCGGCCCGTGAGCAATCCATCAAAGCCTTCCTCAGCAGCAGTCGACTGGCCCAGAGTCAGGCCTCTGTGGTGGAAGCCTTGCTAGAGGATCGCGAGGAAGGGTTTTGAGATTTTGGGATACAGCAGCCCTGCTGCCACTGATCATGGCCGAACCCACCAGTCAGCAAATGCTGGACCTGCTCGACAGCGACGACGAAGTGGTGGTCTGGTGGGGGACCGTCCTGGAGTGCCACTCGGCTTTCAGTCGAAGATTTCGGGAAGGGGCACTGTCCAGCGACGAACTGCAGCGAGCCAAGCTCCGCCTCCACGGATTGGCGGCTCGCAGCTTGGAGGTTGCCCCGAGCGAGGCCGTGCGAGTTACGGCTCAACGCCTGGTGGCCGTTTACCCTCTCAGGGCGGCCGATTCTCTGCAACTTGCCGCCGCCCTGGCCTGGGCGGAAAATGACGCTATCTGTCACCCATTTGTAACTTTGGACCAGCGCTTACGCACAGCCGCCCAACAAGAAAATTTCGCAGTCCTTCCCTGAGCGGGGCGGGTCGCTAAAACTCGGCCCACACATCCAGCAAAGGCTGCAACCAGGTTGGCCTTGTTTTAGCGGGCCGGGTTTCCAGCCGGGGCAGAAAGCTTTTGGGGTCCAGAGCTTTGCCCTGGAAATGCACCTCATAGTGGCAATGCGGACCACTGGCCAGGCCCGTCGTGCCTACTGTGGCAATGGGCTGACCGCGCTGCACCTTTTGACCCTTCTTGACCATGAGCTGGCTGCAGTGGGCGTAGAGAGTCCGCAGGCCATAGCCGTGGTCGATCTCCACCACCTGGCCATAGCCACCCAACCAATCACTGGTGACCACGGTCCCCTCGCCGGTGGCTCGGATTTGGGTGCCGTAATCGGTGGTGAAGTCACAGCCGCTGTGGAGCCGGCCGGTCCCGTAAATGGGGTGGGTGCGCAGTCCATAGGGCGAAGTCATCTCGCCAGAACAGGGCGGACCGGCGGGGGTGGCCCGCGAGCGGCGGGCTCGCTCGGCCTCTCGCTGGGCTTGTTGGTGAGCCCGGGCGACCTGTTGGAGCCGCTCCGACTCCGTGATGGTGGCAGCCAACTGCACCTGCAGTTGGCCAAACTGACGTTGCAGTTGACCGTGGCGTACGGGGCGACCGGACCTGGCCGCCAGCGCGGGACGGCGAACGGCTGGCCGGCGTTGCTCTCGGCCCAACTGTTTCCAGAGCAAAGTCAGTTCGGCGTGACGCACCTCCAGCTCGGTCCACAACTCTTGAGACCGAGAATCGGCCAGGGCGGCCACCCGCACCAGTTCGGCGCGCTTTTCACAGAGGTCATGCTCAAGCCACTGACTGTGCTCCCGCAGAGTTGCAATCTCTTGGGCCTGCAGCCTGGCTCGCTGACCAAAATTGAGCCTGGCCAGCCCGTAGCCGGTGCCGGCCGCAATCACCATCAGCAACAAAACAAAAGGCGGAATGGTGATGGTGGCTGTGCGCTTGCCAAAAACGAATTGCAGGGTCAATGGGCTACTCAAAAACTCAACTCCAATTTTGCCGGTGACCCCACCCGGGCCATGACGATACCAACCCCGGAATCGAAACATGCCCGAACGAGGGTCTTTCGGGATCTTTTCAGACAGCCCGGCTAGGCTGCTGGAACGATGGATATTACGGACCGACTCCGCTGGCTGGACGGCAAATCCTACACCAATGACGACGGGGAGCCACGCCAGCTGCGCCTGATGCCCCCGCTTACGCCGGGCCAAATCGATGGGCTGGCGGCCGGCCTGCCGTGCCCGTTGCCCGACGAAATTCGTCGCGCTTTGCTGGTCTCAGCCGGACTTTCGGGAGCCGAACACGTGGACGACACCGTAGATCTCTCCGGACTTTCTCAGTCGGGGCAATGGCTGGAAGAGTTCTCGCCGCACGCCGTAAGTATCGCCTGCGATGGCTGCGGCAACAGCTGGTCCCTGGACCTGTGGCCTCAATCACGACAGTGGGGCCCGGTCTTTTACATCAGCCATGACCCTCCCGTGGTCGTCTTTCAGTGCAGTACCATCGAGGAGTTCCTGGAGCAGTTGGTCCGCCAGCCCAAAGAGAGCGACATGGGCGACCCGCTACGAGCCCGGGTGGATCGCATTTGGGGGCAAAATCCCGGCCTGCTCACGCCCTCTCAGGCCGCCCACAAAGACCCCACGCTGGCTGCTTTTGCAGCCGAATTGGGCGAGCCCTGGGAATTTATCGACCTGCGCACGCCCGTCTTAGGGGACGGCATTTCGTGGGGGCGCTACGGCCCCGACACTCAACTAAAGCGCCATCCCCAGGAGCGTATTGTGGCCATCAAGCGCCCACCCGCCAGGCCGTCGCTGTGGAGTCGGCTGTTTAAACGGGCGTCAAGCCCATGAGGCGAGACTCGACCAGAGTCCGTTGATCCGGGCTCAGCGTCGGCAGTAGTTCTAACAGCGTATGTCTCAGGACGATCCTATGGGAAAGAAGTGCCTTCACGTAGTCCAGGTCCTTCTTGCGGCCAGCTACCAATTTGCTAATCGCAATGTCGGCGCAGCTCAGGCACAGTCCAGTCACGCCCCCAGTGTTCTCGTTGCATAGGGTCACCAGACGCTCCCGCCAGCCGTCGGGAAGGACCGCCGTATCGGGGGATACGCCGTCGCCATGGTAGCCGAAAGTCTCGTGAAAGAGCGAGAATTCGCCAATGGATCCGGTGATCAGATCGGCCTTCCCGGGAGCATCACGCGGGTAAAGGTCCGCCTCCCGGGAAACGACCAGTTCTGCTGGTGGCTCGGGGACGGAGGCCAAGATCGCCTGACTGCCAATCACAATCATAACCTTTTCGTCGACAAGCGCCCCCGATGCCCGCAAAATATGTTCAAGTTCGCTAAGAAGCACGATGCCTGCGAAACACCTCCAGGCGTTCCTGAGGGCTCAAGATGCCACAGAACGGAGCACTGGAGCGCAGCCTCTGCCCCTCGTCTCCCTCGTCTAGCAGGTATGCTCGAACCTCTTCCCAAGGGCACTCCAGCAGGACCAGCCACTCCCTGACTGCCTCGTTAGGGTTTTGCGCATACCAGCGCCGGGCTATCGCCCCGGCATGCGCCAGCCCGCGCCGATTCGGGTCAGCGTCAATGCGGGCCACGATTTCGCGCATCATGTCCAGCGACCACCTGTCGATCCTTTCGTGCGGGTTCACCCAAAACTCTTCGACCCCGGGCGGTCGCCCGCCTGCGCTACAAGGGTGGGGATGGGAGTGCCAACTCGCGCTCCCGGAACTCATCATCCTCACGGCGGTGCCGCGGCCCGTCAAACTCCATGATGGCCCAGGCCGAGAAAGCCGCGGCCTCGTTGGGACGCGTAATGGTAGCCCATCCAACGATTCCAAATGCCAGATTCATGGTCCCTCAGGAGGGGATCACGCCTTAGAAGCGCGACCCTTCCCAAGGGCATTTCACCAGGTCCGTAATTGCGGAGAGACATTTGTGCCACTGAAAAAAATTGCCAGCCTGATGGAAACTCTGCTTCTTAGGACAGGGTGCTATTGCGTCGCCTCATCTCTCAGGATACGGAGCCAGCGCCGAACCCTCCATCGAAAGGTGCCTCCACCGTCTGTGACGCCCGGGCCAGAAACATCTACTGCGACCGGAGACAATGTGCACGGAGACTCTTCTGAGCCAAGCGATGCGAAATCGGAGGCCAGTTCGCCAACGGATGCGGCACCCCCTAGAAGGTATGCTCGAACCTCTTCCCAAGGGGACTCCAATTCCCTGACTGCCTCGCTGGGGTTTTCGCGCATCATATCCAGCGACCACCTGTCCCCAATCTGTTCGACCCCGGGCGGTCGCCCGCCCCCGCTACAAGGGTGGCCACCACCCGTGGTAGCCATGGCCAGCACCGGTGGTGGCCACCCCGCCCCGGCCTTAGCCAACCTTCAAGATCTCCCGTGCCCGCCGGAGGAAGATTGTGGTGACCTTGAGTTGCGTGACCTCCCGGTGGGTGATCCGAAGGGGTGGGAGTGCCAACTCGCGCTCCCGGAACTCATCATCCTCACGGCGGTGTCGCGGCCCGTCAAACTCCAACATGGCCCAGGCCGTGCGTTGCTGGTATCTCAACCACAGAAGGCCGTCGGTCCTATAAGTCACCGAGGCAGGACGCAAGTGGACCTGAGGCCACACCATGAAGCGAACTCCTTGGTGCTCACCGCACAGTCCCGCCAAACGCCGCTCCCCCAAAACCTTCCCACGCGCGTCCAGGATCGGCAGGTCGCGAAACCCCAATTCATGAGGATTGTCGATTTGCGGACGGCCACCGACGCTGGCCAACTGCAACCACCCATAGGCTTCTATCGCGGAATCACAGACCATCAATGTTTCCATCCATTGACGCGTGCGCGCTTCGAGGGCCAGCCGGGAAATCGGGTAAGGCCAGTTCTTGGCCGCCCTGCGCCACGGCTCCGGGTGGGCCAATTCCAATTGGTAGGGCCGAGCGCTGGCCACCCACTGGCGGCGTTCTCGCGCGGACAAAACGTCATCCAGGCTGGGCAGAGGACCGACCTGACTGGCTTCTTCCAAGCACCTGGCCAGTTCCGCCGACGGCAAGCAAGCTCCGCTTTCTGTGCGCGCCCACAATTGCCGGGACACTTTGAACTGCGCCGCTGCCTGTCGCTGACTCAAGTGCAGCACCGTGCGAACCAATTTGAGCAAATTCATGACCTCAATGTAGCCAGGTGATTTCTACCGCAGTACTACCAGGCACGCACAATGTTAGCTGCAAGTTACAAATTCATGACATCTGCTTCATGGTTAGAGTTACCCATGAAGATCATCCTTTTGAGGTAGTCAATCTCACCCGAATGTGCCAGGATATCGTCGATCAAGACGATAACTATCCTCCTGATGGTTGGGGTATGCGGGGTCAAGCGGGTTTTATTGGTCGATGACCATCCGGTTTTTCGCGAAGGTCTGTGTGCGGTCATCAACAGTCATCCCTCCCTCAGCGTAGTGGCCGAGGCCGCCAGCGTGGCCGAGGGGCTGGAGCGGTTTCGCCTGTGCACCCCCGACCTGCTGGTTACCGACCTGAGTCTGGGGGCCGGCTCCGGGCACGACCTGATTGCGCAGGCTCTCAAAGAACGACCTACCCTACCCGTCGTCATCGTCTCGGTAAGGACCGACAGCGCCGACGTGCTGCGCGCCATTGAAGCCGGCGCCTCGGCCTACCTGACCAAAGGGGCCACCCGCGAAGAAATATTGCGGGCCTTAACTGATGTTTTGGAGGGGCGCTCCTTCCTCCACCCCCAGGTCGCCCATGTGCTTTTTGACCGAGTCCGCAAGCCCGGCTCCTCACCGGGAAGACCCGTAGCGGAGATTACCCCTCGCGAGGCGGACATCATGGGCTTGCTGTGTGCTGGCGAGAATCCAAAAGACATTGGTCAATCGTTGTGCCTGTCTCTGTCTACGGTAAAGACCCACATGCGCAATCTATATCGCAAGGTGGGGGTGGCCAACCGCACCCAATTGTTGCTGCGTTCTATAGAAATGAAGGGTCACGAAGGCTGCTGAATGCAAACCCGCTCCGAGTGGCTATGGGGCTACGCCAGACCCGAGCTTGAGGCACAGGCGGTCCGATTTCTGCAAGGTCACGAGCCGAGTCAGCCAGCGATGCTGCACAAGCTCTGGCTCCACTTGCAGGATGGAGGCCAATGCCTGGAGGAGAGTGATTTTGTCAGCGAGCCCGTCTTGGCCGGCTGCATTCAAGCGCTGCAAAACCCTGCCAGCGTCAGCCATTGGCCCGCCGAACTACGCAGCGGAGACCATTTTTCGGGCTTCCTGGCGCGCCTGCTGGAATGGACGGAACTACAGGAATGGATGGATACCGCTCCCGTCGGACAGGAAGGGGAAATCGAGAAACAGCTCCCGCGCGCCAGGCTTTACTGTCAATGGTTGCGCGCCCGCGTCGACGGGAACCTCCCCTTGCGCGCCTGGTTTCTGCGCGAGAAAGCCCGGCTGATCGGCCTGGAAGGGGGCGACCCGTTGCCCTGGCTGGAGCAGGGCTTGCGCCAGGCAGGCCGGCTTCAGCAATGGAGCGAGGTGGCCCAAATTCGTCATTTTCTGCAGTACTCTGACAGTGACGGTCAGGCCGCCCTATCGGGTCGACAAAAACGCGAACTGGCCCCCCTGTTGGAGGCGGTCCCGCAATTGGCCAGCGCCTCCTGTGTGGACGAATTGAGACAGCGACTGTTGACGACCCTGTTGCAACTGGTCCCAATGGAAGCCGCCCTGTGGCTGGAGAAAGAGCAAGACTGGCAGGTCAAAGAATGGGCCCCACCCCACGTTGCGCCCCGCTATTCCCATCGCCTGGTCGACACCTGCTTTCGCACTCAGGAACTAAGCTGGGGGCAGCCGGAGCAACTGGAAGCCAGTAGAAGCCTGCTGCTCTCCGAAGTGCGCTGCCTGATCGCGGTCCCTTTGGGCAAGAATGGCGTTCTCTTCGCCTGGCAATCCGACCAACAGAGTTGGTTGAACCAGGACCAGATCGAGGCGCTGCAATTCTTGGCCCGACTGGGAGGCCAGATCCAAAGCAACCTGACCCTCAGCCACAAAATCGCCGAGGACTTGCAGCAGGCTCGCATGCTGCATGGCCGCTGGCAGCGCATTTTTCACGACACGCCGGATCTGGCTCTGGCTGAACTGGATGACGCGGGCCGCCTGGTGGACTGGAACGTGGCCTTCGCAGGCCTGTTCGGAGACGCCAGAGTTGGAACCCTGGCCAGTCAACTTCTTCCTGAGCCAGAGAGGAATCGCGACCTGCAGGGACTGCAAGAGCTGCCGCAGCAAGGGGTTCGCTCTCGACTGGTCCGGCTGGGCACCTCCGAGGCTCCGTGCTGGGTTCAGCTATCGGACTGGAGGGTAGCCGAGCAATCAGGGTCCTTTCGAGCGGTGCTGGACGTAAGCAGCCACGATGTGACGCACTGGTTTGACTATCTGGAAGAGCTTCGTCATCGCCTGGCCAGCGATCTACACGATGGCCCGGCCCAACTGGCGGCGGCCCTGCAACTGAGCCAGGACACAGCGCAGGCCGGTGAAGTTTACGCCAGCCTGCGCAATCGTCTGGATTTTCTCCGCTCCCCCTGGATCGACGGACGTCCCCCTATGGATCGCATGCACGACGCTTTCCGTCACTATCTACCCACCTGCCAGGTAGAATGGAAAGCAGAATCGGCAGGCTTGAGTCGCAGTCAGCAGCAATTTACTCAACGGGCGCTACTGGGCGTCATCGAGGAATTGAGCCAGCAGGGCCCCCCGCGACGGGTCGAGGCAGACTCCACCTGGTTAAGCTGGAGCCCGGCGACGGATATGCAACTGACGGAAACTTTTCAACAACTTTTAGACAGCGGCTTAGAAGTTCTGGGCGGCAACTGGTCCTGTCAGCCCGGACTCTTCCGGATTCTCTTTGCTGAGGCTCAAGGGCAGCCAGAGGCGCAGGGAAAAGTCCGCGCCCAACTGTAAACGCCCTCCTGCCAAAGTGGTCCGAAAGCGCATCGACTCAAAACCAAAGGAGCGGGGGGAGGCAACAGCCGGAGTTTGGCTGAGCGAGCCCTCCAGACTTATGAGCAAGTCCTGCGACACAACCTGAAAGCACAACCTTACCTTAGACAGGGGGCGGTGCTTGCGGCAATTTTGCAGCGCCTCGCGCAGCACCCCCAACAAAGCCGTGCGGGCCTCTGGACCCAATTGGGGCCAGGGGATCTCCCCTTGCTGCTCGATCTCGAGGTCCTTGCCAAACCAGGCCTCTTGAAAGGAGGCTGGCTGGCTACCCAGGTGCCACTGCTCCAGGGCCGCGCAATCCTCCACCAATCTGGTGGTTAGAAGCCCGCCGGTCAAAGTCTTCGCCTGCGACTGATGCTGACGCAGCAGCCGGGTCAGGTCGCCCACTTCGGCCTGCAACAATCGCTTGCACTGGGCAAAACCGGCACGTTCCAGAGGCAGGGTTAGAATGGCATACTCGCCCTGCGTCAAATCCACTCGATGCTGCTCGCCGGCCGTCACCGAGTGGCCCTCCAGCAACTGGCCGGTCGGACTAAAACGCTGAACCGCCAACGGACCGTTTTGCAGAAAGGCCTGCCAACGACGATGTTGGGCCTGCAGTTCCTGAGCCTGAGCCTGACGCTGCTGCTGCAGCATCAAGGCCTGGCGACGCACTTCTCCAAGCTGCACAATCCAGGCCGGCTCGACCCAGCGAGCCAAACGCTGACCCGCTTCCGGGGTGGGATGCTGCAAAAATCCAGAGGCGTCCAGAGAGACCTCATGGAGCGGCAGTCCGCAGGGCTCAGGGCTCAGGTCCCACCTAGCCCCGAGTTGTTCCAGCATCTGCTGGCCCTGACCAGCCTGCTGTTGGGCGCTCGGCCAGCCCAGCGCCGATCCAACGCGACCCCAGGCCTGGCGGGAAAGCGCTTCCTCGTAGGTGGCCTCAAAGCGGGCGGCTTCCTCTATGGACTGGAGCATCCAGGGCCGAGCCTGGCCACCCTGACCCAGTCCCACCAGGGCCAGGCTCATCTCTCGCCGGGCCTGAAAAGAGAACATCCGTCCGGCCGGGCCCGTTTTCAAGGCCCGTTGAGCGCACTCTTGGGCCCGAAGATACAGTTGGAGGCGACGACCCTTCCAACGGCGAGGCGTTGCATCGGCCCACTGGCGGGCCAGGCTGGCTTTAAAGGCCTCGATCAAGGCGACATCCAGAGGTATCAGACTGTCACACTTCTCCACCAACGCCCAGGCCTGCTCAAGCTTACCCTGTCGCAACAGAACTCGGGCCAGAGCCAGGGGTTGATGAAAGGTCATCAGGCCCGAGCCCACGGGAGGTTCGCTCAAGACTCGCCCCACACCAAATACTCGAGCCCCGGACGCGAATACGTCAAAGTGCAAGGCCACCGCCCGGGGACTCGCGTCTTGACTGACTCCGGCAAACTCTCGGATGCGCGCGGCCCACTGGTGCAAGCGGGCGAAGTCCCCCCGCACCATGGCATACAACCCGAGCTGAGCACAGGCCATGTAAGTTTCCCACGGCTGACCCAGCGCCTCAAAAGTGCTGGCAAAGTTCCTTAGCAAGCGCTCGTGAAAGCGACCGTTACCGTGCCTAAAATGAAAAAGAGCCGCCCGCACCCAGCCTTTGGCCCGCATTAAGGGGTCCGGCTCACGGCGAATGCGGACCAACAACTGACTCCTGACTTTGCGCGACAGCGGCAGCCCCAAGCTAACCCAGGCGACTAGAAGGCTCGCCTGCAGTTGGACATCGTGCCGCACGAGGCCGAACAGTACCGGCACCCGTCGCAGCAACAGGCCCGCCATGACAGAGCGATTTTGCATAGCGAAAACCGCTTCCAATTCGGCCAAAAAGATGGGCCCGGTCGAGTTAGGCGGCAACCTCAGAAGGCCCGATCGGCGCTGAGACCAGGCCTGAGAAGCATGAAAATAAGCTTGCGAACTTTTGCCACTGGCATAAGCATGTCGGCTGAGGCGCAGGTGAAGTTCGCAAGCCATGGCCCGGCCTGTGGGGGTGGTCAAAGCGGCTTTCAGCCAACGCTCGGCGGTCTCATGTTGGCCCAACATCTCCAAAATCTCGCTGTACTCCGCGATTACGCCGGGATCCAGGCGAAATTGACAGAACATCTCATAGTAGGCGGCCGCCGACGAGGCACTGCGCTGCCTTTCCTGTCGAGCTGCAGAACAGGCCAGAGGAGCGGCCCGTTCCCGATCACCGCCCTCCCAATAGTGGAAAGCACAGCGACCAGGGTCGCAGGGTTTCTGGGCCGCATAGTACTGGCCCAATTTGCTATGCCAACCGCCCCTCTGCTCCGGCGACAGGGTGTCCAGTATCGCTTCGCGCACCTGGTCGTGACTGAATCGCAGGCCGGGCAAAATCAGTTGCTGATCTTCGGCCCAACTCAGCGCCTGCAGCCAGGGACCGGCCATCTCCAACGGCTGGGACTCAAAGTCACGACCCACCAGAGCCGCCACCTGCAATACCGGCAAATACTCACCCGGCACCTGGCCAATGCGCTGGCGCAGCAGTCCTCCCACCTTGGCGGAAAAGTCCGGGTGCCCGGGGTTGCGCAGCCATTCGGAAATCAACAAAGGGTTGCCCCCCGACCATTGGGCCATTCGTTCTGCCTCGTGGGCTTCGAGTAGCAGGCCCTCGCGCACTGACCAGCGGAGCACGTCGTGGGGTTGAAGGGGGGGAGGGCGCAACCAGGCACGCAGATACAGGCCTTCGGGGGGTTGCCATTCCTGCTCGCGCCAGGCCAGCACCACCATCAGCCCGGGAATGGGCCGCCGGGAGAGTGCCTCGAGCAGTTGTTGAGTGGGCGGGTCCATCCACTGAACATCGTCCAAAAGCAGCAACAGGGGCCAACGGGCGGCCATCTGGGTGAGCAGAGCCGTCCAGCCTTCGCTGATCAACAAAGGCGCTGACGTGTAAGCCGCTCCAACCCCCTGGTGATGCCTGCCTGCCCCGGGAAAGGTGACTTGAAACTGCAGCCAGCTCAGTTCACTCATCCCCTGGCCATCCACGGCCCAGCCAGACTGTTCCAACAAGGACTGAAAGAGTTGATAACCAAGCGGACAGGTGAGCGTGCTGCAACGCGCCAGCACGGCGTGAGGAGACCAGCCTGCCATCTCCTCCAGCAAGGCCGACTTGCCGCCGCCCGAGGGGGCTGAGATACCCACCCAACTGGCCTCACTATGAGGGGCATCGCGCCAGTAGTCCCGGAGTCGGGCAATTTCGTCCTCGCGCCCCAGCAAGCGGGGCACATCCTGCCCCGGGCCAGGCTGACCACCCACCAGCTCCTCGGCAATCTGGTGGAAGCCTCTCCAGTCAGCCGCGGGTCCCGTCTCGCCACTGACCCGATAGGGTGGCGTGCCCCACTCCGCACCTCCCCAGTCCAGCAAGTACACAGACTGGTCCGGCCCGATCAGCACGTTGGCCGGGCACACATCGCCGTGCCAGTGTCCCCGGGCGTGAATCTGCTCCAGTAACTGACGCAGCCGCTCCAGCCAGGCCTGCACCTGCAGCCGCGGCAAAAGCTGGCGCCGGCACAACGAACGCAGGGTGCGGCCAGGCAGATAGCTGCGCTCCAGCCGATGGCCCGAATGGCTGAGCAGATCCGGCAGACCCGCCAGGTCTTGCAGGGCCACCAAAGCCTGGGCCTCGCGGGCCAAAGCGTCGGCCATCTCCGGGCCCACCTCTTTCACCACCCACAGACGCCCCTGCTCCACCATCAACCGCACCTTCGCGTTGGGGGAGCGGCTGAGGAACCTCAAGGTAGTGGACACGGGTAGGGAAATTTGCGAGGGCGGCCGTGATTCCTGGTATCTGGGCAGTCGTCCCACGGTATCTGGTGCTTTTTCTGATTTTGTAAACCGTGCCAGGCACAGCGCCAAGATCCGACAGCAGACAACCAACGACCCCCAAAGCTCACGGTGTGCATGTGCTTCAAGACGTCACCTGTGTTCTGCAAGAGAACTACGCTAATTCTGGCAGCTGTCTCACCCCATCTTGGCACAGAAGGGTCCTGGTCAGGTTATAGCAGTCAGACCCTTCTTTTTGACCAAGGATAACAACTTTAGGGACGGTCCCGCCGGGTGTTTTGCGCCACTCTCCCATTTGCAGATGGAATCTTTCGATACGTTCAGGTGGCGGGCAAAAACCGCTTGGCTCACTTCTTCGCGCTCCCTTAAAGCGCGAATTGCCTCGGGCGTAAAATCCTCTATCGCCGTGAGGCACCCTTCATCAAATTCGCGCATCGTCTGCTTATCAATCACTTTGAGGACGTGCAAACCGCTGGCAATTTCGTGAATTGACGCATCCACGCTACTTTTGTAGGCTCTAGTTTTTCTCATTGCAGATAACCTCCGTGAACTGGTTGCTCTCTAAAAGCTCTTTGATAGCGTCGTCAGATAAGCTAAAAAGGGTCTTGGCCAGATCCTTAAAGAAGCGTTCCTGTCTAGCGTTTATGCTGTCCTGGTCGTTCTTGGCAAAGCCGTGCACAAAGAAGGCTCGTTCACCCCTTCGAAACAGAACAATGGCTCGATATCCGCCAGACTTGCCCTCGCCCGGTCGAGCAATTCTCTGCTTAATGACGTCGCCTCCATAATCGGCGTCAATCTGGCCTTGCTCTGCTTCCTTCACTGCCGCGCACAGTTTCGCGTCGACAATGCCCTCCTTGCGAGCGAACCTGGAAAAACCCTTAGCCGTGAAAACGCGCATCCTGTCCACCTAAAGCTGTATGGCTTTGCACAGTATATAGGACCAAGTCCCATATCGCAACAAACACTCCTCAACAGTTGGCATGTCCCATTTTGCCAGTTTACATGCCAAGACATGTGTTGGCAGATGTCAAGGCATGCGCAAAACCGGCTCTATCTTGCTGGTATGTTGCCATCAGGCGGTCAGCATTGACTTCTCGGCATCGGGAACGTCGAGCCATTGGCCTTCGATGCCGTGGCCTACTGTATCACAAAAAAAGCTGAGAGGTCAGTAGTTTCGCCCCGACGGGGACAGAAACCAACCAAGTGGCCAGAGCATACGCTGCCCCTTCGTCGTATGCTTGTTTCCAAGCGTCAACTCATTAGATCCGAAATGGCGCTATGAAGATTTTTGGAGCCAGAAAATGCGTTTAACCCTACTCTTCATGTTGTTTTTGCTTATAGTCAACTCGGTTGTCGGGGCCGACACAGAGGTTGACTGGCGAGAAATGCAAACTCAGATGAGGGCTTTATCTAAGACCCTACAGGTAACCAAGCCAAATCCAGGGTCATACGTATACTACAAGAACGGTGCAAAGGCGACCGGTGATTTCGCTAGAGCGGGTGCATACTGGTACTGGCCTAATGGGCAGAAAATCACTGGTGACGCTGGGCGGAGGGGAGCCTATTGGTACTGGCCCAATGGGCAGAAAATTTCAGGTGACATGGGCAGGAAAGGCGCTTACTGGTATTATCCTGACGGTAAAAAGATAACGTCTAATGGCCCAGAGGTAAGCGAGGATGAACTGCTGGATGTCCCCTCAAAATGCTTAGACCTTCTAGAAATGCTCCCGTAAGGCGGTCTTGATCGGTGGCTGGCCTAAATTTGATGAGTCAAGCAGGGCTTATCTCTGAGCTATGCAGGGAACACCGACGCATTTGCCGGCCGTGTTTGCCGGTTGTTATATACCTTGGTCACGTAAGTAGAGGCCCGCCCCAGGCGGTCTGAATCTCGTCCTCAGGTCAGGTCAGACTACGACCAAAGGAATTTTCTCGGCGAATAAGTTGTCCGACCAGGAAGTGGTCCGCCTGGACAGGCTCATTCCAAGGTAAAATCCCGCTTTTCGGAGGGCCCGCCGTGAGGCTGCGCTCAGAATCTCACAACACAACTGTGAGAAAATGCTTGAAAAAGAGGGATCAGCGAGAGAGCTTTTGTCCCCTGGTGGAGCGTCCGCTAAGTCCCTCCCTACCCAAGCCAGTCGTCGAGGCCACGCACTCCATGCGGGGACTGGAGAGCTTGCAGTCTCTGGGAGTGTCCTGGCCAGAATCAGGTATTTGTCCTGTCCACCGGCAGGGACGAATTAACCGGACGCGGCACTAGCCAATCAGCCTGGAGGAGACCCTGTGGACGAACTATATATCATTCGCAAAACCAAGCTGATGTGCAACCACATGGGCACGGTGCAATTTCTGCCTGTTGGCATCAATCCTGCCCAAATAATCGGCCAGATCACCAGCAAGCTAGCCGAATTAGGCCCCCAGTCGATGCGCATGGCCAAGGAAGAAGCCGAGAAGGAAATCAGGGAAAAGGGCGGCACCATGCCCACTCCCGCGGTCCTGGCCGTCAAGGCCTTGGAACTCCAAAAGAAGCTGATCAGCGAGATGCCCAAGGCCTTCGACATGCCCTGCCCATCCCCGGTCATCTGGCACGTGGACGGATCGGCGGTCGTGACCAGGGAAGATCTGCTGGAGCGGGCCGTCATTGTAGGCTGCGCTCAGGCCGCAGGGGGAACTCCCTGCCTGAACATCACCAATGTCTTTGACACCGTGCTGTCGCGCTGGACGACGGCGGAAGGCCTTCATCCCAAGGAAACTCCGGTGTTGGACATGCTCAACATGCTGATGGGAGCCGGCACCCTCACCAACGCGATGGGTTGGCTGGTGGTAGTCCCGCCCACGCTGGGTGTCAACCAGCTGGTGGCCAAGGAGCGACTGCTCCCGGACATAGCTCTCAACCTGCCTGACCTTCCTGGACTTCCCCAAAAGTCCCAGCCAAATCAGCAGCAAGGAGCGCCGCTCACGGCTGCCAACCCCGCAAAGGACACCGGCACTTCCCAGCCCTTCGGCGGATTTAAACAAGGAACGGGGGACCCCAAAAAGGGTCAGGGCAACTGCGCGGCCGTAGCTGTGATAAAAGCTGCCGACGCCAAGTTTGGCGACCAAATGTTCAAGAATGTCAAGACTACCCCCAAAGGCTACGAAGTCACGTTGCGAAATGGCCAGACCGTTCTCGTGACGGAGAAGGAACTGGCAACCGCCATGGCCGCTGCCGACTTTGGGGGCAGTGGTATGGATAGTAAAAGCAAATCCAGGGCCTATCTGGCTTATGCCGTGATGGCCAAAGAGAGCGAACGCAAAGCGCAGGAGAACTGGTTCCCGCGACTGTATGACGGGCCCAAAGTAACCGTCAACGACCAGGGCCAGGTGGACAAGCACGGAAAGAAAGTACGCAAACCCAGAAGCTATGAAGAGTCCCTCCAGGCTCTTAACGACGGTGAAGAAATCGAAGTTGATTCCGACCTTCTGGGCATTAAAACCAGCAAGATTAAGGGTGCCCAGGTAAAACCAGGCGAGACTGTTATTGTCACGGGGTCAAGAACCCGTAAAGTGGTGGACAAAGACGGCACCAGCAAAGATGAACATGCACGCCACGCCTACATCCAAAAAGATGGCCAGGCCGACGAATGGGGACGGGCAGTGCCGGCCCAGGATGGCACGACTGGCGAATTTACGGCCGATTCAATCCATCGAGTGGAAGGTCAACGGGTCAAAGAAAAGCCTTCCACCACCCAAGATATTGGTGAACCATGGATCATCCAGGCTTCACCTAAGAAAAAGCCATAGGGGTCACTTGCCGGCGACCGTGACTTCGTGCTGCATGGGAGCGGAGAGACCGCCGCTGGAGTCTTGGGCCTGAACCGTGAGACGGATATGGTCACCCACTTTGGCGTCTGGCGGCGGTCGCCAGAAGGCTTCGCCCTGCAATTCTATCACAGCTCCCCGTTTAGCCGTCCACATCAGGTGCAGGCTGCTATTGGGACCGATCACCTGCTAGAGGGCGGGCAACCACGTTTTTTGGGGGCCAAGGAGATCGGGAGACTTTCGTCCCGGAGCTTCCTCCATGTGGACAAATGGGACCAGTAAAGACCCTTGCGACGGAGATAGGCGCCGATTTCGCCCTGGCTGAGACCATCGGTCCCCTGGAGGATCTTTAGCTTTTGCTGTGCCGTGTAGGTCCGGCGCGTGAGCTTGGGCTTGACCTCTGGGTTCGGTGGGACCGTGCCATTTCGGCCGGGTTCCAGTTTTGAATTTGCATCCATAGAGAATATCCTTCTCCACCCTCTCTATTTCCATTCAAGTTTACTCCAAAGTTTGAGTGAGGACCACTCGGCGCGAAGCGCTCGTTTTTTGGATTCCGTTCCAGCCCCAAAAACGGGGGGACTACACTAAAGGGAGAGGATTGTCTCTCTCACCCTACCTTGGCACAGAGAGGTTTGCCCAGTGGCACAGAGGGCTTGGGCGAAGCGGGGGCTTGGTTTCGATCGGGACACAGAGTGTCTCTGCGCGGTCAATAATTTTACCCGATCGGTGCGCTGTTGTCGCCTTCCAGGCTACAGGCAGCCGCTGTGGGCCTTGAGAAAAAACGGCCACCCAAATACAGGAGGAATTGACCCACAATGCACTACTTAGAACACATAGTCGCAAGGGGAGGTAGGCTACTGGCTGCACTCTTCGTGCTTTTCATGGTGGCTGGCTGCGGAAGTTCCGCACTCAGCGACCGAAATGCCTTCAATACGATTTCCGGAGGAGGGTCCGGGGCCACTGGCAACACGGGCAATCGGTCCCTCGCGGTCACGGTCTCGGGTATCAGTGCTCGCGAGATTCTGGCCCGCTTGGATGCCAGCATCGTGACGCTTCGAGTCCGAGCACTCAACGCACAAAGCACTGTGGTGGGGGAAACTACGGCCCCTCGCAGCACCACTCAAAATACTCAGGTCCTTACCCTTACGGGTCTGCCTGAAGGCACATTGACTATTGTCATAGACGGCCTCAATGCGGCCGGTGGGGTAATAGGAACCACGACTACCCAGGCGAGTGGATCCACTGTCACCGTGGATAGCAATCTGTTGAATCCGGCAACCACGATTACAAATGTGAAAGTGGTTGCTAATCCTTCTACTGTAGCCGTAGGAGCAAGTTCGACTCTGACGGCTTCAGCTACCGTCAATGGCGTCGCCAACACGGACGTGACCGCCTCAGCAA
>JADMJV010000117.1:0-21110 GCA_018780265.1 bacterium
ATCATGGAGCGGATTCAACTCTCGCGACCCCTTTTTAGAGATCAGGAAGTCTGAAATTCGGCCATCTCTCCGTTGCTGGGAAGCAACACCGAAAGTCCAGGCGGCATCATCTGGGCCAGTGCTTGGCGGGCGCCGGTGTCGCCATGCACCAGGTAGCAGCGGCGCGGACCCAGCGTGGCGATCAGGCTGGTGATCTGCACAGCGTCGGCATGAGCGGATAGATTGTAGCGTGCAATCTTGCACCGCATGGTGACCCAACGATCCATCAATCGCATGGTCGGCTCGACCTGGTCGGCCATGGCCAGGACTTTGGCGCCCGGGCTTTCCTCGTCTTGATAGCCGGTGATGAAAATGGCGTTTATGGGATTGGAGGCCAGTTCGGCGGCGTAGAACTGCGATGGTCCACCGGTGAGCATGCCGGACGAGGCGACGATACAGCACGCCTCGCCCAAGGGCACGGATTCACGATTTTTGGTTTCGACGGCCCGGGCGGGCGAGCCCACATAGAAAAAGGGGTTGCCCTCCTGCTGTACCTGTTTGCGCAGCCGCTGGCCCAAGAATTCGGGAAACAGCGAGTAGGTCTGGCAGATGTTGCGCACCATGCCGTCGACGAAGATGGGGAAGCGCGGAATGCGGCCCACCCTTTGCTCGTGGATCAATATCAGCAAGACTTCCTGGGCGCGCCCTAGCGCGAAAGCGGGAATGAGCACCTTGCCGCCGGCCGTCACCACGGCGGCCACGGCCTCGGCCAGGCGGGACTCTTCCGCCTTGCGGTTGGCGTGCAACCGGTTGCCATAGGTGGCTTCGGTGATCACCACGTGGGGACGGATTTTTGGCACGACCAGGGGGTCTACGGTGCGTTGGGCATCGACCGAATAGTCCCCGGTGAAGAGAACTCGCCCTTCGGCCGTATCGAGTGTGAGCGAGCAAGCGCCCAGCACATGGCCGGAGAGCAAGAACGTCATCTGCACTTCGCCCTGACAGAGCGGCAGCACCTGGCCGAGCGGCACGGTTTTGACGCGGGCCAGCATGGAGAGCACGGCGTGCTCAGGATAGAGCGGAATTTCGGCTTCTTGCAGCCAGCGCGATTGCATGATGCGTAGAGAGTCGGCCAGCATGATGCGCATCAAGGCCAGAGTGGCCTCCGTGGTGTAGAGCGGCGCCTGAGGGTAGGCCAGATGAATCAGTGGCAGGGCGCCAATATGATCGGCGTGGGCGTGGGTCACCAGAATGGCATCGATGGGCCCTAGCTCCTGGACGCGGGCCAGGTCTGGAAGTCTGTCGATGTCGCCACCGCCCATGCGCTGGCCGCAATCCACAAGCAGTCGCCGGGCGCCGACTTCGACCACCGAGCAAGAGCCGCCCACCTCGTGAGCGCCGCCGATGAAATGGATCTTCATTCCATTGGCTTTCTGGGGCACGGCCTTGCGATCATTCACGCTGAACGGTCAATTCTAAGACCCGGATGAAATTTGGGGCGAGACGATTTCCGACAAGAGGCCTCGGTAGAGGGGCGGGAGTATCCCCAACCCCGCTTTTTAGAAAGCCTTCCTGAGTCCGAGCTGGTAGGTACTGGCCGGGGTCGGAGAAGCGCAGGTTGCGTGCCTTTTCCCAGGCGCGGTTGGAGTCCAGTGTAAAGCTGCCGGCAGAGTCCAGCATCCCCTCGCCTGTCAGTTGCTCGAGCAGACCGGCTACATCGTGTCGCTCCATCGGCACCCCTTCACCGCCAGCGCGGTTTACTCTTTGGTGTTTGCCAACCGCCTGACGGTGTGTTGTTCTCCGGGCTTTCAGGAATGTTTCGAACCTGCAGGGTAGGATGAGAAAAAGGGCGCTAGGAGAACAGGTTCGATGCAAATCCAGACGGGTAACGGCCTTAGGTTAAACCGGCGAGTGGAAGTGACTCGCCAGGAGTTTGAAACCCCGGTCCAATATCCCTTCGGGGACAAGGTCAGCCTGGATGACGAACGGGCGATGGACTGGTTGAGCGGACCGCAAGGCGCCCTGCTGCGAGGCCAGGGGATCCAGCGCCGTGTGGACCATTTTGTGAGCCAGACCGGCCAGGAAGTTCGTGTGGAGGAAGGACCCAATGGCGACGGGTTCATCGGACCCGACTGCAAGGCCCACGTGGGTTGCAGTCGTGCCGAAGAAGGGCACCTCCAGACTGGCCCCGAGTCGGTTTACTACTGGCAAAAATCTGACGGCTACGACAACAACCTGGAGCCGCGCTATCGCACCGAAGTGCGCAGCAATGAAAGCCGCGGTACTGTCGTCATTCTCGAATACGGTCCGGCAGACTAACTACCACTTTGGCCGGCTCATCGACCCGGCTCATTTGAGGGCTGCCTCCGATAGATGGACTCCCCTCACCCCTGTTAAGACATTTACGCCAGGACCGAGGATTGTGCCCGTCCCCCCGATCTTCTACCATTGTTGGGTGCTCTGGTGTTGGGCGGTGACCTGATTCATCATCCTCTGCATCACGTCGATCATAAGCTCGAACCGCTCCTCTTGGCGGGCCATCTTGCCCTGTAGGTGGCCTAAATCCTTAGTGACCTCGTTCATGTGCTCAGTGACCCGCGCCATGGTGATCATTGAAAATTGGAAGTCCTCTTTGACCTGCTTCTTCAGGTCGTTCATTTCCGCTTGCAAGCTGTCCATGGTCTACTCCTTCGCTTTCTGGGGCGGCCCGTTCAACAGGAGCTGGCCAGGAGGAGGCCGCCTGGCACTTCTTTTTCCTTCTGCGCGGCGGCACCGAGGTGGCGATCGACCTGGAAGTGGACAGCGGTTGCCCCGAGGCCATCCCCTGCTCCCCGTCCCACGACCTGGTGTGCCAACCTCTGGGGGAGCCAAGCGCCTGGCGTATCTCGGCGCAGGTGGCGTCCCATAAGGACCTGTTGCTGAGCTGGGCGGCCGAGAGGGTGGGCATCCGCCCTCAAGTCTGGACCTATGCCGGTCATTTTTGCTGGTGGTGACGCCTGCCCTCCGCCTCCAGGAAACCCCTTTCGGGGTGAGGAATTGAAGCGCGGAAAGGGGCTTGTGATGAACTACTGGATTTTCACCTTTCGACCGGAGATGTTCAAGACAGTCGTTACTCATGGCGTGCTCGGTGTGAACCACCAGCACGAGCGTCGTTTCTTCGAACTCACCCAGGGTGATCGGTTTGTCGCCTACCTTTCCCAGAAGCAACTGTTGGCCGGGCACGGTGAGCTTGTGTCGGAGCCATTTGTTGACGACTCTGACCTGTTTGGCCGGGATGTGCAATACCCCTATCGCTGTCAGGTCCGCGTCGATACAAGCCGCACACCTACAAGCGCACGCGACTTGCTTTGGGGATTGAGTGAGTTTGATGGTCGAGAAATGAAGACGCTCCCTGCTAACTACCTGTTTCTTAAGGGCGGTTTCCTGCGTATCAGCGAGCGCGACTACCGGTGGCTCTTGGACGTCCTCGAGGGTAGGTCATCAGTTGCCAGAGCGTAACCCTGCGGCGGCACGTTGAGCGCGATTCGGTAGCCCAGGGTATTTTTGAGAGCTAGAATGGTCAGACTTGCAGTTTTCATCCATAAAGGTTGACAAAGGTTGTGGATTTAAGCAAAAATGTAACCCAGGCAATGAGGAGGCTATGGGCCAAATGAGAATTGTAACGACCATTGAGTGGGACTGCATGAAGCTGGCAGAGGCAATGCAAATTTCGATGGATGCACTCTTGGAGTGGAGTTCCGACGGACGCAACCTGAATCAACTAGCTCAAACTTGAGTCACGTCGGATTTAGGTTATCGCGCACGCAGGATACACGGCGGTTCGGTGATATTGGTGGACGATTTGGAGCAGGATTACGTGCTTCGGTGCCTCAATCGAAAGGGAGTTTCGTTCACTCGAGCGCTGATGAAGGGCCACGGCGGGGGTTACGACCAGGATGCATGGAGACGTTGGCTCGTATCTCTTGATGGGTTCCTGGTACCTGACATTTCGGAGTTCCCTTCAGTCGACGTTTTTCTAATCGAGGTCGATGAGGTCCTCGACTACTTCCAAGGCGGGGAACGGTTACCGGAACTCGGCTTCCGAGAATTCCAAGACTTCTCGGAGAGATTCCTTGAAACGGACTCGGATTCTGAAGGCGAATTTTGGGAAGAAGCAGTCTAGTGTCGATGCACGCCCGGCTCAAGAACGCCAGACTCGCCAGAGGTCTCTCTCTGGATGAAGTCTCTGCGTTGCTTCGTGCCGAGGGCGTCATCATCAGCAAAGCCGCCCTTTCTAAATACGAAAGAGACCAATCGTCACCGCCAGCTTCGATGCTTACGGCATTGGCCAAAATCCTCCGGGTCGAGCCGGCGTTCTTCTTTGAAACTTCCAGAAATAATGTAGTCTGGGGCGACTTTCGCAAGAATTCAAAACTGGGCAAGAAGGAGCAGACCCAACTCCAAGCCATCGCTTCGAACTGTGTGCAAAGTTTGGTCTGGCTGGAGGAAGCTTTACTTCTCGAGGCCCATCCTCGACTATCCCAACGTGATCGAGTCCGAGTTTCCGGTCTACACGAGGCCGAATTTGTGGCTGAAAGCGTGCGACAAGCTATTGGATTGGGCTACGGGCCACTGGCAGGCATCATCGAAGTGTTGGAGCGAAACGGGGTTGTCGTTCTAGCCTCTGAGCACATTCAGGACACCGAATTCGACGGGCTGTCAGGGTGGCTGGACGAGCACCGTCCGCTAATTGTAATTCGCTCAAATGCCCCAGTCGATCGGCTAAGATTCAGCTTGGCCCACGAGCTGGGACACTTGATGCTGGACTGTGACGGTCTCTCTGCCAAAGAGCGAGAGGATTTGGCGCATCGGTTTGCGTCGGCATTTATCGTCCCTCGAGCCGCGGCCTTCGCCGAGCTAGGAAGCTTGCGAAGAAATTTGAACTTATCTGAACTTGGCCTCCTGAAAAGGAAGTATGGATTGAGCATCCAGGCTTGGATTCGGCGCGTTTTTGACCTCGGGATTATTAACGAAAGCTTATACCGTAAGCTTATCATGGAGGTCTCATCGAGAGGATGGCGTCGGGCTGAACCGGGCAAATTCGACTACCCAGGAATTGAAGAAACCTCCCATCTAAAGCAATATACTTTGAGAGCGCTTCACGAAGGTCTAATTTCGGCGCAACGAGCCAGCGAACTTTGCCCTGCTCTGCGAGAAGTGACAGGCGGGCTTGAGGACCGGTGTGAAGTTCCGGCTACTGAAATCCTCAAGCTGTCTCCGGAAGAGCGAAACCGAATTCTCGAGGCTGCTGCCACTCTGGCCTACGACGACTATGCCAATAATCAATCACTGACGGATTTCAAGGCTGACGATCTCATTGAGTATTGATCCGCAAAGAGGGCAAATCTGGTCAGTTAACTTCGATCCCCAGGTTGGTCACGAGATAGGCAAACGTCGCCCCGCGCTGGTGGTAAATGCTCAGGGAATTGGAAAACTGCCTTTACGCATAGTGGTTCCCATCACAGATTGGAAAGACCGCTATGCGAGTTTTCCCTGGTTCACGAAACTTCCGCCGGGGCCCGCAACCGGTCTCACCAAATGGTCGGGGGCTGATTCATTTCAGGTTAAGTCTGTGGCATTAGGGCGGTTTCAATCTCCGTTGGGTAAGGTCAGTCCATCGGAGCTTCAGGCAGTTTTGGCCTCTCTGGCGCTCTGCATTGACTACCACTCATAGCTTTTGGCCACTTGCTTGCCAGCGCCACGAATCGATTCCAACATTCTAACTCTCAACGACAGCAGAGAATCCGAGGCACTACTGAGTGCTCTTTGCACTGAGCCACGAAGCTAGAGAGGCTCCGGTCAGTCAAATCGGCTCGCGCCTGGCGGATGGAGGTCAGAACTTGAAGTTCGCTTCCGTTAGTCAGATTGCCGCTGACGGGGTCCGCTCCCGAGCAACTGGTTGGTCTATTTTGATGTGGAGAACATCGATAAGACCTTGCAGACGGCGGCCGAACTGGGTGGTCAGGTGATGATGGGTCCTATGGAAATTCCCGGTATGGGAAAATGTGGCGTCATATGTGATCCTCAAGGCGCCGCCTGTGGGGTTTGGCAATCTGCGGGAAGCTGCGGCGGCTACTAGGAATCTGTCTTGGGGCTTGTCGGCAGGATTGCCAACCAGCAGATTGAGCAAGAGGCCAACAGCCGCGCCTGCGGCGGCCAGACCTCGACGGTTGGCGACGCCTGGCGGTGAGCCAAGGCGCTCAATTCCATCGCAGTCGCGACCACTCCGCTCACCCCTGCAGGCGCAGAGTGCGGCCGTGAGAGGTTGGGTGAAAGCGGAGGAGTCGCTGGTGGGTCGTCAAATTGCCGGCCGTGGCACAGTTCTTGCGCTTCAGCTCGATGGCGGCAGCGTTTGTCTGCGAGTTTACCGCTGCCATGTTGTCCTCCTGGGTTTTGCACCTGTTGGCCAGCGTGTTGTTCTATTGGGCTTTGCGCCAGCCTATGAATGGGCTGGTCAGCCTGGCCGGACTGTTGGTGGTGGCACTGTTGCCAGGCTATGGATTGGCGGTGCTGGGATTGGTCTGGGCAGGGGTGCGCTGGGGCCCGGGCCTCTCCGGAGACTTGCTCAGTGAGTTCCGCGATCACGTGGCTCCGCAGCTGGACCAGAAACGTACTGCCATCGCCGACTTACCACTGGTGGATCACCTCCAGGTGCAGCCTTTGATCGACCTGCTCGACTCACCGGACCTGGAGATTCGCAAGGCGGTTTTGGAAGCGATGGCCCGGCGCCGGGGGCGGCGCCTGATCGAGTGCATTCAGCGGGCGCTCAACGACCCCAAGCCGGAGATCTATCAACTGGCGGTGGCCAAGTTGGCTCAGATCCAGGAAGATCACAGCCAGCAGCTGGCTCAGGCTCGCGACCGCTACGGCCGTGACCGCGGCCGCGAGGCCGCCTTTGGCCTGGCCAGGGCCTACCAGGATTACCTGGACAGCGGTCTGCTCGAACCCGCTCTGGAGCCGCTCTATCTGGAGCAGCTGGCGGAGGTCTATGCGGAGATCGTCAACGATGTGACGGCCGGCCTACAACGAGGCCAGATTTTGCTGCGGCTGGGCCGCCCTCAGCAGGCCCGCCAGCAATATCAGGCCGTGTTGCAGCTGGATGCTCAATGCGCCGAAGCCCGCCTGGGCCTGGTGGAGGTGTGTTACGCGGAGAGGGACTGGGGCGGTTTGCGAGCCGAACTGCCACAGCTCAACTCGTTGGCCGCAAAGTTGCCCCCCGAAATACGCACCCACCTGGAGTGGCTATGCCGGTAGACGTGCTGTTGATTTTAGAAGGCACCTACCCGTATGTCTCAGGCGGGGTTTCGAGCTGGGTCCATAGCCTCATTCAGGACCTTGGTGAACTGCAGTTTGGCCTGCTCTATCTGGCCCCGTCCTGGGAGTCCAAGACGCCGAAGTACCGGATGCCGGGCAACGTGAAGTTTTTGCTGGAACTGTCGGCCCTCGATCTGACACCAGGTTGGCAGACGTCGGCGCGCGGCAACAAGAAGTTGTGGAAAGCCCTGGACGATTTTCACAGCGAGTTGCAACAGGGGCATCTGACCCACTTTGCCGATCTTTACGCCCAGTTGGGGGATCCGGCCCGTCGAGCCTGCTCTTTCTTAGACCTGACAAGGGGGCCGCAGATGTGGGACATCCTCACTCGAACTTACTCCCGCTTTGCACCGGAAGCCTCTTTCTTAGACTTCTTCTATGCCTGGCGTTCTTCGCATCTACCTCTTCTTCACTTGCTGGGGGCCAAACTGCCGTCGGCGCGAGTGATTCACACCATCTGCACGGGTTGGGCCGGATTTTTGGGCACCCTGGCTCGCTATCGCTCGGGCCGTCCCCTGCTGCTTACCGAACACGGTATCTACACCAACGAACGGCGCATCGAGATTAGCCAGGCCCAGTGGCTGCACGGGACAGGCGGCGATGATGCGAGCTTTCAGGCCGATATGGGCTACTTTAAGTTGCTCTGGACGAGGATTTTTGAGGCGCTCGGGCGGCTGACCTACGATCACTGCGATGGAATCTACACGCTCTATCGAGGCAATCGAGAGTTGCAGGTTCAGTTTGGGGCCCCTCGAGAAAAGATCCGCATCATTCCCAATGGTGTGCGCATTGAGCGTTTTCAGGCCGATCGCTCGCCTCTCCCCGAGACGGGGCCCTTGTTAGTGGGATTTATTGGCCGGATCGTACCTATTAAGGATCTTAAAACCTTGATTCGGGCCGCCCGCCTGGTGGTAGATCGCTGTCCGCGGGCTGAGTTTTGGGTATTGGGTCCCAGCGATGAAGACAAGAGCTATTTTGAGGAGTGCCAGACTCTGGTAGGGCTGCTGGGGCTGGGGGAAAAGCTGCGTTTTTGGGGACCTGTGGATGTAAAACAGTACTATCCGCGCCTACAGGTGCAAGTGTTGACCAGTATCAGTGAGGGTCAGCCGTTGGTCATTTTGGAAGGCTATTGTTCTGGCCTGCCTTGCGTGGCCACTCGTGTGGGAGCCTGCTCGGAGATGATCGACGGGCTGACCGAGGACGACCGACAATTGGGGCGCTCCGGCCTGGTGACGCCGGTGTGCAATCCACAGGCCACTGCGGAGGCCATCCTGCAAATTTTGCTTCACCCCGAGGTCCATCGGCAGATGGTCGAAACCGCTTTGCAGCGAGTGCGCCAGTTTTATGATCACCAGCAGATGGTGGCCGCCTATCGGCGTATTTACACTTTTCAACGGGACCGGGGGAGTCTGTAATGGCTGGTATCGGCTTCAAACTGCGCCGCATGGTGCAAGAAGAGGGCCTCAAAGGGCTGCTCTTGGGGTATCTCTCCTCGGCCATTTTGTCGGCCGGGCCCTGGCTGATCAGCATCGCCACGCTGGCCCTGATGAGCCGGGGTTTGCGCGGCAACAGCCAGTTGTTCTCGGCCCTGGTGGTGACCATCAATGTGCTCACGTTGTGGGCTACCGGCCCTTTCCAATTTGCCCTCACGCGCTATCTGGCCGATCGCCTCTACGCGGCCGACATCGAGCGTCACCTGTCAGCCTTTGTCACCTGTTGGTTGTTGGGGGTGGCCCCGCCCACGGCTCTGTTTGGACTGCTGCTGCTGGCTTCTCCCCTGTCGTGGCCATGGCGACTGCAGGCTCTCTCTCTTTTTGGGTTGACCTCCTCGCTGTGGATGCTGCTGCTCTTTTTGGGAGTGGTCCGCGCCTACCGGGTCATCATTGGCGCCTTCTTGCTGGGCAACGGCTTGAGCGCCGGGGCCAGTCTGGTGTTGGGGAGGTGGTTTAGCGACCCCCAACTGGGCATGCTGACCGGATATACCATGGGTCAGGCAGTGCTGGTGGCCACGCTGTTGTGGGTGCTGGTCAGTGAATTTCCTCATCAGCGATTGAGTTGGGATCGGCAAGCGGTGCACGCTTTGCGGCGTTTTCCCGCCCTGACCCTGGCAGGTCTGCTTTACTATCTGGGCTTGTGGGCGGACAAAGCGCTGTTGCGCTGGTCGCACGATAGCTATAGTCTGGCCGGTGTGTTCTGGCTACGCGCCAATCCCGCTTACGAGCAGGCCGCTTTCTTGGCCCAACTGACGGTGTTGCCTTCACTGGCGCTCTTCTTTCTGGCCGTGGAGACGGAGTTTTTTGAGCGTTTCCGTACCTTTTTCGTAGACATTTCCAGCGGTCGCTCGCTTTTTCAGATCGGTATGTCCAAGCAGCGAATGCTGCACAGTCTGCGCTCGGGCGGCCTGCGCCTGGCGCTCAGCCAGGGGGTGGTCACCCTGGTTGCTGTTCTGCTGGCCCCTCACTGGCTGCCGGATGATATCGTCAGTCTGGGGCGAACCCAGATGGTAGGAGTCTATTTCCAAACTTTGCTCTATTTCGGCACCGTGGTGTTGCTTTACTATGAACTCTATCGTCATGCGCTGCTGGGCATCGCCGTCTTTGCTGTGGCCAATGTGGTGTTTACCACGGCCAGTGGGGCTGGCTTTGTGGCCGCCGGAATTTTGGCGGTGGCCACCAACCTGGTCTGTTTGTTGCGCACTCTGCCGGTGATCGACCAACTGGTCTTCGAACGTCAGCCGTTGCGCCTCTTTCAGATGGACGGCTGTTCTGATGGGGTGGGCGTCTATACTTTTGGGGGGCCGTCATGAACTGGCAATCCACCCAGCAGAAGCTGGAGGCGATTTTTCAGGCCCGAGCTTTTAGCGAGCTTTCGTGGGAAGCCCTGGTCACGCTCGCCCAACGCTTTGAGGCGCACCTCTATGAGGTGGGTCAACCGCTAGGTGACTATGTTTTTTTGTTAGTGGAGGGTCAGGTCGAGGGTTGGCCTGAGAGACAGTTGATGTCGAATCTTGCGCCTGACCGGCCTGCCTCCGCGGCCTGCACCGTGCTGCGCTTCGATCGGCAGGCCTTTGCTCAATTGCTGTTGTGGTTTCCCGAAATCGCTCCTCAGCTTTTGGGGGGACCGATATGAAAAAACTCGGGTTGGAGCTGGCTGTCGTGTTGGGGGCTACTATAGCGGCCAATCTGCTTCTTTCCCCGCATTCTCCGGGATGGGTAGGCTTGCAACCTCATCCCTATTTGATTCCCATCGCCCTGGTGGCCAGTCGCTATGGTAGTGTGGCCGCTGGCGCTCTTACGCTGCTCCTGCTTGGCCTTTATGAGATGGCCAGCGGCGGGGCCAATCCTTTGCAGACCCCTCACGCTGCGGTCTGGGCCTGCTGCATCCTGGATGCGGCAGTGATTGGCGCCCTCTTTGATCAGTATCGCCATCGCCATCATGAAATGCAAAAGGATCTGAGCGAGAGTCAATTGCAGCTTAAACTGGCTCGTCAACAAAGCGAGGTTCTGGAGTCGGCGGTAGCTGAGTTGCGCAGTCGAATTTTGGGAGCGGGCGAGACTTTTGGAAGCCTTTATGGATTGGCTCGCCAGTTGACTACACTCAGTCCCGAGCAACTCTATAGTTCGTGCCTGGAACTGGCCTGCAAACAGACGGAGGCCAGCCAGGCCCACTTTTTCTTGATAGAGGACGGAGCCCTGGTGGCGGTGGCCCACTATCCCCCAGACTCCGTTCCCAAGATGAATCCTGAGCAAAGCAAGCTGGTGCAACTGGCCATGGAAACGGGCAAACTGGTGACGGCCCACGCTCAGTCCCAATTGGCCGGGCCGTTGGACCCGCTGGTGGTGGTGCCGTTGGGCAGCGAAGCCGGCTTGCTCACTTTTGACAACCTGCCTTTTCGGCGCTTCCATCCCACCACCCTGGCCGAACTCGAGTCCATTGGGGACTGGACGGCTCGGGCTATGAGCCAGCTGAAGCGCTATCGGGAAAAGGAATATCGCGTGGCCGAAGGGCACGCGGCACATTTGCATCTGCTGGAGAAACTCAACGACATCCCCTTGCAAACCCGCGACTTGCCTCTTATGGAGGCGATTGCCGAGCCGATGATGGATCTGCTTTTGCAGACTCTGGCTGAGTCCCGCTGGAAGCCTCTTTTGCGCAGCAATCTGTTGCTCATATTGGAGAGAATTCCGCTGGATGCCGCCCAACAGGGCCAACTGGCTGCGTTTGTGAGTTCCGAAATCGCCTGGGTGCGCCAGGCCCTGCGCGATTTGCACGGCCTGATCCATCAAACCGAGACCCAGCCGTTGACACTTTTGCAGGCCTACTTGCGACGGAACCTGGCGCTGAGACGAAATCACGTGTTGCGTGCCCAGGCTTTGATCTCCCCTATCGATAAAGCTGCGTGGGAGCCCGTCCGGCAATTGCCGGTGGCTCAGACCGCGGCCGCGAGCTTGCCGGATTTCGTGGCCATTTGGGCCGGTCCCGAATTGGCGGAGGCCCTGAAGGCGACTCTGACCTTGTTGCCCCGGGCTCCGGGACATATTACCCTGGAAGAATTGATCTTGGATTTTCTGGGTCGGCCCGATCTTCATCTGGTCAGTGCCACCCTGCACTGCCTGAGTCGGCTGGCCCAATCGGGCTCACAACGCATTTGGACCGATCTGGGACCGGGCACTCCGGCCAGCCTGGCCCTGGAACTCACCCGCCATTCCCATGCTCTGGTGCGTGAGGCCGCTTTTTGGTACCTGGCCGGATTGGATCTACCCGAGAAAGTGAGGGCAGAGGCCCGCCTTCGGGCAACCGCCGACGCCGACCCCCTGGTCAGACGAGCCGGGGTCTAGCGGACTCGAGGATTGCTGCGTCGGTGGTTGTTGCGCCAGCGCTGTAGGCGAGCTTTGGCCTGAGGATTGTTGGGGTTTTGGGCCTGACCGGCGTCGGGAAAGGGGGCCTCCTCCATGGGTAGAGGTGGGTTGTCGCCCCAGTCCTGAGGAGGGCGGAAGTCCTGCGGGGGTGGATTGTGGCGCGGCGTTTTTTGCGCCACGGGCCCAGAGCGGACGGGATAGGCGGGTGTGTCGCCCAGGCTGGGCACAATCGGGGCCACCTCCGGGTTGGTTTTCCGAGGGGCTGGAGCCGGCTGGGGAACATACACGTACTTCACAACCGTCTTCGGCTCTGGCGCTTTGGCAGGGGCCGGTGGTCGCCTGGTAGCGACTGGCTGGGCAGCGGTTTTTGCAGGGGTCCGGGGCTGCACTTGGGTCGCCGGACTGGCCGTGGCCATCATGGGGCTGGGGACCCCCCCCGGCTGTTGACCAGGGGCCAGGGCACGGCCCGCCGCCAGGGCCGAACCCAGGGCCAACACGGCCACGGCAGCTTTGGCCCAGAGTGTACCGCTACGTGTTGGCAATGTCGGGGTCAGGGCTGAGGCGCTGACAGGCCGTCCTTCCAGCCAGGCCCGCAGATCTTTGGCCATATCATGAGCCGAGCTATACCGGTCGCCGGGTTTGAGTTGAGTGGCCCTTTCGATGATTTGCGACAGGCCGGCGCGCAAGCCCGGCAATTCGGGCTTGAGGGGTTCAAAATTGAGCATATCCGGGGCCCGTCCGGTGAGCAGGTGGTGAAGGGTCATGGCCACTGAATACAGATCGGACTCCTGGCTGGCTTTGCCCATCATCTGCTCGGGCGCACAGTAGCCCAGCGTGCCTACCAGCGTGTGGTTGGAGGTGGTGTCCAATTGGCGGGCCAACCCGAAGTCGACCAGCTTGATGTTGCCTGTTTTGGCGTCGCGTAGAACATTGCCCGGTTTGATATCCCTATGAATAATCACCGGATCCTGACCGTGCAGGTAGGCCACTGTCTCCAGCAACGAGAGGATGTCCCGTACCGATTTTTCCGCCTCCGGGGGGAGGCTCGAGCGCTGCATCGACTGCTCGATCTCTTCTTCCAGGCTGGGACCCTGTACCAGTTCCATTACGATATAAATGGTGGAGTCCACGGTCAAATAGTCGCGCACTTTAGGGATAGAGGGGTGATCCAGCGCCGATAGGGCTTTCATTTCCTGGAAAAATCGTCCCTCAATGTATTGAGAGTTGTGGCCCAGGCGGGCGGATTCCAGGATTTCTTTGACGGCGCAGGGGGAGTCGGCCAACTTGGTATCACGGGCCTCATAGACGGCGCCCATACCACCTTGCTTGATGCTGCGCACGATCAGGTAGCGGTCCTGAAGCAACTCATCTACTTGTAGCGACAATTCATGGTCCTCCCCGGCTATCTGCCCTCACAGTATAACCGTCGTTGCTGGAAAAGTTTCTCTTCCCGCAGAATTTGTTCCCCTAAAGGTTGCTCGGCCCCCGCTGGTCAATAGCCCATCATGCTGTTTGGTTTTGAGCAAAAGCGTTTCTGGCGCGACGCCCTGGATAGTTTTTTGGCCCTTACTCTGTTGGACTGCGCCATGGTACTCTTGCCCGGCGGTTCGGGCCGACATTTCAAGGTGTTAGAGAGGCGCGGTTCCTCTCCTCTTCTAGAAGAGCGTCAGCCGGAACTGTTGGCGCTGGCCCCCCATTTGTTCAAGCCATCAGCACTGGTGGATGAAGACCGAGTGTTGCTGCTGGTACCCTTGCGCATCGAGGGGGTGACCCAGGCCCTTTTGTGCGGAGTTCGTCGGCATCCGGCGCTACCGTTCAGCAGCCACGACATTGTGTTGGTCACCGAGATGGCCGAAAAAATGTTGACCGCCCTCAGCCAGTTGGAGCCTGCCGACCCCCCTCCCCCTCGCCCCCGGGCGACCCCCGGCCTGGTGGCAGAGCGCTATTTGTGCGGTCTCAAGCTTTTGCAAGGGCGGTTTTCGGCTCTCTACGGAGCTTTTGACCAGCAGGCCAAGATTCACGTGCTTTTGCGCAAACTGGAAGGCATCGACTTAGGGCGCGAGGCACGCCAGCATCTGTTGGCCGAGGGGCGTTTTTTGGCTCGACTTGAGCATCCCAACCTGCCTCGTTTTCTCGATACCGTGGACGATTCCAGCGGACTCTATCTGGTTTTGGAAGCATTTTCGGGCAGCACCCTGGAGCAGAAGCACCGCAACGCCCGCAAACCGCTCAGCCAGCAGACGGTGCAGGCCTACCTGGGGCAATTCTTGGATGTGCTGGGCTTTTTGCACCAGCAAAGCCCCCCGTTGATTCAGCGGGACTTAAGGCCCGACAATATCATGAGCACCTCTCAGGGGGTGCTCAAGCTGCTCGACTTCGGTCTGGCTCGACTCAAGGACAGCCCCTGCGATCCTCGCGAGACCTACTTTCGCGGCTTCGGAGATCCGGTCTATGCCTCGCCCGAGCAGTTGTCGGGACAGCCTTCTCTGCCTGCTCATGACCTGTATGCGGTGGGCTCCATTCTCTATTTTCTGGCCTCCGGCGAAACTCCGCCGCGAGCCAGCGACCGCTGGGACGGCTCGGGACTCGAAGTCCGGCTCGGCGAACTGCGTCCCGACCTGCCGCTCTGGCTGGTAGAGGTGGTGGAGTGGCTCCGGCACCCCCAAATCGACCAGCGCCCTCCCCACGCTGAGGCCGTTCGGGATCGCTGCCAGTTTTAGGGGCCAGGAGCCGTGACCGCCTTGGAGAAGTGGCGCCCGTGTGGACCTGTGGATTGCAAATGAGAGTGGTCGAGGGTGCCGCGCGTGGCAGTATTCACCCGCTCGACGCGCCGCAGATGACCATTGGGCGGACTCCGGCCGATCGCTCCGTTCGTCTGGTGGGTTGGGTTCATGTCAAGGACGACACCGTCTCCAGTATCCAGGCCGAAATGCAATGGAACGAGGAGAGTGGTCGATTCACCCTGATCAATCGTTCCGAAACCAACCCTACCAAAGTGAACGAGGTTGAGGTTGACCAGATCGAACTGCAACCTGGCGATCAGATTCGTATGGGAAAATGTGTGCTCGACCTGCAACAGGCGGATATGCGCTTTGGAGGCAAGGCGGCCGCTCGCCAGCATCGTCCCGAAACTCTGCCGCCTCCTCCGCCACCCATACCTCCCATCGTCTCCGTGCCTCAACCCGGAGTCCAGGCCAGGCCAAAATGCGACGGCCAGGACACCCCACAGCCTGCGAAAGCCATTTCATTGACCGCTCGCCCGGCCTTTTTTCTAGAAATTTTGGCCGGACCCAACGCCGATCAACAACTGGCCGTGCGCGGCAACACTTTGGCCCTGGGTGGTGCCGTGGACCCGGACGAGGCGCCCCTGGAGAACAAGTGGTTTGATCAAGAATTCGCCTTTGGCGACATCAGCCTGCCTTCGCGTTGCCTGGCCCTGGTCTGGAAAGAGTCACGTTTCGAACTGCTTTGCCCCGACCAAAGCGAGGTAGCCGTCACCATCACTCGAGTCGAGGACGGCATGGAATGGGTGGCCAGCCTGCCTGCCGGGCAAGCCGGCGAGGTGAATGTCGGCGACCAGATTCAGGTGGGCCGCAACCGCTTTCAGATCAGCGCCGGTCGCACTGACTGAGAGGGGGGAGTTTACCATGCATCAAGGATCTTGTCTTTGTGGAGCCGTCAGATTTGAAGTTTCCATGCCTTTGCCCCCACCGGACGCCTGCCATTGCCAGGAGTGCCGAAAATTCTCGGGTCACTATTTCGTCTCCACGGATGTCTTCCGGTCGGCGGTTACCGTCCACGGTTCAGAAAACGTAACCTGGTACCGCACGGATAAAGTCCGGCGTGGTTTTTGCTCCACCTGCGGCTCATCGCTTTTCTGGGACCCGCCCCACGACAAGGACTGGACGGCTATCGCTCTGGGTTGCTTTGACCCGCCCACCCACACCCAAATCTCCAAACACATTTTCGTCGCCAATAAGGGCGACTACTACGAAATTACCGACGACATACCCCAAAGCCCTCAATTTCCTAAGAATTGAGTCTGGAGTCGCCAGACATGTAACATGGACTGAGGCTGGCGGTCTAAGCGAATATGTATCACTCACTTGGACGCCCCTGGTGGCTGATGAGTTGGGGTCAATCCCCGGTCTCAGCCTCACCCGTCGGTGCGGTCGTCGCACCCGACCAACCCTTCCGAAAAATCGGCCGCCTGTTGCACTTTCATGGGAAACCTCTGGAGGGAGGGGTCCAGCTTAGCCTGGTCAGCAACCAGCTCAATGAGCATCAGTTGCTGGTTTTTGTGGACACTTTTTTACCAACCCAGATGGTCTTGTCGCTGGAGATTCTGCTTTTCAGCGGTTGCCGCCTTTGCTGCCAGGGCGTGGTCCAGCACACCCAGCACCAGGGATCGGGCTGTCGGGCCACCCTCAACCTGATCATGGCGCCCGATCAGCGTCAACTGTGGGCCCGCTACCTGGATAAGCTGAGCTAAAATTCGGGCATTCCGGCTACCGAGGTCGATCCACGACGGCTATGCCCAACATGTGGGTTATGCGCCCGGGCGACGCCAACGAAGTTTTGGAAGCCTGGAAAGCGGCCCTCCAGTTGGCCCGTTCGCCGGTGGCGCTGGTGCTCAACCGCGGATTTCGTACGCGCACCCTGTTGCCACCCGGGCCAGGTCATTTCCGCCTGGGCTGCGCGGACCCATGGTAGATGTCACTCCAGAGTTTTGCCTTGCGCCCTGCAGAACGTGACCATTCGACAAGGGGCAGCAGGCCACTGACCGGCACTTCAATCTTAGGCGATGGAGCAGGCTTCGCCGGAAGCCGCCTGGGTGATGCCACTGTCAGTTGGATTGCCATCCAAACCAGTTCCCACTCCTCAGGCGAGGACAATAGATTTCATCCCAGTGAAGTCGATGGGCCACCAGAACTGCCAAGACGCGGCTTTCATTACTCGGTTGAAACCCTAAGAAGGTTGGGGCTGACTAAGCTTCCCCTTTCAGACAGACAGAGGCAAAGAATAGCCGATAGTCCACCGACCACCGAGCCAGAGCAGACAGACTATGCCGCGCCTGCTGAGATACTGCCCGGCGGGTCTATCAAGGCGGTCGGAGGAGTGGCTAGCTACTCCCGAGTGGACAACCGTGCCCCAAAGGCCGGGAGCCGGCTCGGCCCAAGTCAGCGATGTCTTGTGCAGACTGCCCTCCCCGCACATGCTGATCCATCTCCTTGAGGTTTTCCATCCAGGCAGAGGATGCCGACTTGGGCACCTGGCCCTGGCTACGTCGAGCACCTGACCAGTGACGGGCTCTAAGCAGGATCCGGCAACGGGGTGGGTAACTCGAAGCCCCGTGAGATTATTGGGACTGGCCGCCCTGACCGGGCTAGCAACCGCCACTTACAATTATTTGAGCGGCCGCAATCTGCTGGCCGATAGCTGGGACCAGGCGCGCCTGGTCAGTCAGCCGCTTGACTATTGGGAATCTATCTGGCGCAAGCGCCCGCCAACCCGGGTGGTGGCCTGTCTGACCACCATTCCCAGTCGCCTGCCCCACCTGGAGTTGACCTTCAAAAGCCTGCTCTATCAAAGTTGGGGCCTGCAAAAGATTCGCCTCCACCTGCCCCAGTATAGTGAGCGCGAAGGCCAGCCCTACATCGTCCCCGAGCATTGGCTGGGTCGAGACTGGCTGGAGATCGTCACCTGCCCCGACTTTGGTCCGGCCACCAAGTTGTTGCCAGCCCTGCAAGATCTGCCCGGCGACCAGCGATTGTTGGTGGTCGATGATGACATGCTCTATCCGGCCACTCTGGTTCAATTTTTGCTCGGGCATGCCCAGCGCAATCCCGATTGGGTTGTGGCCTCCAGTGGATGGCGCGTGCCGGCCGGTCTGGTCGACCGTCCCACCACTCTGTGGGACAACCTGGCCAGACGCTCACCCGCACCCGTCAAATGCACCCGCGTGAACCACAGATACCCGGTTGACATCGTGCAGGGTTATTCGGGCTTCCTGACTCAGCCCGATTTTTACGATAAAGAGAATATTTTTGACTATTCTCAGGCGCCAGCAGCGGCGCGCTGGGTGGATGATGTCTGGCTGAGCGCTCACTGCCTGATGCCCAAGGCAGTGTTTCCGGCCCCCCGCTATTGTTTCGAGCGTTGGAAGGCGCGCAAAATGATGAAAGCGGCTAGCCTGGGGCGTCTCAATCGCGGCGACGGAACGCCCCTGACGCGCAACAACACCATCGCCATTCGCCATTTACAAGAACACTGGCTTCATGCTCTTCCAGAAGGGAGGGACGACCAGAACCCGAACGCCCTGGCCCAGCCATGATCAGTCAACTGCGCGAACCCACTCGCCCCCTGCGGGTGGCTTTGGCCCAACCCCTCGTCCGCCTGGGTGTGCATCCGAATTGGATCACGCTGGCCGCCATCCCACTCAGCACGGCGGCCGCCCTGGTGCTGGCCCGCGGCTGTGGCAAATGGGCCCTGTTTCTAGCTCTGGCCGCTGCCGCCATGGATTTCCTGGACGGCGAAGTGGCCCGCCAGCAAGGGCGAGCCACCGCTTTTGGCAACTACCTGGAGGCGCTGGTCGATCGCTGGGTGGATGGCGTGTTACTGCTGGGCTTCTTTCCCACTTTTCCTTTAGCTGCCGGGCTCGGCATCATTCTCAGCAGTCTGGTCAGCTATACCAAAGCCCGCCTGGGCCTGGTGATTTCCACCGACAACGGCGATTGGCCTGGAGTGGGCGACCGTAGCGATCGAATGCTGCTCTTGCTGTGCGCTGTAGGTCTTGGCCCCACCAGTCCGTGGAGCGGCATGTTGTTGTGGGTGCTGGTGGTGGTTTCGCTGATAGGTTGCCTGCAGCGTGTCCAGCACGCCCGCCGCCAAATCGAACAAGCCGGCCTGTAGCATTATGGAGGCGCGCACCTACCGTTGGGCAGAGGCCTGGTTAGGCGGCTACTGGGTCGTTACTGCCATGATTTTAATCTTTGGTCCGGGAATGTCGGTGGCCAGCGTCAAGTTGGCCCTGATGCAACTGGGCACCGCCGCTCTGCTCTATATGATGTCAACCTGGGTAGAACGCCACCCGGACTGGGCCAAACTATATTGGGTGCCATGGATCCCCTTTTTTGTCTGGACCTACTCCAACATCGACACCGTGCAAAAAGTTTTGGGGCAACCACTCCACGACAAGCTGGTGCAAGGTTGGGAACAGGCCGTCTGGGGAAATTTCCATCCGGCTATGGAATGGAGCCAACTCTGGCCGTGGCTCTTTTTTTCCGAATTTTTACACCTCTGCTATGTGACCTACTACTTCATGATGCCGGTTTTGCTGATTCGACTGCTCAGCCGCGACCGCAACGACCTGGCCCGGCTGGCCCTGTGCGGCGGCGTATCGAGCCTGGTAGCCAGTTACATCATCACCATCTATTTTCCGGTGCAGGGGCCGCGTCCGCTTTATCCGCCTCTGGCCGTGGATCTGCACGGGCCCATCTGGACGCTGACCCACGCCATGCTCAAGAAAGCTGCCGCCGCTGCCGCCGCTTTTCCCTCCGGTCACACCTCGCTGGCTGTGGCCACCGCCTGTCTGGGCTGGCGCTGGGACCGCAAGTGGGCGCTGTTGTATGGAATCTGGGGCGGCGGAGTGGTGGCTGCCACCGTTTACGGACGCTTTCACTACACGGTCGATGTCTTCGCCGGCATCCTGGTAGGGGTTTCGTGCGCCGCTGCGGTCATGTTCCGTGACCAGGATTCGCAGTAAGGTCCTACCGGCTCTGGGCCTGCTCCTGCTGCTGGGGCTATGGGCTCAATTCTCGCTGCAACTGGTCGCTCAGGCCTTGATGCGGGCCGGCTGGGGGCTGCTCCCCCTCAGTGTGCTGGGCCTGTGCTGGGCGATGTGGGATGTAGTGTGCATCGGAAAATTGCTGAAATCCCCCCGCCAGTGGTTCCGCTTGCTCATGATGGAGTGGAGCAGCGATGGTCTGTCTCGTCTCATTCCTTCCGCCGGTCTGGGGGGAGAGCCCTTTCGCTATCGCCATCTACGCCCCATGACTTCAGAACCGGGCAAACTGGTGCTGGTCTATCGAATTTACCACGCCCTGACCGGACTTATGGCCACCGGGGTCACGGCGGCCCTGTGCCTGTGGTGGGGGCTGTCCCCCCAGCATCCCTGGGGTAAACTGGCGCTGGTCAGCGCTCTGGCTGTGCTGGCCGGGAGTTCCGCCCTGCTCTGGTGGCGTCCCTGGCCGCGCATCACTCTGACTCTGGCCATGATTCCCAAGATGGTCAGCCGCTTTGTGCAGGTTTCCGAGGTGGCCATTCTTTTGATCCTGCTGGGGCAACTGCCCACCCCCGAACGTGTGTTGATCCTGCAGGCTTACCTGGCCGCCAGCGCCAGCCTGTTTGCCTTTGTGCCCGGCGGCCTGGGCGTGCAGGAGGCGGCTCTGGTGCAGGGCGCCATCGATTGTGGTTTGGGCGCTGAGGTAGGCTTTCAGATCGGGCTGTTACGCCGTTGCCGTCAGATGATGTGGGCGGGCTGGGGGCTGCTGGCGGCTAGCTGGCTGGAGGGGACGGCCGACGCAGAAAAAGATTCAGCAGAGCCGGGGCAAAACGCGCCAACCGATAAGCCACACGCCCATCAAAGCTAGGAATGATCACAAAGGGGTTGGCCGGCAGCGCTTTCAAAACGTAGCTGGCCACCTGAGCCGCCTCCAGCACCTGGACCTTCTCCTCCTGAGCCAGCACCTCGGGGGGCTTGCGCAAATTCTCTTGTTCCAGGCCCGGAGTGCGAGTGTTTGGGGGACAGACGGCCGAGACCCGCACACCCTGGCCGGCCACCTCGCGCCGCAGCGCCTCGGAGAAGCCCATCACGGCATACTTACTGCCGCAGTAGGCGGTGTAGCCAAAGAGGCCCAT
>JADMJV010000117.1:21120-33575 GCA_018780265.1 bacterium
GGGATGCACCACCGAGAGGCGCACCGGGCTGTTCGCCATCGCCAGCTCGTGCCGCAGGCTTTCCGAAAAGCCGCGCACCGCGAATTTCGCCGCGCAGTAGGCGGTCTGGCCGGGCGGCGCGATGATGCCGAAAATCGAGGAGAGGTTGACGATGTGACCAGACCCCTGCCGTAAGAGAGTCGGCAACACGGCTTTGCACACATGCACGGTGCCCAGATAGTTGACCTGATTCATGGCCACGATGTCGGCGCTGCTCAGGTCGGTCAAGTAGCCAGGCAGAGCCAGTCCGGCGCAGTTGAAGACCAGTTGAGGAGGGCCCTGCTCGACCAGCAACTGGTGCACGGCCAGGTCGGTCTGAGCATAATCGCCCACGTCCAGGCTCATCCAGGCCGCCCCCAACCGGTTGCCTTCCTGCTCGAGCAGAGGGGCCCGGCGCGCCACCAGCGTCAGCCGGGCGCCGCGCTGCTTGAGTTGCTCCGCCAGAGCCAGCCCGATCCCCTGACTACCTCCGAAGACCCAGGCCGACTTGCCCTGGAAATAGTCGCTCACCGCTGGGGGGGGCGCTCCAACAGGCGATAAGTCTTGTTGCGCTTACCGCCCAGGGCTTGAGCCAGGGCATTCATAGGGCGGTTGCTTTCCAAAACCCAGCTGATCTCCAGTTCGCGCCAGTGGATCTGCTTGCCCCGCTCCATGGCCGCGTTGATCAAAGCGGCGGTCACTTCATCGGCGCGATATTCTTTGCGCACACCCAGTGCGTAACCGCGGTAGCTGTCCACCCAGCGATTGCGCGTGAGATACTTCCACATGAACTTGGGGTTGAGCGAGCCGTTGCTGGCGCGCAGCATGGGATTGAGGTTGGGCAGCACAATGATACAGCCGATGGGGTGGCTGTTTTGATAAGCCAGAAACACCATGTTGGGGTCGAGCACAAAGCGGGCCAGCAGCATCAGATCTTCCAACTGGGCCCCTTCAATCGGCTCAAAACCCCAATTTTGAGAAAGGGCATCATTGAAAACCTCGGCAATCTGGGTCACCTGACGGCGCAAATCGCCGCTGCGCATAGGCTCCACCACAATGCCCTTGGTGGCGGCCCGGTCGGCCCTCCCCTTCATAATATCGGGCTTGATATCGGTATTCAGATATCGATACGTATACAGGTCCATGGACTTGTTGAGCCCGGCTCCGGCCAGTAAGTCCTGGTAGTAAGGAGGATTGTAGCTCATCAAGAAATGGGGTTCGAAGTCAAAGCCATCTACCAACAGACCGGTGTAGGGGTCTTCCAGGCGAAAGTGATGAGGGCCGCGCATAGGCAGGTGAGGCGCCAGTTGATGGCCCAACTCGACCAGGGCTCGCACTTCCTCGTGAGTGTCGGGCAAGGCTTCGAAATAGCCAAAGTGCAGGGCTTCGTAGCCGTGTGCCCGATGCACCTTAAAACCGGCCCGAGCCACCGGCTGCTTACCCCGGTAGGCTATAGCAAACAATTTCTCGGGCTCGTTGAGTTTGCCCATCGACATCCAGGTGTAGGGTGTCAGGGTGGGGCACCACAGCCCGGGAGTGACGCGATAAACTTTTCGCTCCAGCGAAAAAAAGTCAATCAGATGCGTCCAACGCCGGATTTGCTTTAAAGTATACACGGGTCCGCTCTTTCTTCCCCGGCTTCTGGTCTTCCTATGGAGGGGCAAGATCCGGCTTGTCGAAGCGCCCGCCCATGAATGATGCTCTGGATCCAGAATTCGCCACCGTGTTGCGAGATATTATGACCAAAATTTCCTCTCGCGATGTGGGAGAGTTCCGCGCCAGCCAATCTCTTGCAGAATTGGGTTTGGACTCGGTGTCATTGGCCGAAGTTATTGTGATGCTGGAGGACGAGTTCAATGTGAGCCTCGACCAGCGAGAAATCGAGCAGATCGATTCCTTCGGACAACTTCAAGAATTGATGCAGCGCGCGCGAAACAAAGCATGACATTTCCACCTTCCGAGCCCATCGCCATCATTGGCATGGGCTGCCGATATCCAGATTCTCCTAACCTGGGCGAGTTCTGGCGCAACCAGTGCATGGGACACCAGAGCTTCGGCCCGGTCGATCCGAGGCGTTGGGACCATAGTCGATATTTTTCCTCCGGGCGCGACCCTGACGGCACTCCCTGCGACCGAGTGGCCCATTTGCGCAATGTGGAATACTTTGCGGCCAGCCACTTTCAAATCGCCCCTCGGCGCGCCGAGGTCATGGATCCTCAGCAGAGATTACTCCTGGAAGTCACCTGGGAAGCGTTACAGGACGCTGGTCTCAATCCTGACCTGTATGATCGCAGCCGCAGTGCGGCCTATGTTGGTTGCAGCCTGGCCGAGTATCTTTCCCTTTCCACCAGTCGCCTGCGCGAGCGTCAGATGCTGGCCGGACAGTTTGGCACAGCCCACGACACGAGCCCTCGCACTCAGCGATTGGCCAGTATCCGCAGCTATACTCTGCCTGGCAACATGATGAGCATGAACGCCTCGGTGGTCACTCAATACTTTGACTGGGGTGGTCCCAGTCTGTCCTTAGATGGCGCCTGCGCCAGTTCGCTTTTGTCCGTTCACGAAGCCTGTAACTACTTGGAGCGCCAAAGCCCCGAGGGACTGGCGGCGGTAGCCCTGGCCGCCGGCGTCTATCTCAATTTTGTGCCCGACAATCTGGTGGCTTTCTCGCGCATCGGAGCACTGGCCTACCGGCCCAGCAGCGCCTTTGACTCGGGGGCCAACGGCTTTACGCTGGGCGAAGGCATCGGAGCGGTGCTCCTCAAGCGCCTCGATCAGGCTCAGCGCGATGGCGACCGCATTTACGCTGTTATTCGCGGCACTCACTGCAACAGCGATGGTGCCGCTCCCAGTCCCATGACCCCCCAACTGGCGGGCCAGGTTCGTCTGCTCCAGGAGGGTCTGGCCAGCACCGGCCTGAGCGCCTGCGATCTGGGCTACCTGGAGTGTCACGGCACGGCCACCCCGGTAGGCGATCAGGTTGAACTTCACGCCTGGCGCACAGTCCTGGGCAATTCTGAGACTCATCCTTTCATTGGCTCGGTCAAATCCAATCTGGGCCACACCATCTCGGCTGCTGGCGTGGCCGGTCTGATACGGGCCACCCTGGCTGTCTATCACGCCGCCATCCCGCCTCACGCGGGCTGGAAAGAGTGGCACCCCAACCTGAAAGAACTGGCCCCCCATTTTCAAGTGCCCGAACAGGTGCAGCCATGGGAGGCGGAGGTCCGCCGGGCCTCGGTCAGTTCTTTCGCTTTTGGTGGAATCAACTGTCTGGCTCTTTTGGAGAGCTTCCCCACTCCCCCGGCCCCGGCCCCCCGCCGGTTGCCCCTGGTAGTGGCCGCCCCCAATCTGGACCTGCTCGACGGTTTTTGCCGCCAACTCCTGGAGTGGCCGGTACAACCGCTCAACTGGGCCGCCTACACCCTCACCGTGCTGCGTCCCAACCCCAATCAGGGAGAATGCCGCCTGATCTGGGCCGAAAGCTACGCTGAATTTCAGGAGGCTTTGCGCAACTGGCGCGATCTGCCCACCCCCGACGAGGAAGACCTGACCGTCCATTTTGGGCCCGAGGATCGGCGTGTGGCCGACTTGCCGCCCACTCCCTTGCAACGCAAAGCCTACTGGGTGATCGCCAGGGAGTCTCAAGAGCAAAGCAGCCACCACGAACGCGCCGTGCGCGAATGGCTGGCTCGCAACTGTGGCTGCGCCCCCAACGACTTCAAGCCCGAGCAACACCTGATCAACGATCTCGGCCTGGATTCCATGGCTCTGCGCGATCTCATCACGCTTTTGCCTCCCTTTGAAGAAGGCATGGAAAACTGTGTTAACTGGACCGTCGGCGAGTTGCTGGCCCAGTGCCGCCTGCCCGAACTGCTCTACAGCGGTGGCAGGCTGACTCCTGGCAGCCATCCCTTTTTGTTGGACCACGCTCTGGATAAAACCATGTTGCTGCCCCTGGCCAGCGGTCTGGACTTCCTGGCCTGGAGTCAAAATCTGCAGGCTCCCTGGAGCCTGTATAGCGTACAGGTCCATCGCGGCCTGATGTTCCGCGAGCAGGCCGAGATCAGCTTGGAGCGGGGAGACCGCGAATTGCGCCTGATGGAAATGCGTCCGGGTGGCCGCAAGTTGACGGGTCTGTCGGCCCAGTTGGGCGATTTGGGACAGCCGCCTCCACCCTTCGAACTGGATGCCCAGTGGAACCTGCAAGGCGAACTGCAGCGATTTTACGAGGAAGTCGCCTTCCACGGCACTCGTTTACAGGGAATCAGTTCGCTGCAAAAGGCCGGCGACGGCGGTCTGGTGGGCATGGTGCGCACCTCTATCCCGCGCGATTGGGTGCCCGGCGATCCGCGTTCGCGTTGGCACCTTGACCCGCTGGTCATCGATTCATGTTTGCAACTTTGTCTCTATTGGGTGCAGCGTCAGCATGGTCGTCCGGTTTTGCCCCACGCTGTGCGCGAGATCACCCTGCAGACACAATTGAGCCCCGGTCTGGTCGAAGCGCGTGTGCGCGCCCTGGAGGTCAAAGAAGAGGGTCCGGCGGCCGACGTCATGCTCTATCAAAATGGTCGTCTGGTAGGCTGGATCCGCGAGGTTCAGTCCCGTTGGGTGCAGTCTTTACCCCCGCGCAGTTGGCAGGCGATCCCCAACGAGTGGACCCAGGCCGATCAATTGCCTGAGGTGACCGGCATCCAGGAGCGGCTCAAGATGCTGGGCGAGCACAACCCTTACTTTCAGGTATTGCCTGCCCAACACTTGAGTTTCTGTCAGTACAATTATGTGGGCCTGGCCCGCCATCCAAAGGTGTTGGAAGCAGCCTCTCGGGCCGTGGCCGAATTTGGTTGTTCCGCCCAGGCTTCTCGGCTGGTGGGCGGTGAGGTCACCCTCCATCGTCAGTTAGAGCGAGACTTGGCCCAATTCTTGGGGCACCACGACGGCCTGGTGCTGGTAGGCGGTCATGCCACCAACACCACTTTGCTCAGTCACTGGATGCAGGCCCCTGACCTGATTCTCCACGACTCGCTCAGTCACAACAGCATTCTCGAAGGTGCCCAGGCCAGTCAGGCCCGCCGGCTCAGCTTTCCGCACAACAATACAGTGGCCCTCGAGGCCATCTTGCGCAAAGTCCGCACCCGCTTCCGGCGCGTTTTGCTGGTGGCCGAGGGCATTTACAGCATGGACGGCGATATTGCGCCCCTGCCCGAACTGGTGCGCCTCAAAAATCAGTATGGATGCCTGTTGATGGTCGATGAAGCGCATTCCTTGGGCGTCCTGGGTGAATCCGGTCGCGGTATTTGCGAGCATTTTGGGGTCGATCCCACTCAGGTCGACATTCTCATGGGCACCCTTTCCAAAACCTTGGGCAGTTGTGGCGGCTATTTGGTGGGCGGTCAACCTCTCATCGATTATCTGCGTTATACGCTGCCAGGCTTCGTCTACAGCGTGGGACTGTCGCCCCCATTGGCGGCCTCGGCCCGAGCGGCCCTGCACCTGCTGATCAAAGAACCGCAACGAGTGGAGACTCTGCGTCAGCGTTCTCGCCAGATTTGGGAAGGCTGCAAACGCCAGGGTCTGCCGCTGGGCACCAGCGAGGCAACCCCGGTAATTCCGATTATTTTGGGCGATAGCGCGGCCTGCACCCGCATCTGTGCGGGTTTGGCCGAAAGAGGGATTCAGGTGAAGCCGATTGTTTATCCGGCCGTCGAAGAGAGTGCCGCCCGGCTGCGCTTTTTCATGAGTTCAGAGCACACCCCTCAGCAGATCGATCAGGCTCTGGTGGCGCTGGGTGAACTACTGGGCGTAGGCGCCCTCCCCCACAAATAGGCTCGGCTTACTTTTCGCTTTTGGCAGCCTTGGCTTTGGCCTCTTCTTGGGCTTTCTTGGCCGCTTCGGCCATCGACTTCTGGCGTTGCAGCAAACGCGCTGCAGCGGCCGTAAAATCGTTGACGGGCGCTGCCTGCGGGACCCTGGTGTCGGACGGAGGGCTTTGCAGGTCGAGTTCATCCTGGTAGCTGGCCCAGGGGTCAGCGTCGCTGGGGGAGTCGGTGATAGGCGCCTGGCGCAGGGTGAGCGGTTGCCAAAGATTTTGAATGGTCACAGCTAGAGTATGCAACCCGATGATACGGATTGCACACTCCAGAATGTAACATTTCCGCTCAGCGCATGGCCGTGGGTGTGAGTTCTGCTGCCCTGAGCACTTCCAGAAAGGGCACCCGGGATAACGAACCGTAGTCGATGTGGCGAGTGAGTTTGGCCCGCGTGGTAGCAGGCGAGGTCAGGCCACAAAGAAAGCGAGTCAACTGGCGGGGATGTGCCAGATTCGGGTTTCTCTGACTGCGCACCCGCTCAATGGTGGCCAATCCTTCGGCCGTCAATGGCACCAGTTCGCGTTCCAGCGGGATAGGGGGTTGACCCTGACAGGACGCACAGTTGCCGCAAGGGCCCTCCATACTCTCCCCAAAGTAAGCCAATAGCGCCCCGTTGGTGCAGTGCGGATTGTGGGTCAGGCGCTGCATCTCTTCGAGACGGGCCAGGTCACGGCCTTCGCGCACCTGAAAGCGCTCCACCTGACGCTGCAAGATGGCCTCTACATCATGGGAACCTTCCAGCCGGCGGTAACCCTGACGCACTCCCGATACCTGCAGTTGCAGATCGCCATTTTCTTCCAGATGATTGAGGGCTCGAACCAGACGCTCGCGAGGCTCGCGCAGAGTCAGCGAGGCCTGATGCACATCCAGTCGCGTCCATTTGCGGGCAAATACGCCACAGGCCAGCATTTTGGAGAGAAATTCCCGGCGATCCGGGTCGTATTTGCGCAAAACGTCTGCTTGAGCGCGCACCCACGAAATTCGATACTCGGCGTAAAAAGGTTTGGTGGAGCGCAATACACCGTCCAGTTCCAGGTAGGTCAAAACCGTCTCCACCACCAGGTTGCGGATGTCGTGGCGCTGCGACAGGTCGTACACCGAGACGTCAAACTGCTCGCCCTGGCGTAGCACTTCTTCGATCAGGCTGCGCAAGGCATCGGGGGTGGGGGTGTCTCCAAAGGTAAAATTCTCCAGGGCGATGCGGTCCTGAGGGCTGGCCAGCAAAGTGCACTGGGAAACTTCTCCGTCGCGGCCGGCCCGCCCGATCTCCTGGGCGTAGTTCTCAATGCTCTTGGGCAGATTGAAGTGGATCACACCACGAATGTCGGATTTGTCCACTCCCATTCCAAAAGCGATGGTAGCCACCACCACGCAATCTTTGCTGGACATAAACTGGTCCTGCACGGCATTGCGCCGATCGGGCTCCAGGCCGGCGTGGTAAGCCAGCGCCTGGCGCCCCGAAAGGCGGATGCGTTCGGCAACTTCTTCGGCCGTTCTCTGCAAAGTGACATACACGATGCAAGGTCCGGCCGGCAGCGAGGCCAGCAGGCGCTCTTCCCGGTCTTCTTCGGGGCCCGGTCGCATGGCTAGATGTAGATTGGGTCGGTAAAAGGGACTGCGCACCACGTCCTCGGGTGCGATGGAAAAGGCTTTGGCAATGCTGGCCGCCACCTCGGGCGTAGCCGTGGCCGTTAAAGCCAGCACGCGGGGAACTTCCAAGTGTTTGGCCAGGGCGGCCAGCTTCATGTAGTCGGGCCGAAAGTTATGGCCCCACTCACTGATACAGTGGGCTTCGTCCACGGCCAGCAGAGAGATGTTGAGAGTGGCCAGCGTTTCCAGAAAGCGCTCATTGCCCAGCCTTTCGGGAGCGATGTAGAGCAATTTGAGATCGCCGCTGCGCAAGTCGGCATAGACATCACGAGTGGCCTGAGCGTCCAGGCTGGAATCGAGACGGGCGGCGGCCACTCCACGGCGATGGAGGGCGTCAATCTGGTCTTTCATCAAGGCGATCAAGGGAGAAACCACCAGAGTCAGGCCCTCCAGTGCCACGGCCGGCAACTGGTAGCAAAGGCTCTTGCCCGCCCCCGTGGGAAAGATAGCCAGAGTGGAATGACCCTCCAGCAAGCGTTCAATGACGGCTTGCTGGCCGGGTCGGAAGTCGTTAAGGGCAAATGTGTCGCGAAGAATCTTCAAGAGGGGCATGGCCTGCAGTTACCCCGTAAGGACCTGAGTGCAAACACCTTCTTGAAAACAACGAGGGAGTTAGGAATTGCGCACCATCTGGCAACAGTTGGGCCGGAGTTCGTAGCCATGCTCTTCGGCGGCTTTCTTTGTCTGGTCGTTGAACCAGTCCACCCGCTCTTGAGGCGAGAGTTTTAGCAACTGTGCACTTATGTCACACGGTGAACCCCGGCTCGGCCGGGGTGACTCCCAAAGTTCAGATGTTGATGGGTCAAGCCGGGAGCCACTGAAACGCCCGGCTTGACAGGTTTCTTGGGGCCTCTATCAGATCTGAGGTCAGCACGCCATTAAACTTGCCCAGCACCTTGGACCCGTGAAGTTAATGGGCCTCTGCCCCACATACCCAAAGAGATTCAACCCGCCCTCGAACCCAATCGGGTCCTGGTTCAAGAACCGGCCTAGGGAAGGGTCGTAATGGCGTTGTCGCATATACAACAGCCCGGACAGCGCCTAACGTGGGGCGCCTACTCGGCCAAACGGGGTTGCTCCTGTAGATGGGGAGTCAGGCCTATTTGCTCTCTTTGCAGTCGACTGCTCTGTGCGTGCCTGAGTGATTGAAACCACGAACAGACCAACAACTGCCCCCATGCCAGCTCCCAGCAACTCTACTAACATCATCGACAGACCTATACTTGGCGAGTTGTTGCCGAAGCTGGGGGCCAATTGATGTGCAGTAATCAGCCCGAGTCCAAAGCCAACCGACACGCAGAACAGAAATCTCCCGACGGCTCTCATTTATTTGCCCGAACTTTCTGCTATTTCAGTGCGAGTCTGGTGCACTAATGTTGCGCTTAACTAAGTCCGCAGGAGACGCGGCCGGTGAACCCTTTAGTCCGTCCCGAATCAGTTCACTCATTGTTTGAGGAGCTTCGAACCTGGCCGCAGCCAACTTTTCTGGCGACAAAAACCACGTCGCCTTAAGGCTAAAGCCCTCAGCACTTTCGATAAACCCTCGTGATGTATCGATACCCTCATCTATGAGCGTCCTGTATACAAACAGAGCGCAGTTTTTTTGAAATACGTTGAACTGGCCTGGACTCGACTGCCACTTTTTGAGTTTCTGGATTAGTCTAAGGTCTTTCGCCCGCCGAGTTTTATACCTATGCACTTCGCGACCTAATTTGAGATCCTTGGGAAGAACGTGAGCTTTCAGTAAACGGGCTTGGTCGGGATGGCCGGCACGGATAGAATCTCCTGGCAGAGAAGGAGGTTCAGGTTCATGGAGCGAGGTCTTGAAGGTAGGTTCAATAGGGTTCAGCAGCAACTGGCCAAGTGGCGAGCGGAGCACGGCCGGCCGACTCAAATTCCCTCTACTATTTGGGAGAGTGCGGTGGACTTGAGCGAGTCCTTGGGGCTCACCTTGGTCGCACGGGAACTTCGGCTCGATTACAGCAGCTTAAAGAAGCGGGTCGAAAGTCGGCGCCAGGGTCCTACATTTATTGAGGTGCTGCGGCCTGATGCGCACCCGAGTTCCTACAAAAGACCTACTCTGGGTCGTTGCTCTGTTGAATGCGAATTGGCCCCTGGGCGAACGTTGAAGGTTCAGCTTGAGGATCCGGGTTCATCCGAGTTGGCTGCATTCCTAAAAGACTGGGCCAACTGAACCGTGCTTCAGGTGACACCTCAGATGCGGATACTGGTGGCCATCGAGCCAGTCGATGGTCGGAAGGGGATCGATTCACTGGCACAGCTTTGCCGACAGAAACTGGCAGAAGACCCATTTTCTGGCTGCCTGTTCCTCTTTCGCAATCGCACAGGCACTACGCTGCGCGCTCTGGCCTTCGATGGGCAAGGATTTTGGTTGGGGCAGAAGCGACTTTCCAGAGGAAAGTTCAAATTTTGGCCTGATGCATCCTCCTCCAGTTGTCAGCTGGAAGCCCACCAGGTCCAGGTGTTGCTGGCGGCGGGTGACCCCTCGGTGCGGGGTGCCCCCGTGTGGCGTTCCGTCCGTGCAGGGTAAATACCGGTGCTCCTGGTACCCTTGGGCATGGCGAAGAAATCCAAGCGGAAACGTAGTAAAGGCAGAGACGCCCCCTATACCGTCAATCTCCCCATCGAGGATTGGGTCGCGCATCTTGCCGACAAAAAACTCTCAGATCCAGACACGGACCCAGAGGCCACCAAGGACTACCTTGAGGGCCTGGCGCTGATCGACGCCATGCAGACCCGACCGGCGACTCCTCAGGAGCACCGACGGTTGCTGGAAATACTCCGCGACTTGGCCGAACGGGCGAGGGGAAGCGAAGGGATAACTGTGATCGGAGAGATCATTCATTGTTCCTGACCTCAAAGACGAACCCTAAGCAGCTACCCGCAGCTCAGATTGGTTAGGGCCGGCACGGAGTCTTTGCAGGGTCGCCTTGAAGCTCCAAGGCATCCAATCCCCCGGTGAGGCGTCCAGACGGCGAGCGTTTTGGAGACAAATGGTCAGGTATTCGATTGGGTTGACGCCGTTCAGTTGGCAGGTTTGAATGAGGCTCATGTAAATGTCCCCGACGAGGGCTCCACGTTCGGTTTGATAAAACAAGGAGTTTTTCCGGTGCCTCACTGCCAATTTGAGCGCCCTTTCTACCCCGTTATTGTCCAACAAAGCCCCCGGTTGTCGCAGGAACAGCGTCAGTTTGTCCCATCGATTGAGCATGTAGGAAAAGGCCTGGCCGAGCCGGGAGTTCTCTTCAATCCTGTTTTCAGTCAACAGTTGCTCCATCCATTGCTTCAGGCTATCCATTATCGGTTGGCTGTGGATCTGGTGGTAAACGAGCCTGGCCTCCGGATCAAGCTTCAAATCCTTCGCCTGCTTGTCGTGGAGATAGACGGTGCCCAATTCTTCTAAGACGTGAAGGCATTCGATAGGGAAACTGGCGGCAATATCCACGAATTTACGGCGCCCATGGGCGAGACAGTTGGCCATGAGAATTTTCACGCCTTCACTCAGGCGTCTCTTGGGACTGTTTCGGCTAAGGACGTCGCACATCACGAGCACGGGGTCGAGATGCTGGTAACGATTCTCCAGCAGATCGTCCAAATTTTCACCCGCATGCTGGGGGCCGGTGCAAAAGATGGCCAGTTGGTGGCCTTCCTGAGTCTTTTGTACGACTGTGCATGTGGTATGGACGCCGGTTCGGTCCGCCAGCTCTTCGGGTCGGTTGTATTTGAGGACCCTTCCCTTTGTGTCGTCGGTTCCCAACTGCTGGGCTTGAGTGGCCTGAGACAGGGACTCTACGTAGATGGGCAGCAGCTTGATCGCTCCCTCCAGGGCCAGCGCAAACTGGGTCGCGATGGCGATCGGAATTCCGAGATGCCCCTGCAGGCTAGATAAACGGTTCAGCGGCATTCCCTGACCATAGCGCAGATAGGTCGCAATCGCGGTGGCGCTCGCGGAGTATCGGCGTTTCCCCGCCTTCTTGGGCAGTTTGGGCTTGTAGGTCTTGCCGCACAGGTTGCAGCGCAGTTTTCGCCGGCGGTATATCTTCAGACGAATCGGGATCCCTCCCCGGAAACGAAAGTCAACCTTTGGCTTCTTCTTGGCGTAGACCCTGCCCCCACAGCCACACGGACAAGGGTCCCCGGGCTTCAGCACAGGGTGATCTACAAAAATGTTGTCGGCGCCCCAATAATCATCCGCGGCCCTCCTTCCCTTCCGATAGGGAGGTTTCGCCACCGCACTCTCACCCGGGCCCAGGGGCTCCGCAACTCGCTGCTGTGCAGCCTGTTCGGCTTGGGCGGCCACCGCCGCGTTAGCACGCCGCACAGCGGCCGTCTTCTCGGTGCTTCTCAGGCTGCGAACGTTCTGGTAAAGAGCTCTCATGCCAGTTTTCACCGCGTCACCCTCCTCCTGCGGCCACCCCAACTCAATGCCATGGTCCACAAAGCCTAACAATTCCTCGAGTTGGATGGACAGCTCTCTACCGAGCCATTTGACGAGCTTGGCCTTCTCTTTCCGACATGACGATTTCTGACTCACGCTGCCGTGGCACCCAGACCCCGCTCTTCGTACACCTTCGGCAACAAATTTTCATGAAGTCAGCAGGTTAAGCCCGTTTGTGGAAAGCTCACGCCCAACGCAAGAAAGCCCGCAGGCTGCGCAGGTTCTGGTCTACGGTGGCGGGGGCCGGCAGTTTCTGGCGCCCATTGGGCGTCCACAGCAGCTCTTGCTCGTAGGCTTTCAGGTGCTCTTCTGTCACCTGCTCCAGGGCTGGGCCTCGGCGCTCGCAAAATGCGCTCCAAGGCCTAAAGCAGCGGCCAAACATGACCAGGGTCTCGGGCACCAAGTCGGCCTGCTCTTGCAGGTAGCGGTCAAAGAGGCTTTGCACGCTGGGCTCGCGG
>JADMJV010000171.1:0-311 GCA_018780265.1 bacterium
CTCTTCCGAGTGCAGGATCGCCCTGAAGGACTTCATTTATTTTCTGACGGGCCCTAAGGGCCTGGTGACCTCCAAAAAAAACTGCTCTGGAGCGTCTTCTTGGCTACATTTCCCCCCCTCCACCTAAAGCTGTCGATACGAGTCTGGAAACCAGCGCCATGGTTTTAAGGGAGAGGTGAAGGGCTGTCTGACGCTCAGACGTCCCAGGAGTGAACCAGCAGAGTTTTTAGATAGACTGTCAAGAGCCGAAGTTGAGCGGGTTTGAGTTCTCCAAACTCCAGCCCGTACAGGTAGTGCTTGCCTTGAGGACG
>JADMJV010000171.1:321-31660 GCA_018780265.1 bacterium
GGGCTTTGACCAGGGTCCCGTGGACGTCTAAAGGAGGCAGGCTTTCGTGTGGACCCAGGCGCACGACCTGCTCGCCGAGTTGCAGAACTCCCCGGTATTCGAAAAGTACCCCCCCTACCCCCAGGTTTTGAACCCGGATTTCCTGTCTTGAGTTATCGGTTCCGCGCAGGGTGCCGGGCAGGTAGCATTCGGCGCGCACCCAGCGGCGCTTGGACAGGATAGACTCGGGCCGGAAGCCCAACTGCTTCATCACGTTTCGGACCCAGGTTCTGGCCATCTTTTTGGGGTCGGAAATGTATTTGAGTCCAGCATAGGTGGCAAAGTTGCGGTCGGGCTGGTGGGTCCAGAGCACCTGCGCCTCGACGGGAGCACTCTCTTCACTGACTTCATTGAAGGGGCTGTGGACCAGCAACTTTTGCCCCTTTTTGAGGGCGTGAAAGACCTTCAGGCGCAGGCCTCCCACGCCCATGTCGCCGATGATGCCCTCCAGCTTCTTTCCGTCCAGTTCCAGCTGGCACTTGTAGTGGCAGCGCATGCGGGTCAACTTGCGCCGTTCGGCATAGTCCCATTCCTCGGAGGGGCGCTGGACCAGGGACAAAAAGCCTTTCACTAAATCTTTGATCATATCCCAGGAACCTTTCCTCGCCCGGCGCACGGATCCCCCGATCGAGGGGTCTAAGTTATCGTGGCGAAGCCAGATCGATGTCGAAGCCGAAACCCACCTTCCGTTTCGAAATCAATCTGAAGAAGAAGTCCGAGGCACCACGGCCGGAACCCCAGGAGGTAAATCAGGTGGACGAAGCCCGCAAATGGGAAATGGAGATAGAGAAGAAGCTCCGCGATATCCCGCCGGCCACAATCGTCGAAGAAAACTGGGACGAAGATCCGCTCACCGCCAAGGAATTGCTATCCGCATACAACGCCTCTCTACAGCGTTGCCAACGGGTTGAACTGGGCATGCGGGTCGAAGCCACCATTGAGTATTCAGTTTTCGTCGACGAGTGGGAAAACAAGCACGTGGTTACCCAACCTCTGGGGGCGAAAGGATCGCGAATCAGCGAGTTGATGGTTTCACTGGACGGCATCGTGCTGCGCCTCAGCCTGGAGCGCTTCTCCGGAGACATTCTCAATTTGGACGGCTACATGGGTATCGGCCTGACCGAGATGCCCGATGAGGAACTGAAAAGGATCCCCGGCTACTATCTGCAGATCACTCGCTATTTACGCGAAGGTCCCCATCTGGTGGCCGTGGAGCAGGTGCGCAAGCACTATGACGTGGCTTCCAATCGTATCATCAACGATCAAGAATTCACCTTGAGTTGATCGACCCGGTGGGCCAATGGCTAGGTGTTGGGCTTGCTGGTGCGAGCCTTCTCCATACGCACCTGCACGTACTGGCTGTCGGGCTTGATCTTTTTGGCCAGTTCAAAGGCCGCGATGGCCTCACTGAAACGATTGAGCTTCATGTAACAGTCGCCCACCAGAGTGGCCGCATCGAAGCCCTGGGTAATCCCCTTGGGGTCCAGGTCGCGAGCGCGCACCAGCGGGGCGATAGCATCTTCGTAGCGCTTCAGGTCGTACATCGCGGAGCCCACGAAGTAGTGGCCATCGGGGTAGGTGGGCAATTCGTCGACAATGCGCTGATACAGCGTCAAGGCCTCGTCCGGCTTCTTGTCGTCGACCATCAGAATGTTGCCCAGCCGATCGAGAGCCATGACGTCGTGGGGGTTGATGCGCAAGGCCCGCACAAAGTAGCCCTTGGCTCGAGGCATCATCCGCTTTTGGAAATAGACCATGCCCATGCCGGTGTAGGCCAGCGAGCACTTGCCGTCGTCTTTGGCAGCATTCTTGAATTCGGTGAGAGACTCTTCCATCACATTGGGCATGATGAGGCCTTTCAGAAAGTAGGCCATGCCGAGTTGGGCCTGGGCCACCGGGTCGCTGCCCTTGGAGACGGCCTCTTGCTCGATGCGAGTCACAATGGTGGTGATGTCGCGCTTCTTGTAGTAAGAGTGCAGGAGGTAGGCCATGGCAAGTGTGTTTTGAGGGTCTTGACGCACGGCTTTGTCGAGCAAAGGAATCGCGTCGTCGTATTTTTCCTGGTAGAACGACACCATGCCCTGTTCCAGTTCGTTTTGAGCCCAGCCCGGGCTGCTGGTCAGCAACAGTGTTAGTGTCCCCAAGGCGATATGCTTGAACAATGTTCTATTCTCCTCACGTGGCCAATCTGGCCACTATTGCCCGCAGGCCGCTCCCAGCAAACCTCTTTGAAGTTAGCCCTTCACGGCTCCCTGGGTCAGTCCTTGGACCAAAAAGCGCTGAATCGAGAAAAACAGCACCAGGATAGGGATACTGCCCAGGATGGAGGCAGCAGCAAAAAGACACCAGTTGGCCGAGAAGTTCCCAGAAATAAAACTTTGCATGCCTACGGCCAGAGTATAGCGGTCACCTTCGGACATCAAAACGCTGGGGAAAACGAAGTCGGAGTAGGGGGTGATAAAGTTGAAGACGGCCACCACCGAGAGGATGGGTCCGAGCAGCGGTAGGATAATTTGCCAGAAAGTCTGGTGAGGGGTAGCCCCGTCCAGGTAAGCCGATTCTTCCAACTCTTTGGGCAGCGAATCGATGTAGCCTTTGATCATCCAGGTGTTAAAGGGAATCCCGCCGCCGATATAGACCAGCGACAGGCCTACCAGCGTGTTTAAGCCTACCCAACCGCCGGTGACCTGGCCCATCAGTTGGAGCAGACGAAAAACGGCCACCATGGCCATGCCGGCCGGGAACATCTGCAATAAAATCATGGTCAGCAGTCCGTATTTTCGGCCCGGGAAACGAAAGCGAGCAAAGGCGTATCCGGCCAGTGTGGTCACGCTCAAGGCCACCACCGAGGCGAAGGTGGATACCAGCAGCGAGTTCCACATCCAGCGCAAAAAGGGTGTGGTGGTGAGCAGATTGCTGTAGTTGCGCAAAGTAAAGTCGGACATATTGCTGCTGAAGAGGGCATTTCCGCTGCGGAAGGAGGCCAGCAGCACCAGCAGGGCCGGCATCAGAGTGAAGGCCAGGCAAGTCAGCAGAAATAGGTGAACCAGGAAGTGCTTGTGCTTCATCAGTCGTCAAAGGCCCCCGAGGCGTTGAAGTTGACCCACGAGATGGAGGCGACAATCAGGAAGATCAAGACCGCGTAGGCGCAGGCCAACCCATACTGATACTGGGTAAAGGCCAGTTTGTAGGAAGTGGTAATCAAAATGTCGGTGGCTCCCGCGTCGCTGCCGGCCACCGGAGGGCCGCCTGCGGTGAGCAGATAGATGGTGGAAAACTGATTGAAGTTAAAGGCAAAGCTCGACACAATGACGGGCACTAGGGCGGGCCGAAGCATGGGCAGGGTCACCGACATAAACTGCTTGGGCGGGCTGGCTCCGTCCATTCCGGCCGCCTCGTAGAGGTCTTTGGGGATGCTCTGCAGCGCACCCAGGCAAACCGTCAGCATGAAGGGGTAGCCCAGCCAGACATTGACCAACAAAACTGAGAATCGGGACCACCAGGGGTCGTCCAACCAGGGGATTTTTTGACCTCCCAGTTGGAGCAGCACGCCATTGATGGCGCCCTGGTCACTGCTGTTGAGCAGACCCTGCCACATGAGCACGGAGATGAAGGCGGGGATGGCCCAGGGAACGATAAATAGCGTTCGGTAGAATTTGACGCCGCGCAAGCCTTCGGTGTTGAGGGGGAGAGCCAGCATCAGCCCTACCACGATGGAAAAAAACACCGACAGGCCTGCCCAAATCAGAGTCCAACTGAAGACCCGCCCGAAAGTGCGCATCTCGGGGCCGAACAGGATTCGTTCGAAATTGCGCAGACCCACGAAGGAGAATTCTTGAAAATGAAAGAGCGAATGGTTGGTGAAGGCCAGGTACACCGTGTAAAGGTTGGGTAGCAGCGATAGGACCGTGAGCAGCGCCAGGGCCGGACCGATGTAAAAGAGGGGCAACAGGGATCGCTGTCTGTCTTGCAACTACTCTACCATCCGCTGAATTTTTTCGCGGATTTGCCGGTCCGCATTCTTCAGTTCCTGGGCGGGATCGGCCTCTCCTTTGGAAATCAACTCCAGCGACTGTTTCATGGGGTCCCAAACGGCATTGGCGGCGGGATGGTTGGGCATGGCCACTCCCTGTTCGACCACTCGCGTAAAGGCCTGTATGTCGCCCCCTTTCAGGGTATCCTTGCCGGCGATCTGCTGGGCCTCGCGGCGGGCGGGAACGCGGCCCGAAGCCAGGGCCATGGTCACCTGGCTGGAGCTGGAACCCAGGTATTGCACCAGCGGTAGGGCATCCTCTTTGCGCGGGGAGAGCCGATTGATCATCAGTCCCGTGACCCCGATGAAAGAAGCGGCCGGATGGCTGCCGGGGGGAACCGGTTCGATTACGTATGGCACATTTTTGGCCCGCAGGTCGCCCAGAAACCAGGGCCCATTGAGTGTCATGGCCAGCGTTTGGTCGAGAAAGAAACTTTTGGCAAAGTCATTTTTGGCTCCCAACGGAACCAGGTCTGCCTGGCGCAGGCTGCGCAGATACTCGCAGGCCTGTTGACCTTCGGGGCCGGTCAGGCCCGGCTCCAGGCCACCGTCCTTGAAGACGGTGGCTCCATAGGCGGAGAAGAAAGGCCAGGAAAAGTAGAGTTCACGCAGGTCGAAATAGAGACCTTTGATGTCGCCTTTCTGCAACTCAATGGCGTAAGCGCGTAGCTCGTCAAGGTTCTTGGGGCTGCGCGGGGCCAGTTTGGGGTTGCGCAGTAGAGCCAGTCCCTCCAGTAGCAAAGGATAGGCGTAAGCCTTGCCCTCGTAGGTCACCCCGTCCAGGGCCACCGGGCTGACTTCTTGACGCAATGGTCCCAGCCAGCTTTCGGGCAAAGGCTCCAGCAGTTGGGCTACGGAAAAAACGCCCAACCAGTCTTGCGGACCCACTACCAGTTCGGGACCCTGTCCGGCGGGTGTAGCCACCAGGACCTTGTTTTTGAGTTGGTCAAAGGGCACGGCCAGCACTTCGACGGGATGTTGCGGGTATTGCTGACAGAGTTGCTTGAAAGCCTTGAGTTCGTCCCCTTCAAAGGCTGTCCAGACGCGCAGAGGTCGGTTTTTGGGATCGGGTTGAGCGCAACCCACCAGCACCAGACCCAGCAAGAGAAGCCAGAGGCTGCGCATTAGAAGCGCACTGCCAATAAGGAAAAGTCGTCGGTGATGTTTTCTCGGGTAAACTTGCGCACCTTGTTGTAAAGCCCATTGACCAACTTGGTGGGGTGGGCGTCGCCGTGGGCGACCATCGCCTGCATGATGCGTGTCAGGCCAAAGAACTCTCCCTGTGGGGTGCGCGCTTCGGTAATACCGTCGGTGTAGAGCAAAATCAGGCTGCCTGGGGTAAGATCGATGGCCTGCTCGGGATATTCGTAGTCGTCGATGGCTCCGATCAAAATTCCCTCGGCCGTAAGGAGTTCAGGCTCGGGCTCACCCTTGCGGAAGAAGAAGGGCTGCTCGTGACCTGCACAGGCAAAGCGCAGGACGCGGCGTCCCATATCGGCCTGAGCACAGAATACCGTCACTTGCTTGGTGGAGTGGTGCTGGGCGATCTGATGATTGAGCATGCGCAGGGAAGCCGCCGGACCATAGCCGGCCAGCGCGTAACTGCCCAGAATGTGTTTGGCTTGCAGGGCCTGGATGGCAGCGTCGGGACCCTTGCCGGACACATCGGCGATGACCAGAAAGAAGCGCTCATCGTCCAGCGGGATCAAGTCGTAGTAGTCGCCGGAGAGGTCCATGGAGGGAATGAAGCGGTGACCCACCTGGACCCCTGGAAATCCAAGTTTTTCTTTGGGGATGAGGGCATTGTGGAGCAGTTCGGTGACTCGCTGTTTTTCGGCGTAGAGGCGGGCGTTTTCGATGGCCACGGCGGCCTGGCTGCCCAGCGCGATGAGCAGGTTGACCTGAGCCGGAGTATGGGTCATCAGTTCTCGGAAATAGACGTTGATGAGGCCGATAACGCGCCCGCGAGTTTCAACGGGCACGCAGAGAATCGTTTTGAGCCCCTGCTCGCGAATTTTTGCGGGGAATTCCTTGGGATTGCCATCGGGCTGATCAAGGACCACGGTGGGTTGACCGGTTTTTGCGGCGGTCCCGGCCACGCCTACCCCCACCGGAATGGGTCGATAGGCCTGAGTTTTCTCCAGTCCTTCCGAGGTTTTGAGCACCAGATAGTTGGCTTCGAGGAGCATCAAGGAGCAGGCGTCAGCCCTCAGAATGTCGCGCACATGGCGAACGATCTCTTCGAGGACGCGATCTAACTGGAGGGTGGACGTGATCGCTTTGCTGACCTCGAAGAGCGTGCCCAATTCGCCCATTTTAAAGCGAACCAGGCCATGGAGACGGGCGTTTTCGACGGCGATAGCGGCCTGGTTGGCAAAGCCGCGCAAAAAGCGAATCTCTTGCTGCCGAAAACGCATCTGGGGAGCCACAAAGCAGTTGAGTACGCCGACCATTTTTTTGCGGGCCACCAGGGGCACGGTGAGCAATCCGCCAAAGTTGGCTCGTCCGAGCACACCTTCAAATTCTAGCGCTTCGGGGTCTTTCTCCAGGTATAGGGCGGTGGCTTTTTTGCGTTCCACGGCGGCTCGAGCCATGCGCGCTTGCAAGGCTGGCTCGAGCAATTCGTCGCTGAGTCCCACACTGGTTTCTAGACGAAATCCTTCGCCCATTTCGTCGAGTACCAACAGGGCGCAGGCCGAGTGATCGAGCAACTCTACCGCCTGCTCTACAATCAACTTGACCACTTTGTTGAGGCTGAGGGTGCCGGTGATGGCCGTGGATACCTGGTAGAGTGCCCGTAGCGGACCGAGATTCTCCTGCAACTGATTGAGCAGAGTGGCGCGTTGAATAGCATTGCCGACTTGGAAAGAGAGAGTCAGGACCATGCGACGGGCAGCTTCGGAAATCTGGGCGTCGCCGCGCGGATCATCGAGAAAAATCAGGCCGATCACGCGGTCTTTGACCAGTAGTGGAACCAACAAGAAGCCGGCTCCCGGCAAAAGAGAGCAGAGTCGCCCCAGTGCCGATTCGCGCAGGTCAAATTCTCCTGAACTGAGAGACTCTCCCTCGGTCAGTAGTTTGCGCATATGGTCGGGAAACTGGGATAAGGTGAGGCGAAAGGCCGCAAAGAACTCTTCCTGGTCGGGGGAAAGTCCGGTGGCCGCTACCACCGAAAAATAGGTGCGTTGCTGATCGCGCAGCAAGATTAAGCAGCGACGCACATCGGCTACGCGAGCCAGGGCGCTGGCTGAGTGCTCAAGGACTTCTTCCAGGTCCTGGCCTTCGTCGATGGCTCGGGCCGCATTGTAGAGGATCTGTGCCTCGCGTGCCTGCTCTTGTTCGCGTTCGTGATTGAGCATGTTGTCGATAGCCAGGGCGGCTTGCTTGGAGAGAGCGAACAGCAAGTTGAGCCGGCTGTCCAGCAGAATGTCCCCCGGCTCGAAAAAGAGGGTGACCAGCGCCTTGACTTGTTGATGGCGCACCAGTGCAATGGTAAGGCTGCGAGGCGTTTCGGTGCCGGCTTGCGAGAGGGACGTCTCCCAGCCGCTTTCGATCAATTGAATGCATCCGCCGCGAGCCCGCGACACCCGTATGTAGGTTTGCAAGACCATTTGCAGCAGTTGGTCTAGTTGGTGAGCGCCGGCCAGGGCCGAACCCAATTGAAGCAAGGATTCTTCGCCACCAGAACTGAGACCGAAGGAGACTTCCAGACGGCGAAACCAGTCGCTCAAGACCCATTGCAGCAGGGCTTCGAATCCGTTGAAGCCAGGTGCCAGGTCCTGGTCGGGCTGCTTGGACCAGACCTCCAGCGAGCCGTGTGCCGCGCCCGATTCCACGTCGATCTGGAGGGTATGACCTTGGGACCGTCCATGTTGCACAACGATGGTTTCAAATTCGCTGGTCAGGTGAATTCGCGCACCTGATAGGGGGCTTTCGGAGCTGAGCAAACGGCACAACTCTTCGGCTGCCAGGCGCACACCGGTAACCTGACGGCAGCGCTGTGACACCTTCCGGCAGAGGGACACCCAGTCGACCTGGTTTGCTAGCGGAGAAGCCATAGGGATGGGGGCGGAAACCTCGATTCCGAGAGTTGCAACCCCCTTCCACTTAGGCGGGGGGCTTCCCCTTTCTGTCAGGCTTTCTTGAGTTAACGTGGTCCGAAGTATACTTCAACAATTGTATACGTGAACTCTTGACAACTCGATCCGGGTGGGCTATATTCTCTTCAGGACAAGCGTTCACGGGAGATAAATGATGAAGTCACTGACGGATCGACAAAAGCAAATTTTAGAGTTCGTAATCGGGAGTATCAATGACCGCGGTTATCCGCCTTCTGTGCGAGATATCTGCAGGCATTTTGACATCCAGTCTCCCCAAGGGGCTCAACGTCATCTCAATGCTCTAGAAAAGAAGGGCTATCTCAAGCGTGACGCCAGATTAGCGCGTTCGTTGTCGGTGACGACTCTTTCCGAGTCTATGCTGGGATCTCATCCCAAGCCAGAGTGGGTTCCGGTGCTCGGTGATGTGGCTGCGGGCGCTCCTATTCTGGCTCAGGAAGACGTCATCGATCAGATTCCCCTTTCTAAAGACTGGCTGGGAATGGGCAAGGAGCATTTCTTTTTGCGCATCAAAGGCGACAGTATGGCCGAAGCCATTCAGCCGGGCGATCTGGTTCTGGTTGAGCGTGGTCAGACTGCCAGTCGTGGGGAAATTGTTGTGGCCTTATTGGAAGATGAAGCCACTTGTAAGCGTTTCTTCCCCGACAAAACCCGTGTTTACTTGAGGTCAGACAATCCCCGATATGACGACATCGTTGTCTCGAACGATTTCAAGCTGTTGGGAAAAGTGAAGGCCCTTGTGCGCAAATACTAGCTATTAGGAGGTTTCATGTTCGCCTTTGCCCTTGATTCGCAACCGGAAAAGGATTACCGCTCCCGCCAGAATGCGGGGATGCGCAGCAAAGTTACCACCAACCTCACCATGCATGAGCGCTTTGTGTTGAAGGCAGAGGCCATCTTCCCGGGTGCCGAGATTGTTTCTCATCAAGGCGCTGCGCCACTGCGCATTGATGTTGGCCTGTAGTCATCGAGGGATGGCTGGTCTGTTGAAGTCCGTGGAATGCAGTGCAGCGCACTGAAGTTTAGCGTTCGTAGTCGACAGCGAGGAAACAGCGTCGCTACAAGTTTCGGTCGCACCAGAAAACTGGGCGCCAATCCTTTGCAGTTCTCATCAAGGAGCCGTGGTGTCAACTCGGCTACTCTTTCGATCAAGACCGTTGACGTGTGCGCTGCAATTGAATCGTCAAAAATATGAGGAAACCGGAGTACCCACCATGACTGCTCAAGCTTTGCATTTTCAGAATCATCTGGCGTCGACGCGCTTTGAGTCGCGCCTGGAATCCCTGGACCATTGGGGAAGTGGGAGCAATCCCCGGTTCCTTCGTCGGCGCCCTCGGAATGGTTGGAAAAAACGTAGTTTCGAGTCGCAGTTTCTAACCAAGCCCACTGCTGCCAATTCCTCCCGTGTCCGCAGGGCTGATTCGGTTTCGATGCTACGCCAGGGACTGGAGGTCGGACTGTTCGGTGCCTATATGCTGATCTTCATGGCTTCCTTGTGGATGCTGGGTTAGGCCAGGCCAGGGTCAGTAGCCTGCCAAAACTCCGATGACCAGTGACTTTTGAGCCCAACTCTCGACCATCAATACAAAAGTTTTGAGCTCCCCCCAGACTTTCGGACCTGACACCCTACCCACACCCCACACCTCCCTGGGTCCGAAAGTCTGGGGCTCGGAGTCTCATTCACTGGGCTGGTTAAACAGGGAGAAATGTCGGCTCAATGTTTCGCATAGCATGGGACGTCTCGTCCGTATGGCAACAAGTTGGCAACAAGATTGCGAACAATGTTAACCTGGTTAGCAAATTCATGACACGGCGGCAACCTTCTTTCTCTGGTCGGGCGCTAGAATAGACGCAACACAGATTGAGGGCGAGGGAACGAGCATGGCGCTAGGTGGCAGTTTAGATACCCCCCAAAAAGGTTGGGTGGATGCAACCATTGACCAGATGAAGGGCGGCAGTGGTGCCGGCCGCGTGGGTGCTGGCCTGGCCAACGGTCTCAATGGCGGTGGACTTCAAGGTGCCGGCAACTGGGTCGATCAGCAGATTAATAGCATGAAAGGCGGCGCTGGCACAAATCCGGCGGCCGTCGGTGTCGATATTAGCGCTCAAGGAGCTGCCAACTGGGTCAACCAGGCCACTGGGAGCGGCAAAGGCGGCGGGGGGTTGGGCGGCCTGGGCGGAGGTCCGCAACTGGGAGCTTTAGGTGGAAATTTTGGCGGCGATCCGCTGCAACAGCAGGCCGAGGCCGAGCGCAATCGTCAAATGATGCAGATGATGGGCACGGCCGGACTGGCTCCGGGCGGTGGCCTGGGTGCAGCAAATCCCCTTGGCGGTTTAATTTAGGGGCGTTTCAGCGGGGGGCTGTGCTGGCCAGGTAGACTTTCAGGGCGTTGCGTTGGCGTTGGGTCATCGTCATAAAGAGTCCCCCTACCAGGTTCTTGCCAGTCACCAGGTCGGGCGCCATCCAGCGTGTTTCCAAGTCAAATCGAACCGGATATGGATCGGAGGGGTCCAGGTCCATTTCGATCTGCAGGCGAGTTCCCATGGGAAACACCTGACCCAGGACCAGACACAGGCCCTGACTGGAGATGTCCCGGGTGAGTGCGCTGAAGCCTTCTAATTGAGGGGAGAGAACGCGCACGGTTCGTTCGATGCGGGGGCTGGCCCGCCGATCTTCGAAAGGTAGCGGCAGCAGCCCGCGTAGATGGATGACTGCTTCCTTCGGTTCGATCAGTCGACCCTTAAATAGTTGGGACTTTTCGTCAAAAGAAATAAATTCCACCTTGGCACCAAAAATTTGCCCCTCAGGAAGCTTGGCGCGCACTTTTTTGACCTTGCCTGCCGACATCGCAGTGGAGCAGCGGAAATGCAGAATTTCCCCGGCGCAAAAGACAAGTTCGATGCGTGTGGCTCTGAGCGAGCCCAGCAATTCTCTCAGCATTTGTCAAAGATTCTGGTGAGCGCGCCGCTGCCCCTTTATCCGGGGGTAACGATCACCAGGCCTTCCCCCCCGTCGATCTGAATGTGAGCCAGGTCGCTCTCTATGACATTGGAGAGTCCGCGGGTGGATCGGCGATGCAGCGACTCTGCCTGGAGCGGGTAGCGCAGGCCTGATAGGGTTACCCGCTCCAGGCGGTCAGAGAGCGGCAGGATGGAACAGTGCTGGCCGCTCAGTCCCGTCAACGAAAGTCGGTCGCGCAGGGGGAATACCAGGGTGTCGGGCTGGCAGGCTCGCGGCTGCAAACCGAGGTCGAGGGCCAAAAAGAGTATGGCGCAAAGGTTGAAGAGCTTGTGGTCCAGGCGTCCGCCCAGGCAGGCCAGAATATCCACGGGGCCCGAGTAGTGCCGGGCCAGCGCCTTGAGCGTAAGGTGCAGGTCGCTTTCGTCTTTGTGAACGGAGTGGCGCTCTACTCCATAGCGCAGATCGGGAAGGTCGGCAACTTCTTGGGGAGTGAGCGAATCCAGGTCACCCACCAGCATGTGGGGCAATACCTGGCAGGCCAGGCAGAGACGCAGGCCAGAATCGGCGCAAAAGACCAGTGGGGCGCGTTGCAGCCGGGGCCGGGCCCACTCCAGGGGAGGGGACTGGCCGCCCGCCACTACCACAGCCGCAGGGTTTTCGGACATTGTCAGGTAGCATATCGCCTCGATGGAGTTATCCCTTTTTGTCTATGGATCGCTGCGCCCCGGGAAGTGCAATTATGACCAGCTGTCAGCCGCCGTGGTGGGTTGCGCTACGGTGCTCTGGCCGGGCCAAATGCGTCTGCGCCCGGAAGGCTATCCGGCGCTAGTGCTGCCAGCCAAGTGGCCGGTGAGGTTGGCCTCCCCGTACGACTGGACGTATCCGCCGGACTCGGTTCCCGAGGGGTCCGGTATGCTGCAGGTGGAGGGCGAGGTGTTGCGCCTGCATGACAGCCCTCAATTGCGGCGTCAGTTGGATGATTTTGAGGGATTTACGCCACAGCAACGCGATTATTTACGGGTGGCCTGCGCCTGGCAGGGTGGCTGGGTTTGGACCTACGTGGCACCCGAGGATCGGGAGGACTGGCCTTTGATCGAGCGCTGGCCACCCGACGATCAGCCGATTGCCCCCTGGCGATAGTAGGAGACGGCGGTTTCTCCAAAGCGGCGTCGCCGCCACAGGCTAAGCCCTTCTAGCTGGTCGGGATAGGGGTCTTTGTGATGATGTTCCCAGACTACAAAGCCCTCAGGAGCCAGCCGAGGTGAAAGCATGGCCAGACTGGCGGGGCCCTCGGGGGCTCCATAGGGTGGGTCCCCCAGGATGATGTCAAAGGTACCCGGTACCTTGTGCAGGACGGCCGGCAACAGGCCCACCAGCACACGGTGCTTGCGGCGCAAGGCGGCGGCCACCCTGGCATGGCCCTCGACAAAGAGGACTTCGGCTGCTCCGGCCTCCAGGGCTGCCACTCCCAGGCTGCCGCTACCAGCGAAAAGGTCCAAGACTCGGGCCCCTTCGAGATAGGGCTGCAGGGTGGCCATGATCGACTCCAGCACCTTGGCAGTGGTGGGGCGGACGTTGCCAAGCATCAGTGGACCAGTTCCGCGCTGCGCAACTGGCGACCCTCCAGGGCCTGGCGCAGAGTGCGATGGTCGGAATGTTCGAGATGGGGGTCCTCCCGCATGATATTTTCGGCCTGGTGGCGGGCCAACTCAAGCAGGTCCTGGTCGCGCAGCAGATCGGCCACCTTGAATTCGGGGAAACCCGACTGACGCAGTCCGTAAAAATCGCCAGGTCCTCGAATTTGCAGGTCCTCTTCGGCCACGTCAAAGCCGTCCGAGAGCCGGGCAATAGCCTTGAGTCGACGGGCCGAGTCCTCGCTTTTGGCATCGCCCATAAAGATGCATCGTGAGGCGTGGCGGCCGCGCCCCACCCGGCCTCGCAACTGATGCAGTTGAGCCAACCCGAAACGATTGGCGTCCTGAACCAGCATGTGGGTGGCGTTGGGTACGTCCACGCCCACCTCGATGACCGTGGTAGAGATCAGAATCTGGTGCAGGCCGCTACGGAATTCTTGCATGACTTTTTCTTTTTCGGCCCCCTTCATTCGCCCATGGAGCAAGGCCACCGAGAATTCGGGAAAGACCCGGGTACGCAGTACTTCGGCTTCTTCCACGGCGGCTGTGGCTTCCACTTTGTCGGTCTCTTCCACCAGTGGGCAGATGATGTAAGCCTGCCGCCCTTCCTGAATCTGCCGTCGAATATCATCGTAGACGCGGCGCCGCTCTGAGAAAGGGACCGACTCGGATTGAATCGGTTGGCGTCCGGGCGGCAGTTCGTCCAGGCGCGACACTTCAAGGTCTCCGTATAGAGTCAAGGCCAATGTGCGCGGGATGGGCGTGGCCGTCATTACCAACAAGTCCGGGTTGTGACCCTTTTGGCGCAGCACGGTGCGCTGCATCACGCCAAATTTGTGTTGCTCGTCCACCACCACCAGGCCTAGACGGGCAAATTCTACACCCTCCTGAATGAGGGCGTGGGTTCCCACCACCAGGTCGACACTGTGCTCGGCCAGGGCCGCGTAGACTTTCTTCTTTTCGGATTTCTTCTGGCTGCCGGAGAGCCTTGCACAGCGCACGCCGGCCGGTTCGAGCATCTCTTGCAGTTTGTGGAAATGCTGTTCGGACAAAATTTCGGTGGGGGCCATAATGGCCGCCTGAAAGCCGCTGCGGAAGGCGCACCAGGCAGCAAAAGCGGCCACGGCCGTTTTGCCGGAACCCACGTCTCCCTGGAGCAGCCGGTTCATGGGCACGGGCCGGGCCAGGTCGCCCAGGATCTGTTGCATCACCCGAAATTGTGCTCCGGTGGGCTGAAAGGGGAGGCGTTCCAAAAAGCTTTCCAGCAAGGGCTGCTCCAGTTGGAAAAAGAGAATGCGCGGCTCCTGCTCGCGGTCTTTGCGCTGCTCAGCCAACTCCATCTGTAACAAAAAAAGCTCTTCAAAGGCTAATCTCCGGCGGGCCAGGTCTCGTCGGGCGAAGTCTGCTGGCCAGTGAAATTCCAGCACGGCTCGACCTTTGCCTGGAAAAGACTGGGAGGCCAACAGATGGTGCGGCAGCGGTTCGGGTAGTTTGGGTGCGTAGGTGGGCACAGCCGTGAAGAGCACCTTGCGCAGCCATTTCTGATTGATGTTCCCGGTGAGGGGATAGACCGGCACGATGCGACCGGCCTGAATGTGTTCCTCTCCGGTCTCGATTTCCGGAGTGTTGATCTGAAGTTCTCCGAAATTTTCCTCCACTTTGCCGTTGGCGATTACGTGTGCGCCCGCCGTGAGTGTTTTGACTGCATAGGGCTGATTGAACCAGGTTAGTTGCACGGTGCCGGTGCCGTCGCTCAGGGGAATCTGGCAGATGGTCATACCGCGGCGTGGACTCTTGGTTTTCAGGGTGCCCAGTTTACCTTGAATGGTCTCTACCGCTCCCGGGCGCAGACTGCCGATGGGACGAAAAGTGGTTCGATCTTCCCAGCGGCGGGGCAGGTGTAGGATCAGGTCGCGCACGGTTTTGATGCCCAGTTTAATGAGCCGAGCCCCGGCCTGGGGACCGACTCCCTTGAGCTACATCCCCTCGTCATCCAGAGTCAGGCTGGCCTTGCCCGCGGGTGGCGAACTGGCCGTGGATTCCAGGCTTTTAGGCTTTTTCTCCACCCCGGCCAGGCGGGCCAGTTCTTGACCCGATTCCACCAGGCTGTGCTGGCGTTCGCCCATACCCAGGCCAGCGTAGCCGCGCAAGAGCGGTCGAACAGCCTGCATCAGGCGGCGTGATTCGGGCGGTTCCAGTTCGTCCAGCGCACTCTGCCAGCGTTGCAACAGGCGATCCACCTGATGGCGATCGCGACAACCGTCCACGTATTCTTTACGCAACTGAACCACCAGACCTTCGGCCAATTCCCGCCCGCGAGGGGAGAGAGTCAAACGCTTACCTCCTGGCCGCTGCCTTTGTGACTCTCCTCAATCAGTTGTACAACCTGGTTGCGCAGTGCCCGGGCAGCCACTTTGATGCCGTTTTCGATGGTGTCTGCGGTGGCTCGACCGTGGCACTTGATGACCACGCCGCGCAGGCCCAACAAGACGGCACCACCGTGTTCGGAGTGACTGATCTCTTGCTTGAGGGTTCTCAGTGAAGGCTTGAGCAGATGTCCGCCCAGTTTGGCGGCTGGAGTGCGCAGGGCGGCCTCGCGCACCCGATGCATCAGCCATTCGGCCACCGCTTCGGCGGTTTTGAGCATCATGTTGCCCACAAATCCGTCGCACACAGCCACGTCGACTTCGCCGTTGAAGAATCCAGTGGGCTCGACGTTGCCCACGAAATGGACGTCGCTTTGTTTTTTCAGCAATTCGTAGGCCGCCAGCACCAGCGCGTTCCCTTTGCCCGGCTCGTTGCCAATATTGAGAAGACCCACACGGGGATTGTTTTTGCCCATCACTTTTTGGGCGTAGATCGAACCCATGGTGGCGAATTGCGCCAGGTACTCGGGCTTGCTGTCGGCATTGGCACCTACGTCCAGGGCCAGGCTTTCTCTGGGACGAGTAGGAAATATGGCGGCCAGGGCAGGCCGGCGGATACCCTTGATGCGGCCAATTTCCAACAGAGCCACCTGGTGCAGGGCACCCGTGTTGCCCGCTGAGACAAGGGCCTGAGCCTCTCCTTCTTTGAGCATTTTGGCGGCCACCATCATCGAGGCCTGCTTGCGGTTGCGCAGGGCGGGACCGGGATGTTCGTCCATGCGGAAGTAGTCGTCGGTGTGACAGAGTTGCACCGTGCAGCGGGGGGGGAGTAAAGACCGGATGCGCTGTTCGTCGCCCACCAGGCAGATCTGGACGTCTTTGGTGGAGCGTGAGGCATTGACGGCTCCCAGGACGATCTCGTCTGGCGCGTTGTCCCCACCCATGGCATCGACGACGATCCTCATTGTCCAGTAATTTATCCCTGTCAGCCACCGATCTCCTGCTCTTTTGGCTTTATTGTTGGTCAAGCCACCAGCAACCCCAATTGGCGCAAGCTGACGTAACAGCCCCGCCCGATTACCAGATGGTCATCTAGATTGAGTCCTAGCAGACGTCCCGCCTGAGACAGGCGCTCGGTTAGCAAGCGATCTTCGCAACTGGGAGTAGGGTCTCCCGAGGGGTGATTGTGGGCTACCACCAGCGAAGCCGCCCCACACTCCAGAGCGGGGGCAAAAACTTCACGGGGGTGAACCAGAGTTGCCGTCAATGTGCCGATCGAGACCACTTCAGTACGCAGCAAGCGGCGTCGGCCATCCAGGTAGAGGGCCTTGAAAGTTTCCTTGCGGGCGCTGCCCAGGTCTTGCAACTGGGAGTAGGCCTCCTCGGGTGTCGTCACGGGCGGGCCCCCTGCCCCCCAACTGCGCCGGCCCAGTTCCAGGGCAGCCAGTAGCGAGGCCGCTTTGGTTTCGCCCAGACCGGCAAAGTTTTTCAAGACTTCCAGGCGCCTTGAGTTGAGATGGGCCAGTCCTTGCTCCGCCAGTTCTTGGGCGATTTGATGCACTGAGTGTCCGCGCCCTCCACTGCGCAGTATCAGGGCGATGAGTTGGTCGTCGCGCAGGGCTTTCACGCCCAGCTGGGATAAGGTTTCACGAGGTAGTTGAGTTTCCATGGCGGCACTCTAGCCCATTTCCATCGGCAAGTGGTTGACTGGGGATGAGCAAATTATGTCTTTTCCTAGGGGGCGCCGGGGATAGCGACGAAATTACCTGGCCATGCGTCGTGGCTTCACTCTGGCCGAAGTAATGGTGGCCATACTCTTTTTGAGTATCGCCATGTTTGGATATATCAGCCTGCACATGCGCATTATTCATAGCTCCACCACCTTACATCTGCGCCATTCCATTCGGCGCAAGGTCGATTTGCACGGCGCTTTGATTGTCGATCGGGCGCGACAGGGTCAGGCGCCCGCGGATGCGACATACCCGCTCTTTATCGATCAGGCCACTACCGAGTTCCTCACCCCTTATTTGAGCGCTGGCGGAGACAGTCCGGATAACAACTACGGTGGCAATGTTACTGTGCAGACCTTGAGCGATGCTCCCCAAATCAAACGCCTGACGGTCGACATCACCTGGACCAATCGCCACGGGCCCCAGAGCTATGTGGTCGATACCTTCGTGGGCGCTAAGGACAAAGGATGGTGAGGCGCGGCGGAACTACCCTGGTCGAATTGCTGGTGGTAATGTCAGTGTGGACCTTTATCATGGTGGCCGTGCTGGGATTTTATATTTACGGCACTAAAGTCAACAAGCGCAATGACCAGATGTCGGCCGAAATTCGCGCCGTGCAACAAGTGGCTGACAAGTTCAACACGGTTTTGCGGAACGCCGATTTGCTAGAGGTGATTCAATTTCCACCCACCGTCATCTTCCATCACACCGATGAAGATGCTCCCTCTTTGCCCGGTTGCCTGCTGCCCAACTGGACGCCGCATACCGAGTTCATCGCCATCTATCCCGACCCCAAGCGGGCTGGACCCCAGGCCAATCCCATGACCTGCAAACAGAACGCCATTTATCGCGGGATCTATGGACAGCCGGGGCGGGTGCTGATGCAGTTGCCCGACGGATTAGTTGGGGCCATGAAGCTTTACAAGGGAACTTTGATCCTGTCTTTCAACAATCCTCAGACCAGTCTGCCCCAGGATTTACCGACGCCGAAAGATCAATACGAGGCCGTCGAATCTCGAGGTTGGCAGCCGATGAACCACTATTTCAGCTTTCGAGGGCTGACCTCGCGCACTCTCTATCGAGGCAACTAGCAGGGGGCGTCCAGGCGGTGTGCTAAGGTGCCCGCGTGAGCCATCAACCGCTGTCTCTCGAAGAACTGGAAACGTGTCTGGAATTGATGCAGCGCATGGCCGACACTTATCGCACGATGCCCTCGCACGAGCGTCTCAACAGTCTGGTACGCAAGCTTTACCGGGAGGGACAGCGGCGGCTGCATGAACGCGAACTGTCGAAACGGAGCCAGCAGCGCCAGCAGGACAGGGCTCTGTTAGCCACGACCCAACTGGTTCAGATTCAAAGGGATGGGGATGGGCCCAGTGCGCTACCCCCGCCCTCGGACCGACGGGTTTTGAATCAGCCGGAAGATTGCTATGTGTGCAAAACGCCGTATCGGGAGGTGCACTTCTTTTATCATTTTCTGTGCCCGAGCTGCGCCCACTTCAACTACACCATGCGCAGCCTGCGCGCTGACTTGACCGGACGCACCGCGCTGGTTACGGGAGGTCGTGTCAAAATAGGCTATCAGTTGGTGCTGCGCTTGCTCAGAGATGGTGCGCGCGTGCTGGTCACCACCCGTTTCCCGCATGCGGCGGCGCGCCGCTTTGAAGCCGAACCCGACTCGGCCGATTGGCAGGAGCGTTTGCATCTGTATGGCCTGGACTTGCGCAATCTCCCGGCGGTCGAGGCTTTTGCGGCCCGCCTGCTGGATCAGGAAGCCAGCCTGGAGATTGTGGTTCACAATGCCGCCCAGACCATACAGCGTCCTCTCGGTTTTTATCAGGAACTGCTGGCTCAAGAAGAGCGCCCTCAGGAGATGCTCACGGCGGCGGCCCGCCGGCTGGTGGTATCGTCCTCCCCGTTGGGCGCCTCAGAGGGATCCATGCTGCCAGCGCTGGGTCTGGCCGACGTACTGCCGCTGGCTGAAATGCATGATCACGAGGAACGCGTGGATTCTCGCGACATCAACAGCTGGTTGCTACCCATCGAGGGGGTAGGGGCCCGCGAGATGCTGGAGGTCCAACTCGTCAATTCGGTCGCTCCCTTTCTGCTCAACGGCCGGCTCAAGCCCCTGCTTTTGAGGTCGCCTTTTGATCGGCGTTTTATCGTCAATGTTTCGGCCATGGAGGGGCAGTTCTCTCGCCATAAGACCGTCTACCATCCCCACACCAATATGGCCAAGGCCGCTCTGAATATGATGACTCACACCTGTGCGGCGGGTTTTGCTCGCGAGCGAATATACATGAATAGCGTGGACACGGGCTGGGTCACCGATGAGAACCCCACCCCGATGCGGCTGCGCAAACAAGAAGAATTGGGCTTTTTTGCTCCCCTGGACATCGTCGACGGCATGGCTCGAATCTATCATCCCATTGCCCTGGGCGTGCACAGTCCGGACCCTCCTTTTTCTGGGCAGTTCCTGAAAGACTACGCACCCTGCAAGTGGTAGTTAACCCGATCCCCAGCGGGCCACCGGGACATAGCGTCGCAGCAGCGGTTTCTCCGAGGGGTAGCCCCCCAGCACCAGCTTGGTGGCCGTTACGGCCGGTCCCAGGCCGCCTCCGTAGTTGAGCATCAGTTCGCGGCGAAAACTTGATTTGTCGGGCAGCAGCAGGGCCAGGCCGGCAGGTAGGAGCTGCCAGCGTTTGCCATCGAAATGGGCCAGCGTCGAGACTTCGGTCGTGGTTGGTGGGCCGCCCCCGGGAGGGTTGATGGCCGAGACCAGTTTGACGATGCAAAACAGATCTTTGGAGTAGCCGGTAAGGGTGTTTTCTTGCACACTCCAGTGCAGATGGATCGGTGGTTCCTGTTCGCCGGTCAGGTCGATTTTGGGATCGTACTGGGCGGACTGATTGAGTACGGGCAGAAACTCTGGAAAATAGGGGGCGATGTCGTGTCGATTGAGAGCGGTTAGCGGCTGCGAGAGTGGATTGGGGTGGCGAGGATCGCAGTAGAGGATCTCCTCTCCCAGAGCAAATAGGGGAGTTCGCTTGGGCAGGGCGGACAGCTGCAGTTGCTCTTTTTGCACCTCGTACCAGACGTTGTCCGCCGCGCAGGCCTGCTTGCAGAAAACACGTGGCCCGGGCATCACGAGCAAGGAGTTGGGGTCGGGTCTCGTGCCTGAAATGATGGTCGGCTCCTCCAGTGGGTCGCCCACTTTGAGAAAATCGATCAAGATGGCCCACTTTTTTTCCGCCAGATTGTATTTCAGCACGCAGGGCTCGTGAAACAGGGTGTTGTCTTTGCCCTTGGACTCCACATTTCCGTCGCTGGTGGGGGTGTTTTTGAAGCGAAAGCCGGAGTAGAAATAGTGGATACCGTGACAGATGTAGTTGCCGTTGATTACTTCGGCGCGCGTGCCGGTGAGTGAATACCAGTTAATGCGTGGTCCGTTGAAGTAGGAGTAGTCTACCGTTAGTTCCGAGGGCGATTTGGCGACGATATCCCAGTCCAGGGTCAGCTTGTCCCAGCCGGTGGCTCCCGAGGAATCGTTTTCGGGGATAATCGAGGGCTGGACTATCGAACCCAATTGGTCTCCGGGGTCGGGCAGAGCTTCCCACTCAAACTTGCTACCCTTGAGTACCAATACGCTGCCGCCGTGACCCACGGGTATTTGGACGGACGTGCCGGTTAGATTGGGGCCCGGCACAAAGATTTCCCCAACCTTGATTTTGCTGAAGTCCTTGATTTCGGGAGGCTTGGTGCCCTGCTCGGCGGCCAGGAAGTGTAGCGATTCACCGCCGGCACTCAAGGTGCCGGGTATGGGCGTAAAGGGAGCATTGCCAACAGCCTCCCAGTTGAAACTGGGGGTGAGCACTTGCAGGTTGTTGCCGGTCAGGGCGAACAGGTGAGGCTTGCCCCCCTGAGTCGGCACACTGTCGGCAAAGCGAAACTCTTCCAAGAGCATATGCCGTTCGCTGCGAAAGGGGCCCGACGAGGCCGTAGCCACCAGTTCGATAGCGGCCAGGCCTCCGCTGAGTTTGGGCACGGAGTAGCGCGACAGGTTGTTGGGCATGGGGGTGGTGCTCCAAAAGCGGGCCTGCACCGAACCCTGGGCGCCGCTGGCAAAGTTGGGCCGCCAGTTGGCCAGACGACCTTCCCAATCGCTGTTGTTGCGCATGATATCCAGCGAGTAATCGAGCATACCTTCGGCCGCCAGATTGGCTCGCATCTTGTGATCGACAAAGAGCGTATACTGGATGTCCTCACGATTGGTTACCACCAGGGCCACAGACAGAAAGAATAGGAAGGCGGCCATGAACAGGGCTGACAGCAGCAGGTTGCCGCGCCTGGTTGGAGTTGGACGCCAGGACAAGTGGATGATCCTGCAAAATTCTGCACCCGGGGGCAAGCTCCCCCCGAGGATTGCATTGGGCGGCTACGAACTGCACCGGCTATGAAGAAATTGCTCGGGATGATGGCCCTGGTGCTGGTGCTGCTGGTGACCGCTTCGGCTGAGACCTGGCTCTATTCCGATGGACGCGGCAATCGAGCCAGCGTGGGGCACCCGGGCATTCCCAAGCAACCGGCTCTGGCGCGCGCCTTCAAATCCCGCTTTTTTCCACCCAGCAGCCGACTCATAGATCCGGACTTTCTGGTGGAGTGGGAGACGACTGTCGAGGTCAGTCACAACGGCCCGCACTACTACAGTGCGGTGAGTCGAGGGCTGACGCTTTACAAGGACTCCAAGGGAGCGATGGTGGGCGCTCACCCCGGCAAGATCATGGACACCCTGACCTGGGATCTGCGCAAGAAGCAGGAGGTAACCCTGGCTCAATTGGTGGCCAAGGATCAGTGGTCCAAGCTGGCCCGCCTGGTTGGTGATCACGCGGCCTCGCGCGAGGCCTTCGACCCAGCTGCCAGGCTGGGCTTTTATCTGCGCAAAGATGGAGTGGCCTTTTATGACCCCGAGGCTCCTCACGTGGCCTTTGGGGTAGAGTCGATCGTTCCCTACGCTGAACTGGTGCCTCTGGCGGCACCTCACTCGCCCTTACTCGATGCCAGCATCTCCGGCATGCACTAGCCGTTTTAGAATGGTGCTGTGCTGAGTCGCATTCTGCAAAGGCAGAGGATCAAGGAAGTGCGGGCCTGGTTTGACGACGACCCCTATCGGGCGGAACTGGCCCGGCAGGTGTTGGAGGGGACCCGCCCGCTGAGTGAGTTGCCGGTCAAGACTCTGGCTGAGCTTCACGATGTTCTTAAGGCGCCGCCGACCACCGAGGCCTATCGCAAAATGCGCCGCGCCGAGCTCTATTACAAGGCCGTTGAGTTTGGACCCGGCCTGTTTCGCAGTTGCCAGCCTCGGTCCGAGCACCTTTATGCCGGCCTCAGCGTGGTGAACCTTCGCGCCGAGTCCAACCTGTCCGAAGGTCTGTGCCGCTCCCGGGGTCTCCGCTATCATTTTATCCCCGTCCCCGATGGACAGCCCCCGACACGGGATCAGATCGACCATTTCCTGAGCCTGACTGGCAAGTCGCCCTTGCTTGTTCACTGCCACGCCGGCAAGGGGCGGACTGGTACTTTCGTGGCTTGTTTCAGGGTCTGGCGAGGAATGCCCAGCCTGGAAGCAATTCGGTTCACTGAGAAAGAGGTCGGCCCGCTCCATCCGGAACAGCGCGAATTTGTTGAAAAGCAGAGTTGGGCCTAGGTGGACAGGCTTTCGGCCTGGTCGATGATGGGTAGCCAGTGAGATAGGCGTTCGAAGAAAGAGACGAGGTCGGGGCTCTGGCTGCCCTGGATCCACTGCAGAAAGACTCCGTCGATGACCTGGCAGATCAGGTCCACGGCAAACTGGCTGCGCAGTTCCAGGGTGTCGCGGGTGAGGTTCTCCCAACTGGCGTAGATTTCGTTCCAGAAGTAAGTCATATCGATGCCGCGCTGTTGCTGAAACTGGCAAAATTGCAGCACCAGGCGATTTTGGGTGTTGAATTTGTCGCGGTGCTCGCTTAAAAAGGCGGCCACGCCCTGCAGGCGCTGGCGGCGGTCGGGGAGGGCCTCAAAGCTGGCCCGCACCCAGGACATGTCTTGCTCCATCCAATGTCGGGCCAGGGCCTCGAAAAGCTTGTCCTTGCTCGCGAAATAGTGATACAAAGTGCCCGTGGAAATGGCCAGATGGCGGGCCAGTTCGCGCGTGGTCAGACCTTCAAATCCATAGCGGAGAAAGAGCGGGGTGGCTTTTTCTAAAAGCTCCTGGCGGTAGAGTTGGTGATCAACGACCTTGGGCATGACTTGACAAGTATAGTCCATGGATTATCTTATAACAAGCGCTCGATTTAGAAAGAGGCCCTCGGGTGATTCCACGTCTGATAATGCTTACCGCACTGCTAACGGCCTGGGCCGGGGCTGCGCCTTTGACGTTGGAGGAGGCATGTCGGCTGAGTCTGCTGGCTCAGCCTCGTTTGCAGGCCGCTGAGGCGCGCGTGGAGCGCAGTCAGGCCTTTGAGCGCGAGAGCTGGACCCCCTGGAATCCGCGCCTGGGACTGGAAGGGAACTACACCTACACTACGCCCAACGCTACATTTAATCAGGGCGGTCAGAATATTGTCTTCAGCCAGAATAACAACTACCTGGCCACTTTGCGGCTGACCCAGCTGATCTGGAATGGCGGCTTTTATGCCAGTCAGGCGGAGGCTCGCAAGTGGCAGGTGATGATTCAGCAGGAACGCAGCCGCGAGACCCAGTTGCAGGTAGAAGAGGAGGCCGGACTGGCCTTTTTGACTACCAAGTCTGCGCTCGAGAATGTTCGCCTCAACGAGCAGCAAGTGAGCCAACGGCAGGCTCAATTGAAGCAGTCTCAGCTCCTCTTTGAGAAGGGCACCGTGCCCCGCTACGACGTGATGCGGGCTGACGCCGAGGTTTCCCGGGCTCAGCAAGAGTTGATCGAAACCCAGCGCCTGTTGCTGGTGCGCCGCAGCGCGCTCAACTCTTTGCTGCAGCAGAGCGTGACCGAGTTGGCCGACCTGCCGGAGCCCGCCCCTTTCCCCCCGGCCACCTGGGAACAGGCACAAAATCGCCCCGATCTGCATGTGGCCGCGCTGGCCTTGAATGAGGCTCAGTCGCGGTTGGACGCGGCCCGCACCGAGCACTCCCCATCGCTCAGCTTTCAGGGTGATATACAGCAACGCAATGCCGTGGTGGCCTTTCCCGCCACGCAATACAATACCGGCCTGGTGCTGTCCTGGCCTCTCTACGATCAGGGGCAGAGCGCGGCCCGGTCCGAGCAGGTCGAGGCCGAATTGAAGGAACTGGAGGCCCAGGCCCGCGAGGTGGAACGAGTGGCTCGGCTGGAAGTCGAGCAATTGCAGGCCGATGTCAGCACCCGCTACAGCGCCTGGCTCAATGTGCAAAAGCAATGCGAGGCCGCCCGCGAGGCCCAGCGCATCGGCCAGGTGCGCTACGAGAATGGTCTCTCCACCGAAGTAGAACGGCTCGACGCTGACCTTAACTATACTCGGGCCTTGCGCGACCGTATTTACGCCCGCTACGAGTTGGGCATCGCCCAATGCCGCTTGCGGCGCGCTCTGGGCCAGAGCCAACTGGCCGGGTCGGACTCCAAGTGAACGTACGCACCTGGGTACTGTTGGTTTGCGCGGCCCTGGTGCTGGGGGCGGCCTGGACCTATCAACAGCGAGTCTATTCGCAAACGACGGCCACGCCCAGTGCCACGCCGGTGGTATCGGCGCCGCCCCAGGTTTCGGCCCTGGCTCGACTGGAGCCGGCCAGCAAGGTGATCAAGGTACAGGTGCCAGCCGCCCGCCAGATGGACCGAGTGTTGCAGTGGTATGTGAACGAGGGGCAGCCAGTGCGTAAGGCGCAGCTATTGGCTCGCCTGGATGGGGCTGCCCGGGCCCAGCAAGAGGTGGAAGTGGCCCGCACTCGGGTGATCCAGGCTCGGGCCCGACTGGGCCAGGTGTTGGCCGGGTCCAAGCAGGGCGAAATCGATCGCCAGCGGGGCGAGATTTTGCGCCTCTCGGCCGAGCTGGAGCGGCAGCAGGAGATTCGCCGTATCGAGGTGGCCCGATTGGAGACAGACGAGCGCCTGACGCGACGAAACTACGAGCGTTATCGCAGCCTGTATGCGCAGGGAGCGTGCAGCGCCTTAGAGGTGGAGCAGCGGCAGTTGACCTGGAATGGGATGCAACGTCAGGTTCAACAGGCCCGTGGCGAATTGGCCCGCAGCGGCGATACCCTGCGAGCCCAACTGCTTTCGGCCAACGGCGAACTGCGCCGCATTCAGGAAGTGCGCCCCAGCGATGTGGCCCTGGCGGAGGCCGACATCGAGGCGGCCCAGGCGGACCTGCGGCGCACTCAGGTGGCTCTGGATGAGTGTCAAATTTTGTCGCCGCAGTCGGGCACCGTCTTGCGTATTCACACCCGCGCTGGCGAGCGCATTGCCGTGGCGGGACTGGCAGACGTGGCTGCCACCGGTGAGATGGTGGCCATTGCCGAAGTTTATCAAAACGACCTGGGTCGGTTGCGTCTGCAGCAGCGCTGCCAGCTCAACAGTCCGGCTCTGGCGAAACCTCTACAAGGGCGGGTGGTGCGTCTGGGACAGCAAGTCCAGCGTCAGAATATTTTTGCCGAACAGGCCGGGGAGCAGTTCGACCAGCGCGTAGTAGAGGTGCGCATCGTCCTGGACTCTGCCTCCAGTCCTCAGGCCAGCAACTGGACCAATCTTCAGGTTCAGGCCGTTTTCGAGGGACTCTGATGTGGTTTTCGCGCACTCAACTGGCCTGGCACGTTTTGCACAAGGAGAAGGTGCGCCTGTTTGTGGCTGTGTTGGGCATTTCGTTCGCCAATCTGCTGATTTTTATGCAGTTGGGATTTTGTGGGGCGCTTTTCTACAGTTGTGGCACTCTCTATCGTAGTTTTTACGGAGACCTTTGTCTGGTCAATCCCCACTATGAGACTTTGATTCAGCCGCTCAGCTTCAAGCGTGAATTGATGTATCGCTGCCAGGCCTATCCTGAAGTAGCGCGGGTGCAGGGCGTCAACGTGGGTCTGACGGGGTGGCGCAATCCTGAGACGGGGAAGATGCGTAGCATTCAGGTGGCCGGCTACGATCCCGGCTACCCGGCCTTGCGGGCCGTGGGAAGCCAGGGAGACTCGCTGAAAATCTTGGGCAATGTGCTCTTCGACCGACTGGGCCGACCGGAGTTTGGTCCTATCGAGGCGATGTTTGCCAAAGGTCCTGTGTTCACCGAAGTCAATCGTAAACGTGTGCAGGTTTCCGGCCTTTTTTCGCTGGGGGCTTCCTTTGCCGCCGATGGCTGCATGGTCACCTCGGACGAGACCTTTCGCATGATCTTTACCGATTCGCGACGTGACGAGATCGAGTTTGGCTTTCTTTTTCTGAAGCCAGGCAGCCAACCCGAAGAGATTCAGCCCAAGCTACAGGCCATGATCGGCACGGCGGCCCGGGTGTTGACGCGAGCCCAGTTGGAGAAACTGGAAGAGAATTACTGGGCCAGTTCCACCGGCATCGGCTTCATTTTTAATATGGGTGCGGCCATGGGCTTTATGGTGGGGGTGGTGATTGTCTATCAGGTGCTGCATAGCGATATCGCCGATCATCTGCCCCAGTACGCTACCTTGAAAGCGATGGGCTACAGCAATGGGTTTCTGCTCTTGATACTGGGTCAGGAGAGTCTGATTTTGGCCCTGTTGGGCTACGGACCCGGCCTGGCCTTTTCGCTTTTTCTCTATCAACAGGCTTCGGCGGCCACTTCGTTGCCTATCTTTATGACCGCCGATCGGGCTTGGGGCGTGCTTTTGGGCACCATCGCCATGTGCTTGATTTCGGCGGCCATCGCCGCTCGCAAACTGGTGTCGGCCGATCCGGCCGAGATTTTTTGATGGTCGAGATTCGCGGTCTCAATCACAGCTACGGCAAGGGTCGCCTGCGCAAGCAGATTCTCTTTGATCTGAATCTGGTGATTGAGCAAGGCAAAATAGTGCTGCTCTCGGGTCCGTCCGGATGCGGTAAAACTACGCTGCTAACCCTGATGGGCGGCCTGCGATCGGTGCAGGAGGGGCGTTTGAGTGTGCTGGGTCAGGAGTTAGCCGGGGCCTCGCGGGGCGCTTTGCAGACCCTGCGCAAGCAGATCGGTTACGTGTTTCAGGCCCACAATCTGGTCACGTTTTTGACCGCCCGTCAGAACGTGCGTCTGTCTCTGGAGTTGCACGAGCGCTGGTTGCGTAGCGGCGCCGATCAACGGGTGGACGAAATTCTTACCGAGGTGGGCCTGGCCGACCATCTCGACTACTACCCCGAGCATATGTCGGGCGGTCAAAAGCAGAGGGTGGCCATCGCCCGGGCGCTGGCGGCCCAACCCCGCCTGATCCTGGCCGATGAACCCACGGCCGCCCTGGATAAGCAATCGGGTCGCGAAGTTGTGGAAGTGATGCGCCGACTGTCTCGCCAACAGGGCACCACGGCCTTGTTGGTCACCCACGACCCGCGAATTCTGGACATTGCCGACCAGATCATCGAGATGGAAGATGGGCGACTGCTAACAGGCTGAGTTGGACCAACCGGGAAGGAACGGTCTATGCGTTGGATTTGCGGCTGGTTGGCTTTTTCTTTACTGGGTTGCACCCCTTCGGCCGAGCCTGCTCCGGCGGGGGAGAAGGTGGCCTGGGTGGAGCACTCGGCCACTCCGCCGCCCTCTCTGAATTTGCTGCTCAATCCCGGCTTTGAGGAAGATTGGTACAATCGCTCCTTTGCCGAACAACGGCGCTTTCTGCTGTTGCAGGCCAGCGACATCGGCATGGGTGATCAGGATGGCAAGGTCGACCACTGGACGGTGAGCGAGCCCGACCCGGGCAAATTTTGGGACCTGGAAGTGGCCCATTCGGGCCGGCGGTCGCTGCGCTTTCAGGTCCCCGGTCAGGCCTCTCAACGCTTGCGCTGGGTGGGCCAGAATGGGTGGCAGGTGGGCGGGGCTCACTACGGGGGATTTTTGCCCATGGCCGCCGGGCTGGCCCAACAGGTGCGCCGCCGGCCCATCGTGGTAGGCGCCTGGTGCAAAACCCAGGGGGCCACGGCTGCGCCCCGGCTCAAGGTGGACTTCATGATGCAGGACCGCCCCAAGTGGGAGGTGAGTCCCTTGGGGACGCCGGCCCAACAATCCCGTTCGGCCGACTTTGAGGGCGGATCTCACGACTGGCAATATCGCGAGATCGTGGTCACGCCTTCGCCCGGGCCGCCGGTCCATTTTGTGGTGGTGAGTGTGGAGGCCCCCTCGGGAGGAGCCTGGTTTGATGACGTGACGGTGGTGGAGAAGCCGCTGGCCAGTGAGGTCAATCTGGTGCCCAATGGGGGCTTTGAGGTGGGCGCCTGGTCGGCACCACAATTGTGGCGGTGGATGCGCAATGAGTATTACACCTTCACCGGCTGGACTCACGAGGACAGCAAAAAGTGGCGGGGCCAGGCGGTCATCGACCCGTTGGTGCACTACAGTGGCCGGGCCTCGCTGCGCTTTTCGGTTTTTCCGGGCGACAATTTTGCGGTGGCCAGTGCCCCCATTCAGCTGGCCCAAAAGCGCGCTCAGCCGCTGGAGGTGCGCGCAGTGGTGCGGGCTGATCAGCTGCGCTCGCTGGAGATTATGGCCCAGGACGAGCACGGCAAGTGGCTGCCCCAAGGCGATTTTGTGGGCGACGATATGGAGAACAATCCGGCCCTCTACAACATGGGGACGACCGGTTCGGGCAGCTACGACTGGATCTGTGTGCGCAAGTTTTTCTCACCCCAGCAACCGCTGTCCAGTGTGCGCCTGTTTTTGTGCGCTCGCGGTTTTGACGGAGAGCGGGTGCCCAAGAACCATGTGGGCACGGTGTGGTGGGACGACGTCCAGTTGTATCAGCACGGCGACGACCCGGGACAGCCGGTCAAACAGGTGGCCGGTAGCGCCGTGGCGGGATTGGATGGCCGGGTGGGTGTGGACCTGGGCGAACGGCTTTACGGCGACAATCAGTTGACCCTAACTCTGCCTGGCCCGGCCCGGGCCCGACTGAAGCTGGTGGCGCCCGACGGTGGCCAGCACGAGAGCAGCGCGTCCGGATCCGGGCGGCTGGTTTTGCCTTATCGGGTGGATAAGTTGTGCACGGGGCCAGACAAGCAATACAAATTGCACCTGAGCGTGGAGCAGGGGGGCAGCACTCATCAGGCCGACTATGCTTTTGGCACTCCGACGGCCCTGGTGGAGTGCGAGGTGGATAGGTATTTCGCCTATCCGGACGAGAAGATTGAGGTGGTCCAGCGCCTCAATTTGTCCAGTCGGGAGCTGGCCAAAGTGGAGCGGATTGAGCTGCTGGGCAGCGGCCGGCCCTTGAGTTCGCTGACGGGAACTCAAGCTGCGGCCCTGGGGGGGCGACCCCGTAGTCTGCCCGATTTTGTGGATGGAAGGGGCACCCTGGCTTTTTCCCTGAGCAGCTGCCAGAGTAAGGTGCATCCTTGGAATGAGCCCACCCGCGACCTGGCCCTGGTGAGTCGGCTGCAGGTGGCCGGCAAGGTGCTGGCCCAGTCGGCGCCAGTGGCGGTTGGATTTATGGAGAAAATTCCGCCCCCCCAATTTCCGGCCAGGATCACCACTACCAAGGTCGACCCGAGGGGTTACCTGCGCATCAATGACAGGCCCTATTTTGCCGTATATTGGACGCCCAATTTCGACCGGGTCTTCGAAGGCAATTATCCGCCCCGACTTTTTGGATATCCCTCGGTGGACCTCAACGATCTGCCCCGTGACAAGGTGCTGCAAAAAGTGGCCGAGGCCCGCGCCAATCCCAAGTTTTTCGCCTACGAATTGGGGGACGGCGAGATGCAGTTGCAGGGCGCGGGCTGGCCGTTGCGCTTGCAGGCCGTCAAAAAGGCTATGGGCTGGCTGCGTGAGGCTGACCCCCAGCACCTGATCAATGGCCCCGAGTCGTGGTTGGTGGGCCACCCGGGCCATCAGCAAGCCATGAAAATCTTTATGCCGCTGTATGATGTGATCGGAGTCGAGACCAGTTTCGATGAAGTACCCCAACCCCGACCGTTTCGCGAATCCGGTCACGCTTGCGCTGTGCTGGCCGGATTGGAAGCTTACTATTATCAGCCCGTGGAGGGTCTGCGCTGGCGGGGTTATCGTTCGATTTACGAGGGCTGCGCCGGGGTGGGTTTGTGCCCCTCCGAGATGCTCAAGGCGCGACCGGCCCACGTCAACTATCTGCGCGGCCTCAACGGCGAGTTTCGCGGGCTGGAGGCGGTCTTCACCGCCCCCGAGCCAGCCGCCCGAGTGAGCGCCCAGGGCTCGGTCCAGCTTTTTGAGCGGGTGCTGGAGGGGCGCCATTATCTGTTTGCCCTGAGCGCCCCCGAGGCCAGGGGATTTCCCCTCAAGGTGACCTTTCAGGGTGTGACCGGCCCGATTAAGGTGCGCGGCGAGGGTCGGAGCCTCAAGGCCGAGGGATCTTTTAGCGACACCTTTGCCGGACCGCGTACGGTGCACGTTTACGAATTTTGAGGGGGCGGTGACCTTCGAAACTTTGTTCTAAACCTGGAGGGACTGACCCTCAGGCAATGAATCAGATTCACGTTCGCAAGAATTATTTTCAAAGGAGTCCAGTCGTGAAACAGGAGCAAAAGATCTTCAGCCAGACACTGGGGGATCAGTTGACCAAGTTTATTCAACGCATTGAAGCCCTCGAAGAAGAGAAAAGCGGCATTGCCACCGCCTTAAAGGAAGCCTTCCAGGAGGCCAAAGGCGAGGGCGTGGATGTGCGCGCCTTGAAAGAACTTCTCAAACTGCGCAAAATGGAGCAACTCGAACTTATCGAGCAGCAATCGACCTTGCATCAATACATGAATGCGCTGGGCATGTCACAAAATTAAGCCGGACGCTTTAGGCATAAAAAAACACCGCCGTTCGGGCGGTGTTTTTTTATGCCTCAGGGGACCTTGACGTCTTTTCCGCCCATTTTCAGAGTGGGCACATCCTTGCTGCTGGTTTTGACCTCCACCTTGGAGGGCTTGTAAATCTTACGCAGGATATCGTCGTTGCGAAACTGGTCTCGCTCAAGACGGCAGGCGTTGATACTGCCGCCCCCGTTGACATACAGGGTATCGTTGAAGGCCTTGGTAACCCAATAAGCATCTCGAGAGTCCAAGAACTCTACGTCTGGTTCCTGCTCCTGGCGACTCCGCGGGGCGGCAGCCGTATCAGGTTCGGCTCCCTGGGACCAACCGGGCGCTGCCAGGCAAAAAAGCGTAAGGGCACCAGCCAGAACTCGACGCATGGTAAATGTCTCCCCGTTCAAGATTTTGAATATTCTTTAACACGTTCTAACTTCCGCCATTGCCTCCTTCCCAACTAAGGGCCCGTCCTGAAATAAGCTGGTCGAAATGGAGTCTGAAGTCATATTCGA
>JADMJV010000160.1 GCA_018780265.1 bacterium
GGCAGGTTGCCGGCTGAAAGTGAGTGCTGGGTGAGGAATTTGGCTATCAACGGAGACCGGGGCCAATAGCAAAGCTGGGCCGGAGCCTGGTCAGGCGGCTTCCCATTCGTCCCACTCGGCCGGGATCTGGCTTTCGCAATCCGAGAACAGCGATTCTTGAGCCAGGTCCTGGTCGAGCGAGGGAGGTGGTGGTGAGCGGGGCCTCGTGGGATAGAGGCCGATCCCCAGATTCTTGAGTAGCCTTTGCAACTCATGCTGCTGTAGGAGGGCCCTGGCTCGCTTCATCTCCCTGTTGCAACGTGGACAGAGTTCTGGGTCGACGGCCCAGCATCGCAGGATCAGGGTGCGCCACTTGACCCATTTGCCAGGCCTGGGCTTTTCCGTCGACTCCTCGACGGGGTTCGCCTGGCTGTCCTGCTTGGGATTGAGATTGCCCAATGCATTGGCGAAGTGGCCTGCGTAGGTGACCTGATGCTGGCGCGCTCTGGGGATGTGCTGAACCCAATCCGATCATTGTTGTTACCATGGCCATGATTGCCATCCTCGGCGCCCGGGGGCCTTGTCCAGGTTTTCAGGCGCAGCACCAGAGCCTTGGCTAAATTCTCCACGGTATCGCCCCCGCCGGCAACTTGAAGCTTAAAGAGGTAATCCTTTTCGATCACCAAAAGGGATGCACCGTTGTTGATCGGGCCACGGGGCTTGTTACTAAAACGCACAACGTAGGCCCAGCAATAGTCCCCGATGGGCTGACCGGAAAATGAGCCGGGGTTCGGCTTCATGAATGTCCTGAGGTGTTGGTGCTTGTCCAGTCTTCAGGGCCTGGGACTGATTCTTCAGCGGATAGAGCGTAATCCTGATGAACGTGGCGTTTTTGACCCCCGCCGGTGCCCCCTTGACCCAAGTCTCACGAATAGCGTCGCGTGGGCGTTGTTTCTTGCGATAGAAGTGTCGAAAGACCTCGGACTCCTGCAGTGTAAATCCAGGGGCAAGTCCGGCAGTCAGGATGGGATTGGGATTGGGAAACCTCTCCCTGCGGACGATTTCATCATCCTTGTCCTCGTCATCATCCTCCTGTTCCGACCTGGCCATCATCTGGGCCTCCGGCGGTTGGTCACGGGCCGCGACCGGCGGCGCCGAAAGAAGGCCCGGCCCAGACCGGACCGAGTCCTGCTCCTATTGGGCGACTTGCAGCCCAGACCATCCTTGCTAGTGCCTAATTCTCTGCATAGCTCAATGCCTGCTCCGGTATCGCCTGAACCCGTAAATTCTTGAAAGGCCGCCTTCAGGTTGGCGGCCGCACGTTCGGGTTGGTTGCGCAATACCACATCAGTGATGGCCATTTCCAGGATTGTCGTCATCGTGATGGTCATCGTCGTTCCCATGGCCGTGATTGCCATCATCAAAACCCGGGGGTCTTGGTCCGCGTTTCAACCGCTTGGCGAGCGCCTGTGCAGTTTTTTCCACAAACAAGGTGTCGACGAGTTCCAAACCCCCCGCCACTTGCAGTCTAAATAGATAGTTTCCTTGAACCACAATCAAGGTTCCGCAAGTCCTAGGCGGCTTCGGTTTGGTAATTCCTACCGTGTAGGCCCAACAATAGTCGCCGACCGGCTGGCCAGAGAAAGAGCCAGGAGTGGGCTTGGCCAGCATTTTTCTTTGATTTTTATCGGTTGTCGCGTAAAAGAGTCTCTCGGCCATAGCGAAAGCGGCTGACGAACTCTTCAGTGGCATCACTGTGATCGCGATCTCCCCCATTCGATTGGAGCCATCGGGCGCTGGCTTGTCCCAGATTTCAATGATCCTACCTCTGGCCGGTTCGCTATCATACTTAGAAAGATGATAGCCAGGCACGTCGCCGGGCGCGAGCAAAGGGCTTGAGTTTGGGTTGCATCTTTTGTCATCATCTTTTTCGTTGGCCATTTTCTTTCCTCGGGGCTCTTCTTGAGCAAAGGTGGGAACGAGAGTGCACACAGTTAAGATGCTCAAAGCGATAACAAAGGTGGATAGCTTAGAACGCCAGTAATTCATGGATGCCTCCTCAATAGACCTTTACCGGGATGTCCGGTAACTGGGGGCTATAGAGCCCGGCGCGGTTGGGGTCGAAGAGAAGTCTTTTGTATCTCTCAGAGTCGAAATTGACGGGTAGCTCCGGCTGAGGCCGATTCATTTTGTAAGTGGGGTCATAGAACGTGCCGATACCGGCTTCCGGAGAGGTGTTGCCGAAATACCAGCCCGCCTGATGAAAAGAGAGGTAGTCGTCTTCGTCATTAGGATCCTGCTCAAGCCAATCGGCCCGTCCGATTGGCAAAACCGGCAGGATGTGCAACCCTACTCTCCTGCTTCCGATAATCGTTCTTATGGCTATCCCTTTCACGCCAAGGGCGGCTCCGCAGACCTGAAAGAGGTTAGAAAAGTCCTGGCAGCTACCCTCCGGTTCAAACTTAGGGTTCCCAGGGATGATCGTCGAGACTCTGAATTCCTGGCCGAACGGAGTGTCGAAGGTGTGCCGGGCCTCCGTATCGTCCCGGTATTTGAACCCATTTTGGTAGTAAATTCCCTCGGTCAGGTCCTGAAGGACTGGAAGTTCGTCCTTGTCTTGGTCTGCCTGACGGACGGCGAAGTCCACCACGTCTACCCTCGGCCGTTGCTGGGGTTCTCTTGGAGTATCCAGGGTAACGTAGATGGGCGAGTCGGTCGTTCCCATGGATCCGATTGTTCCACCCGACTTTGGAGCGTAATACCAATGAATCACGGAATGTTTGGCTATCTGGGTCACTTTCACGGGAAAGGTCACGCGGTTTAGCCCGTTAATAGGGGTATGTTGGGCGGGCCCAAAAATGATCTCACTGCTGGCCGTCTCGCCCCAGAAAAAATAGGCTTGGGGTTCGCCGTCGGGAGGGAGCGACGCTGACAGCGTAACGTTAAGGACCGGGAAAGCGTCTCGGATAGGCAGTGCAATGGGATCCTTCTTGCGCTGGTCGTAGTCGTATTGCGGTAGTTTGATTTTTTCGTTCTTTACATCCAGCAACTCAATGCTGGATGAAGAGATTTGCTTGACGGAAGCAATAAGGATCCCGGCTGTCCCGTCCAGCCTGGCCTGGACACTGTCGATTCCGTCGTTCACGGCGCCGCCGTTTGCGAAGGTGGTAGTATTGGCGCTGGCTACCCAGGTGTAGTTGCCGGCCACCGTGTTGTTGCTGGCGTCGCGCCCATCCCACTGGAGACTGACGTGAAGCGGGTTGGAGCCGCTGGAAATGCCCGGACCTCGCGTATCGACAGTCGGGGAAAAGCTCTTGATGGTTGTGTTGTTTTGCTGCAAGTCCACCGACCAGCGATTGAGGGTGGAGTTGGTGGTGCTGATATCAAAATCGAGCGTGGTATTGAGGCCAGGGGTGGATGTCATGTTGGCGATGGATATCATGCGGGGTGGCGGCGGTAGAAAGTTGATCCTTATGGAGGAATACTCTCGACTTGGAACGCTATAGTAAACGTAACGTGAACGGGCTGCTCCCATCTTCCATCCACCCGGGAGGTCTGCCACCAAGACATACACTCGCCCAATGTAGGTGTTGGGGCCTGTGCCGGTGTAGACCGTGTTTTCGTAAAAAGTAATGTTGCTACCGGTGGGTGGTTCGATCGATGAGACCGCATAGCTAGGACCCCGGCCATCGGTACTGTTCAGGCTCAGCGAGAACCCATCTTCAACCAGACTTCCAGGACTTCCATTGAGAACATTGCCACTCATGTCGGCATACGGATGGATCGCGTCTCCGTCAAAAGTATGGCTTCCAAAGTTCGAAGGCGTTAGAAAGGTAGAGAATACACTACCGAAAAGAGTCCGGTGGCTGTCATCCTGGTCTACAAAGGCGAAAGCGAAACCTGTTCCTGGAACCCCAAATTCTGCCGTCGCACGAAAGGGTAGAAGATTCGTTGCCTGAGCCAGTGCTAGTGGGCGGACAGGGAGAGCAGCAATCAAAGTCTCCGCTGAGCGCGCTTCAAGCCCTTTGACTTCATCCTGGTTAAAAGCGTGCTCAAGAGGAACGACTTTTGGCACACTTGAGACAGCCAAAGGGGGAGACGGACGAGACCCATTGCCGCTGACTTCGTCCAGACCGCCGCTACCGCAGCCGGTCGCAAAGCAAGCCGCCAGTAGCAAACTCAAGAGGTATGATACAGATACTCCCCCCCTTTTTTTCGAACACACGTTTGATGCTTGCGCATTGACCCCCCCAAAAGTGTTTGACCCGTGTTTCAACGAGTGCTTATCCGGGGCCTTCTCGTTCCCATGTCTAAATTGATCATGCAACCATGCCTAAATCATCGTTGTTGGAAAATTGGGAGCAGCATTCCACAAGGGGGGAGGAGCCTGTTCGTTGATGATGGCTGATTCCCAGATTTTGTGGCTGTCATGCTAGAGCAGCGGCACTTTTTGGTTGGGCGAAAGGTGTTTGTACCAGTCGGGCATGGCTTTCAAATCGATCTCGACGCGCTCATGTTCCAGGGCAGCCAGCGACAACGCCAACCGGCAGCGATGTGCGAAGGGGCTAGACCTGGGAGGTGTAGAGCTTGAGCACCCGGGCTATTCGCTCTTCTGAACGGGAACGTAGCCTTCGGGGGGTTTGGCGGTATTCTGAAAAAGAAACTGGTCGATCTGATCAAAAAAGATCTGGTTGGTGCTTTCGTCCATCAGATCGAGTCGGTTCTCATTGGTGACCATGATGAAATGCTCTTCGAACAGCTTCCAGGCCTGGGCGGAAACCTGTTCGTAGACCTTCTTGCCCAGGGGCCCTGGGATGGGGGGACTTTCCAGCGCAGGTAGTTCCTTTTGTAGTTTGACACACATTACCGTTCGTTGACTCACCCGGTCACCTCCAAAGCATGATTTTGCCTGGCTTTCGCCTAGCCCTCGTCCGGGGCCTCTCTCCAGTTGGGTCTTTGAATTCCATAATGGCGAAGCAACAGCCATTCCCGCCAGCGGCGTAAGACCAGACCTGTGCTCCAGTGGTCGGGACCGGGCGGGCTGACCAGAATGGTGTAGAGTCCCATGCGGTTACCGCCCACGATGTCTGAGTAGACCTGATCACCCACAATGGCCGTGGTGGTCGGAGTACAGTTCATTCGCTCCAGGGCCCAGTAAAAACCCACGGGGTGGGGTTTGCGCGACCAAAAGTCAGCGGCGAACAAGTCGGGGATGCCCAACTGTTTGCCGATCCGCTCCATTCGCAGCTGCCGCTCGCTGCCGAACATTGCGTTGGAGAGTAAGCAAGCACGGCGGATCCAGCCTTCTTTCTGGGCCTTCTGAAGATGAGCAATCACAGGTGGCTCAACTTTTTGCGAAAACTGAGGCAAAAGCGTGTTGTCGACGTCGAAAACGAAATTTACGATACCGCGCTCGGCCAGACGAGCAAAGTTCACTTCGAGGATAGAGGAGAGGACCAGGTCGGGTAGGCGCGGATCCAAACCCAGCCTTACCTGCTGGTAAGGCTGGGAAAAGAAAAACCGCCCTTCAAGGCGGTCTTCCTGGCCGTCTGGCTCTCCTCCGGTCAAGCGGAGGCGAGGCCTTTCTTGGCGGTTTCCGCGAACTGGGTGAAGGTTGCTCCATCACTGCTGGCAAGGTCGGAGAGAATCTTGCGATTCACCTCAACACCCGCAGCTTTAAGACCGGCGATCAGGCGGCTGTAGGACAGGCCATTCTCACGAGCTCCAGCATTGATACGAGCAATCCAGAGCCGACGCAGCTCACGCTTTTTGGTGCGACGGTCGCGGGTTGCATAGGCCATGGAGTGATTGAGCGCTTCGGTGGCGCAATTAACGCGGCGACTCCGAGCTCCCCGAAAGCCTTTGACGGCTTTCATCAACTTGCGACGCTTCTTAATCGCAATATTGGCGCGTTTTACTCTGGGCATAACTTATCTTCTCCTTTTAACGGCCCCTAAAGACGTAGGGAGCCAGCTGTCTCAGCCGCTTGACGTCGGAAGGATGGACGAGCACAATCTTCCGGAACTTCCTGGTGCGCTTGGGAGACTTTTTCTCTCGAATGTGATGACAACCAGAGAACTGGCGCATCCTTTTTATCTGGCCACTGCCGGTTACTCGCAGGCGCTTGGCGACCGCCTTCCTGGTGCGAATCTTTGGCATAGGGCGCTCCTTTCGTGGTTGCGAGGGAACCTTGCAACCGATAATTTTAGCCGGCGTCGGTTTTGGCCGGCGCTGGGGCAGCTGGGGCAGGTGGAGTAGGAGTCGGAGCCACCGGGGCTGGAGCTGCTGGCACCGTGAAATTGGGACCCAGTCCAGCACTTGTAGCACCGGCTTTGGGGGCGAGCACCATAATCATGTTGCGCCCTTCCAGCCGAGGTCGGTTCTCGATGATGGCAAGTTCCAGTGAGTCGTTAAAAACTCGCTCGAGGAGCTTCAGCGCGATATTCGCGTGAACCACCTCGCGGCCCCTGAACATCATGGTCACCTTAACTTTGTCACCCTCGCTCAACAAACGTTGAACCATCTTGCTTTTGACTTGATAGTCGTGTTCGTCAATCTTGGGGCGCAGTTTGACCTCTCGAATTTCCTGGACTTTCTTTCGCTGCGAAGTGACCTTTGCAGCTTCGCGGTTCTTTTTGGCCGCCTCATACTTCCACTTGCCATAGTCCATCAGGCGACAGACGGGCGGTTTGGTCTGAGGCGAAACCTCAACCAGGTCCATGTCTCGCTCCTGAGCGAGACGCAGTGCGTCTCGCGGATCCATGATGCCGAGTTGCTCCCCCCGGTCATCGATAACACGGATTTCTCGGGCTCGAATTTGTTGGTTAACGCGTAGATCCTTGGAAATAAGTCAACTCCTTTGTTCCCGGACAAAGACAGAAAGAGCCTATCGGCTCTAACCTACTGCGCTACTTCAAACGGGTTGAAGTTGGGCGACAAGGAATACCTTGTTCGCCTTCGCGGTAACCACTGCTAGCTAAGAACGCTGCAGGGTGAGAAGATAAATCCTTCTGCTTTGACCTGTTATGCGACCGAAAGTATAGCAGCCGACCCGAACAGCGTCAATCACATGCGAGGAAGTATTTCCGCCGCGCTCCACGAACGAGGCTGCCGTGTTGCCAAGAGTTCGCGGGGCCGTGTGGTCAATGTTGGGCTGGATTCCCCTGAGCGGGTTGGGAATTCTCTGTTTGCTTCTGGTTGGTCCGGTGATGGCCTATCTGGCCTTGGGCAGCCAGGACCTGGTCTTGTTGGCATTGTGCTCGGGCTACCTGGTTTTGCAGGTTGTCTTGATGATCATGGTTTTGCTACGCAGCCTGGCCTTGCTCTGGCACCTGCGCAAGAGTCGCAGTCGACTGCCCCATGGCGCTGAGGCCGAGCGGCCCTACTGGCTGGCCCCCCCGGCCCCGATGTGGCGCTGGTTTCCCTTTGTGCAGTTGCACTGGACCTGGCTGCAGCCAGGCGCGGAGGTCCGAGTTGTGCGTAGGGACGGTCAGGATCAGGAAGAGATTGTGATGCATCGCCGGGGGGTCTACCCGTCGGTCACACGGGAGTTTACCGTCACCGACTTGCTGGGCCTGGCCCGCATTCGCTTTCGGCGCACTCAGCCGGGAGAATTTCAGGTGATTCCTGGGGTGGGCAGACTTCATCAGCAGCCACTGCTGGTGCGCTGGAGCAGCGGTGATGAAGTCTCCGACCCGCGCGGTGATCCGGCCGGTGACCGGGTGGACATGCGGCAGTATACCCGGGGCGATTCGCCGCGCACGATTTTGTGGAAGGTGTATGCCCGCACCCGGCGATTGATGGTTCGAGTTCCTGAACGGGCCCTGGCGCCTCGGCCCAAGGTCTGCGCCTATCTGGTTACGGGCCCACGGGACGAAGCCGCTGCGGCCGTTTGCCGGGTGCTCCTGGAGGGCGACATGTTAGGGCCAGAGTGGCGCTTTGGCTGCGATGGATCTCCCGGACAGGACCACCAAAAACAGCCGGCCATGGATCGAGTTTGTCGTTCCGCCGCCAGTCGGCAGCCGCAGCCCGACCAGGTGCTGGCCTACTTACAAAAGGCCCAACAGGATGGCTATTCGCAGGGGATTGTGGTGCTACCGCTGGACTTGGCCGGACGTGATGAGGCCATTCGTGACGCCCTGGCCCGCAGCCCGGTGCCGGTGCAACTGTGTCTGGCCATCGATGGTCAACCGGACAGCAAGCCCCGCCGCTGGAAAAACTGGCTGGTTCGCCCCCAGCCAGCTCAGCATTTGACCCTCCAATTGCGGCGGGCTGCCCAACTTTGGCGAAGCTTTCCGGGTCAGATCACGCTGGTCGACCGGCGCAACGGGGCTTTGCTGGGCGACCTCCAGGCCTTTGCCAGGCGCAGCGCATGACCCCACGGCCTCGCTCCTTTTGGATAGGACTGTTGCTGCTTTGGCCAGCCCTGGCTTATCTGAATCAGTGGCTGGTCACGCCTCGTGGGGGAATTCCACTGTGGGCTGCGGCCGGTGCCGGGGCGGCCATTTTGGCCTGGTATGCCAGCACTCGCTGGCAGATTCGCTGTCGGGCCAGCCTGATCAGCCTGGCCCTGTTCTGGCTGTTGGGCTCCGGCCTGCTGGCATTGCTGGACGGTTCCAGCCTGCTGGCTGGCGCATTGGGCAGTGATAGCTGGGTTTTACTCCGACAGGCTTCGGCCGCTGCCCTGGCAGCTTTCTGTCTGGTGGGTGCTTTGCGCACCTTGAGTTGGCGTTTTCCCGCGCTGGCGGTGGTCGAATTGGCGGCCGCCGGGGGCGTATTTATCCTGGCCCTGGAAGCCCACCGGGACGGATTTATCAACCGACCCTTTCAACTGGTCGACCCGCTCTGGCTCAAGGGCATGGATCCAACCCCGCTCTTTCTGGCGGTAGGTTCGTTGGCGTTGCTGGCCACCTCACTGCTGGCTCTCAATCGACCCAATAACCAGAGGCCCTGGTGGGATGTGCCGCTGCTGCTGCTGGTGCTGATGGGACTGTTTTTGGCGGCCCCCAGCGGCCGGGTCAAGCAACTTTTTGAGAAGTTCGGCATGGGCAAAGAGCCTGGCAAGGAGAATCGACTGGGGCCTGAGGGCGGCCTCAAGACGCCGGGCCCGGCCTCGCCAGCTAATGGAGATCCTTCCAAATCCCAGCAAAAACAGGATGAGCCCTCCTTTGCCGATAGCCCTCCCCCCAAGCCTCGCCCCGTAGCTGTGGTGGTTTTTCGCGATGACTACCAACCGCCCAGCGGCAGTTATTACTTTCGCCAGACCAGCAACAGCCAGTTCAACGGCCTCAAGTTGGTGCACAGTAACGATGATCGCTTTGATCGAGACAGTGCTCAAGGATTCCCTACCCGTTACCACGACGAAAAGGCCAGGGCAGAGCCGCTCGGCTTGCAGGCTCCCGACCTGGATACTTCTCTGTTTCAACCCCTGTCCACTCGGGTGGCCCTGTTGATTCAACACCCCCGACCCTTTGGGCTGATTCATCCCGAGCACTATTGGGCCACGCCCAACCCCGACCCGGAGCGTTTTCAGAAGGCCTACGAGGTGGACAGCCTGGTCTTTAAGGGAACCTATCCAGAGTTAATTCCAGCCAGCCCTGGACAATCCAGTTGGGACGCCGAAACCTGGGCTCACTATCTGGAAGGCCCCGCCGATCGGCGCTACGATGAACTGGTCGACAAAATTTTGGCAGAATTGCCCGAGCAGCGACGCAACATGGCCTTTTTCAAGGCCGTGGCTATCAAAATGTGGCTGGATGAGAATTGCACCTACAGTCTCAAGTCGCCCTCGGCTGACGCTTCGGATCCGGTCAGTCACTTTCTCTTCGGTCAGCGAATCGGTTACTGCGTATTTACCAGCCATTCGGCTTGCTATCTTTATCGAGCGGCGGGCATCCCGGCGCGCATTTCCAGTGGCTATATGGTCAATGCCCAGCAGCGGGGAGGTGGTAGCAGCCTCTTGATCCGCAGCAGCGACGCGCATAGCTGGCCCGAAATCTACCTGGACGGAGCGGGCTGGTTAGACCTGGATATTGCCCCCAAGAAGAATCTGGAGCCTGAGCACGAGCAGGTCGACAACAATCTGCAGCAGATGATGGGCGACATGGCCCGCAAAGACAAGAAAGACCGTCGTCCCGAGGAGACCCGCCCGCAGATCGACTTGCAAGAAATGCTGCAACGACTATTGCTGGAAGTGGCACGCACCATTCCCTGGGCCTTGATTGCCGTGTGGCTGACGCTGACTCTGTGGAAAGTCTGGCGCCGCCTTAGCCCCTGGTTTTGGAGCGGACGAGGGCTGGCCCGGGTGGCCTACCTGGCGGCTCTTGACGTGCTGGCGGAGCAGGGAGTCACCCGTCATATCGATGAGTCTTGCGAGGCCTTTGCGCGTCGGCTGCAAGAGGAAGTGCCCGCCTTGCTGCCCTTGGCCCAGGCTCATCTGCGCGTTCGTCTGGGCAACCAGCCTCCCCCGGCCGAGGCGGAACTCCGCCAGACCTTAAAACTTTGCCTGGCTCAGCTGCGCAAGCGATCCCAAAAGGGATGGCGCCGCGCTCTGGGTTGGCTGGATCCCACCAGCGGACTGCGCGTCCGATAGTCTAGGAGGAAGAAACCCTTTGACCGCTTTGGAAAAACCCCGTGAGGTGCTGAAACGACTGGAAAATCGGCTCAAGCACGCCGTAAAGGGACGGGAAAGTATCATTGATCTGGTGCTGGTGGCGCTGCTCTCCGATGGGCACGTGTTGCTGGAGGACTATCCTGGTTCAGGCAAAACGACGCTGGCCAAGGCGTTGGGCGATTCCATTATCGACGACGTGCTCGACGACGATATCCCCAGCTTTCGGCGCATTCAGTTTACGCCCGACCTTCTGCCGTCAGATATTACGGGTGTGTCGATTTTTGACACGGCCACTTCCACTTTCGAGTTTCGGCGCGGCCCCGTGTTCGCTTATATTGTGCTGGGAGACGAAATCAATCGAACCTCGCCCAAGGTACAATCGGCCATGCTGGAAGCGATGGCCGAAAAGCAAGTCACCGTGGACAACGTCAGCTATCCACTGGATGACCTGTTCTTTGTGATCGCCACCCAAAATCCACTCGACCTGACCGGCACTTACCCGCTGCCGGTGGCTCAACTGGATCGATTTCTGTTTAAGATCCGGATGGACTACATCGAGCGCGATGCCGAGATCGCCGTGCTCAATACCCGTCAGGAACGAGCCTCCAAGTCGATGGAGAGTCTGCCGGCGGTAAACCGGGGCGAGGTGGTGGAGGCGCGCTCGATCATTCAGCAGGGCGTTTATTTGCATCCCGATATCAACGCCTGCCTGGTGGACATCGCCCGGGCGGTGCGAGCTCATCCTCAAGTATTGCAAGGCATCTCCACGCGTAGCCTGGTGTTGATGGCGCCGGCCTTGCAGGCCTCGGCTCTATTGAAGGGTCGCGACTTTGTCAGCGACGACGATGTGCAGTGGTTGGCGCCTTATGTCTTCTGCCACCGCATGGCGTTGGCTCCGGGCAGTGGTGAGACGACTCAGATCCTTAAGGAAGCCATGGCGCCGGTGCTGGACCAACTGTCGCGCAAAACACTGCGCCCGTGAAGCGACTGCTGATACTGGCCCTGCTGTGTGGCCCCTTGTGGGCGGCTCCTCCCGAGGAGTCGGCGGCCTACAGTCAGGCTAATTCGGCATTTTACGAGCAGAAGTATGCCCTGTCGCGGGATTTGACCGAAAAGCTGCTCAAAGCCGAGCCGGATAACTATGCTGCCCTGTATCTTTTAGGGCGGATTTATCACTATGGTGAAGGCAGCATTCCTCGTGCCTACTACTGCTACTCGCGAGCCCGCGCACTGGTCGAGAAACAGTTTGATAAACCGCAGGCCAGCGAGTCTCAGGTTCTCTATGGGAATTTGCTGGTGGATCTGGGCGAGGCGGCCCAGCAGTTGGAACACTATCAGGAGGCCATTCAACTGATCGACCTCCACGATGAGCTATACCCCGCCGACAGGCACACCGCCCGCAAGGGCTGGCCGATGCTCAAAATGGGTCGTTTTGACGAGGCCCGCGAGTTGATGTTGAAGCTGGTCGACGACCCTGCCCACTCCTCTTACCGGGGTCACGCCCTCAATAATCTGGGCAATATTGAGTTCGAGTCCGACAATATGCAGAAGAGTTACGACTACTTTGCCAAGATTGTAGCCGAGGTGCAGGGCTCCTATGATGTCGATCCGGTCTACTGGTGCAATGCTGGCGAGGCCTGCCGCGATCTTTTGCGCTATGACGAGTGTGAGAAGTTGCTGCTGGAGTCGACCAAGCACTTCAATCCCTACACTTATTCGGATCCGTGGGGGTTTTTGGCCGAACTCTATGCGGCCGAAAGCCGCATGCCCGAAGCTCTGGAAGCGCTCAAGCATATGCAGGCCTGGCGCATTTCCGGTTCTGCTCAAGTGTCGCAGAACAAGTGGGCAGAGTGCTATGCTCACGCCGGGTCAGTGTTGCTACAGATGGGCTACGACGCTGAAGCGTTGACCATTTTGGAGCGACTGGTGCGCCGACAGGACCGCAACTCCAGCATTTCCACGCCGGCCACTCTGGTGGAGGCTCGCCTGGTGTTTCTTTATGTCCAGGCTCTGCAGCGCAATTTGCAGCGACTGCGCGAGAAGCTGAGCTACTGCAGTTGGAAAGAGACCCCCGCCAACCTGGTCAAACTGTTGCAGATGGAGCGCCAGATCTCACGAGATCGGGACAAGGTGGCCAATTTGGTGGCCAGCAACACCGGCATCGACGGGTTTCTCCAACCTTTTGGAGCACGGGCGCTGGATCAGCCCAGTTTGAGCCCGGCCAGTTGGGATTGCTTTGGTCCGGGGGCCATCATTGCCTCCGCCCAACGCAGCCTGGCCAGTAAGAAGCCCGAGATGGAGGCGCGTCGCCCCTACTTGATGGCGATTTTGGGGGAGGCTTACCTGCATGACTGGGACGCCGAGCAGGCCCAAAAATATTTAGAAGACGCCCTGGCCCAACTGCCCGGCGCCGAGGTCAAGTTACGCAATCGCTGCCAGGCCGTGCTGGCCAAGACCTTGACTCAGCAGGGTCGGAAGTTGGAGGCGCTCCACTATGTGCAGGCACTGATGGATTCGGATCCCAGCCAGCTACGAGCCTGCCAGTTGGGGCTGCCTATCATGATTGAAAGCGATGGGGGGCGCGCCGCCAACCAGGCTCGCAACTGGCTGTATAACTCGCCGCGCTGTCTGCGAGCCAAGGGGGCCTTTGTGCTCAAGTTGCGCGGCGACGTGGCTCAGGTGGAGGGTGAACTGGTCAGTCCTGACGGCACTTTGGCGGGGTCTTTCAAGGGGCAACCGCGCAGTCAAAGCCAGGATGCGGCGCGCAGTTTTTGTGAGGTGTTTCATGCCGAGGCCTTTGCGCCGATCATCGATCTGAGTCAAAGTGACATCCGCTCGATCGATGGTTCGACCGGGACTACCCGGCCGGGTGCGCTCAAAGACCTGTTAAAGTAGACGAACCCGGGTGGCCTGCAGGCGATTGGCCTGGAGAACACCGTCCACCTGCAGTTTTTGGCCCACTGCCAGAGCCTCCGGTGTAACGGCCACAAAGCGAGTATCGCTATCGACGAAAACCCAAATCAAGTCGTCTTCACCCGCCTGGACCACCAGACGGCCGTGTTCCAGGTAAATGGCGTCGAGGAGACCGTGGAGGCGCACCTTGCTGTTGCGTTTTGAGGTGGACGTGAGCCAGAAGGGCAGGGGTATGGGGGAAGCCCAGCTAGAGGCGTAAACCGTCTGCAGTCCTTGCGGTGCCATGGGTTCAAATATAGCTTACTTGCGGGGTCGCAGCAACTCTTGGGAGCGTTGAGCGGCCTCTTGGGATTGGCGGTCACGTCCCGTAACCCGGTGAATATCCCCCAGGGCGGCCAGAAAATGGCCCAACACCGTGGCATTTTCGCCCAGACTTCTCTGCTCGACCAGTTCGCAGGCTTTGCGCACCTCTTCCTCGGCTTTATAAAACTCCAACTCGTCGGCTTGAATCAAGCCTAATCCAAAGTGGATCAGGGCTCGTTCGACTTCGGCGAAGTCGGCCCACTCGTCCCAGATCATTTGAGCCTGGGTCAGGGCCTGCTTGGCGTTCTCCCGCTCGCCCTCGTGCACCCACACTTGCGACATCCAGTAAAGGGCGCGGGCCACGCTGGGATGCTCGGAGCCGTAGGCGGCTGAAGCCGTTTGCAAAATCTCCGAGGCCTTTTGCAGTCCCTGCAGGTAATCTCGGCGCAAAATGGCCAGCTCCACCAGCACCTCGCGCAGTCGCAGACAAAGTGGATGGTGGGCCAGGAAGCGCTCGGTCCAACTGGCCAGAACTTCGACAATGACCTGTTCGGCTTCGTTGAACCTTCCTTGATATTGCCACAATCGAGCCTGCTCGGCCCGCAACAACTGACCTTCGAAGCTGACCGGGTTGACCCACTGCATTCCCTCCACCAGGGCCGCCTCGGCCCCGGCCAGATCGCGCCGGCTGAGAAGGTTCAGAGCCAGTTCACGGTAGATACGGGCTTTGTCGCTGTCTGGAAGGAGCCGCACGGCTTCACGGTAGAGGCTGTCGGCCCGGCTGGCCAGCCCCAAACGACGCTGACCGCGAGCCTGGTCGACCAGCAGCCAGGCGGGATTTTGGTCGCTGAGGGTATTTTGGGCCTGTTGGCGGAACCCGGCCGCCTCCAGCGATTTACCCTGGGCATCGAGAAGGGCTGCCACGCAGCGCTCGGCCAACATCTTTTGGGTGCTGTTTGAGGCGCGGGCCTGGGCGTCGCGGCCCCAGCGCAGAGCGTGATCAAGATGGTTGTAGCTGGCATAGAAATAGGCAAGCTGGCAGGCGTAATCAAACTTGGCCTGGGGCGTCTCAGGCAGACGTCGATAGGCTTGAGTAAAGAAGGTTTCGGCGTCGGAACCGGCCCCGATGGCCGCTAACGCCTGCCCTGCATGGTGGAGTAAGGCCCCCATCTGCTCGGAGTCAAAATCGAACTGTTCGCGGCCGGCCTGCAGCAGCTTGGGCACCGCTTCCTGCACGGCCCGGTCATCGCTGCGCGCCTGAGCTACGGTTAAGAGGCCACGCCACAAATCGAGCACCAGGGCTGGCGCAGGCGCTGCTTGCTCAAATTGACGACGCAGGCTTTCCAGCATCTCCTGAGCCTGGGCCAACAGACCTTCGGAAACCCACTGGCGGGCCTGGGCGAGACTGGCTTCGATCTGCATCAGCCCATCCTCTTGGGCAGGCAGGCGGAGGGCACACCCAGGGGGGCCACCCAGCCCAAAATACCGGCTTCTTCTACGGGCATGGCCAGCGTGGGCGGAACCACTTTTTCCAGGGGATCGGTGCTGCGCGGCTGGGGTCGGGGCAGTCCGGACAGGCCAGGATCGCCCCAAGGGGCCCACAGGCCAGGAGGATCGGGCCAGGGGCTGCCGGCCTCGGCTCCGGGCCAGGCGAATCCCCCCCACATAGCCAACGAGGCTGGCTTCCAGGGAGTGCCGCAGCCAGGTGGGTGAGTGCTGAGTTCCCAGGGCTGCTCCTCGCCTACCGTGACCGCTCCGTCCTGATCGCCTTCGCCAAAGAAAGCGTGAATTACCCGGCTGGCGCCGGTTTTGCCCAGGGCTGTGCTGATGCCCATGGTAAAGCTGCCAGGGCTATGCAAAACCCCCCGATAAGGCTCCCATTTTTCCGGGTAGGCTATCGGTGAACCGCCCATGAAAGCCCACACCGCCTTGAGTCCGGCGTGAGCGTCCAGGGCCCAGCGAATGGTCAGGGGAGAATAGCCGTGAAAGTAGTTTGGGCTATCCACTAGAGTGTCCGCCCCACCGCCTGGGCCACTGCGGAAAGCTGAGTCATCAGGCTGCGGAAACCTGGAAAATTCAGGCATTGGGGTCCATCAGACCAGGCCTTGTCAGGATCGGGGTGGATTTCGATGATCAGACCGTCAGCCCCCGCGGCCACGGCCGCCAGGGAGAGGGCCGGCACCAGTTCGCGGTCGCCAGCGGCGTGGGACGGGTCGATGATGATGGGCAGATGGGTCAGCCGCCTCAGCACCGGAACGGCACTGATGTCCAGAGTGTTGCGTGTCATGGTTTCGAAGGTGCGAATACCCCTCTCACACATGATGACCTGCTGGTTGCCGTTGGCCAGAATGTACTCGGCAGACATCAAAAACTCTTCCAGACTGTTCATCATGCCGCGCTTGAGCAAGATGGGCACGCGACAACGCCCCAATTCTTGCAGCAGAGCGAAATTTTGCATATTGCGGGCGCCCACCTGGATGAGATCGGCATAGCGACCCACCAGTTCTACGTCTTGCGGCTTGAGACATTCAGTAACCACCTTGAGACCGGTGCGGTTGCGCACCTCTTGCAGCAACTCCAGGCCCTGTTCGCCAAGGCCCTGAAAACTGTAAGGAGAGGAGCGCGGCTTAAAGGCACCGCCTCGGATCATGGGAACGCCCAGTTCTACCAGGAGCTTGCCCACGGTCTGCAATTGTTCGTGCGATTCTACGGCACAAGGCCCGGCCATAATAATCAGTCGCTCACCCCCCACCGGGATGCCGCTGACGTGGACGATCGAGTTTTCTGGATGAAACTCTCGACTGGCCAGTCGGAAAGGGCGACTGGAGGCAAAGGTGCGCTCGACGCCGTCAAGGACCAGCAACTGCTCTTCGATCTGGTGTGGATCGCCCTTGATCATGCAGCCGACCTGGGTGATGTCTTTGCCCTTGCTCAGGAAAGGAGTCAGACCCTGCGATTCGATTTTATGCAGGACTCCACCGATCTGCTTGACGGATGCCCCCTCTTTCATGACCACAATTAACATGGGGCTGGCTTCTGGCAAAGCGGATGCTCTCCTGGCTGCCCCCCCCAGGACCGCTGCTGTGGTTGTCAGAAACCGGTTGCCATGATGAAATATTGGTGGCTTGCTGTTTTGCTGAGTGTGGGTGTGGCTCAGGCCAAACCCCGCGTTCTGCTGAGCGGGGACATGCCTGGCAAATCCTTTAGGGGCCCCTTGCCTGCGGCTACGGCGGCTCAGAGCAAACTGGCCCTGGGTTTGCGGGCCGATGTGACCTATCTGGCAGTCGATATCGGCGAGCGCAATTCACGTCGCTATGCACAGTTGCAGAAAACCCGCGATTGGATACGGAACCAGTTGCAATTGGCCGGCTACAGGGTGAGGGCCCAGACCTACAAGATCGAAGACCGGGAGTATACGAATCTGGAGTGCGACCTGGTCGGACTGACTCCTGAAGTGGTTGTAGTGGGTGCCCACTACGACAGTGCTGTCAACTGCCCGGCCGCCAACGACAACGGCACGGGCGTGGCCTCGTTGCTGGCCCTGGCCCGTCAACTGAAGAAGCGTGCCCAAAAGCCCCGCAAGACATTGAGGCTGGTGGCCTTTGTCAATGAAGAACCGCCCAACTTTGCCCGCCCAACCATGGGCAGTCAGGTCTATGCCCGGTTTTGCCGGAAGAGGGGCGATAAGATCGTTTCGATGCTCAGTCTGGAAACGATGGGCTACTATTCCGACCAGCCCGGATCGCAGAAATACCCATTGCCGCTTTCGCTCTCCTATCCCTCGACGGGAAATTTCATCGCCTTTGTGGGCGACCTTGAATCGGGGCCGTTGGTGTCTTATTGCGTGGGCGCATTCCGCAAGCACGCTTCCTTTCCCAGCGAAGGGGCCGCTTTGTCCGGCGCACTGGAAGGCGTGGGCTGGTCGGATCACGCTTCCTTTTGGGACATCGGGGTGCCGGCAGTGATGGTTACCGATACCGCCCCCTTTCGCTATCCCCACTATCATCTGGCCAGCGACACTCCGGACAAGGTCGACTTTGGGCGATTGGCCCGGGTGGTGCAGGGACTGGAGCGGGTGATTTGGGAGCTTTGACCGTCCCCCTAGGTGGAGCAGTTGGCCGCCAACGGATCGACGATGGGCTGGCCGCCGACTTGCAGCGACTGGCGCTGACCTGGCAACAACTGACGCCCGGTTACCCGGCCGCCGCCAACGTGTCGCAATGGAAGTGACCCTCTCTTGGAACATTATCGCGATGAAGCGGTCTACGAATCCAGCGGCAATTTTACCGTCGACTGGAAAACAGCCCTGCGCAAGATGCGCCAGAACTTACTGCAGCAAGAAGATTGCCTGCTCTATATCGTGCAGGCGGCCGTAGCATCACAGGCCACTCGACTGTCGGTGAGGTCCTCTGCCACGGAGATTGTGATCGAACACGACGGCTACTTTCCTTCGCAACAGGAGGTCTTTGGGCTGCCAGAATGGTCCGTTCTTGGCCTGGGGTCGGTGCCTCGTCAGAGGCTGGGCCTGGCATTAGCCGCCTCTCTGGCGCCACCTGGGCAGGGAATGAGCATCGAGCTGGCCGGCTGCCTCAGCCTGCAGTTTGGACCAGAGGGCCTCCGTGAGCTCCAACCGATTCCGAGCCAAACTCGTCTGATAATTCCTGTCAACCAAAGCTGGTGGAAGAAGTGTATTCGGGCCACCCCAAACCTACTGAAACGCCTGCGCGAGCGCGCTCGCTTTGCCCCCCTGGAGCTAGAAATAGACGGAAACATGGTCGTTCCGGAGCGATTAGGAGGTAAAGCTCTCGATAGTGACTGGTCCTACGGCAACTGGGCTATTGGCAGCGGGCCAGGCCCACACCGGGAAATCAACGATGTTTCCTATCGCTCAGCGCACCATCTCATAGAATTGACCTGGCCCCAGCGGGATAGGCATGAAGGCTTCTCGTTAGGTCCCTCCGTGGCCACACTTCGCTTGCGACAAAACGCTGAAGAGGAATGGATGGGTAAAATTTCCGATCACCCTGGGCTGGATTTCGATGGGGTGGAGAAATTCTGCGCCATGGCAGCGGTCCGCCTGGGACCGCTGCCATCCTGCTGCGAGGTGATCCAATATGGTGTACTGCTTCAGCCTGTGGAGTTCGACGGGGATCCTCAGACCAGTCCCTGGTTACTGCTGGCGGATGACCAGCTGGCCACCGACCCCAGCTGTTTGCGCCTGGTAGTGAACGAGACCCTATGGCAACGATTTGAGCCCTACACTCTGGAGCTCAAGAGGTTTTACGAGCAGTCCCAGGATGCCTGGAAACGGACCATCCAGCCGGACCGACCCAATTATGAAGATTGGGTTCTATGGCTGGTGGACTTAGCGCGCAGCCAGGGGCATCGCTGGGATCCGCACATTTTGCTCGAGCAGAAAATGAAGTCCAGTCCCTTACGCGACGCCTTGGGCTACCGGAGCGGCGCTTAAAACTTGGTGGGCAACTCGCTGCTCACTGGCGGCCCCTGCCAGCTGAAGGGATGGGCGGTCACGCCGAAATTGGCGAATAATAGCGAAAGTCCAGGCCAGCCACTCAGGGTTCCCCAAAAAAGGCCCCCGACGATCGTAGTGCAGCGAACTCGGTCAGCATATTTCCCAACCTAACGTGATCCAAATCCCAGGCGACAAGAGCGGGCTCGCCTCATTGCCATAGAGCATTTCTGTTGCGCGTCAAGACCCAACTTCGAAACCTAGGTTCTATCGGGGTTTGACAAGCTTGCGTCCGCGGAGTCCATGGCCAGACATTCCCAATGGGTCAGAGGGAAATGCATCGCAGATCACCGAAGACCGATCAGCGGCCCGGGGAGGTGAGAACCGTACCTGGCCGGTGGTCTCCACATAGGACAGGTGTTTAAGCGGCATAGAGGGTCTGAAAATGTAGTTCAAAACTCTCTCCAGGCGGGGGCGATCCGTGGGCTGACAAATGGGATCTCCGACAAAAGCGGAGAATCCTGAGCGGTCTAGCGGCCAAGATTCAAGCAGTTTTGCCGTCTCAGCCTGCAAGCATTTGCGAGCCACCAGGGACTTGAGAATGGAGTGCCGCAATTCACTGAGCAGTGACCCCTTGTCGGTATATACAGCGTCGTATATACTGACAAGGATGGAAAAGGCTCACGGATTTGCTTGGGACCCCAGCAAAGCTTCCAAAAATATCGCGAAGCATCGCGGCGTCACTTTCCAGATGGGAATGAGGGTCTCTGCCGATCCGAAGTTGGCCTTCGTCTTCTCTCGTATGGAGGATGGAGAGGCCCGTTATCTGGCCATCGGTGCCGTCCAGAGCAGCACGGGTCGCAAATTCGTCCTGGTGGTGGTTTGTGCTCTCAGGGACTGGCCCGGAGATGAATCCACCACAACCCACATCATCTCGGTCCGGCCCGCGACCGAGAAAGAACGGAGACTGTATGAGTAAGCACATGAAGCGAGAGGTCGCGCAAGCTCCCCTCGAAGCCGCCTGGGAGCCACTGACCGCCGAAGAGGAGGCCGCTCTGGAGAGCGCCTGTGCAAACGATGAAGAAATCGACCTCTCGGGTACTCCCGAAATCACCGACGAACAGTGGGCCACGGCCGCTCGTGGCAACGACATGTGGAGACCCAAGAAGATCCCCGTTTCAGCCCGCCTCGACGCTGACGTGCTCCACTGGCTGAAGCGAAGCGGCCCGGGCTACCTCACGCGGATCAATCAAATCTTGCGTGAAGCCATGATGAATAGTGGCCACACCAGCAAACGACGCTAAATAGACTCATCCGATGGCGGCCCCGGGACTGAAAGGCCCATAGTAATTTCTAGCTAAAATGGCTTGGTTATAGGGTCTTGTTCCACGCGCTCCAGTGCCAAGTCTTTTCCCAAGACAAACAAACCGGCAGTCAGTTAGCGTCGTTTGCTCGCCTGGAATAGTGGTTAGCCTTTGCTCAATACACGACCCTGGCCCGCCATGCGCTGAACACCTTCTGCGCTTTTGGCCCTGATGTCCGATCTGCTCAGTCCTCATTGCAATCGGGCAACTCGCCGTCGAAGTGCCATTCTGATTCCCCAGAATCGACCGAAGAATCGGGGCCCCATTTCTGTTGCGCGTCAAGACCCAGCAAGTCTGAGTCATGGGGGCAGCAACCCTCAATTGACAAATGTAGCCACGAGTGGCTACAATAAAACAATGGTCACTGTAGGTATCCGTGAACTGAAGAACAAACTCAGCGAGTATGTTCGTCGGGTGGGTTGCGGCGAGACGATTCTGGTAACGGATCGGGGCCGGGTTGTGGCTCAGTTGGGCGCGCCGCCCAAAAATGGCGCGGAGTGGGCGCCAGCTGGGCTGCTGGAGTTGGCCAGGCAAGGCAGGGCGCGGCTTGGCGGTCCCAACACTCCAGACCTGTATCCGGAGCGCCCTGTGCGCAATCCCGCTGGAACAGCGCAAGAACTGATCGACTGGGATCGCGACGATCGTTGTTGATACTCTACGCCGAATCAAGCGCCGTCCTGACGTGGCTGTTGGATGAGCCACGGGGTCCAGAGGTAAACGTGCACTTGCGGAGCGCCTCTGTGGTGGTCGCCTCGCGGTTGACCTTGGCCGAATGTCACCGAGCTCTGGTTCGCAGGGTTGTTCAGGGGGCCATGACCGATCTGGAGGCTGGGGACTTGCGCGCCCGGCTTGGCGAAACTATGGCCAGATGGACGCTTGTGGAGGTTGACTCCGTCGTATTGGACCGGGCCGGGCAGGGGTTCCCCGTCGAGCCTATGCGCACCCTGGATGCGGTGCATCTGGCAACAGCTTTGGGGGTAAGCCTTCTGGTTCCAGCTCTGAGACTGCTCTCGCTGGATCGTCGGGTATGTGACTGTGCTCGGGCTCTTGGTTTTGTAGTCGTTCCCTAGCTAGGCTACTAGTTTGCGGGTTCCGCCGCCAGGTTTTGGTATTTCAACCGTACGCACTGGTTGCGGGTGGTAGGTTTCGTTGAGCAGTTGTTCCGTAAGTCGGGGCAGCACAAGTCGAAGCTGACCCCCCAGTTGCTCGACGGTTATGCCGTCGATTCCCGGGGCGCCGCCATTGCTCTTCACTCGACGATACGCTTCGCTGACGTTGCGAGGGCGCATCATTCTCTCGATGAGATTCAGGCCCGATTCCTCGGGTTTCTTATCAAATAGTAGGGGGTCGAAAGACCCCCCGGCTACCCGATGGTGCGAACCACTCTGGATGCGTTTGTGGGTTGCGGCCTTGCTTGTGCTGGTTGGCTTACGGCTTGGGCCAGCCTGGTCTCAGACCGTCCAGTTGGTAGCGCGCGATGCCAGTTGGTCGGTCGCCTTACCTGGCGAGCCGGAACTGCGCAACAAGGGATGCACGCGCAGTTGGTCCTATCTCGACGGGGCGGGTAACTCTTTGTACATGGTCGTAGAGGCGGGAGGGGCCTCCTGTCTCGGACGAGGCTGGTTGGAGAAACACAGCCGACGGCGCGCGCTTCAGTGCCCGAGAACTGGAAGTAGAGCATCCCCTGCAAGACTTCCAGGCCAGTCTACAAGCGCTGGGGCAAGTGGCTGGGCAGCGCAGCTACTCTGTGGAGGGCAAGACAATGCAGCAGGTTACGATTCGCCGGGAGGGTGGAGTGATCAGTTATGAGCGATTGGTGCTTTTGTCTGAGCGGCGAGCTTTGTGGCTCACTGCCCAAGGGGTCGAGCCGGCCGTTGCACAGGCATTCTTTAGTAGCCTGAGGATTTGGAAGCCCTGACCGCGAAGGCTACGGACATGAAAACTTCCATGGTATTCATCACGCTGTTGCTACCTCTCGGGGTGGTGTGGGCGCGGCCCACGCCTCCCGGCACTGTTCAGAAGCCGGTCAATAACCCACGACCTGGACAGGCGACCACTACCGCGGTGCCGGCCGCGCCCATGTTTTTCAGCGGCACCCTGGTCAACCGATTCAGTCAGGAGCTAACCGTGGACGGAGGCTCCAAAAAACAGACCTTTCGAGTATCCGAGCGCAGTCAGATTCCCCCTGAGCTCAAAACCGGGGCCCAGGTGGTGGTGACTTACACCACCAGTCCGCAGGGTCCAGAGGTGGTGCGGGTGGTAGCCAGGCCCGCTAAACCCGGCCAATGAGAGTGCACTGTTGTTAAGGCTGGTTCCAGCCGCCCCGGCTGAGTTGGAGCAGCCTGATGATCGTGGTCGATTTGGGGATTTTGGCGGGCGCTTCGTGCCCGAAACACTGGTACTGGCGCTGCAGCAATTGACCGAAGCCTATGTAAAAGTTCGCCAGGATAAGAGCTTTTGGCAACAACTGGGCGAGTTGTTGAGCAGCTATTCGGGGCGTCCTACCCCGCTATATCGGGCCCGCCGTTTGCAGGCCGAAGTGGGCGGCCCGGAGATCTGGCTGAAGCGCGAAGACCTCAATCACACGGGCAGTCATAAGATCAATAACTGCCTGGGCCAGGCTTTGCTGGCTCAAAGGCTGGGAAAATCCACCATTTTGGCCGAGACCGGAGCAGGCCAGCACGGGGTGGCCACAGCCACCGTTTGCGCCCTTCTCAATATGAAGTGCCGCGTCTACATGGGGGCTGAAGATGTGCGCCGACAGGCGCTCAATGTCAGCCGCATGCGTCTTCTCGGCGCCGAAGTGGTCTCGGTCGAATCCGGTTCACGGACCTTAAAGGACGCCACCAATGAAGCCATGCGGGCCTGGGTAGGCCAGGTGGATGAAGCCCACTACATTTTGGGTTCGGTGGTGGGACCCCATCCCTACCCCTGGATGGTGCGGGATTTTCAGGCCGTGATCGGCCACGAAATTGCAGAGCGGATCGTCCCCCGGCTGGTGGTCGCCTGCGTGGGCGGCGGCTCCAATGCGGCCGGAGCCTTTGCCCACTTTGTCCCGCACAAAGAAGTGCGATTGGTGGGAGTAGAGGCCGGCGGTCATGGAATGGAAGCCGGTCAGCATTGTGCTTCGCTGGGCCTGGGTCGGCCGGGGATTTTGCACGGGGCTTTGACGTATCTGCTACAAGACCCGTCCGGCCAGGTGGCCGATACTCACTCGATTTCGGCGGGTCTCGACTACCCTGGCGTCGGCCCGGAGCATAGCAGTTGGCTTGCCAGCGGTCGGGTCGAGTATGCCTCGGTGTCCGATGCCCAGGCGTTGGACGCCTTCGAATTGCTGTGTCGAACCGAAGGGATTGTGCCGGCTCTGGAGAGCGCTCACGCCCTGGCCTGGTATGTTCGCGAGGGGCCCGGTCAGCCCGAGGCAGGTCCCTGGGTGCTGTGCCTTTCGGGGCGTGGCGACAAAGATGTCGAGGAAGTCTTGCGCCTGCGAGGACTGGCCTGATGTTGCGTTTGGCGGCCCCCTGCTTGCTGCCCTATTTCACGGCCGGCTGGCCCACTGCCGAGGCGTTTGTGGAGGCCGTTTGTGCGGCCGCTAAGGCGGGTTGTCAGGCTTTTGAGGTGGGCATCCCTTTTACCGATCCGGTGGCCGATGGTCCAATGATCCAGCAAACTTCGGCGGCTGCCCTGCGGGCTGGCGTCAACTGGGAAGAGGCACTGCGCCTGACCCGGTTGGCCACACAGCGCAGCGGACTGCCAGCCATCGCCATGACCTACTGCAATCCGCTCTTTGCGCGGGGCCTGGAGATCTCGACGCGGCAACTGGCGGAGGCCGGCTGCCAGGGTTTGATCGTTCCCGACCTCACGGTGGAGGAAGGCGAACCCTTTGAGGCGGCTGCGCGTAAGGCCGACCTGGACCTGATCTACCTGGTGGCGCCCACCACGCCCGACTCGCGCATTGAGTGGCTGGCCCAACGCAGCCGCGGATTTCTCTATATGGTTTCGCTACGAGGCGTGACGGGGGCGCGCCAGCATCTCCCCGGCGACCTTGTGGCCCAGATTCAACGGGTGAAACAACGCTCGAGTTTGCCGGTGCTGGTAGGTTTTGGTATCTCTACGCCGGCCCAGGCGGCGGCCGTGGCCTCGCACAGCGACGGCGTCATTGTGGGTAGCGCTCTGCTGCGCGCTATCGGGGAGGCGCCCGCCGAACAGGCTGGGGAAGTTACTTTGCGTTTTCTACGGGAGATGCGCCAGGCGATGGAAAAGAACTAGTGCACCAACCAATCCAGGACCTGTTGGGTCTTGACGATATCCACTCCGTGGCTGCGCAATAGTTGCAGAACTTGACTTTTGTCGGCTAACTGAAGTTTATGAGCCAGTTCCGAAGGCAAGGACGAAACGGCGTCTTCGGGAACCATCATCTTCAAGCCGGGGATGGCCGCCAACAGGCTGAGCACGCCGGCCCGCACGCAGACTTCGGCAATTTTACCGGCCAAGACCATGGTTACGGGGCCCTTGGCTTCAGCCACCTGATCGCGGATCAGCGTGAGGAAGGCCTGGTTGGGAACCATCGGTCCTTGTTCCACGCCGTCCAGCAGAACTTCGCGTTGAGTGACGTCGTAGACGTTTTTGTGAACTTCGAAGATCCGTCGCGAGTCGCCAAAACGGGCGACTTCGTGTTCGTCTACCGGAAGGATGGTACGAGTATGACCGTCCTGTGCTTCCAGGCTTTGTAGGGCGGACTCGAGCGGTGCATTGAGGTCAGAATCCCCATCGGCTTCGGTGGCGTGCTCTCCGTAGATGGCGAACTCGTCGGCGGCCCGCTTGTCCACCAAGTCGCCAATTTTTGTGCCCACGGGGTTGTGCCAGTCTTTGGAAACGATCACCGTGCCACCAGTGGCGTAGATGGCCGAGGCCAGGCGAGCGTTGTTGCGGATTTCCTGCTCTTCATCGCCTTCTGGCTGACTGGCCAGGGTGGCCAACCTGGCGCTTTTGGCCTGGCTGCCAAAAGCGTTTTGGATATCGATGCCCATATAGATGACTTTAGAATCTGAAATCATGGCCCTGCCTTACTTCTGCACGAGGTGGATCAGACCTTTGGTCAGGGGATCCAGTAAATGGGGTTGGGCAGCTTGAATTCGGCCTCTGAATAACCGCCGCTCAAGTCGCTTTCCTGGTCGCCCAGGTTGGCCACGATGGAGTAACCCTGGCCGATGATCCGCCTGCGTTGTTCGGGCTTAAAGGTGCTGGACGGTTGATTGGAGCCGTCAGGCTTCAAGATCAACTCTTGCCAGTCCAGGTAGCCGGCTTTGCGCAGATTGCTCTCGGTGGATCCCCGTTGCCTCTCCAGGCGCCCCGAAATAAAGAAGACGGCCAGGCCGTGGGCCCGGCTCCAACGGTAGAGGTCGAGCACTTCGGGGATGACGGGTGATTCGCCCAATTCCAGCCAGGCGCTGAATTCCTGGGGCAGAAAGGCCAGGTCGTATCTTTGGAAGTAATCCAGGTTGGAGATGGAGGTCTCGTCGATATCCAGCACCAGGGCCGGCTTGAGCAGCGCGTAGCGGGGCAGATTTCGCTCCAGATAGGTGCGAGCTGATTCAACCACCCGCTGCAGGTCGGCCCTGTAGCCTCCATCGCTATAGTATTCGCGCACCAGTCGCTTGGCCACCCCCAGATTGGGAAGGGTCAAGTCCCTGGGCAGGGCTGGTTGGGCCCAAGCCAGAGGAGTGACCAGCAACATCACAATGAGGCTGAGCTTGCTGAGTTGGTCCATAGGCCCAGGTTCTTCCCGTCTGCCGGCCCAGGCTCCCCTGCCAGCCAAAAGAAAAAGAGGGCCCGGCAGACCGGACCCTCTTTCAGGGCTTCTGGGCTCTCTAGAAGTGGTCCGGCCAGGTCTCTACGTAGGGAATTCCGGCCTCATCCAATTTGGGATTGGGGAAGACGGTGAAGGGATTGACGATGATGGGAATACCGGCCAGGCCACTGGCCAGGAAGGTGATCGACTGCAACCGAACGGCGGCCGTGTTGCCCTGGGTGGGGTCCAACAAGAAGCCGTGCTGCGCGCCAGGAAATTGGAAGAAGCCTGAACCCGCAAAGCCGGCCGGGAAAACCCCAGGACTGACGGCGGGCACCAGGCTCAGAGCCTGGACGATGGGCTGCACGTGACTGAAGCCCGGTACCTGACTGAAGGCGTTGGCTAAATCCCTGGATGCACTGTTGGGCACGGTTGCGTCGCCAACGGCTTCTTGTTGTAGAACGCGCGAGGCAGTGCCAGCGCCACCCTTAAGTGCACCGGTTAGAGCCGGTGCGGCGTAGTTGAAACCGTCCGCGTCGTCCAGAACGGTCTGGGCGATCAGGAAGAACTGATTGAACGTGTCGCTGCCTGCGACTACCCCCTGGGCGGCCAGACCTGCGATTACACCTGGACGGATGTTGGTGGAACTGAGCACCAGACTGCTGAGGCGGCCACCGGCTACGTTGAGGACCGCGTTGCGACTGAGCGGGTCCGTGGCGGTGTAAACAGCTCCTACAATGCCACCCAAGGATTGGCCGAGGTAACCGATTTGGGCAGCGCTATTGACGTCCGAACCAGCCACTCCGTCGGTATCCAATTTTCCGGCCGAGATCAGCTTGGCCAGGTAGTAAAGGTTGACGGCCGATTGGCGGATATTGTCGCGACTGTTGCGCAGGAACGCTAAGTTGAGGAACTTGGCCCCGCTGGTGATGACGGGCAGCACGCCCGGGGGCGTGGGAGGAGTGTCGTCCCCGTGTCCTACCAGGTCGGTGGCAACCACCGCGAAGCCTTGACCGCATAAGCTGTCGGCAATAGCAAATACGTCGTTTTTGGTGCGGGTGAAACCGTGCTGGAAGATAATCACGGGAGGCGGATTGCCCAGAGGCATGCTGACCGGCATGCACAGCAGTGCATTTTTGTTCTTGTCGCCCTGAGCCACGATCGGGTCCCCTGGCAGACCACTGCCTTGGAAGTTGCCCGTGGGTGTTCCATCGGCGGCGGCGCCCGCGCTGATGTAGTTCACCGTGGAGAAGGTGAAATTGGTGATACGCGCGATGTTGGCATTGGGGACCGCGCCCAGACCGTTGGCCGTATAGAATGCTGCTACGGTGGGGAAAAATGGAGGGCTGGGGAAGGGCGGAACCGCCGCCGGAGCCAGGGTTACAGGCGTGGTTCCCGGCACTACCACCAGATTACGGTTTTGGGCATTGGCCGTGCCCCTCAAGGTTGGCAGGGCTGCAAATAGAGGTTGAGTGCCGAAGCGGAAGGTCATGGCGATTTCGCTCCGGTCTATGCCCAAAATTGACTCGGCCCGCTGCCAGATGGGTTGATAGAACAGGCGCAACGGTTCTAATGCGGTTGCGCTGCCGTCGGGTACGGGGAAAATGAAGTTGCCCGCAGGTGTGATCAGCGGGTCACGAACTTTGGTGGTCTGGGTGAAAGAATTGCTGCCAATGCCGCGACCGCCGGCCTGAATATTGTTGGTGATGACTACAAAGTAATTCGTGAAGGGCTTGAGCGGCCGGATAGGCTGCATCACGATGGTGGAGTTTCCTACGCCGCCCTGTTCCGGATTGACCACGCTCAGATTGCACGGAATGGTCGCATTGGTGCCCTGAGTACCTGCTGGGGCGTTGGAGGCTGCTCCCTCTACCATCAAGATGGTCTGGCTATTGACACTGTTGGCGTCAATGCGGCCGGTAAACGGAATCAGCACATTGCCGCAGGTGGAGAAGCCGCGCATGGTTTTAAGCGACGCAAAGGGCTCAGCGTTAAATTGAGGGGTACTGGGGAACTGGTCGACCAGACCGGCTTTAGTCGGATCAACTGTGCCTGGATTGCGCAACAGATCATTGGGCAGAGGCAACAGAGCGGGGTTTCCCGCGGTAGGATCGAATTGGGGGTTGACCACACCCACCGCGGTATTGGGAAAACCGTTTGGAACCGGTTGCTCCCCGGTCAAGGAAATCGTAGCGGTACTGCAACCCCAGAGAGTCAGTCCCAACCCCATTGACAACGCGCTCGCCACGAGCCGACGTGATGTTTTCATTGTAATACTCCTAGAAAGTCTCTGTTGATGCAGCCACGCCTGTGGCAAAGCCGCACCCTGTTCTTCGCATCGTTCAGATCTCCTGTCCTTAAATTTTGAGAAAATCTCGCAAACGTCGGTTAAGGTTTTACAATACGGTAACCCAGGAAACAAGTTTGTAACAACAAATTGAAGCACTGTGCCTATACTGATTAGAAGAGTATATACACTGTTACCATTATCGGAGGACGCAACATGCTCGGTGCATTAGCAGGCTTACCATCACTCGGGGGACTCGGTGGCGGTTTTGGGGGTGGAGCCCTCCCGCTTCTCGGCTTTGGCCTTCTCAGCACCCTGACCAGCCAGCTGACCACCCAGTCTTTCCTCGGAAACCGGACCTCGATACCGGACCTGAATTTCACCAACGTCAGTTCAGGCAATGGGGTGGGTAACATCACCAGCTCTTTTGGCAGCTACTCCGGCAGCGCAACTTCGAGCAACGGCCTCACCTACGCCTACGGCAACGACCCCCGCTTGCAGACCGGCCCCGCGGAGTTTCAGTCCTGGCACCAGTGGGCCACGGGTGGGGCTCAGCCGCCACTTGCTTTGGCGCCTTTTGGGGGTCAAGGCTTTCCGGCTACTGGCCCGGTGTATGGGACTGCCGGCGCCTACGGAGCGTCCAGTTACGGCGCAGCAGGCAGCTATGGAATGTCGTCCGCGTATGCCAGTCCTCCCATATTTGCCAACTATGGCCAGCCCTCCGTCCCCAACTATGTTCCCTCCGCGGCTTACGGGTCCACACAATACGGCGCCGCCAGCCAGTACGTGACTCAGCAAGCCTACGGCTATACCCCTACGCCTCAGGACGCCCAGCGCAATTCTCAATTTGACGCCTGGGCCAATGACGCACTGGCTCGATTTAATGCCAACAATACTCAGATCTCCAGCACTTATCAGGCCAGTCAGAGTTCTTACGGTCAGGTGACCAACTACAACGCGCAATTTGCCGCCCCAGCAACCAGTATGTATCCGGGACAGCTCACTTATGGCACTGGCGCGCCGCCCGCTCAGAACAACGTCTTTGACGCGTGGGCCAACGATCAGTTGGTTCGGTTTCAAGCTCAGAGTTCCCAGGTTCAGGCCACCCAGAGTTACGGCCCTCCCCCGTCTGCTTATGCTCTTCAGGCCAGTTACGGCACCCAGCAGAGCGGTTATGTCGACGTGACGATGCAGGTTCCCGTCTTCCAGCAACTGCCGGCCTACGGGTCTTACCAGAACACTTACCAGCATTTGCAGGCCAGTGGCAGCGCCACCTACGGGGCCTACAATTTGGGCTGGAGCTACCCCAGTCAGCCAGCGCCTTACTACCAGCAGGCTCTGCCCAGCTATACCGCTCCAGTTCTGCAAAATCAAACTCCCTATGGGTACGGCGGTCCCCCCCGGCCTGCACCGACCCCTCCACCGGTCTATCCTCCGCGGCCCCAGCCCCCGGCGCCAGAACCGGCCCCTTACGTGCCTCCGGTAAGCGTTGCGCCTCAGGTGGAGACTCCGCCTGCGGCTACACCACTGGCGCCGCGGGCTCGAGTGGGCTATCCGTTGATCCCTCATGCCAACAATGATCCGGGTCCGGCGGCAGCGGCCCTGGGAGCGCGCTTGATCGGTGACCCCAACAAGATTTCAGCTTTCACCACGACCAATCCGGCCCCCCTTAACAATCAGGATTCGGCGCGCTTTGATCGCATCGGAGCCTACTTTGTGATGCAGCAAGACCCCAGTCTGCGCTACAACGTAGACAGTGGCAAGTTTTTCCGCACCTACAGCACGGGCGAAACGAAAGACGTGATGGATATGGCCCAGGTTTCGCAGATGCTGCGTCAGGAACATCCCGATCATTATGGTAGGGTGGGTCAATTGCTTTCCCATCTGCCCAACGATGCGCAGTTGTTTGGTGCCAGAACAGCCTCGGCGGCCGCCAATCCGACCCGTGCTCACGGAGCGACTCCTATCAATCCAGGGATTATTCCACCCGTCCAGACTCCGATTCTGCCCCCATTTCAGAAACAGACTCTCCCCGCCTTTGGAGGCATCCCTAACAGCGGTGGGGCGGTGCCAGCGCTCGATCAGTTGGTGGCCAATCGCGACGCCGGCCGGATCACTGGCAACGACTTTAATCTGGAATTGATCAAGATCGCCGCCCAGACGGGGGCCATCAACACCAATCCGCAGCAGGCTAAGCCGGCCAACGCGCCCTTTACAGTGACCGCCCATCGATATTGGGATTCGGCCGCTGGCGCCTATTCCGATGTGGCTGAGATTCTGATTCAGGGCGGCGAGAACCCCAATGACGTCGAGCGTCGCTTCAACCCCAATAAGCAGACCACTCTGGTGATTAACAAAGACAACGTGCCATTGGGTAATCCCATGCGGGTAACCGTAAGCTGGGAAAACGGCCAGTCGCGGGTCTGGGACTATCAGGTGGCCGACCAGAAAGGCAGCGACGTCGACGTTTTCTCACCTCTGGGCTGAGGGCTCGTCGCTTCAAAAGAGAGGGCCTCCGCCAAAAGCGGGGGCTTTTTACTTTGGTGCGCCAGGCATGGCGCGAAGCGACAGGCATGATGCACGCATCCTGCCT
>JADMJV010000140.1 GCA_018780265.1 bacterium
AACTCCAGGCCGATCTGGACCGACTCAACCAGGATTGGCCACCCGATCAACATGTTGAAATAGGTCCACTGGCCCCATTAAGCAGCCTCCCCATGCCAGAGATCCCGGAACTGCCCAACAGCGGCTAGCCACGCAAGCCTGAGCCGACGTACATTGCCTAACAGGCTTGCAGCCGGAAGGCCAGAATGGATGCGTCGTCCTGACGGGGCAGATCGATCATGGCCCTGCGCAGAGTTTCTTCCAGCCGTTCGGACGGGGATTCGGCCGCTTGCCGGATCCAATCCGCCGGGCCCCGGCCGGACTTCTCCAGACACTCCCCCACTCCATCGGTCCACATGGCCACCAGATCGCCGGGCTCGAGGCGGATCGTGGCCGACTCGAAGCTGGCGTCGTGGCACACGCCAAGCACCATTCCCTGACACTCCTGAATCGGATAGCCGACCGCCTCGGAGTGGCGATACACCCAGGGCGGCTCGTTGCCGGCGTTGGTCAGCGTGACCTCTGCTCCGTCATAGAAGGCCACGGACAGCGCTAGAAACACCGCCTCCGGTAGCGCTTTCAGCAAGGCGCGATTCAAACGGTGCAGCGAAGCCGGGGGCGGAGTGCGCAGTTCCCGATGACAGAGTTGGCGCACGGTTGGCAAAAGGACGGCACCGGGCAGACTTTTGCCGCTCAAATCAGCCACATACATCACGGAGCCCTCGCTCAAGCGGAAGCCCTCGACCAGGTCTCCGCCGACAGGACGCAATGGCAGGCTGATGGCGGCCAACTCCAGTCCCGGAACGGCCTCCCAACGGTAGGGAAAGATGCCGTGTTCCAGCTCGGCAGCCAGGCTCAATTCCCGCCCGAGACGGCACAACTCCTCCAATGACCTTGCGGCCGCCACGTGCAGATCCTGGATGGGCTGAAAGAAAACCAGCAGGCCCTCGATCCTACCGGAACTGTCGGACAAACGGGAGTAGCTGACCGAGACGGGAATGGGCTCGGTACGTTCTGGAAGTCGCAACCAGACGAGACTCGGCTGCCAGACCAGACCGCGCTTCAAGGGACAGCCCTGACACAGATCCCGGGACTGCCCCGCCTCTTCCGGTTCAAATCCCCCTCGCAACCAGTCGACGGCACCAGTTCCCGGTGGACTGTACTCGAAGCACCGGTGCAGCGCGGCGCACCGCTCGCCCAGGACGTCGGCCTCACATCGCCCGGTCAGGCGCAGATAGGCGGCATTGACGGCTTCTATTTTGCCTTTGCCGTCCAACAGCATAACGCCCTGATCCAGGTCGCCAAATAGCTTTAAGAAATCGTCAGCCACCATATCGCCCCCTCAGTAGCATCCGGCGCGGCAGCCTCGTCGTCTATGATCTACGTCAGGGAATCATCACCTGGTTGTGACCAGGTTGTTGTCTTTCCTTGCAGTCTGGACTAAAATCGAAAGAATGTCGCCAGAACAGCCCGACCTGGTCCGGGTAGAGAGAGTCTTACAGGTCTTTTCGGGGTTTGCCGAGGCGGAAGAAGCGGATCGCCAGTACTGGTGGTCCCGCTCCCCGCAGGAGCGCGTGGCCCACCTCGAGGAATTACGACGACTTACCTATGGCTACCATCCAGTTACATCCCGACTTCAAAGATTTCTTGAGGTCGTTGAACGACCACAAAGTTGAATACTTAGTCATCGGCGGGTACGCGGTAGCATTCCACGGCTATCCTCGCCCCACCGGAGACCTGGACGTTTGGGTGCGAGCCAACCCGCTCAATGCCAGTCTGGTTGTAGCCGCTCTGCGGGACTTTGGTTTTGCTACCGGCGACCTCAACCCCGATCTGTTTCTGCCTTCTCGAAGCTTGATTCGAATGGGTTATCCACCTTACCGTATCGAGATTTCCACGCAGATTTCTGGGGTCCAATTTGAAGCGTGTTGGATTGGCCGCGTGGTGGGCGAACTTGACGGCCTGAGTGTGCCGATTCTTGGCCTGATGGAACTGCGAGCCAATAAACTTGCTTCTGGCCGTCCTAAAGATCTGGCCGACCTGGATTACCTACCAGGTCGTCTCGACGACATGGACCCCATTGAAAAGTAACCACGGAAGATTTTTCCTGGATCATTGAACTTTTCCGAGGCGTCTCCACTCTATTCCCTGCATGCAAAACTGGGTTCTCGGAGGAGCAGCACGAATGAGTGGCGGGCGTCAAGATTGCAGTGGAGTCCCCCAGGTCGCAGACAACACCTGTATTGGAGATTCCCGTCGGCACGGTGCGCTCGCGCATTTGTAACGCGCGTCAAAGACGGCTGCAGTTGATTGAGAGAAGGAGGCAGAACTGATGAACTCCTGCCTGGAAATGCTCGAGATTTTGTCGGCCTGGCTGGACGGCGAGGCCCAACCGCATGAAATCGAGCAGATGCAGCAACATCTGCAGCAATGCCCCGCCTGTCAGCACCAACACCAGGCCTGGGAGTCCATGGGTGTTGCCGTCCGCCAACTGCCACCCTTGACAGCGGACGTTTCCAGTCGACAACTGACAGCCACGGCCTTGCAGGCCGCCAGCCCAAAGCCGGCCAGGGCTCGCCTGAGGCTTTCCCCCCTGTTGGGCCAGGCCTTTTTTTACAAAGTGCTGCCCACCGTGTTGGTGCTGCTGTGGTGCTGGGGCACTCGTCAGCAACCCTGGCTCTTTTGGGTCGGCTTTACCACTTTTGGCTTCGGGCTGTTTGGCCTGGCACTGAGGCGGGCGGCAGGCTGGCGCAGGCCCGGCCAAGACGCCAGCCTGCGCCCCTGGTTTGAGGCGGCCCAAGCCTTTCAGGCCAGTGTGCGGCCTTTGGGCTGGAGCCTGGCCATGCTGACCTTCTTCCCCCTGGCAGCCTTGTTGAGCGTATCCCCAGCCGCCATAGCGAGGGAATGGGACAACATGTACGAATACCCCGGCTACGCGGTGCTACCCTCGTGGAAAGTGGCCATGCTGGCTGGCCCCTGTCTGACCCTGGTGGCCGTGGCCGGAGCCCTGCTGGGACTGGTTCAGGCCAGCTCGGAGGCAAAGGCCACGAAGGCTGTCCCCTGGCTGAGCGGCCTGACGGCTACGCTGGTCTGGCTGACCGGCAGCTGGTTTTGGCCCCATGCGCTGGAGAAAACCTGCCTGGTGGCCGTGAGCGCCACCATGCTGGGTTTGACCGGCTGGACTCTTTATCGGCTCAAGGAGAACGTGGCCGGCGAACCGGCCGCCCTGTGGAGCCTGATGCCCCGCTACCCCCTTTTCCTGGCCGTGCTCGACAGCACCGTTCTGGGGGTGGCTTGGGTCCTGGATCAATTAGACCATCTGGGAAGCGACTGGGAGGACGTGTTGGTGTTTAGCCTGGGGCCCCAACCGCAGCACTGGTGCTGGCCCGTGCTGATCTGGCTGTGGCTGATTCTTGTGCGAAGTCCGCTGGCCAGCCTGCTGGAATTGACCCGAGGAACTCAGGCTCGCTGGTTCGTGGGCGCGGCCGTGGGCCTGTTGGCTGGGGTCGCGGGCTGGGGATGCATCCCCAGCCCGAGTCTGACCCTGGTTCCCCTGGGGGTAGCGGCAGGCCTGGTGCTGGCCGGGATGGCCCGCCAGCGCATCACGCCGGACCGGCAGGCCTTCCTGCGTCAACGCCTCTTGGTGTGGCCGCTGCTTCCGATTCTGCTGGCGGGAGGACCGCTGGCCTGGTTTTGGACCGTCACCTCCGTGCCACCCGAACCCGCTCTGAGTGTGCAGATCCGCTTTGATAGTCAGCAGAGACTGAATGTTAGCGTACCTCCCGCCGAAAATGGCTACCGCTATGTGCAGACCGAGTTGACCCGGGGTCTGGCCGCACCCATCCCTGGCAATCTGCGCTATGCCGACGAAGTGCCATGGGAGAGCGACCGGCCGACCCTGGAGCGACTGGTGCAGCAACTTCAACCCAACCTGGCCCACCTGGAGCAGTGCCTGAGTGTGCCTGGCTATGAGGACCTCGGTTCCGAGTATCTCTATGTAGAACATCTGACGTTCGCCCTGCAACTGAGAGCGTCCGGTCACAAAGTGGCCGGACGCTGGGCGGAGGCCGTCCACGACTACCTGCTTTGCATGGGATGGTCCATCCGCTCGGATGGCCACCTTCGGCCGGACGATGGTCATTACCGAGGCATCGGAAGTGAGACCCGGGAAATCATAAACATTCTCAACCAGCACCCACTGTCTGCCACGCAGTACGGCAAAATCCTGACAACCCTGGAAAGCTATCCCACCGATCCCGGCTCGATCGTAAAAGTGATGGACGACTGTTATGCGGACATCGTGGACCAGAACTCGCACTCGGCGAGCCTGCTGCCGGGCCGCTACTATCGCCTGGAACTGAGCCGGTTTGGTCGCGACTACCTGCTCCGTCGCCATGCCCTGGTGGAGCGGCCCCTTCAAGTGGGTCCCGAACCGAGTGCCCCCCCCGGCTCGCCACACCACCAGCACTGGATGCGCGAAACCTGGGAGAGCGAACGAAGAATGCGTTACTCTATGACCTACACCGAGGGCCTGCGGGTGCTGACCGCGCTGCATCTCTTCCGCAGCCAAACGGGAGGCTTCCCCGAAAACCTGTCCTACCTGGACGGCCTCGTGGGGCACAGGCCCTGCAACTACCTGAGCCCCGACGGCCAGTTTCGCTATCGTCGCAGCGGTCGAGCCATCCAACTGAGCGCCCCCGGCACTCTTGATCGCAATGACTGGACGCTCGCCCCATAGATTTGGCACAGGGGGCTTAAGGCTCCGGGCAGTGGGGTAATTCATGCTCACTTTTACCCGAGGAGACTGCATGAGCACCACTCAAGTCACGCCCCAGCGCACGGCCCTATACGATTGTCACCTGGAGGCAAAGGCCAAGATGGTCGACTTTGCCGGCTGGGAGATGCCCATCGAATACGCCGGCATCCGCAAGGAGCACGAGGCGGTGCGCGGCAGCGCGGGCCTGTTTGACCTGAGTCACATGGGCGAGGTGTTTGTGAGTGGCGCGTCGGCGCTCGACTATCTGCAGGGGCTGTTCAGCAACGATCTGACCAAGATCGAAGTGGGCAAGGCTCAGTATGGCTGCATGTGCAACGCCCAGGGGCGGGTGCTCGACGACATGATCATCTACCGCTTTGCCGACAAGTGGCTGGTGGTGATGAACGCCTCCAACCGGGAGAAGATCGTGGCCTGGATGCAGTCCAGGCTGGTGGCCGGGGTGGACCTGGACGACCAGTCCCTGCGCACCTCACTGATCGCCATTCAGGGGCCCAAGGCTCAGCAACTGCTGCAGCCCCATGTGGACGTGGATCTGGAGAAGATTCCCTACTACGGATTCAGCCAGGGCAAGACCTGCGGCCTGGCCGGCATCATCTCGCGCACCGGCTATACCGGAGAGGACGGCTTTGAGCTTTATCTCCCCTGGAACGAGGCCGCCTCGGTGTGGCGGACGCTGGTCAGCCTGCCCGAGGTGGAGCCTATCGGCCTGGGGGCCCGCGACACACTGCGCCTGGAGTCGGGCTATGCCCTGTACGGGCACGAACTGAACGAAGAGATCACGCCGCTGGATGCTTCGCTGGGCTGGGTGGTCAAGCTCGACAAAGACTTTGTGGGTCGCGACGCTCTTAAAGACTACAAGGGAAAGGGCGTGGCCCGCTGCCTGGTGGGCCTGGAAATGGAAGGGCGAACCATCCCGCGCGAGGGCTATACGCTGCACCACAACAGCCGACAGGTTGGCCAGGTGACCAGTGGTACTTTCAGCCCAACCTTGAAGAGAGGGATCGCTTTAGGCTCCGTGGAAACCGCCCTGCGCGCTGTGGGGACCGAGATCGAGGTCGAAATTCGGGGGCGTCACGAGAGAGCAAAAGTGACCCGGCTGCCTTTCGTGAAGGGCAGTGTCCGCCGGGCTTGAGAGGAGCTCTTTCGATATGATTCCAGAAAATTTGCGCTACACCGAAGAACACGAATGGGTCCGCCTGCAGGGCGACACAGCCGAAATCGGCATCACCCACTTCGCCCAGGACCAATTGGGCGATATCGTCTTCGTGGAACTTCCCGCCGTCGGCTTCAAGTTGGAGTCGGGCAAGCGTTTCGGCGTGGTGGAATCGGTGAAAACCGTCTCCGAACTCTATTCTCCCATCGACGGGGAAGTCGTTGAAGTCAACGTCATCCTCAGTCAAGATTCCGAGAGCTTCGACCCCGAAGCCGTCAATCGGGAGCCCTATGGGGGCGGCTGGATGATCAAGGCCAAAGTGGCCAATCCAGAGGCCGTGGGCCAGTTGATGGATGCGAAAGGCTACGCCGCTCACACAGAAGGGCACTAAAGTTATGAATTACGTTCCGCACACACCGGGAGACCAGCAAAAGATGCTTGCTTCCATCGGCAAGGAAACCATCTCTCAGCTGTTTGACTCTATACCGGCCAGGGCCCGCCTGACCCGAGCCCTGGACCTACCGGGAGAGTTGTCGGAATACGACGTCCACCTCCACCTCGAGGAACTGGCCGCCAAAAATATGGTGCCCAGTCGCTCCAGTTTTCTGGGAGCGGGCGCTTACCGCCATTTCGTCCCGGCTGTGGTGGACACCATTATCAGCAGGTCAGAATTTATGACCGCCTACACTCCCTATCAGCCCGAGGTCAGTCAGGGCACGCTGCAGACCATCTTCGAGTTTCAGACGATGATGTGCAGCCTGACGGCCACGGACGTATGCAATGCCTCGGTCTACGACGGCGGTTGCGCGGCCGTGGACGCCGTCTTTATGGCTCTAAGCATCAGCGGTCGCAAGAAAGTGTTGATTTCGCAGGGTCTGCACCCGCAGACCCGCGAGCTGCTACACACCTATATCGCTTCTCACGCCGAGTTGGTCGAGGCTCCCCTGCACGACGGCCAGACTCATTTTCCGGAAATGGGAGACGACGTAGCCTGTGCCCTCTTTCAGCAACCCAACTTTTTGGGAGTGATCGAAGACGGCGCCGCCCTGTGCAGCCAGATCAAGCAGGCCGGCGCCATTCCCGTGGTGTCGGTGGGCGACCCCTGTTCGCTGGCCGTGTTGACGCGACCGGGCGACTACGGGGCCGAAATCGTGGTCGGCGATGCCCAGCCCATTGGGCTACCCCTCTCCTACGGTGGCCCTTATGCCGGCTTTGTGGCCTGCAAAAAAATGCATATGCGACGCATCCCCGGCCGTCTCTGCGGCATGACCGTAGACACCCAAGGAAGGCGAGGCTTTTGCCTCACCCTGCAAGCCCGCGAACAACATATCCGCCGCGATAAGGCTTTCTCCAACATCTGCACCAACCAGGGTCTGTGCGCCCTGGCCGTAACGGTCTACCTGGCTTTGCTGGGTCCACAGGGTCTGAAAGAAGTGGCTGACACTTCGGCCAACCTGGCCCACTACTTCAAAAACAAGGTGGCCAAACTGGCTGGCTACAGCCTGCCCCTGGAAAAGCAGCCGGTCTTTCACGAAATTCTGGTGAAATGCCCGATGCCTGCCCAAGAAACCCTGGACCATCTGGAAAAGCGGGGAATAGTGGGCGGCTACTCGGTGGCCAAAGAGTATCCCCAATACCCCAATGCACTGCTGTTCTGCTTTACCGAAGCCAACGGTCGTGAGTCGGTCGACCAGTTGCTGACCGACCTGCAGGCCCTGGCCGCTCAGCGCCCCCTGGAAGGAGCCACCCGCTCATGAGTCTGACCTGCGAACCCACCCTTTTCGAAAAATCAGCCCCGGGCCGTCGCGGCGTGATGCCCCCCCCGGTCGAGACGGGCGTCAACTGGCGCGATTCGGTTCCGGCCGAGCGCCTGGCCGAAGGACCGCCTTCCCTGCCGGAACTGTCGGAACTGGAAGTGACCCGCCATTTTGTGCGTCTGTCGCATTTGAACTACGGCATCGACACCACCATGTATCCGCTGGGCTCGTGCACCATGAAGTATAACCCGCGCATCAACGAAGTGACCGCGCGCCTGCCCGGCTTTGCCCGGCTTCATCCCATGCAGTCGGAATCGAGTTCTCAGGGCGCTCTCGAGTTGATGTATCTGCTCCAAAATCACCTCTCCGAGATCATCGGCATGGACGCTTTCACCCTGCAACCGGCTGCTGGCGCTCAGGGAGAGTTGACCGCCCTGCTGATGGTGGCCGCCTATTTTCAAGACCGTGGCGAGAGCCAGCGCAAAATCGTGGTGGTGCCTGACTCCAGTCACGGCACCAATCCGGCCAGCGCGGCCCTGGCCGGCTTTCAGGTGGTGACCATTCCCTCCAACGCCAACGGCGACGTGGAAATCACCGCTCTGCAGCCCCACCTCAACGATCAACTGGCCTGCCTGATGCTGACCAACCCCAGCACGCTGGGCCTCTTTGAAAATCAGATCGAAGCCATCGCCGACGGCGTCCACAAGGCGGGAGGTTTGCTCTATTACGACGGAGCGAACATGAACGCCCTGTTGGGCAACGCCCGTCCGGGGGACATGGGCTTTGACCTGGTCCACCTCAATTTGCACAAGACCTTCTCAACCCCCCACGGAGGCGGCGGTCCGGGGGCCGGTCCGGTCGGAGCCCGTGGCGAACTGGTCAAGTATCTGCCCAGCCCGCGCGTGGAAAAGCAAGAGGGCAGGTTTGCCTTTTTCCGCCCCGAACGCAGCATTGGCCGGGTGCGCACCTTCTGGGGCAATTTCCTGGTACTGGTGCGCGCCTACACCTACATTCGCTATCATGGGGCCGCCGGTCTCAAACAGGTGGGCGAAGGGGCGGTGCTCTCGGCCAATTATCTGCTCAGCCGCCTCAAGGGCGCCTACGAAGTGGCCTATGACCGCACCTGTATGCACGAGTTTGTGCTGACCGCCAGGGGGATGAAAAAAGAACGCAACGTCAAGGCCATGGACATCGCCAAGCGCCTGCTGGACTACGGCTACTACGCTCCCACCGTCTATTTTCCGCTGATTGTGGAAGAAGCGCTGATGATCGAACCCACCGAGACCGAGTCTTTGGAAACGCTGGATCGTTTCGCCGATACCATGCTGCGCATCGCCCAGGAAGATCCGGAACTGGTGCGCTCCGCCCCACACAATACTCCCGTCAGCCGCCTCGATGAGGTACGCGCCGCTCGCAAGCCGGTGCTCCGCTGGGAGGAGGGACCATCCTAGACGCCACCTCGCGTTCCCAGGCCTACCAGGTCGCCGCCCAACTGCTGGAGGAAAGTATTGAGTCCCTCTCGCTCAGGGTCTCAGACCGTTGCTTCGCGGAGTTGGAATCGTACAAGTCTGGTTCGGTTCCCAAAGAGGAGTCGGTGGCTACGGTCCGGCGCCTGACCAACTTCTTGATCCGGGCGCTGGAGTCAGGCCAGTCTGAAAATGCCTCCGAGCAAGGCAGCACGCTCCACGATGAAATCGTCAGCTTTGACGAAGGCATTGCGGCGCGCCGAGTCAAGATGGCCATTGGCTTCGAAGACCTCATTCGCGGGTTGCAGTTGATGCGCTTTGAAGTCTGGATGTGCCTGAGCGAAGCCGCTTCGCAGCTGGATTCCAGCGGGGTTTTTTTGCTGGAAAAGCGTATCAACGAGGTCTTCGACGCCTATTTCCTGGGGGTATCCAGCAGCTACCGCACCAGCCAGTCAGCCATGCTGCAAGAGCAGCAGAAGGCCCTGGACAAGTGGGAAGAAGTGGTCAAATCGGCCTCCGAAATCCGCCTTAAGATCCCCTGTTCCAACGAATTTGCCGCTATTGTGCGGCTGCAGGCCGAAGCCATCGCGCGCCGAGTCAACTTTAGCGAGGAAGAAGTCTACGACATCATTACCGCCGTGGGTGAAGTGTGCGACAACTCCATCGAGCACAGTCATTCGGAAAAAGGCATCGACGTAGAATACGCCATGACCGAAAACGAATTTCGCGTGGAAGTTCGCGACTACGGGACGGGCTTTGACCCCACCGGCAAAGGTGACCTGCCCCCGGACATGTTCTCGGAAGATGGTCGCGGCATCTTTTTGATGCGAAACTTGATGGACCGGGTCGAGATCGACTCGCAAATCGGACGCGGCACCCGAATCGTCATGCGCAAGGCTCGCCGCCGCTGAGCTGGCGCCTGATTGTGGACCCACCTGCGGGGGGCGAATGGAATATGACGGCCGATTCCTACTTGCTCGACCACGCCCAACAGCCCACGCTGCGCCTCTATGCCTGGGAACGGCCCTGCCTGTCCTTGGGCTATGCCCAACGCTGGACCCGGCCCGTTCCCGTGGAAGTGGTGCGTCGTCCTAGCGGCGGACGAGCGGTGCTGCACCACCAAGAAATTACCTACGCCATCGTCTTGCCGGATTTTAGCGGCAGCCTGCAGCAAGTCTACGCCCACCTGACCGGCCTGTGGCTGCAAACTCTACGAAAAATCCAGCCGCGAGTGAGCCAGAGCGACCTCGACACCAAAACCCTGGCCAGTCCCTCCTGCTACCAGTTGGCCCAACGCGGCGAAATCTGTCTGGATGGACAAAAGTGGATCGGCAGCGCCCAGTTGCGCCGTGGCCAGCGCTTGTTGCAGCATGGCGCTATCCCGGTGGGGGTCGATGCTGATCTGTTCGAGGCCATCTTTCCGGGGGCCCGACCTCCGGCCTATCTTTCCGGGTTAAGCTGGCAACAGTTGGTGGACGCCTTTGCCGTGCCCCTGCGCCGCCTGGACTGGACAAAAGACGAACGGGCGGCCATAAACCAAGGAACCGCCGCGAGCCGAAGAGAAGCCCTACAGCCATCGTGCCAGAGTTAATCCTTCCCCCTCGGACCTTGGCCCGTGGCCAGGTGATTTTGCCCGGATCCAAGAGCCTTTCCAACCGAATTTTGCTGTTGGCCTCGCAGGCTTCCGGGACCACCGATATCCATCACCTGCTGGACTCTGACGACGTCCACTATTTGCGCAAGGCCCTGGACAAGCTGGGCATCCCCCAAAAAACGCAGGGCGAGACTCTCCGGGTAGAGGGTGGCGGCGTGAAACGATCCCAGGTCCATCTCTTCCTGGGCAATGCGGGCACCGCCATCCGACCGCTCACCGCTCTATTGTCGGCCATTACTGGCGAATTTACGGTCACCGGCGAACCCCGCATGTGCGAGCGACCCATCGGTCCTCTGGTGGATGCGCTGCGCCTGTGGGGGGCCGACATCGAATATATGGGCCAAAGCGGCTTTCCGCCCCTGCGCATTCAGGGCAAAGCCCTGCCAGGCGGTCACACTGTAGTCGATGCCAGTCTCTCCAGCCAATTTGTCAGCGCGCTGTTGCTGGCCGCCCCTCTGCTGTCGGGTCCAAGCACGGTGGAAGTCACTGGAGAACTGGTCTCGCAACCCTACATCGAAATGACTCGAGGGCAGATGGCTCAATTCGGGGTGACCGTCGAGCGGGTACACGCCCGACTCTATCGCATTCATTCGCAAGGGTATGCGAGCCCCGGCCAGGTGATGGTGGAAGGAGATGCCACCGCGGCCAGCTATTTTTTGGCGGCCGGGGCCATCGGCCATGGCCCGGTACGGGTGTGCGGAGCGGGCAGTCACAGCGTGCAAGGCGAAATTCGCTTTGCCGAACTGCTCGAAGAGATGGGTGCAACGGTCAGTTACGGGGCCGACTGGGTAGAGGTGTCACGCTCTCCCGATCAACCTCTGCGGGGCATCAGTCGTGACCTCAACGACATTCCCGACTCTGCCATGACCCTGGCTATGGTTGCGCTGTTTTGCGAGGGTCCGTGCGAAATCCGCGGCGTGGGCAACTGGCGGGTCAAGGAGTGCGACCGGCAACAGGCCCTCTTTCAGGAATTGCGCAAACTGGGGGCTCAAGTCGAATTGCTGCCCGACGGGTTGCGGGTGGCCTCGCCTCTCCGGTGGAAGGCGGCCCGAGTGGAGACCTACAACGATCACCGCATGGCCATGTGCTTCTCGCTGGCGGCATTCAGTCCACTGGGGGTGACCATTGCCAACCCGGACTGCGTCTCCAAAACCTATCCTCACTACTTTTCTGATTTTGAGCATCTGACCGAACCGTGACTGTCCGCCCTGCCACCCTCGACGATATCGACGCGATGATCGAGTTAGCCACCGACATGGTGCTTCATTCGGTGTCGCCCTTCCGTTCCATCAGTGCCGACGAAGTGCGCCGCTATCGCCGCGACGATCTTCAGTCGCTGCGCGACATCCACGAATTGGAGCACAGCGGCCTATTTGTTGCCGAAGAGGAGGGCCAGATGGTGGGCCACATCATCGTGGTCGCTCACCAGCGCGATTCTTCGACCGGTACTGCTCAAGCCTGGATTTACGACGTCTCGGTGCGGCCCGGCTTTTGGGGACGAGGGATCGGCCAGGCCCTCATGGCGGAAGCCGAGGCTTTTGCTTTGCGCTGTGGCATGCAGGTGATCGGTCTGGGGGTAACCATGGCCAACCATCGGGCGGTCGAGTTTTACGACCAACTAGGCTATCAACAGGAACGCGTGCAGCTACTGAAAAACCTATCTAAATGACAACTTTGACCTCGGTCACGCTGGGCTGTCCCCAGCGCCCCCTGCAACTGGCCGACCTGGCCCACCTGTCCGAAGCTGAGACCCGCCTGAAACTTGACCCCAGTACCGAGCAGCGCACCCGGCCTTCACGCCTGTTGGTAGAAAAAGTTCAGGCCGAAGAACGAGTGGTCTATGGCGTCAATACCGGCTTTGGCAGGCTCTCCTCGGTGCGCATTTCGACCGACCAGTTGGAGGCACTGCAGCGCAACTTGGTGCGCAGCCATTCGGCGGGCACGGGCGAACCGCTACCCGCCAGCACCGTGCGGGTGCTCATGGCCCTGCGTCTCAACTCGCTTTTGGGCGGCTACTCGGGCGTGACCCAACAACTACTGCGTTCGTTGTGCGACCTGTACAACAGTGGAGTCATTCCCTATGTGCCCAGCCGTGGATCGGTGGGAGCCAGCGGCGACCTTGCCCCTTTGTCCCACGTGGCTCTGTGTCTGATGGGGGAAGGCGAGGCCTACTATCAAGGAGTCCTGATGGCGGGTTCCGAGGCGCTGGCGGCTGCCGGCCTCAGGCCCTATGTTTTTCAAGCCAAAGAAGCGCTGGCCTGCATCAACGGAACACAACTGATGACGGCCGTGGGCGGTCTGGCGCTGGGGCGGGCCCGCCTTTTGCTCAAAGCCGCCGACATCATCGCGGCCATGAGCGTAGAAGCCTTGCTGGGAACCGATAGCGCTTTCCACGCCTCGATTCACAGGGTGCGCCCCCATCCCGGGCAAATTGCCAGCGCTGCCAACCTGACCCGTTGCATGAAAGGTTCGGCCCTGGTGGCTTCGCACAAAGGCTGTCCCAAGGTTCAAGACCCCTACAGCCTGCGCTGCGCGCCCCAGGTTCACGGCGCCAGTCGCGACGGTATTGCTTTCAGTGTGCAGATTTTGGAGCGCGAAATCAACGCGGTAACCGACAATCCGCTGGTCTTTCCCGATGAAGACCTGATTTTGAGTGGAGGCAACTTTCACGGGGCTCCGGTGGCCCTGGCCCTGGACAGCGCCGCCATCAGCCTGTCGTACCTGGGCACCATTTCGGAACGGCGCTGCGACCGGCTGCTCAATCCCGATAGCAGTGAGCTTCCACCCTTCCTCACCCCTCATCAAGGGCTTCATTCCGGCTTGATGCTGGTGCAGTATGTAGCCGCCGCCCTGGCCAGCGAAAACAAAATCTACTGCCACCCGGCCAGCAGCGACAGCATTCCCACCTCCGCAGGCCACGAAGACCACGTGAGCATGGGGCCCAGCGCCGCCTACAAACTGGAAAAACTGGTCGAAAACATCGAGCAGATCCTGGCCTGCGAGTGGGTTTGCGCCACTCAGGCCCTGGATTTTCGGCGCCCCTTGACCTTTGGGCCCGGCACCGAAACGGCCCACACCGTGCTTCGCCAGCATGTCCCTCCTTGGGGAGACGACCATCCACCCTATCGAGAACTGGAGGCCGCCCGCGAGGCGCTGCCGCAGTTGGTGGAACAGGTCGAACAAAAAATCGGTCCCCTGGAGTAGTCTAAAGGAACCACCCACTCGGCCCAGAAACATTAGCGGATTTTAATGAGCTGAGGAGCCCCCATTGGCCAGACGCAGGCGCAGAAGACCCGGTGAAAGCACGGAAGGCGAAGACAGTCTCCTGGAGGATGACGACGACGATCTGGATATTCGCGTCACTTCCATCGAGGAAGAACTGCAGAACATTCTGCTTTCGACCCAGGAGTCGGTACGGGATCAACGCGCCGTAAGGGCCAAGCTGGACAAACTGGCCCGCGAGTTTGAAGAAGACGCCGACGGCGACGACGAACTCTTCCAGGAAATAGACGGAATCAAAAACACGGCCGGTGCTGCTGTTTCCCAACTGGAGCAGGTAAGCCAGGCACAAATGATTCTGACCGATCGAGTCGCCGAAATCGGCGAACGATTGGCCAATGTCGCCGGCAAGGGGCCTCTTGAGGGCGTACTGACGCGCATGGAAGAGGTGGTCCAGAAAATCAACCAGCAGGTCCAACAGCGTTTTGAGACGGTAGAAGCGACCCTGGTCGATGAAATCGGCACCGTCACCACTCACCTGGAAGAACTGACCCAAGGCCTGGAATCGCAAGCAACTCAACTACGTGATTCGCTGGCCGATCAGAGCAAGCACGAAAAACTGGCCCAAGATTTTCGCAAAGAATTTGAGACCCTCACCCACGAGTTTGACGCCACCCTGACCGACCTTTCTGCGAAGTTTAAGAACAGTCTGGCCGAGGTTCGGGCCGAGGTCAACGCCCAACAAGCCACCGCCAAACAAGACGTTGAGGCCACCGTAGCCGAGTTGGCCGAACACCTGGACAGCAGGGCGGGCCAGGACGACGTTCAAGACCTGAAAGCGGAGATGGAGACTCTCAAGCAGACTTTCTCCAACCAGAGTGAGTTAGGGGCCCGCGCCCAGCAGGCCGTCAGCCGTGTGGAACAACTTGAGTCGTTGTTGCAACAGCAAGGGGAACGCTATGACCAGTTGCTGCAGCGTTCCAAATCCCTGGCTGACGAAACCGACAAGTATTCGGACAAGGTAGATCTGGCCGTGCGCCTGGTCAAAGCCTTGGAAGAGAAATCGCGAGGAGGAGCTCCCGCTGAACTCTCAGCCTCGGCCGCTACGGTATCCGCCGTAACCGTCAACGAAGCCGACCTGGAAGCGCCCGAGAAGACCGATCTGGGCTTTGGCCTGCGCGATCTTCTCAACGTCATGTCGTCCAATCAAGCCTCCGATCTGCATATCAAGGTCGGATCCACGCCCATGGTTCGTCTCCACGGCGATCTGGTGCCGGTTGGCAACCATAGCCTGGGAGAAGAAGACTGTCGACGACTGATTTTCTCGGCCCTCTCCAAAGAGGACCGCCGGCGCTTGCTGCAGGCCCGCTCGCTGGACTTCACCTTTGAGCAGCCCGGTCTGCGCTTGCGCGGTCACGCATTTTATCAACGCAATCGTCTGTGCGCCTCGCTCAAGATGTTGCGCAGCCAGATGCCCACCCTGGAAGAACTCGGCCTGCCAGCCATTTTGCGGCGCACTATCGGCGCTCTTAAGCAAGGTGTGGTGCTGGTCACCGGGCCGCTGGGCTCGGGTAAAAGCACGACCATTGCCGCCCTGGTGGACGAACTGAATCGCAATCGAAAAATGCACATTCTCAGCCTGGAGAATCCGCTGCACATTGTGCACACAGACCAGCAAGCCCTGATCACCCAGCGCGAATTTGGAGCCGACTTCCAGGATACGCTCAAGGCCATCCAGGACGGGTTGAAGCACGACCCGGACGCGCTTGTCATCGACCCCTTGTGCGAAGCCGAAGCGACCCTCACGGCCCTGGCGGCCGGTGATAGCGGCCGCCTGGTGGTGGCCGGACTGGACGCCCCCAATCTGCTCTCCGGCCTGGACCGCATCTTGGGGTTTGTCCAGCAGCACCCCCATCTCTGCGACCTGCGCCAGGTGGCTTACAACCTCAAGGCGGTGGTCTCTTTGCGCCTGCTGCCACGGGCCGACAAGAGCAAGGGCCTGGTGCCCGCTGCCGAGTTGTTGCTGGTCAACAGCACCGTCAGCCAGTTGCTGGCGGAGGGCAATCTGGAGCAGTTGAGCCAGACCGTTTCTAAGGGTCACGCCGGTGAGGGCAGCCAGACCATGTCGCAGTCGCTGAGCCGCCTCATCGACGCAGGTTTGATCTCAGAGGTCGAAGCCGCCACCTTGATGCCGACCGGGGCCGGGGACGCTCCGGCGGGTCTGGCCGATGACGCTCCTCTGATGAGATGGTTGTAGAGCGCTATCACCAAGTCCTGGAACGCATCGAGCAGGCCTGCCAAAAGTCCGCCCGCGCGTCGCAAGAAGTCCACCTGCTGGCCGTAACGAAGACCTTTCCGGTGGATTTGATCGTGCAGCTTTTTAAGGCCGGTCAACGCGATTTCGGGGAAAACTACGTGCAGGAAGCCGAGTCCAAGGTAGCCCGCCTGCCCCAGGCCAACTGGCACATGATCGGCCCCTTGCAGAGCAACAAAGCGCGCACGGCCGTCTCCCTGTTTAGCACCATTCACTCCTTGGACCGACTATCGCTGGCCCAACGCCTGGAACAGATGGCTCGGGCCGCTGGCAAGACCATGAACGCCTTTGTCCAGATACGACTGGGCGAGGAGAACAGCAAATCGGGCCTTGACCCTGCCGACCTGATGGCCGAGATGCAGCGTTGGAGCGCCCACAACTGGCAGGCCTTGCGCCTGGTGGGCCTGATGACTCTGCCCCCTCCCCAGGCCTCGCGCCCCTACTTTGCCCGGTTGCGCCAGTTGCGCGACCAGTTGAAAGAGCGGGCCTGGCCGATGTTTGTCGACTACCAGTTGTCCATGGGCATGAGTGATGACTTTGAAGACGCCATCGCTGAGGGCAGCAACTGGATCCGCATCGGGCGCGCTCTTTTCGGCTCTCGCTAAGGGATTGATCTATGTGCAACTACGTTTGCATATAGTGGCACTATATGCAATACTAATTGCATGAAGTTGCGAAGCTACTGGCTTGAGCGGATAGAGAATTCCTGGAAGAAGCGTTCACTGATCTGGCTCTACGGCGTCCGCCGAACGGGTAAGACGGTCTTGAGTCAAAGTCTGGACAATGTGGAGTATTTCGACTGCGAGCTCCCGAGAGTGCGGCGCTTGCTGGAGGACCCTGAAGCCTTTTGGGAGGCCCTCCGCGGCCAGCGAGTGGTTTTGGATGAAATACAACGACTTCCCAATCCGTCAGAAACCCTGAAAATCGCAACCGACCATTTTTCCGAGACCAGGGTGCTGGCCACCGGCTCCTCCACACTGCAGGCCTCGGCCCGGTTTCGCGACACGCTGACAGGACGAAAATCCGAAATCTGGCTGACACCAATGATGAGTCGCGACCTCCTGGACTTTGGAAGCGGGCAACTGAAAGAACGATTGCAAAGAGGGGGGCTACCGCCCTATTTCCTGAGTCCCCAAATGGATGAGCACGACTACGAGGAATGGCTCGATTCATTCTGGGCCCGAGACATTCAAGAACTCTTCAGACTGGAGCGTCGTTGGAGTTTTCAACGATTTCTGCAACTGCTTCTGGCTCAAAGCGGCGGTATCTTCGAAGCCTCCCGTTTTGCCGGCCCCTGTGAAATCAGCCGGACAACGGTCGCCAATTATCTGGACGTGATGGAGGCAACCCGCGTGGTTACAGTGGTTCGCCCCTTTCATTCGCAGCGTGCCACCGAGATTATTTCGGCACCCAAGGTCTACGGCTTTGACACCGGTTTCGTCTGCCATCATCGAGGCTGGACCGACCTGCGGCCCGAGGACTGGGGCGATCTGTGGGAGCACTATGTGCTCAACGAAATCGCGGCTGGCCTGCAGAGCAATGCGATCCACTATTGGCGGGACAAACGGGGGCACGAGGTAGATCTGGTTTTAGCTGGTCGCTCCGGCGGTCCCCTGGCTATCGAGTGCAAATGGTCGATGGGAGGATTTTCGAGCAAGAATCTGCACGCTTTTCGGCGCCAGTATCCCGAAGGTGAGAACTGGCTGGTGGCCAGTGACATCGACTTGCCTCAAAGGCGAGCTTTGGATGACCTCAGCGTGGACTTTATCAACCTGCAAGAGTTGGCACGTCGATTAAACCCGATCACAAGTTGAATTGAAAATTATTCCAAAAGAGAAGGTCCCTTCCCGCGCGCTTTGAAATTTGTTCAAACCGGCGTGGCTAGGGTCGTCCTATTTATACGGGCTGCGCGGAGGTGGAACGGTGGCAAAGTTAATGGACAGCCTGAAAAGGTTCTTCACGATGGAAGAAGACAGCTTCGCGGCTGACGGCTTCGACTCAGACTCGGTGGAAGAGCGCGAAGCTCAGCGCCCGGGACTGCGCAATGCCGCCTCGCCCGCCCCGGCCCCCGCGCCAGGATCCGGTCAACCCGGTCTGGCCCGAGGAGGACGCACCAATCTGGTGGGTTTGCCCACGCCCCGCAAGCAAGAGATTGTCGTCTTAGAACCCGCCTCGTTCGCGGATGCTCGCGAGATAGCCGAATCTCTCAAGGTGAAGAAGTGTATTCTGCTCAATATGCGCAAGACCGACAAGGAACTGGCTCGCCGCATTGTGGACTTTCTTTCGGGCATCTCTTATGCCATGGAAGGCAACAGCCAAAAGGTAGCCGACAACATCTTTTTGTTTGTGCCGGGCCACATGGAGATCGTCATCGCCGACCATCAAGACCAGGCTCCCAACAAACAAGAAGACTTGATCGCTTCGGGCGATGGAGCCTAGTAAGAAACATCAGGGCGTTTTTTCCGTCGAAGTTTACCTTCGTCTGCGCTGCCCCGCCTGTGGTGAAATGGTGAAGCGGCGCATGCTGGACTATCTGACCACGCGAGCCAGCAACTGTCAGAACTGTTCAGCCAAAATGGTCCACCTGGCGCGTGGACGGACCACCAAAGACACTCAACTGGACTTAAACCAACTCAAAGAATTTATGGGGGAGTTGGAAAATCAGTGGACGGCACTGGTCAACGAATCCCTGATGATGGAATCGACCGGCTTCGACATCGACCCCGCCTGAGGGGCCTGACAGGAAGGCCTGCCTCGGTGAAGGAATCGCCAATCCATGCAGGCTTCCAACCAGGACAACCTTATCTCCATCATCGTGCCGATTTTTAACGAACTCTCCAGCGTAACTGAAGTCGTCAAGCAGCTGATGGTCACGCCGCTGCCGGCCGGTCTAGAGCGCGAGATCATCATTGTCGATGATGGCTCAACGGACGGCACAACCTCGGTATTGCAGGAACTGCCCGATGACCCGCGAGTGCGCATTCACTACTCGGTGCTCAATTTTGGCAAAGGGATCGCGGTCCGTGTGGGGCTGAAGTATGCGCGGGGACAGATTATCATGATCCAGGACGCCGACCTGGAGTATGATCCCGGGCAGATCGGCGATTTGCTCAAGCCCATCTTGGAGGGATCCACAGAAGTGGTCTTTGGATCGCGATTTCTGGGCGAAAACCGCGGCATGCAGTTGCTGCAAAACCTGGGCAATCGCATCCTGACGGCCACCATCAATCTGCTCTATGGCGCCAAAATCACGGACGCCTATACCTGCTACAAGATATTTACCCGCCGAGTGGCCCAAAAACTGCGCCTGCAGGCCCGGGGATTTGAGTTGGAGGCGGAGTTGACTTCGCAAATCCTGCTGGCCGGCTATGGCATAACCGAAGTGCCCATCCGCTACCAGGCCCGCAGTTTTGCGGCCGGCAAGAAAATCCGTCCCCACGACGGCCTCAAGGGGCTGCTCTGGATGGCTTACTATCGCTTGAGTTAACCGGGTTCAGTCTTTGTGGGGAGGCACGGCACGCCAGATTCCGTCCAGGTCCTCGTCGTCGGTGGCATAAGCCGGACCATAACCGGGTCGAGGGGGAGGGGCCAGAGCCTCGATCTTGCAACCATCCACCCACCAGATTCCGCCCGATTGGCGGGGTCGCGTAAAGGGATAGGACTCATCGCGCTTGACCTGGCCACCAATGTAGATCAGCGAACGAAATGGGCCTTCATCTCCCGGGTCGACACAGGCCGACACGATCAGAGTGCCATTGTCCTCGAGATACATGTCGCTGAGGGTGCGTGCATGAGGCCCGAGTGGACGCGGCAACTGCAACTCCTCGCCCTTGAGTCCAGCCGCACTCCATTTTACTTCCATGGTAGCCCCATCGAGCACTCCCCAGTAAATGCGACCCGGGCACACGCCATCGCGAGTGCCGCGACCGCCCAACAGCACCAACCAGCGTCCAGGCCCCAGTTTGCGGGTGGCAATCCCTTCGATCTCTTGCTCCAACTGAGGAAGCTGAAATTTTCCGGTCACTACCGGCTGAATGGAACTGGTGGCATCCAACCAGAAGACTCGCCCGTACTTGCCCTGATAGTAGCTGGATTCGGCCACCAAAAACTGATTCTCGGCCCCCTCCACAGGACCGATCGACTCAAGATCGCTGGACTCGCCGCCCACCCCGGACCAATCCACCGTAAGCTCCTGGTAGCGGCAGCCAGGTCCGGTCAAGATGCGGCCCAGCCTCGGGCCCGATCGTCCGGCCTTAGTATCGTGGACAATCAGATAACGCTCGCTGCCCCAGGCCGCCATTCCGCTAGAGGGCGGCAAAACCACCCCTTGAGACCAGGCCGATTGGGCCAGCAGCAACCAGAGAAGAAAGAGACCCTTATTCAGGACGGCGCCACACCTCGGTGCCCTCTTCGCTGTCGGGCAGAGCGGCGCTGCCCAGCATTTCGCCGCCCTCGAGCGGCAGGGCTTCGGGAGAAAGCAGTTGCGACACCGACAGATGTTCGGCTTCCTGCAAGACGGGGGCTTCGGTGCGGCGAGGAGCCTCGAAATTGAGTTGCACATCGCCGACGGCAATCACGTCACCCTCCTGCAAAAGGTACTCCTGGACCCGCTGTCCGTTTACGAAACAGCCGTTCTTGCTGCCCATATCCCGAAAAAGGTAGCCTTCGGCGAGGCGCACCACCTCGGCGTGGCGCCGGGAAACAGAATGGTGATTGACCATCACATCGCAACGAACGTCACGGCCGATGACAACGTGGCTTTTGTTGAGAGGAAAGCCCGAGCGCAACCCCTCCCCGCGCGGGCGCAACCAGGCCCAAGGTTGGCGGGGTATTTCGGGACGAATCATCTCGTCCTCGCTGGGTGGGAACCAGCGCAAGCCCAAGCCGTAAGAGGCCACGAAAGAGAGGGTGAAACTGAGAATAACAATCAGTAACTGGACCAGGCTTGGCACGACCATCTTGGTGAGCAGATAGTTGATCAGGAGCAGGCCTATCCAACAGCCCAGCATGACGGAAATCAGATTGAGCATCCAGCGCTTGAGGATCATTTACTGCTTCCCTCCTTCACCCAACACCAATGGCCATTGCGAGCCTCGAGTAGATTCCAGCGCGCGGCTTCCAGCTCTCCATTGCGATCGGTGTGCCAGGTCAGGCCGGTCTGGCGAGTCTCTCCCAACAACTGCGAACCCACCCAGCTGAGCGAATCGAACAGCGGGGCATTGAGCGCGGTGCCAGTCTGAAAAAACTGCGTAACGGTGGGATCGACGGCAAAGGGCGTGGCCTGAGAGACGGCATACAGTTTGCACCCCGCCGGAACCGCCGGGGGCTTGAGTGGCATGGCGCCCGGGGCCACAAAGGTGAGCAGACGGGTGCCCGGAACCTTGGGCCAACTGTCCAGCCCCTGGAGCTGTTGGCCATCTACGATCAGAAGGGTCTTGGGATTCTGCTTGAGCAGACGGGCCACACCCTCGGGGCCGGGAAACTCCTCGCGCTTGATGGTGGCTGGCGGAGCGGGATGATTCGACAACCAGACGCTCTCGCCCAATTGCAACTGCTGCAGCCAATCGGCGTAGTTGGGCTCGAGAGTGGACAGCATCCTGGCCGACTGGGGATCGCTGGACTGGCGGACCCCCACCCAATACAGAGGGGGAGTCTTGTCAAACCAGTTGCTCCAACCGGAAGGTCGTTGATCAGGAGGGAAAACGAGCATGGCATCGGCCGCCTTGCCCTCGCGAAAAAGCTCCCCCGAGCTGGCCCGCCGCAGAGCCCCGACCCAATCTTTGTCAACATTCTCCAAGGCGATGACCAGCATTTTGCCATCTCGATTGGCTTCGTTCCAGTTGGAACGCTGCCAGGCGGCCAGCGTCTCGGCCACTTTCTGGCCGGCAGGGGCCACCACCGCCAGGCGTTGCAAAGGCCGGCCGCTGGCATAGACGAGGGCGTTCTGATAGGTCAGCACTTGCTCCGGCGCGGCTTTTCCCTGGCGAACCTCTTTGCCTAACTCTTCAACTGCGGCCGCCACGGGTCCGCCCTGCAAAAGCACCTGCTCTGCCTCGGATAATACCGGTAAAGAGGCGGGGGCCAGCAGTTGCAGTTGGGCCAGCAAGCGGGAGAACTGCTCTCCGGCGGCATCACGCCACGCCGGGGGCGCCTGGCTGGCGCCTATGCCCAGGCCTATAGCCAGGGCGACCAACGCCACCGGAGCCAGGCTGCGCTTCTTCTTCTTTTTAGGCGCCGCCGTTGCAGGCGGCGCGGTCGCCGTCGCAGTAGGGGGGGCTCCCGCGGCGGCCGGCTGGGCGGCGGCCGGCTGGGGGGTGCCCGACGGAGGGGCGGCAGGGGGGGGAGCGGGTTGAGCGACGCCAACCGGCGAGCCCGCCGAGGCTTGAGCCTGGGCCTGGGCCTGGGCCTGAGCCTGCGCCTGATTGGCCGCCGAGAAGGGTACGCTGGCGCCCACCATCAGACCGTGATTGCGCATGACCACCTGCAGATCGCGCTTCATATCCAGGCAGTTGTCGTAGCGCTTATCCGGGTCGAGTTGGGTGGAGCGCGCAATGAGCGCTTCCATTTCGGGACTGACCTTAGGATTGAGAGTGCGGGCTGGGGGAATCAAAAAGGGCGTTTGCGAGATGGTGGGGTCGTAGCCGGTGACGGCGTGATGCAAGGTTACTCCCAGAGCATAGATGTCCGAGCGAGGATCGGTCTGACCGCTATATTGCTCGGGAGGCGCGTAGCCTGGCGAACCGATGCGCATGGTGTCGCCCTTTTTGGCGCTGGTAAACAGACGGGCGATACCAAAGTCGATCAGTTTGACCTGGTCGTTGACAATCATAATATTGGACGGCTTCACATCGCGGAACACGATGGGCGGGTTTTGACGGTGCAGGTAGTAGAGCACCGTGGCCATCTGAGCCCCCCAGGTGGCGGCCCATTTTTCCTCAATGGTGCCCCGATCCTGAATCAGCTTTCCCAGGTCGTCGCCGGGGCAGTACTCCATGGACAGATAATACTTGCCCTGGAAGCGAAATTTGTCAAAGACTTTGGGGATGTGGGGGTGATTGAGGGTGGCCAGCAACTGGGCCTCGCGCATAAAGAGGTCTTCGGCTTGCTGTTGCTCTTTGGGGTCGGCGTAGCGGGCCGTCATCTCTTTGATCACGCGCACGGCGTTGCCCTGGGTCAAGTCGGTGGCAATGTAGAGATTGCTCATTCCCCCCTGTCCCAGCAGGCGGTCGATGACGTAACGGGGGCCTATGCGGGTGCCTGGTGCTAACATCGCAATCCTTTACAGTAGTCCCAAATATCGCAAAGCGACGGCGCCGCCCGCTCCTAGAAGGAGCAGCAAAAACACCACGCCCCAGGGGAAGCCCCCACCACCGGATTTACCTTCGACCCGAAAGCTGCCACCTCCCGGTAAGGGTATTTGCTCCAAACGTTGCGTGCCGCCCTTTTTTTTGGCCGATTTGGCCGGCTTGCTGGTCAAAAGTTGCTGAATGGCCTTGCCCAAGTCGCCGAGAGAGGCAAAACGTTGCTGGCGATTGTTCTCGGTGGCCTTCTCGATCAGGTTCACCGTTTTGTCCGAAATCCCGGGATTGTGATGCTGAATCGGAGGCAGCGAAAATGGCGTGGTGCCTGGATTATGACCGGTCATCAAATGATACATCAGGGCCCCTACATTGTAGACCAGCGTCTGACCGTCTACCTCGGCATCTTCGGCATACTGCTCTGGAGCCGCGTAGTCGGGTGCGCCCAGGCGAGCCTCGCGCTGAAACAGGCGGGAAAATCCGAAATCGATCAACTTGGTCTGGCCATCGGGCGTGTAAACCAGATTGGCCAGACTTAGTTCGCGAAAAACGATGGGAGGCAGCTTCTTTTTGAGCAGGTAGGTCATCAACTCGATCAGCGAATAGCCGATGCTCAGTGAGTCCCGCTCGGACAGACGCCCGGAGCGCTGCTGCAAAATGACGTTGAGATCCAATCCCGGCACAAACTCGCGAATGACGTAGAGATATAAGTCCTGCACAAAGAAGTCGACGATCTTAGGCAGACAACCATGTTCTAAGGTAGAGAGAAGACGCGCTTCGGCCTCAAATTGACTGAGGAGCCATTTGCGATCCCCGCTGTCGATACCCACCGGCTGCATCTGGCGAATGACCCAGTGCTTGCCTTTGAGGTGCTGATCCTCGGCCAGGTACATATTGCGAAGACGGGTAGCGCTGAGGACCCGAACAATCTTGTAGCGGCCGCGTAAGCGACTTCCCTCAGGAAGTAAGGGAGGCAACCCCACGACTCCTTTCCCGACCATAGCAGAGCACGGGGCGTTGGTAAGATATCCTTGCCGTTCTTTGCCATGAAGGGTTTCCCTGCGCTACTAAAACAACGCAGTTGCCGTCCAGCTCAACAGGAGCCAGGCAACCCCTGCAGAAAGCGCAGCCCGCTGGACGGAAACCCACCGTCTTTTTTTCTTTCCTGGATTGGATTCTCTTGCAGCCTGGGTAGGCTAGGGGAACCCAGTTTGGGAACTTTAGCTATCCATTGAAGGATTAGGACCCACTATGATAACGGCAAGCAACTTAACAAAACGCTTCGGAGATAAGCTCGCCGTCGACTCGCTCTCGTTCGAGATGACGGCCGGCGAAGTGCTCGGTTTTCTCGGTCCCAACGGTGCCGGCAAAACCACGACCATGCGCATGTTGACCTGCTACTTTCCACCCACGTCCGGGTCGGCCACAGTCGCAGGCTTTGACATCTACACCGATTCCAAGAGAATCCGGCAAAACATCGGCTACCTCCCCGAACTCGTGCCTCTCCACCCGGAAATGACCCCGCGCGAGTTTGTAGGCTTTGCCGCGGCCGCCAAGGGCGTGCCGCATGCGGATCGCAAACGATTCGTAGAGGAAGCCCTGGACCGATGCAACCTGATGACCGTATCCAACCAGGTGATCTCCCAATTGTCACGCGGTTTTCGCCAACGAGTTGGGCTGGCTCAGGCCATCGTGAACAAGCCCAAGGTGTTGATTTTGGACGAACCCACCGTGGGCCTCGATCCGGCTCAAATCCTGGATATTCGGGCCCTGATTCGGGACATAGCCGAGCACTCTACCGTGCTCCTCTCCACTCACATCCTGCCCGAGGTGGAAGCGATCTGCTCAAAGGTCATTATTATTTCAGGGGGCGCCATTCGAGCCCTGGATACGCCGGAAAATCTTACCAAGAGCCTGTCGGCCACTCAGCGCATTTTGCTCGAAGTAGACGGCGTGGAATCGGCAGACGCTGCGGCCCAGTTGGCCCAATTGACGGGAGTGGTCGAGGTTCATTCTTCGGGCCCCAACTCCTATCATATCGAAGTGCCTCGCGATCAGGATCCGCGCCCGGAGATTGCTCGCATGGTGGTGGAAAAGGGTTGGCGACTGCTCACCCTGCAAAACCTGAGTATGAAACTGGAGGACATCTTCCTTCAGGTGGTCACCAAAGAGCGCCTGGCTCAGGCCGAGGAGGCTCAGGCCGTGGAACCCATTCGCGAAGAAGTCGGAGGTCCAGTCTAATGTTTGCTATCCTTCGCCGCGATCTGGCGGCGTTCTTCAATTCGGTGACGGTGTGGGTGCTCACGGCGGCCTACCTGTTTGTGTCGGGCTTGATCTTCACCCTGATGGTCAAGACCTTTGCCGACAACAGTATGATGTCAGGCATGCAAGGAGGTCGGGCTCCCAATGTGATGGACGACCTGGTGCTGGGCTACCAATGGTGGCTGGGCTTTCTCATGATCTTTGTATTACCGATGCTGACTATGCGGCTGTTAGCGGAAGAGCGGCGCAACGGAACCCTGGAATTACTCTTCACCTATCCCGTGTCGGAATGGGAGATTGTGCTGGCCAAGTTTTTCTCGGCCCTGACCATCGTCTCCTCGATGCTGGCCATGAGTGCCGTGTCCTTGCTCTATCTCAACCGATACATCGCCCTGGATTGGAACTTGATCGGCACCGGTTACGCCGGATTGCTGCTGATGGGATCCACCCTGATCGCCATCGGCATCTGGGCCTCCAGCCTCAGTTCCAGCCAGGTCATCGCGGCCTGTCTCACCTACGGCTTCGCCATGATGCTGTGGCTGATGCAACTGCTCGATGAGTTTCTGCCCAACGCCAAAGAATCTCTGGGAACGCTGGGCATTATGACCCACCTGGAAAGCTTTGCTCGCGGCAACCTTTCCTCCCACGACGCGGTCTACTATGCCGCGCTGACGGGACTGTTTCTGTTTTTGACGGTGCGCGTGCTCGACAGCCGCAAATGGAGGATGTAAGCGATGGATAAGCGCCTTTCCAGTTTTCTTTCTACACTGGCCTCGGTGGCCATGGCCCTGGTGATCTGGGCCCTGGTGCTGGCCATCTCCAATTCCAACAGCCAGCCCCTGGACGTGACCAAAAACGCCCGCTATACGCTGGCTGCTCAATCCCGGCAGGCGGTGTTAAGTGTGCCCGCCCCTGTCAAGGTGTATGCCTTTGTGGGCGACCGAGACAAAGCCAAGCCCGAGGAGTTGCTCAAGCGCTACGCCAAGATCGACTCCAAAAAGTTTACCTTTGAGGTGCTCGACCCGCGCAAGAACCCGGCCAAGGCCAAAAAGTATCAGATTCGCTTTGCCGGTGAAGGCGTGGTCGAACTGCAGGACAAGGACTCCAAGGGCCGCACCGAGCGGCTGGGTTCCGTCAGCGAAGAGGACGTCACCGCGGCCCTGCTCAAGCTACAGCGCAACAAGAGTTACAAAGTCTACTTTACCAGCGGTCACGGCGAACGCGACCTCAACCAGAGCGACGGTCGCGGCCTGACTCAACTCAAGGGCGACCTGAGCAAAGAAGGCTTCCTGGTGGACTCCCTGAGCCTGGCCAGCACGCCCAAAATTCCTGACGACGCCGACATGATCGTATGCGCCGGCCCCACCAAGCCATTGTTGCCGGGTGAGCAAAAGCTGTTGCAGGATTACCTGGCCGGTTATGGCCGCTTTATGTTGCTTTATGAGCCGGAGACGCCGGCCAACTACACTGAACTGATCAAACCTTACGGAGTTGAGGTGAGCGACGAGATCGTTCTCGACCAGGCTTCCCAAATGCTGGGCGCCGAACCGAGCTTTGCGGTAGGACTGGTCTATGACCAGGCCCACCCCATCACCAAAGACTACAAAATGCAGACCATGTTCGAACTGGCCCGTCCGGTCAAAATCGCCACCCCGCCGCCCTCGGGCGTAACCGTCACCAAATTGGTGACCACCAGCGATCGGCCGGCCACGGCACTGATCGTGCCCCTGAGCGAAGTGATCGGCAAGGAAACCCTCAAACTGGATCCGTCCAAACTGAAGCCCAGCGTGGTGACTCTGGCAGCCGCTTCGGTGAAGAAGGAAGATGCTCCCAAGCCTTCGCCCACACCGGCCCCCGACAAAGCCACAACGACCAAAGAATTGCGCCTGGTTACCGTGGGCGACAGCGATCTGCTCAGCAACGGCACCTCTTTGGGACTCTATCAGATCAATAAGGACTTCGTGCTGAACAGCTTCAACTGGCTGGCCGCCAACGAGACCCAAATCTCGATTCGGCCCAAAGACGAATTGGCCGCTCCACTCAACATGTCCGGCGGCGACCAGAGTAAGATGATGTTCTTGCTGGCCTTCCTGATGCCGGGGATGCTGGTGGGTCTGGGAATCTTCAATGTAATGCGGAGACAGTAGCCATGAGTAGAGGCAACTGGGTGATGCTGGCCATGGTGGCCGGCCTGGGTGGCTTTTACTACTGGCACGATGTGGTGGGCAAACCGGCCCGTGAAACGGCCGAGACCGAGTCGAAGCGCTTTTTCCCTGGACTCAAGAAGCCCGATGTCACCGGGGTGAAGGTGGAAAGCCTCAAGACCACGCCCTTCGTGCATGATATCGCTATGGAGAACGGGATCTGGGTGCTCAAAAACAAAGAGCCCGTTGTTTTGCGCTCCACTTCACTGGGCAGCGCCATTAAAGGTGCGGTAGAAATGCAGCGCGCCGAGGACATGGGCAGCGACGCCAAGGCGGCAGAGTTTGGGCTGGACAAGCCCAGCTACCGGATCACTCTGCGCGACAAAAGGGGACAACAGTTTGCCCTGCTGTTGGGCGACAAGACGCCCGACGATCAGGGCTACTACGCGTCTTTGGGCGAGGGCAAAGCGATCTCGGCCATCAATAGCACCCTGCCGGAACTGCTCGATGGCAATGTGGAGAACGTGCGCGAGACCAGTCCACTGAGCTTCGAGTCGTCGACGGCCAACAAGATCCAGATCGAAAGCAATTCGGGACCGCCCATTGAAGTGGCTCTGGCCAAGCCGCGCGAGGATAGCGGCGACTCCGAAAGCGACGACGGCATGGAGATCACCGATCTCAATGAAGAGTGGAAAGTCATCAAGCCCGAGGCGGCTGAAGCCGACGGCAACAAAGTGCGTGACCTGTTGTTCAACTGGCGTAACGTCAAGTTGGGCCGCTTTATGAAGGCCGACGAGAAAGTAGACTTTGGCCAGACCGTGGTCAAGTTGACCGTCTACGTGGACCGTCAAAGCCAGCCTTTCACCCTGGAGGTCGGTTCGGCTGTGCCGGGCAAACCCGGCCTCTACTACGCCCGACGTAACCCACCCAGCGAAAAGATGGTGCTGGAGATCAAAGATCTGAAACTGCTCGAGCCCAAGGTGACGGCCGTTCTGCAGCGCCACCTGTATGTATTCCAACCCGAGGACGTGGGCCGACTGGTGGCCAACATCGAAGGCCTGACCATCGAAGCCAAGAAGTCGGGGGAAGAATGGAAGGTCAAGGCCCCCAAAATCAAGGGTGTTGACGAGAAAGACCAGATTTCCGCCATCAACGACCTGGTCTGGGAAGTCAAAAACATGGAGTGGTCGGAAAAGCCCGACCCCGCCAGCCTGCCCAAAGACTGGAAAGAGCGCGGCTGGATCGAAGTCTTTGGTCAGGACAACAAGAGCCTGGGCAAAGTCAATCTGGGACCGCCGGCCGTGGGCGCCTATGTGAAGGACGCCAAGGGCACTGCTTACCTGATCGAAAAAGACCCCTTTCAACGGTGGCACGACCTCAAGTTACGCCTGGAAGGCAAAGGCCCCAAAGCACCTACGCCAGCGCCCGGGTTGCCTCCGGGGATCACCCTTCCCAGTCATTGAACGTAACGGCCGGGGTCAGGGGTTTCCCCTGACCCCGCGTGTTCTTCACGCTCTCCGGGGGGGCGGCCTGGCTAAAACCCATCATTTGTCCCACCCTGCAGACAGGACAGCCCCCAGTTGGTGCCGCGTGCTAGCCAGGCATTGAGCCTAGCAGCAGTTGGACGACTTCGTCGACCGCTTCGAGGTGGTCGAGGCAGTGGTCGGGGCAAAATTCTTGCAGACGGTCGCGGGTGGAACTGCCGGTGGCGACGGCCAGCACGCGGGCTCCGCAGGCGCGGGCGGCCAGGATGTCGTGGTGAGTGTCGCCGATAAACCACACCTGAGAAAACTCGCAGGCGTAGTGGCGACGGGCTCGTTCCAGGGCCACCGGGCCCAGGCGGTTGCGATCGGCGCAATCCGAGCCAAAGGCGCCGATGGGAAAGTAGGGATTGAGTCCAAACACGTCCAGCTTCATGCGGGCGGTGACCTCCAGGTTGCCAGTGAGAACGCCCAGGCGAAACTCGGGGTGGGCGTGCATGTCCTCTACCAGTCGCTGGACGCCGCGCTCCAGGCGAGATTCGGGGCGACGCCTCTGCAGCTCTTCGGCCAGCAGTTCGGGGTAGACTTCCAGCAGCCGGCTCTCAACCTCCCCCCAGCGCGAACTGGGCAGGCCGGCTTCGCGCAGCATGGCTCGCACAATATTGGGGTCGGTCTGGCCACAGGGGGGCACGGCGCTTTGGGGGGGAGCGCCTTCCAATATCTGGCAGAGCGCCTGGCTGAGTGCAGCCATGCCGGCTCCCCCGGTGCGCAGCAAGGTGCAATCGATGTCGAACAGGACTAACCGGGGCTGGGACATTGCTCCGCCAGCAGTTGACGCAGGTCACGGGCTACCGAAAATACGTCCAGTACGGCATAACCGGCCTGGGTGGCCCGGGCCCGTTCGGCGGCGGTGTTGTAGCCCCAGGCCGCCAGACCGCAGCCGGCCCCGCTAGGACGCACCTGATCGAGATTTTCTAACAGGTCGTCGATAAAAAAGACTTGCTGGGGCTCCACTCCCTGTTGTTGGCACACGGCGGAGATCTGCTGGCCCTTATCCAGAGCCAACTCGCGGCCATAAATGGGAAAATCAAGCCCGGCCGATTGCAAAAGCAGGCGGGCCGACTGGGCGTCCTTGGTGGTGCACACCACAGTCTCTTCAAAGAGTTGGCGCAATTCGGGCATCTGCTGCAAAAAGATGGGATAAGGTTGCTGGTAGGAAACCCATTCGGCCCAGTGCTGGTCGCGGCACTCTTCGCGCAGAGCGTAAAACTCGTGGGCAAATTCCTTACACGGCTCGGCCTTGTCTTTCTGCAATTGAGCAAACTGCTCTTTGGAATATGTGGTCAGATCGCCTGCCGGGTCGGCCATGGCCAGTTGCAAAATGAGTAAAAAGTCGCCGCCGGTGCGCACCAGCCAGCGGCCCCGTCGGAAAGGGGCCTCCAGATCGGCGCAGGGAAGGCCATACAGGTTTTGGTAGGCGCGCCGGGCCATCACAAAACATTCGCCTACACTGTCCCAAATTACACCATCAAAGTCCAGGGCTAAGACTCTTTTCATCGTCCACTCATTTCAGCCGGGCGCAGGCTTGCTGCAGCCGGCGCCCGCAAACTTCCCTCCCCAGAACTTCCATCAATTCAAACAGGCCAGGTCCCCCGCCCACCCCGGACAGGGCCAGGCGAACCGGGTGGATCAGGGCCGCTGCCCCTACTCCTCGCTCTTCGCACAACTGGCGCAGGATCGCTTCCAACGGGGCGGCCTGCCACTCGGGCAGCCC
>JADMJV010000187.1 GCA_018780265.1 bacterium
GATGTTTCTTGAGTGCTTGCGCGGAGCCCTCGGAAAGGAAACGGTTCATGGAACAAGCTAACTATGCCATCCTGGTGACAGGCCCTCCGCCGCCCGAATCGGTGCTTATCGCCCCATTGGTCTCGATCGGGGGCCGCCCTTCAAACGGACACGGCCTCCAATCTCCACGCCTATATGCTCATTCTCGACTGCCTAAGAAGTTCTATCCGACAGGAGATGCCTCATGGAAAATGTCAAATATCAATACTTGGCCGATTTGACGCCACTACCACCAGAAGCGCGCCTGGCCTCGAAAGCCCCGGCTCTACGAGAATCGATCCAATTGTTGCTGGCCCAGCGTCTGCAGCGACCGGAGGAGGAGAAGAATCGTGATCACTCCCGGTGAATACACCTTTACTCGGGTGGTTCAAGTCGACCCCCCGGTGGACCCACCCACACCGCCAGGTCAGCAGCAGCTCTTTGCCTACGCCACCGACTCGACGATTTGGTTCACCCGGCAGTTTGAAGTAAGCCCGGGATTGGGCATTTTCAACTTTCAGTTTCGAATTCGACCTGAGGTCGCCACGGCCGGCTCACCGGCGCTGTTCTCGCTGGATTGGATGTTGGATCGCTCCGTGGCGGGGCTGTCCCAGATGTATACCTCGACAAACGGCGGACCCTATGAGCCCTATGCGGGGGCAGGTTACGGTCTGGGCGACAACCAGTTTTCGATCGGCTCAGGCTTTGGGCCGGCCCACCTGCTGAACTATGAGGAACGCGAGGTGGCGGTTCCCTTTGTGGTTGAAGAGCGCTTCTTTATGAGCACCGACCCGCTCCCGACCTACTCCATCGCGCACACCTTTGACTACCGCATGCTGATTTTAGAAGGCTTCAAAGCCCAACCCAACCGTTTCAATCCCGAGAAGACGAATGCCCAGTTCGTGGGCGAGTGGTTGGCATTGCCGGCCAGCACCCTGAGATTTCCCACTGGCTGGAAACCCGACAGCGACATCTCCTACGATCTGCAACTTCAGGACCCACAGGGCAATCTGCTGCGCTCCCTGCCAGGGACTTCACTATTGATTCCAGGAGCGCCCGACCCGCAGGGCAAAGTGGCCGACTTCTCGCAAAGCTGGGACAGCAAGGACGGCTCGGGGCAGGTGCTGGAGGGCACCTACCTGGCCGCCAATGGCGGCGCGGCCGCCGTGCCCACCTTTGGCGGCACGGTGACGAGGGGCAAAGAGGACTGGATCCAGTCCAGTCGCTGTAACTGTTTGGATGGTCAGTGTCGACTCAGTATGTCCTGGGAACTCCAAAAGTCCCCGGTCGGTCCACCCCTGAAAGCCGTTATGAGCTATAATGGCCAGAACTATCTGAACGCTGCAGCCTCGCCGGGCTTTGGGTGGTCGGGCAACGACAGCGTTCGAGTGACCGAGGAGCCCAACGGCGACCTGATCTATCAAGACGAGATGGGTCAGGCCCTGCGCTGGACCTTGCAGGCGGGCGTGTATGTTCCCTTCCTGCCAGACAACTACAGCGACGCCGAAAAGGTTGTCGGCAATCCCAACTTTGTGTACGCCATCACCTTTCCCGACCAGAATCGCCGTGAGTTCGATGCCTTGGGACGGTTATTGCGAGAACTGGACCGCAACAACAATGCCGCCACCTACACCCGAGACGGCAACGGAAGCCTGACACAGATGACCGACGCCACGGGTCGGGTGCTGGAGTTTACCACCACCCGCAGCGACGGGCAGCCCGAGATGATCTCTTCCAACGGTCGAGAGATTCGCTTTTTCTACTACCCTGACACCGATCCCGTCAGCCCCAACCGCCTGCAGTCGGTGCAAGACCCGGCGGGAGATACTCAGTCCTTTACCTATACCCTGGCGGGCTTGATCGAGCAGATTATTGACACCCGAGGCAATGTGGCCGTGCAGTATGCCTACGATGGCCTGGGCCGCAAACTGGTAGAGCAGCACTACGACCAGATGGCCCTGTATTTTGACTATCTCGACGCGGTGGGTGCCATGGGCGTGGGCGTCACCCAGGTAGACCTGTCGGCCGATCCCGACCCAGAACGTGCAAGCTTAACCTATTTTGATAACCGCTTCAACGCCGTCGAGCGTTATCAATTGGTGGATCCGGTCGGTCCGGTGATCAACTTGACCCTGATGGCTTACACCGACCCGCTCAACCCCTACCTGATGACGAAACAAATCGACCCCAATCTGGCCCAAACCAGCCGCACCTACAACTCCCTGGGCAACTTACAGACCTACACCAACGCCCAGGGCCGCACGTATCTGTACCAGTATGCCGAAGACATCGAAGTTCCGCTCAATCCCAAGCACCGCAACCTGCTGATGCGCATTCACCGGCCCACGGTCACAGTGGGAGGGGTTCCCACCACCTACCCACCCACCCTGATGAATTATGACCTGAATGGGAATTTAGTCCAGGTCGTCGATGCACTCCTAAGTACCACGGGCATCTCCGTGCTGCCCAATGGCCAGGTCGACTCCATCACGGACCGACGCGGTTTCACCACGGCCATGGGCTACTATCCCGACCGGAACTTGCAGAGCATCACCACGCCGGGCGGTCCGGGCCCGGCCCCGGCCCGCATGACAACGCTTGGATATGATGCTTTCGACAATCTCAACTTGCTGCGGGACCGTTGAACAACGAGTATTTGACACAGTTTGACGCCGTCGATCGGCCCCAAATCCTGACCGACGCCCGGGGCATGACGGTGGAGATGCTTTATTCGCAGGCTTTGCTGCAATCGCGTTCGTTGCCCTCCAACCAGGGCTCGGCCGGAAACCGACGCAACAGCCAGTATTTCTACGACGTGCCCAACCGGCTGACAGAGATTCAGTCTGAGGTCGATCTTGCCCAATATCAGAGCCGGGTTGGCTACGCCTACAGCGGCTTCTCGCAATTGCGCAGTTTGATTCGCCTCATGAACGGCAATCCCAAGAATACGCAAGCCTACTTCGACCCCTTGGGACGCCTGGCCCGCTCGCTGGACTTCCTGGCCCGCGAGACCCAAATTGCCCATGCTCCCTTTTGCGTGGCCACGCAGGTTACCACGCCGCGAGGGGTGCAACGCCTGACCAACTATGACACCCTGTGTCGCACGACCCA
>JADMJV010000085.1 GCA_018780265.1 bacterium
CACCACCTCCAGGTCTCTCACTGCCCCCTCCTCCCCATTCTGGACCCTCCATTAACCCTTTCGGCCTGGCCGGGCGTTCCTTTTACGGGTCTAGTGACCGGCCAGACCTGCCGCAACCAGCGGAGCATCTGCCTGGCGACTCCTTGACGTGATCATGACAGTATTTCCAGCAGTTCTTCTATCTCGTGGAGAAGCGGCCCGACCTGTGCTGCCGTAAACAAGGCGTCAGGCTTTCGAAGACGCGTTCCTCGCCAACCTATATAGAGCGCCTCGTTTCGGCGGTCCAGCCGGGGCCACAGGGCCGAGACTCTGTCTTCAAGAAGCTGGTCGGCGACCCGATCCAGAAACAGATCCACTTTGTCTCGATGTCCAACCGGAATACCCTCTGTCGGGGCGAGACGGATAAGCTGTGCGGTGAGAGCGCACTCGAAGCCATGGTAGACGTGGAAGAAGGCCCCGTCTGGATGGTCGGGACGCAACAGGCGAGCCATGGCCAAATGGCGGCTTGCGAGTTCGAGCCATGCTCGAATTCGCTCTTCGCTCATCAGGTCAGGCTGCGACAGGATAGAGTGTAACAGACCAGGACGGCCGGTCTGCGGGGCCTTCGCCTTGGCCAGGGAGCGTCAGTGTGATGGGCATACTTATCCGTGTCGATTTGAAAACCGGACCCAAGACTTTCTCAGCCAACTCCCGCTCGAGTTCGTAGTAGCCTTGGCCTCCGTGGAAGGTCGCCTCTATTTGTAGGGGCAGTCGGCGCTCCTCGGCGGAATAACTGCGATACTCTCCCACAGCCTTATTGATTCGGTCGCGGAACTGCTGCAATAGCTCCGAGGCAAGTATCAGCGCGCGCCGGAGTCTCTCTCTCTCTGAGGTGTCGTAAACTTGAGCTGCATCCAGCGCGGGATCCCAGGATGAATCGTCCATAGGTCGGAGTTCAACGGCGCCCGAGCCTTTCCTGGATTTCTCAGTAGACGAAGCTACTCTCGAAGGCAAGGGCGGCTTACTCACTGGGCCGCCGGGAAGGTCAGTCGAGCCCGAGCGGATTCGGGGCCCACATGAAAGTCGAAGCCGACGCCGATCTCGGCCAGGCGCAGGCGGACGTATTCGAGGCCGCGGCCGGTGCCCTTGGAGGCGGTCGTCTCGATGGAATTAGCGAGCCACAACTCTCCATCCTTCCACAAAAGCGAGACTTGGGAGCCGTGGCGCGTGGCGTTGGTCAGGAGTTCGCGCAGGGCGCTGGCCAGCACCGCTTCCTCATGCGGGGTCAATGTGGGGGGACGGCCGTGGCAGTCCAGGACCTGAAATTCCGCGAGCAGGGTCGGCAGGCCGGGCGAAAGACGGGCCTCCATCCGGTGCAGAACGGAATCCACGGCCGGGCTGAGAGGGCGCAAGCCGCGCAGGCGCCGGCGAATCTCATCCCCTTCCTGGGCCTGGAGAGTGCGTGCCAGGGTTCGGCGTGGGGAGGGTGCCTCAACCTGCACACCTGACTCCCCCCAACGAAGTAAGGGATGGCGCCCCAATTCGTCCAGCCAGCGGGTCGAGTAGTTCAAGAGCCTCAGAGACTCGCTCCACTGCTGGAGCTGCCGGGCGCGCCGGGCGGCTTGGGCCGATAGGGATGTCCAGAAACCCCGCCACTGTGGCGAGTGGCTCAGAAGTTCGCCAGTTGGGGGAGCCGAGTCGGTGTGCCCGCTCAGCACCCGTTCGGCTTCGGCGGTCAGCTCGCGCAGGTCGGGCCACAGGGGCGAGCGCGCGGGCAGGAGCCAGGGGGTTTTGATCTGACCGCAGACCCGCACGCAGTCGCGCTCGTCCTGGCTGGTCTCGGGCCAGCCCAGTTCACGGCCGCAGCGCACCAGTTCGCGTAAGGTCAGAACTTCCTGGTAAGGCATGCGGCAGCGCCTGGCCTCGGCCAGGGCCACTCGCATGGCAGCCCGGCCCTCCTCTTCTCGGCCGCGCAGGAGCAGCAGCAGCCCCCGCTCGCGCAGGGCCTGCAGGTGGTAGAAAAGGAAACGCGGCGAGCGTCTCAGGCAGCGGCGCACCTGTGCCTCGGCCTCGGCCAGCAAACGTTCCCTTTGCATCCCGGCGCGGCGGGGGAGCGCCTCGGCGGCACTGCGGGCCAGGGTGGCGTGCCAGGCCGCCAGGGTGCACTCGTCCAGACTGGGCGTGCCTCGGTTCAGGCCGCGGAAAACGCAGAGAGCCGGGTGGAAGTCTCCGGTGCGCAGCGCGATCTGGGCCGCCACCACGGCCCGGTGAATCAGGAAAAAGGTATCGCCGGAGACCTCGGTAGGAAGCCAGTGCGGACCCACCGCGGAAGGGAAGTCTCCGCGGCTCGCGATGTAATAGTGCAAGGACAGGAGGCGCATCAGCGGGCCGACGTTCCGCAGTCCGCTGACGCTATCGTGGGCCACCTTCTCAACCTCTCCAGCCATCATGCGTAAAAGGTTTTGCACGAAAAAGGCCATGGTGGCCTGAAAATGGCTACCGGACAGTTGCAACTGCCGATTCCACTCCTCGCCCTGGCGCACGGCGGCTGGATGGCTCGGCTTGCCGATTTCGCCGAGTTCGGCCGGACCTTCGGTCATCGCCTGGACCGTGGCGGGGGCGCCGCGCAGACTGAACAGCACCCCTCTTCGCAAACACCAGTAGAGGGGCAGGGGACCGATGTGATAGGTGAGACCGGTTAGTAGTGCCAGCGAGGGTCGAAGTTCCAGCCGTCGCGGCCGGACTCCGGAGAGCAGGTACAGAAGTTGAATCAGATTGACGGGCATGCGGGAGTGATGGTTGAGTACGATCACCTGCATCAAGGCTACTTCGCGAAATCGGGCTTCCGCCGGTGCTACAGGTGCGCGCTGGCGCTGGAGCAGCAGGTCCAGCAATAGACGGGTCCAGCCCATCCAGCCGCCCGGGAGGGGCAGTTCCTGGAAGGCCAGCAGGTACAGATCAGCCGCCTCGTCAAAGTAGCCGGCCTCCAGCTTGGTCTGGGCCAGGTAGCCGGTGAGCAGCCCTTGCTGGTCGGGGTAGCGCTGTTGCAGCGCCCGCAGCCGGGCCTCGGCTTCGGGATAACGATCCAGGCTTTTTTCCGCGCGGTGGCAGGCCAGCTCCAGGTCCAAATCGGAATGCCACTGCAGG
>JADMJV010000119.1 GCA_018780265.1 bacterium
CCTCAAAACGGGGCCGGAGCGCTCAAGATCGGAGGCAAATCCGCCCTTCTTGCCAGCCTGGGCTCCCAGCACGATGGGGCGCACCCGGTTGGGATCGGCATTGGGTTTGGGTGGGCACAGGTGGAGATAGCTCAGCTCTTGCGGCAGCGGGTCAGTGCCCTCCTGACGCCGAGAGACACACACCGCCCCTTGCAAATCGATCAGGCGCTGAACCACTGGGTCCCAGCGGCTGGAGGAGAGGGCTTCCCGCAGCAACTGGACCAGAAACTCGTCTTTGCTGGTGTTGAGAGAAGTACCCACGGTGACTAAATGAATCACTCTCCGATAGCCTCCAACGAGGAGAGTAGCTGCGAAATGCGATCGCATTTGCCGAAGAGTCGCTCCAGAAGTTCTTCCAGAAAGGCTCCGGCAAATCCCCAGAAGACCTCGTATTCTTGCTCGCCGATGGGCTGATACCCGTGCGCAAACAAACTGGTATTGCGGGTTTTGAGAGCGTTGAGCAGCACTTTGGCCTGTTGGGCATAAAGCGCGCCCACCGACCCATCTTGCAGGTGCTGCAGCAACTCGTAAGCTTTGAGCAGACCCAACTGGCAAACCGTCTGGCCCGGCTGAAGAAAATGGCTGCGCTGAGCTTCTGGGACCTGTTCGGCCTTGACCTGACCCGTCTCGATGCCATACTGCAGTTTGAGTCGTATTTGGGCCAACATCTCCAGGGCGCGGTAGATGCGGCCCACGGCATCATCGTAGCGCCCACGCCGCGCGCACCGTTGCGCATTGAGCACCAGGTCTTGCACCAATTCGTAGCCGCAGGTCTGCGGCGGCAAGGGTCCGCCCTGGTCGAGCCAGGCCCGCACCTGGACCAGCCGTTTGAGAGGCTTCAGCAGGCGGTCGCGCACCTGGGGCGAGCGGCTGAAGCGACTTCCCTCAACGCATTCCAGGGCCTGAATATGGTCAAATACGTCCCAAGCGGCCAGACTCTGACAGACCGAGCGCAAAAACTGAACCCGGTCGCGCAGGGCCTTGGAGAGGTCTTTGGGACGGACCAGTTGGTGCAGCCACTTCTCAGCGGCACCATAATCGAAACGTCCCAGGGCTCGCTCCACCTCCCGATGGAGCGTGCGGCCGGTGCGCAAATCGGTGACCCCCACACCGCGCGTGGCCTGGCCACGCTGCACGGCTCGGGTATTGTCGCGAATGCCTGTGGTGATATGAATCTCCAGCGCCTCATCCACGGCCACCAGCAGCAACGCGGCCGACATCGTTTTGGTGCCTCCGGTGTAGTCGATGGCGATGTGCTTGTGGCCCTCCGCCTGGAGCTGCCACACTTTGTTGAGAATCTGCTGGTAGCAGGCCTGAAAATCGTCGATGTCTTCCAGCTCGACCAGGTCCTGGCCAGGATCATAGGCGAGCTTCATCAGCTGGACCAGGCTCTCGAGCTTTTCGACTTCGCCGCCCCGACGCCGCTCATTGGGCTTGCCAGGCCCGTCAACGCATTTTCGGGTCAACTCGGAGGCAAAGAATACCACCCGTTCGGGACGCAATTCCTTGACGCAGGTAAGAAGTGGGTCAGGGCTGCCGCCCACGGTGAGCAAGAGTACGCTGTTCGACATGCGCGGAACTTGGCTCTTGAGAGGCAAGAACCTCCGACATGCAATGACGGACTGGGAGCTACAGCAGTGTCTGCCGCCCAGTCAAGGTTCAGAACCCCATCTATCGTAGTGGGAATGGGCGGGTGCGCAGTTGCCGCAAACCAACCACCACGAAGGCGCCCACCAGGTTGGAATTGAGTTGAGCAACCCGGGCCGCCTTATCCCTTGGCTTCATTCCCGCCAGCCGGATCAGAAAGACCCCCCGGGCCACATGCCCCCGCCTGAACACAATCTCCCCAAGTCCTTGTCTGCGGTTATCAAAATGGCTTGTTGCTCCTGTGTGTGAAGAAAAACAGCGTCGTCATCGATGGAAGCATTCTCCTCTGACTGAGACAGACCAGACACGGTGGCCAAGTTCCCTCAGCGCGACTACGATGGGGAAGTCGACACTCTCATCGGCAACGAAGTCCATCAGCCAGCCAGAGGGTAGACGACCTCGTTTTTGACCACGTCAACGGCGAAGCTCAGGGCCGCCTGGATGCCAGCCCGTGTCAGCCTGGGGTGGGCCTCAAGGAGGTCCTCCAGGGTCTCTCCGGCTACCAGCTTCTCCAGTACCAGTTCCACGGAGATGCGAGTGCCCTCTACGATAGGCTTGCCCTGAAGTACGTTGGGATCACAGACGATTTTAGTCACGGACCTCAGTATACCATACGTAGTCGAACTTACCACAGCCATTGGCCGTCCTTGCCCGTGTGCAGGCGATGGACCAGGTCGGCCAGGCAAGCAGCGCGCTGGGCGGGGCTGCGGGCGGTGGTGCGAACTTCAAAGTGAGCGGTGTGGGTGCCGTCACTGACCTGGGCCAGAATCTGGGTGCCCTTGAGCAAAAACAGATTGCGCCGCGGCAGGTCGGGATTGAGATAGCGCGTGATACAGCGGTTGACATAGGGAATGTGGTCGGTGATTTTTTGCATGGTGCGCAACAGACGGGTGCGGTCGGGCCAGTTGTGTTCGGTGAGCAAGGGAGGTTCTTTGTGACTGGCCGGCCGCGGCAACTGCAGAATGGCGACGTCGGGCCATTGCTGAAGCAGAGCTTCGTGGAAGATGGCCCCAGTAGCATTGAGTCCCACCAGGTAGGCATCCTCTTGCACCTGCCACTCCAGCAAAGAAAGCAACCGAGGGTCTTGAGGGAGGCTCGGCAGGGTATTGAGGTCATCGGCCAGGTCGAAAAAGAGGGACGCGTTTTGACACCACAGCCTGGCATCCAGAGAGATAGGCATGGGGGGCAAACTGATCACCTGGTCAAAGGTCTCGTGACGATAGTACACGGGAATCTGCAGCGCCTGTCCCAGTGCCACAACCACGCCGACCTGGGCCTTGAAACCGGCGGTGGCGTCAAAGGCGCAGTAGGAATGGTTGAGCCCCCGCAGGACTCGGCCCACTCCAGCAGCCAGATTGGCCAGGCCTCGGCGGGCAAAAAGCTGCGGGTTGCTGGGGTCCAGGCTCTTGACCGTGTGCAGACTGACCCGCTGCTTGCCGATGCGGTCGCGCAGGGCAAGTCCCACCAACTGGGCCTGAGGCGTATCGGACAGAAAATAGTGAATGAAACAGTCCGGGTCAACGTGGCCCTGAGTCAGCAGATGAAGCGAGTTGAGTTCGGCCCCGCAGGCCGGGTCCGACCAGGGCAAGGAATCCAGTGCGCGGCTGAGTTGGCGAGCGTCGATGTCGTCATGCCGATTGCGCAGCATGCTGGTGCCAACCGTGGCCAACAGAGTAGATGCCAGGGACATAGAAGTTACCTCAATCCTCTTGGAGACTATCGAGCAGTAAAATTCGGTCGAGCGAAGAGTTGCGATGCTCACAGGAGGTTTCGCTGAGCAGACTACAGGCGTAACAGGCAGGCCCGCTGGCCAGCATTTCGCCCGGATGACGGGGGGTTTGAGCGCAAAACGGGTCGTTGGAGCAATTATCGAGGTAGCCCACCGCCTCGCGCAGGATCGATTCGAAACGCTCTACCATAGCGATCAGTCCCCCCAACGTGCCATCCCCCCCGGGCTGCACGGCATAGAGCAACATGCCCTCCTCATAAATTCGCTCGCGTACGGAGGCCGAGGAATAGCCCGAATGGATGGCCAGGGCGCGAATCAGGCGATGGGCCAGGGTATGCCACCACACAAAGGAGGGCTTGTGATGAGGCAAATCGGTGTCATTGTGGTGCTTCGTCCACCACTGCCAGGCAGACGTCTCGGCAAAGGCCGGCGGTTGGGCAAAGTCGATAAAGATACCCTCGCCCAGAAGCTCCACCGCCGGATACCAACTGGAGTTGGCGTAGGCGTAGGCGGCCGAGACCAGGCGCCCGCCCAGGCGCCGGTATCCCGTTTGGGCGGTGACCACCCGCAACCTCAAAATGGGAGTGACACGCAATTGAAACGGAGGAAAGGATAGCGTGCGGCTCAGAGCGGGGTCCACTTCGAACTCGCTGGCCGCCCAGGCGGGAGAGTTGGGAGATTGAAACTTGAGTCCGTGCTGAACGGCGGCTTGCAGTTCGCGAAACTCGATCTGGCGAGCCTGGGCAGGCGTCAACTCGGTGGACTGCTGCTGGGCCTGCTCCACAGCCGTAGCCAGTTCCTCGTCGCTGGCCGAGGCCAACAACTCGCGGAACTCGTGAGGAAGCCCCTGGGCGGTCTGGGCCAGCTGACGCAACTGGGCTGGCGCGCTGATCAGGGACAAGAGATTGACCAACGCGGTATGGCGGAGAGCCCTCATCAGAGGCGTACTGACCCGCGGAACCGTGATAGAACTGAGGGACTCGGGCGTAAAAAGATTGGCTGCCCCGCGTTGGACGATTTTGGCTTTGCAAGGGCAGGTCTCGTGGTCGCGACCTTCGGCAAAAAAGCCCTTACAGAGATGCTCCTTCAAATAGTGCTCGCCCAGATTGGTGTAAGCCTGGCAGAGCCGGCAACGAATCTCCACTCGCCGCAAGGAGCTGCCGCGAGACACCCAGAGCAGGTGATCGGCCTGACAGGGGCTGTCCTTTTTGTGGACCAGGCGCAACCAGTCGACATCGAAAAGGTGACCCTGAGGACAGGCCATCACCAGACTGATTGCCTCCAGGCGAGCCCGGGTGTGAGCATCGCGAGGACTGGCCTGCGCGGGACAATCAGGACAGGCCCTTCTGGCCCCATAGGAATGGCGATAAATCAGCCCGTGGCGAACGCACAGCGACCACTTAGGAAAGGTGTTGGTCTCATAGATGGCGTCGGTCTCGGGTCGGCCCAGATCGGCATTGGTGGGCATGCGAAAAAACCGGCTGGTGCCGCCCAGTATCTGGTGCAGCGCGGGCTCGACGATCTCAAACTGTTCCACTCCTAGCGTCTGAAAGAGGTTGGACTTGTCCAGGCTCATCACCACACGCGGACCGCCTACTCCCTCCAGCAGGGCCCCCGGACCATAGGTGGTGATGAACTGACTGGGTCGAATGCCTTGAGCGCGGGCCACGGGTTACACCTTGAACCCGGTGGTGGGTTCTACCTCTCTTAGAGATTGGGGAGCGTTGCGAAACACCACGTCGAGATGGGAGGCAACATGCTGCGGGTCGCCCAGCACCACGGGCTTGGAAGCCGCCTTGAGCAGGGTGTATTCTTCGAAGTCCAGTTGGTCCGGCCAGCGCTCTGCCAGTTGCTGCCAGCGGTCCAGAGCCTGCCGAGCCTCGCGACGCACGGCCTCGGCATCGGGACGGCGAACTTCAGGCTGATCCTGTGAGCGTTGGCAAAACAGTTCGACCAGTTCCTCTACGGCCGCTTCGTGACGACTATCCTGCATGCGCCGAGCGCCCGTGCTGCGGTCACGCCAAAGTTCGCTGACGTTTAACTGCTGACGCAATAGCGCCACGGCGGCGGGACCCATGCCCCGTTCGCGGGCCCGTGGGGCAAAGGGGAATACAGTAACCGGCTCAACCCCCCGATAGAGCTGCAGATGATAGCCAGGAAAATACTCGTAGTGGTTGAGTTCCCGGGGACGGGTGGAAGAAAGCGCTGTGATGACCAGCCCGGGCTGCTGGCGGCCCACACGACCGGTGGCTTGAATGTAGCTGGAGGTTGTCTTGGGCTGGCCATGCACGACCATGAGACTGAGACGGCTCACATCGACACCGGTTCCAAACATAGAGGTTGCCAGCACCCCGTGGGAGCAGTCCGGCCAGGGCGTCTCGAGAGACTTGAGCAAGAGAGGGAGGCGCTCCGACTCCATGCGGCTTGACAGTTCGACGGGCTCAGTCAGCTCGCGGGTTTGGGACAGATTGAGCATGCGCTGGGGAATGTATTGGCGCCACAGCCCCGCCACCAAAGCCAACTGATTGAGACTGTTGAAATAGCCCACCGGAGTCATGTAGGCGTCTTTGGCTTCCAGCGTGTCTGAAATTTTCTCATTGGCGCTGAGCAGCGTTGCCCAGCAGCGAACCAGGGGGGTAATCGAACCCCGACCGGGAGCGCAAAGGCCCAGATAGAGGCGACCACTACCCTCAGACTGGTAGGGATTTCCCTCCGGCAACAAGGCAAAGAAATTGTCGGAAGCACTCAATCCTGGCGACGGAAATTGTCGGAGTTTGCGCTGAAACAAACTCTCCACCTGATGACCGGCTTCTCGCGCCGTGGCCGTCGATGCCACGTACTTGGGTGGGGACACGCGAGAGCAGAGGCGGTCGATGACCGTTTCGTACAGACCCACCATGCTTCCCAGAGGACCATCGATCAGATGCAACTCGTCTTGCAGGATCAACTCGGGCGGAGGCACGGCCGCCACGCTCTGAGACAGGTTCTGTGGGGCAGGATGAGGCTGCCTGAGACCAGACTCCTCTCCCCGGTGACAATACTTTCGATAATAGCCTTCGTAGGGATGATAGTATTCGAGGTTGCCAAAGAGAGTGGCCGCTCGCGGTTCGTAAGCCAGGCGGGCAAACTTGTCCACCGTGGCCAGCAGCAGACTGGGAGGGCGTCCATAGATCTGTTCGTCCACCGTAACCGCGGGGATGGGAATCCTCGCCTGCAGCGCGCTCAAACTGTGGGGTGCGGATTGCGGTAACTTTTCGAAAAACGCCGGCTGTTGGTTGAGGGTGCAACCGGGATCCGGGCAATAGATTTCAAAATCATAGGGCATGGGTCGGGTAGCTCGAGCGCTCGTCCGACTAAGCACGAAATAACCCGGCCGGGCTGCCTGAGCCGCCAGCAGAACCGGAGGCGACTTCCATTCCCGGCGCACCTCTTCCCACCAATCGTTGACTAGAGACGCGCGCGGACTGCCCTGGAGGCGAAAGCTGAGGGTATAGATGCCTCCCTGACTATGGGCATGAACGCGAATCTCGAGCGCTTCGAGGTGATGATTTTTGAGCACGGTCAGATCGGGAGGGGGCTCGGGCGAGCACTGCTCCACCAGCAGGTGCAACGCAAAAGTTGCGCAGGCCAAATCCTCTTCCGACAGGGCCAGGGAACAACCGCATGCCGGGCAGTCCAACACCTGAGCCGGCTCGCCGTGACCTCGCAGGGGCTGCTGGTCGGTGAGGAGCTGCAGGGCCCCGGGCACGTAGTTATTGGGATGCCGAATGCTTTGCATGCGGTTGGGGGTCACGTTGTTACCCACCCACAGACCCACCGAAAAGCGATGCTCGCCCCAATGGCGCTCAGGCGCATTGATGCGCAACACTTCGCAGGCAGTAACCAGACCCAGGGCCCGGCGAAACTGTTGGATGCTGAGGAGCCGCAAAGTGTAGCGACTGATCACGGCAGTACCATCAAAGCCCTGGTAGCGCAGCCGGCGCAGCCCCATGACATAGGCGATCATGGCCAGGTAGGCCTCCGTTTTGCCGCCACCGGTGGGAAACCAGAGCAAGTCACAGAATTGACGGTCAGGGTGATTGGGCTCCGTGAGGCCTCGCAAGCACTGTAGCCAGAAACCGAGCTGAAATGGCCGCCATTCCAACTCACCCCTTTTCCAGCGGGCCTGCAGGGCCATGGCCTGATTGGCAAAGGCAAAGGCCTGTCGGGCCTGGCCATCCTCAACCAGCAGATCCAGACCGGACTGAATTCGGTCTCGCGATGTGCGACAATTTTTGACGTGGTCAAGAGCCTGTTCCCGATAACGTGCAGGCAGCTTGTCGACTTCCTGCTCCAACTGGTCTATCCAATTCGTATAGCCGGCCACGAGCGGCTGTAAAGCGGGCTGCAACTGTGCTTGCTGGGCCAGATCGGCCAGTTTTTGGGCCGAGCGCTGGGGTGAGGGACCCACCTGCTGCGGCCAATCCGTGGAGGGCGATTGGACGGCCACAGCCGGCAAAAACTCTGAGCGCAGATCACATCGGGAGAACCGTTGGCAATCGCCAGGTTCCAGCAAAACACCGTCTTCCCAGCCCCACGGAGAGGGGGCCTCGGAGTTGCCTTCGGGGTCTATTTCACGCCAGATGGCGGCGCAAAAGTGGCCTCGCGCCAGCACGGGTTGGTCGCGATAGAGCAGGCGCAGGCGGCTCTCCTCGCCCAAAGCGCCGGCGTTGTCGGTTTCGAACTCCCAAAGAGCCACCCGCTCCAGCGTGGAGTCGAGGCAAACCCTTAACTGCGGCTGAAAGAGCAGCCGCTCGGTGCGGCTTCTGGTGCTGGGGTTTTGATGCACCAGCATAAGGGTGAGCTGAAAACAATCATGGCGTCGCCGACAGCGCAGCAAAAGGCGGGCTTGCAACGGCTCCAGAACAAACTCTTGGGCCCCCACCTTCAGAGCAAAGCGGTGGACCCAAGCGTGAGGCCGGCGTTGCCAGAGCGACTCTTCAGGACGATGATACTGGGCCACTGTACAGGCCACATCGATGGCGCTGCCCTGAGGACCTCGCACAATCCAGCTAATGCCCATAGCCGACGGCTCGCGTCGCGGGTCGCAGGCCGGAGTCCATTGGGTGAGTCCGGACTGGCGATCCCACTCCTCGTCCTGGCCGCAGTCGGCATCGGCTGCGCTGACCTCGTCCTCTTGCTCGTCTTCTCTCTCTTGAGCCGAGAGTTGGTGGAAGTCTACATCGAGAATTCCGGTCACATACTCGTCTCGGGGGTCATTGTCGCGCGGCAACTGCTCCAGGTGCCCTCCCCGGGGCCCTAGCAAATCCTTGCGCAAGCAGTCGATCAGGTAGAGCCTGGGTGCATTCTCAAACATCGTCGGCCTGGTTCGACCCAACAAGGTGCAACTCATCCCTGGTTAGAATCTTGTGCAGGTGATTTCCACGACGACCCCCCAACCCTACTCCGAGAGCCTCTATCAGGCGCAGGTGGAAAACTGTCTGGCAGGGGGCGACCGGGACCTGCTCTTTGCCATGCGATGTCAAAAGTTTCGCGAAGCGAGGCCCGAGCGCGCCTCGGATCTGCTGTTCATCCCGGTGGGTAAGAATTACCAGGGTCCAATCTTGGCGGCTCTGGCAGCACCCTCGGCGCAAGTGGTGCTGCTATGCAGCCAAAACACGCTGGAGGTGGGAGAGCAAATTCGCCGGGCTCTTGGCCAAGAAATGGCTTTGCGGCTGGAGCGCATCGATCCGATCGACGGTCGCAGTGTAGCCGACAAAGTGCAGGCCCTGCACGCCGCTCTCGGCTTCCCGGGAGACGTGGTGTGCGATCAAACGGGAGGACAGAAGCCTACCACCTCCACCCTGGCCGGCCTGGCTGCTCTAAACGATTGGCGACTCCTCTACGTCAACAGCGAGCACAAAGAGGGACTGGTTTGCAACGAGGAGGCCTGCTGGCTGCCCAATCTGTTTGAAGCCTTTGGGGGGATTTTTCGCTGGACGGCCGAGGCGTGCGCACGGCACGGGGCCATGGCGGCCGCAGAAAGTGAACTGGACAAGGCCCTGGAAACTTCCACGGCCAGCCGACCCCTGTTGGAGCTTCGCCGCCGAGTGCAGGCAGGCCGGCACTTCCGGGAGGGAAATGTCCAGGGTTTCTTCCGTTGTGCAGGCGCCGAAGGAAAAGAGCTTGGAGCCCGACCGGACGTCGTTTTGTACTGGATGGTGCGAACCCTATGGGAAGAGGGACAGCGGCTGGCGGCCGCCGGGCTGGCCCAACAGACCTGGGGCACCCTGGACGTGCGGACGGCCCTGGCCAGGTTCCGCCAACAAAACCGAAGCGCGGTGGAACGGGCCGGTACCTTGCGGAAGCTGTGGGTGCTGGACGATGATCGGGCCTAAGCAAACTTATCATCACCTCTACCAGCCGGGTCACACCTACGAGCATCTGGGAGAAGCCCTGTGCTCCCAAAAAGAATCGCTCAAGCAACCTCGGCTGCGCGTCATCGGGGTGCATCGCATATCGTTGGGCCGCTACCGTATCAACGTAAAGCACGATCAGTTACTGCAGGAATCCCCCCAAGAAGGGTGGGGCTTTTACATACCCGGACTGGTGCAATCGGGACGCATCTCGCGGGTGGAGTTTCAGCACGGCTACCTGATGGTTCGCTGCGAGGACCCGCTGGACGAACTGGGCCTGCGCGAAATCACGCTGCGACCGCTGGATTTTTTAATGACCCTGCGCCAGTGGGTGCTGGACCAGAGTGGCGACCTGCCAGAACTCCTGCCCCTGGCCACGGCGCAGCACGCTACCCCGCTCCCAGACTTAAGGGCCCGACAGCACCAGGCTGTCGAAATCGCACGACCGGGAAGGTCCTATTTGTGGGGACCGCCAGGCACCGGCAAAACCTACACCGTGGGGCGCGTGGTGAAAAGCCTGATCAACCGGGGGTTCAAGGTGCTTGTGCTAGCCCCCACCAACGTGGCGGTAGACGTGGCCACTTTGCAGGTGGACGCGGCCTTTAACGGGCAGCTGCAACCGGGAGAACTACTGCGCGTCGGCCGACCCGAACTGGACGAACTCGAGCAACATCCCCATCTGTTGGCCTGGCAATTGCAGCAAAAAGAGTGGCAGCAAAGGCTGGAACAACTTCGCCGGCAATTCCGAAAGTTGCGCCGACAACTGGACAGCGAGACGCGCCCGTCCCAGCAGCGATTGCTGGATCCCCTTTTGGAGGAATGCCTTGAAGGCATCGCGGACCTGGAGAAAGAGCGGGGCACTCACTTGTGGCGCCTGGTCGGACAGGCAAACATTCTATGCAGCACGGTGCACAGCAGCTTTCAGCGCCAGGAACTGAGCAGCTTTTGCCAGGCCCGCCGACTGGCCGTCATCTATGACGAAGCGGGCATGGTGCCCCGCTTTGCGCAAATCCCTCTGCTGGCGCTAGTCAGCGGTCAGCCCTCGCCTTGCGGCCAACTGAAACGCCTTCCGGAAGAGGTGGTGATGATGTGCAGCGGCGACCCCAAACAACTGGGACCGATTGCTCGCTTCGCCCCCAAAGACGTGAACGCCGCCCATTGGCTCAAAGACAGCCTGATGGAGAAGATGCCCGAGTGTCGAGTGATGCTGGACGAGCAATCGCGAATGGAACCGCCGATCTGCCGGGTAGTATCGCGGACCTACTATGAGGGCCGGCTCAAGACTCTGCCGGACCGCAGCCGATTGACCCCTCCGCTGGCCGACGACTGGCCCGAGGATGGCATTTTTTTGGTGGATTCAGGGCGCTCCCTGTATGAACCCATGCACCCCGGCGAGCGTCGCCAGGACCTGGCCCGCGCCCACACCGGGTTTAATGCCGACGAATTGTCGGTGCGGGTGGGCGCTTTTTTGATTAACTGGGTGCTCAGGGAGCGGCGAATCAGCGTACTCTGGCTGACGCCCTTTCGCGCCCAGGCCCTGCGCCTGCGCCAGGCCTGCCAGGTTTATCCCGACTTGCTGGACCACGACCTGCGCACCGGCACCATTCATATCGCGCAGGGCAGCCAGGCCGACCTGGTGGTGTTGGACCCGGTAAAACCCTCGCACCGCTGGTTTAAAAATGATGAAGACATTGACCGACTGGTCAACGTGGCCCTGTCCCGGGCCCGCACCCAGGTGATCGTTCTGGCAACAGCCAACCAAATCCGTCGCACGGGTGTGTGGTGGCGCCCCTTGCACGAAGCCAGAGAATACCGAATTGGCGGTAGCCTCGCTCAGCCCCGCCTTGTCCAGTGAAGTCCTCAAGAACACAGGCGAGTATCGGTGCAAGTCAGAACCCGCTGCATGCTGACCCCTCGGATTAGTTCGCCCGGCGCGGTTAGCATACTCAAGGTCAGTTCCACGAGAATGGCCTCGCAAAGTCCATCTCTCTAAGAAGAGACTTAGTCGAGGTCGTCTATCCAATTCCATGCCCGTTTCTTAAGCTGAACAGGGCTGCTCAATACGAACGAGCCACCCAGGTGGTACGGACGAGACTGCAAGAGGCAGAAGAGTGCGCCGTGCAGAGGAAAATCAGTCCAAATTAAGTCCAGACCCCCTGGCCGAAATACAACCCTTACCTGCCTCGGGGGGGCGAGCCCCGGCCCGGGACCCATTCAAGAGGCCATAGGGCGGCGGCAATCAATCTCGCCCATACGGACATTTTTTTGCGTTCAAACCATTGAAGCGCCCGCGCAAATGAGATTGACCGGCCACTCCGCTCCAGGTATGATAATTCATCATACCTGGAGGTGCCCGTATGGCTGCGCGCAAAGTAGCAATCACCCTCGATGAGCGCGTTCTCGGAGAGGTCGACCGCATGGTAAGCCAGCAAGAGTTTCCCTCGCGAAGCCGTGCGATCGAATCGCTGGTGAGCCAGAAACTGAGGGAACGCAATCGTTCGCGGTTGGCCGAAGAATGCGCCCGGCTCGACCCAAAGGAAGAAAAGCGGCTGGCGGACGAAGGCTTGACCGTTGACTCATGGCCGGAATACTGAGGGGTAGTGTGGTCTGGGCCAACCTGAACCCTACGGTTGGCCGCGAACAGTCTGGCCTCAGGCCGGTTTTGGTGATCAGCGAGGACGTCTTCAACGACCGGTCGGAAACCGTCATCGCTCTGGCCATCACAAGCCAGCCCCAGCGCGCTGGCTATCCCTTGACTTATCGCTTGCAGGAGGCGATCTTTCCAAAGCCATCGTGGGTGAAGACAGGTACGAACGATATCGGTGGAGCGGGTGAGGGGACATCTGGGGCGGTGTTCTCCAGAAACTCTGGAAGCCGTTTTGACTGGTCTGAACGAGATCTTAGGTTATCGACGTTAGACTCTGACCTGAACAGAGGCACCAAAGGCTGGCCATACCAGCAACATGCCCTGGCGGCTACACTCCCAGGTCCATCTGGCCAGCGATGTCGCACACATTCCTCAACAACTCTCGCCAGTGCGCATCGTCTGAAGCAGGTTACGATTCACGAAGCGAAAACCCACCTGTCAAGGCTTATCCGAGAGGTGGAGGAGGGCGCCACCATTCAGGTCAAACGGGGAAACAAAGTTGTAGCGCAATTGGTCCCGGCCGAGCAGCTGACTCCGCCTCGCAGATGGGGACAGGGAGCGGGCAAAATAAAGATCGGGACGGATTTTGACGATCCACTTCCCGACGAGATGCTCCAGTATTTCCAAGCGTGAAGTATCTGCTGGACACGCACGTCTGGTTGTGGGCATTTGGAGCAGAAAAAGGCAAATTGGGTCCGAAAACCCTGGAGGTTCTTGAATCCGGCAACTCGCAGCTGTATCTTTCTGCGGTGACTTCATGGGAGATCTGCATAAAATGGTCTCTCCACCAACTCGAACTCAGTGAAGGCGTCTGCTCACCTGCATGGCCCCACCTTCACACCGCCCCCCTCTACTTGCGCCACTCAGGCATGCCCTCCGGACCAAAAGAGAAGGCGCAAATCTGACAAATGAAGATTGATTTGCGGTCGGGACTGCGGTCGTAAAAGCGAATCTGGCCGTGGGCTTGTTGGCAAGTGGGACACCACAACTGACCGGCTTGCAGCTGCAAAACCATTTGGGCGCATTGCTCCCGGTGAGGCGCCAGCTCTGCCTGCAATGCTCGTTGCTGAGCCTCCTTTTCTTCTTGCAAGCGCAACTCGTAAGCTACCAGACCCTCTTCGTAGGTGGCCGAGTCAAAATCGCGATAGAGAGAATTCCAGTCCGGAAAGGTTGACCTTAGTTGCTCCAATTCCGCCCCAATCAGACTGGCATGGAGGGGTTCGAGGTCAATGGCGTCTGGCCAAGACTGTGAGCTAAAGGCCACCGAAACCCCGCTCGCTCGAGCAATCAAAAACAGTTGCTGACTTCGGGGATGTAGGACAGCAAACCAGGACGGATCGACCTGGATCCGATGCCACACCGGGTTGCCTCTCCACCCGTTGAATTGCTGCTCAAAATAGCCATTGGCAAATTCCGCCCGATCCGACCACTGGCGAAAGCATTTCCAATGAATGGGGGCATCACAATAGGCCCACAGTCGATGATCGCTGTCAAAGGCGCAGCCGGAGGTCGCCAGATAATCCCCCTGCAGGCGGTGTCCACACACAGCACACTTAGAATCCTCGTGAATCAGAGCCATAGGTCAGCACCTTTCTGGTTGGACGGAGCCTGATCCTCGAGCGCCGTCCCCGTCCGTAGCCGTATGTTCATCAATTGGCCACGACTCGGCGGTCCCGATCAGGCTACGCTACAATCATGACCCCTATGTCTTCCTATCGTTCCCAGATTCAAAAGGTGATGGGCGACCTGGCCCGAGTGCAGACCGCGGCCAGCAAAATTCAGACGGACTATCAAGCCTGCACGGGCGTGGCCAAGGCTTCCGTGGACAATCTGTCCACAGCCCGCGGTCCGTTGGGGAAAGCCTTGCTCGATGACGGTATCAAGAATGTGGCGGCCGATGGGGCCACGGTGCGCAAGAACGTCAACGAGGCGGTATCCCGGCTGCGCACCAACGAGAACCGGCTGCACTCCCTGATCGGGCAGTCTCAAAACGCCCAGTGGCAGTTGCCCCGATCCGATCAGGAGCTGCAAGGACTGGCGCTGGCCCTGGCCGGTCAACCGGCGGTGGCGGCGCTGCTCCACCAGGCGCGCGAGTTGGTGCAAATCAGCAGCAGCCAACACCAGGGAGCCACTCGCTCGGCCGGCTGGGCGCGTAGCAATGCCATGATGGGCGAAAAGGAGCTTACCCAGTGCGGCAATGCCATGAACGCCGTGGCCGCCGACTCCACCGGCAAGAGCGTGGCGGCCGACGCCGCTCAGGTGAAATTTCGCATCGATAACGGTAGCCCCTACCTGAAGAAACAGTCGGAGTTTATGGTCGATACCTGCACGGCCCAGGGCAATGCGCTGCTCTGCCTGCAGGACGCTCAGACCCGACTGGGTCAGGCGCTCGAGCAGTTGCCACCGGATCAGAAAAGCCTCTTTTTGTCCAGCGATCAACCCACGCGCAGCCCGATTCAGCGGCACTACGAAACCTGTCTGCAAATGACCCATCTAAGCCGCCAAATCATGGAAAGCGATTCATAGTTAACCTGTTTGCAATACCTCCGCCACGCTCCCGCAGCATACTGGGAACAAGGGAGATTGCGTCTTGAAACTCAACCAGGCCCACAGCCGAAACCAGCACCAGTTCCAGGCTCGTCTGCAGTTGCAAAAAGACATGCGGCGCCAGGAGACCGAGTCCGTCGGTGATCTACTGGTGGGTAGTCAGCGCTTCGCCAACAGCATCTTCAAGTCGGAATTGCCCCCCCGAGTATTTGCCAGCGTGGACGAACTGGTGGTGGCCGGCAACCAGACCTTTGAAACCCTGGACAACGTAGATTTCGCCGGTTTTCGCAACGACACAGAAAAGGCCAAGAAGATCGTCGACGAGGCGCGAGCCGAGCTGGCCAAGTTTCACCCGGAGGGTGCGGGAGAATCCTTTCAACGCGACCTGCGCCGGGTGCTCCACGCCCGCTATCTCCAGGGCCACGGTATCCAGGTGCAAACGCATCTGGATGGCGACGAACTGGCCCGCCTGCGCAAATATGTGCAGCGCCAGGAATCCAGCAACAATGTGGCCGATACCGCCCGAGCCATCAACGCTTCACTGCAGGCCGGACAACAAAATCCCCAGACCTTGATGATGGATGCCGAACGCTCTCTTTTTCAAGAGCGCGGCGTGGAGACGAGCACCTTCGACAACAAATTCGCCCCTCTGGGCCTGGACGCCATCGCCCAGATGCGCGATTTTTCCGACTCCTGGGCGGTCTCGCAAAGCGGCCAATATTTGAGTCAGGCCCAGGGCAAAACCCCGGACGAAATGCGCGATTCGATCACCCGTAAATTGCTGGCAGATCAGGGCTATGCTCAGCCCGAAACTGTCGACGCGGCTACCGCCCTCAGTATTTTGCGCGACTGCAGCGCCGAGGGCCCGCGCACCAATGCCACCCTGGCCGAAGCCATCAACCAGGCGGTTGCGGAAGGAGAGACCAACTACTTTGCGCTGAACACCCGGGCCAACCAGAGAATTCTGGGCGAGTTGGGCATGAGCGAACGCGCTTTGAAGAGCATGCACGTCAGCGAAAAGGCCCTGCAAGAGGCCTACCCCGACCTGGAAGCGGGCGAGGCCCGAGCCATTCGCACGCGTGTGCTGCGCGATCTGCTGCGGGTGCTCCCCGACCATGAGCGCGAACTGGCCATCAGCCATCTGCGCGAAAGCCAGGCCGACCTGATCACGGCCGAACCGGTGCTGCAAAAATATCTGGGCGAGCGAATCCGGGACATGTCCGGATATTCCACCCACTATGGCGCTATGGGCGCCATGCAAAGAGCCAACCTGACCTCGGCCCTCAGCCGTCTGCCCGAAGAGGTCCGTCACAAGGCCTTCGTGGGACCCGACAAGAGCACGCTCGACCGCCTGGAGCAGGTGATCGAGTCCACTTTTAAGGTGGACGTCCATCGCGTCGCCGGCAAAGCTCCCAACGGCAACGAGAAATACAACCCCTTCGTAAAAGACTTCAGCGTGCAGGGGATGCTGGATATTTACAACGGCCTGGCAGGAATGTCGAGAAATGGCCAACTGCCCCCAGGCCTGGCAGGCACCACCACTATCAGCCACATGGTGGGTGCGCCCAAGCCGCCCTCGATGACCCCCGTCAGCCTGCGTGAGGCCGAATCGACGGCGGTGCAACCCTGGGATCGCCCCGGCTCCTACGCCTACGCGGAAGGCAAGAGCGGATTTTTTGGTGAGTGCGCCCCCAACGACAAAGGTCACGATCAGGTGGTGATCTACGACGACGCCTTGCTGGGCGGCAACGGAGACAGCGCGGTGGGCATCACGCTGGGCGAGGCCACTCTGATTCACGAGTTGGGCCACGGTATCCAGTTGGGCGGCACTCCCGACGCCCCGGCCGAGCAGCGGACGCGGGAAGCTCAATTGCGCCTGGCCGAGTGGTCGAGTCTGTCGCGTTGGACGGAGCCAGGCCAGGTGCTGGCCGACGGTCGAATGGGCGATTTCGAGTACTATTACGACCCCACCGTGCAGGTCACCCATCGCTCCGAGGTGGCCACATCCTATGGCGCTTCCGACCCATGCGAAGATTTTGCCGAGTATACGCCGTTCTTCTTCAAAGACCCGGATACGGCCATGAACCTGTCGCTGGAGAAGTTCCTCTACTACAACCAGTTGGTCAACCAGCACTACAGCCCTCAGCAGGTGGCCCAACTGGCCGCTGCCCGTGGGGTTACCACCGAACAGCTACAGGCCGCCGAGAAGAAGATGAAGGCCAAGGTCGCCAACGCTCCCGCTCAAGCCGGCCTGGTCAAAGTAGTCGGTTACACGGCCCCTGATGACGGAGCACTATCGGCCTACGGGAGCAAGTCCGTGGAGGCGTCCGCCGACCAAACAAACCATCTGAGGGCCTAAACAGGCTACGCCTTTGGTCTTAGGACTACAAAAATAGACGAAAAAGTCCCTGGGGAGTTAACAATTTCGCTACCACAAAAAGCCTCCCATAGTTTAATATCAAGATATCCTAACGGAGTGGAGATTGCCTCTCACATGCGCCTGTCCGCAACCCTTACTCTGGTGGCCTGCCTGGCTGGTATGGCTTGGGCTCAACCCACCTATCCCACCTATCAGGGTCAATACTACAACAATCCCGCCAACAATTACTCCGCTCAAAATTCCTTGCCAGACCCCTATGGTCGCAATCTGGCACCGTACTACAACCAGCAGGAAACGCGCATGCCCAATGCGGCCTGGTCGGGGCACGTCGGCGAAATCATCCGCCAGGGCAACGACGGACTGTGGATCGTAAGCACCAGCGGGTTGATGCCCAAGGGCAGCATCGTTTCTATTTTGCGCAACGGCCAGGTCGTCAATGGTGGCACGGTCGTTGAGTCCGGTCAGGGCAACGCCCTCATCAAGCCCTGGGCCAGCAGCGACCTGAAGGGTGGCGACAACGTGTATCTCCAGTCGGTGGCTCCGGTTGCCTCAACCCCTGTGTACGACAAATTTCAGGTCAACCGGCCCACCATGCAAGACCCCACCTACCTTTACTGGACCGACTACATGCATCAGGATCACCCGGGTCAAATGACGTCGCTTTACAGCCCCGGTTACTACCCGGGTTATTACCCAGGTTTCACTAACGGCGGATTTATCCGTCGCTAGCGTCCTCAAGCACCAGGAACCTTGACCTGAACGCCCAATTGCGGCCGGCATGAACTCGGCTCCCGTTTCGCTGTCTCCTGCCGCCAGGCTTTTACTGGAATTGCTGGCCGTCAGTGGTTTGTCGTTGGCGCAGCCCGCCTGGGCCAACGGCTTGCGCGGCTACTCGCGAAGCTTGAGCGTTCGCCTTCCCTCTGACAGCCTGGAGCCGCTGGTGCAGGAACTGGAGCAGCAGGGCCTGGTCACCTGTATCTCCGGACAATTGACGCTGGCACCGGCTGCCACCGAAAATGCGCTGCTGAGAGTTCGCCTGGAAAAGCGCGTGGGCATGGTCACCAACGCTCTCTTTGAGGAAGTTTTCCCCTTCTTGACCAATGCCTTCGATAAGGCCTCGGTCAATTTCCGCACCGGATTATTGTTTGGCACGGCCCGATTTTTCGGCACCGGCGGCAATTCCAAAGAGTTAGCCAGCATCGCTCGGGGCTGGCGTCGGCCCGAATCCTTTCAATACGTGGACGCCCGTTGGCAAGGCCCCCTCCTGGAAAAATCCCTGGAGTGGGCCATCGACCAGAGCGAGGAGGCCGCCGGTGCGGTAGCTTTTCTGGAGCGGCAATCCTCCATCAGCAACGAACTGTTGCTCTATCTTGGTGTCTACTGGCTGATGCGGGGCAATGCCGAGCAGACCCAACGATTGGCTCGAGCGGCAGCGCGCATCCCCAGTCTGCCCGGCCTGATCGCCTTCAGCACCGGACAGTTCGAAGCGGCCCGGGAGTTTTTCACCCAGGCCTCCCAACGCACCGGATCTAGCGTTCTTTTCATGCCCCTGGCGCGTATCTGCTCGGTGCTCTGTTGGCTGGGTTGCGCTCGGCCGGATCGAGCCGAACTGTCTTGTGGTAAGGATTTGAGCGGAGTCGATCCTTGGCTGCGCTGGCTTTGCGACCAGCGCCTGGGCAAGGCTCGATTCGCCAGGCCTACCCCCAAAACGACCATGCCCGTGTGCGAGTGGCTGGCCGCAGCCGCCGCTTCGCTGACCTTAAATGATGCAGTCTTACAGAAAGGTCTGCTGGAAGCGGGACAGTCTATCGTGCGCCAGGCTCAGCAGTCCGGCTTCCTTTGGGTAGCCCAACAGGCCACACAGCTGCTGCAACGATTTGCCGACCCCAATCAACCATGCGCGCCGTGGGACTATGTAAAGCCACAATCCAACTGGAAACTGCGCCTGGACCAACTGCTCAGTCTGGCCGGCCAACCGCAAACCTTGCCCCAGGAACGGCTGGCCTGGTCGGTTACTCACCACGAGAAAAGCGGCTGGGAGGTCACACCCCGATTGCAGACTCTGGCCAAGAAAGGGGGATGGACCCGCGGCAAAGCGGTGGAACTTTACCGGCAACCTCCCCCGTGCGCCGATATCTTTGACATCAAAGTTTTCCGGATGGCCCATAGTCGCGCGGCAACCACGGCTGAGATTTTTCACACCCTGGTGGGCCACCCCCGCGTATTCCACGAAGAAAGCGGTCACACCCTGGAAGTGGTGGAGTGCCGGCCTCAGTTTCAGGTGCACAAAGTGGAAGACAGCCTGAGAATCCGCATCTATCCTCCCAGCGTGGATTCGCAAGGGTTTGTGCTGCAACTCGATGGTCAATCGCAACTCAACGTCTACCAGTACGACGACAGATTGCGCCAGTTCAGCGACATCCTGGGCGAGGGATTGGAAATCCCCGAAAGCGAGCGCGATACGGTGCAGGCGCTCCTTGACCAATTGCCGGAGCAGTTTTCGATCGCTTCCGATTTAGCGCCTCTGGCCGTGCAAGAAATCGAGGCCGACTCTTCCTTAATCCTCAGGGTTCGGCCCCTCAAGGACGGACTCGAACTGCATTTACTGGTGCGCCCGCTGGGTAGCGACGGGCCGGAGTATCCCCCCACCCAGGGCGGCGAGCGCCTGCTGACCACGCGCCACGGTCAGAGAATTCAAGCGGTCCGCCCCTTGGAAAGAGAACGTCAATTGTGGCAAAGCTTTGTAGAGGCCTGCCCGGCCCTCGCACCCGAGCAAACTCACTGGGTGCTGGCAGATCTGCCCTCCAGTTTGGAAGTTCTGGAACAGGTCGGCCGCTTGCCGGCCTCTGCCGTGACCGTCGAATGGCCTGAAGGTCAGTCGTTAAGAATCCGCCAACGCGCCAGTTCGGGCGATCTCAGATTGGCTGCCGAAAGCAGTGGAGATTGGTTTCAGTTGAAGGGGCACCTGCAACTTTCGTCTACGGAACAGTGGAATCTGGAGCAACTCCTGGATCAGTTGCGCAACTCAAGTGGGCGCTTTATCGCCCTGGGTTCGGGAGAATTTTTGGCCCTGACCGAAGACCTGCGCAAACGGCTGCAAGATCTGTCTCAATTGGTCGAACCCAAGGGCAAAAGTCTGCGTCTGCACCCCCTGGCGGCCGGATTGCTCGAGCAGGTGGCAACGGTAGACGGAGATGTACCCTTTCAAGATCGATTGCGCAGAAGCTCTGAGAGCCAGAACCTGCGGGTCGACGTTCCCAGTGATTTTCAGGCCGAGTTACGCAGCTATCAGCGAGAAGGCTTTCAGTGGGTGGCCCAAAGGGCCCACTGGGGGGTGGGCGCCTGCCTGGCCGACGACATGGGTCTGGGCAAAACCCTGCAGGCCCTGGCGCTTTTGCTGCTGCGGGCTCCTCAGGGTCCGCAACTGGTGGTGGCTCCCACCTCGGTGTGCGGAAACTGGCTGGAAGAAGCCCGACGTTTCGCCCCTGCCCTGCGCATTCACTGGTTGGCGGAGGGGGACCGCCAAAAGCCGGTCAGAGAGGCGAAAGCCTACGATGTAGTGCTGGTGAGCTACGGTCTGCTGATGCGCGAAATGGAAAGCCTGTCGGCCCGCCACTGGACCACTCTGGTCCTGGATGAAGCGCAGGCCATTAAGAATCACGCCACCCAACGCTTCCAGGCGGTACTCAAGCTGGTCTGCGATTTCCGTTTGATCACCACCGGGACCCCGGTCGAAAACCGACTGGAAGAACTCTGGTCCCTTTTCAGGTTTCTCAATCCAGGTCTGCTCGGTTCCCTCGACAGTTTTCGACGCCGCTATATTCAACCGATGGAGACGGGAGATGAAGCTCGTCGGGCCCAGCTGAAGATGCTGGTTCATCCGTTCTTGTTGCGCCGAACCAAATCGCAAGTGTTGCACGAGCTGCCGCCGCGCACCGATGTCCAACTGGAAGTTGAATTGACACCCTCAGAACGAACCTTCTATGAGGCGCTGAGAACTCGCGCGCTGGAAAAACTGTCGGGGGGGGACGTGGAAGCGGTGGCCGTGCTGGCCGAGCTAACGCGACTGCGCCGAGCCTGCTGTCACCCCTATCTGGTGGATAAGAAGCGCAAGAGTCGCGATGGTTCGAAACTGGAGGCGGTCCGCGAGTTGCTGGAAGAATTGCGTCAGGGCGGTCACAAAGCTCTTATTTTCAGCCAGTTTGTCGACCATCTGGCGCTGCTGCGGGCCGAACTCGACGAACAGAAAATCGCTTATCAATATTTGGACGGAAGCACGCCGGCCCAGGAGCGCAGTCGCCGTGTCAAAGCTTTTCAGGCTGGTGAAGGCGAAGTGTTCCTGATCAGCCTCCGGGCGGGCGGTTTTGGGCTCAACCTCACGGCCGCAGACTACGTCATTCACATGGATCCCTGGTGGAACCCCGCCGTGGAAGACCAGGCCTCTGATCGAGCCCACCGCATCGGACAGCAACGGCCGGTCACGGTCTATCGGCTGGTGGCCAAGGACACCGTGGAGGAGAAAATTCTTACCCTGCACCAGCAAAAGCGTGAACTGGTGGATGGGTTGCTCGAAGGGTCCGACCAGGGCGTGCGCCTTTCGGCCTCGGAGTTGCTCAAGTTGATGAGCGAGTAGGGAGCCCCGCACTACCGTCAAAGGCATGTCCATGCGTAATTTGTTCTGCCTGTTGGCCTGCACTCTGACCCTGACCGGGATGGTCGTGGGCGAAGAGAAAAAGGACGCGCTCACCGAGCTCTATGGAAAATTGTCCGCCGTTTCCCCCAAGGTGGTCAAGGCAGGCTACACCATTTTGCACATCGAGTTTGACCGCCTGGGCAGCGGGCCGTCGGTGACTTTTAAGCGACAGTTGCAAAAGGGATTCAAATACAAAATCGTGGGCGTGGGCGCCCAGGGAATCGCCGATATCGAAGTCAAACTGCTCGACTCCAAGAACAAAGTGGTGGCCAAAGATGAAGGGCAGGACGGGGTCGGCATTATCAATCTCGTTCCGGGCGCCAGCGGCACCTATACCATTCGGGTGGCGGCCGCCAAGATGGACGGTGAGGAAGGCGCCCGCCCCTACTTTTTCTGCCTGGTCGCCTCCAAGCCACAAAAGGCGGAACAGACTCCCCCATAGAAAATTTCATAGAATGCTCATGGCGAGTACAACACTTGCCGATGTGTTCCGGGTAGAGTGGTGGACGGGGACGGCAAGGCTCCCCGTCGAAATCACAACATCCGTAAAGGAGATGAGCCCCATGAATTTCCGAGAACAGATGAGCAATTTGCGGCGCGAGTATCGGACCGAAGCGTCCCGGCTGGACAGGCGACTCGATGAATTGAGCGATCGCACTGATAGCGGATTTACGCGTTTGAGCAACGAGATGCGCACCATGCGCGACCAGGTGAGGGCGCTGCACGACCAACTTGACGCCTCCGTGGAGACCGTGGACCAGGTCAAGGCCGACCAGAAAGAGACCAGCCGGACGTTACAGGGCCGGGCTCGACTGCTGGAGGACCGCTTTGGCAAGATGCTGGACCTGGTCGCAAACGCCGTCGAGGAAGCACCCACGCGGGTCGACCTGGAGGACCTGGCACATCGAGTGGAAGCTCTCGAGAAGAAGCTGGAATCAGCCGCCTGACTCAACCGAGAGGAGACCCAATGCTGGAGTTTGTCATGGGCGATTCGCAGCATAGGATCCCATGCCCGAAATAGACTTCTTCGCAAGGGCCCAAGACCTTCAAGAAGGCGATTGGGCCGAGGTGCGTCAATAGGGACGCGAACTATCAGTTGCTTCTGCATTTCCATATGCGGTTAACCCAAAAAACTCAGCGAAAATGGCTGCGTCGAGCGGCCGAACAGGGGCATTCCCAAGCCTGCGCGCTTTTAGGGTGGGACGACTGGGCCCAACACCGGGCAGCGGCCGAGGCAGGTGACTCGGGTGCCCAGTGCCTGCTTGCCGATTCCCAACTTGGCCGCCAGTCGTCACTGGTATTTGCAGGCGGCCCTGGCCGGCGAACGTGTGGCGGCTTGTGAAATGGGTTGCTTCTGTTTTGAGGACGGCAACCTGCCAGAAGCGATCCTGTGGCTGGAATACGCCACAACAGGAGAACGCGATAAGAATGGCACCTCTATATTTTTCCATCGCTCAGGCGTTAGTTGCAACCTGCGAATCACCTTCACTCCACGAGGGCGGGCCGGTTGAGAGATCCGAGGACGGCAACCTGCCTCTATTGGTTCGCGCGTCGTTCCAAAATTTTCAGTCGGAATTCTGTCGAGCTCTGTTTCTCTTCCAGGCACTCAACTCGAGCTCGCATGTCGCCGGTGGTCCTAAGAAAGCTGGACATCTGCTCGGCCAACAACTGAACGGTGGACTGCAAATTCTCGGTTTGCACGCCGACTCCGCGGATCATCCCTTCCATGGAGTCGAACCGCCGGTCCATGGCATCAAACCGCTGATCCATGGCGTCAAACCGCTGATCCATGGCGTCAAACCGCTGGTCGTGACTTTTCAAATGCACCCGTATCTCTTCCAAGTGTTCCACAGGGGATCTCCTATCCAGGTTTTCCCCAGTATACTCGGGCCGTCGGCCCTGGCAAGAAACAGATTCATGCCATTCTTATTCGCCTCGTTAACAAGCAGCAGGCCTGGCCTGCCCGGGTGGAGCATAGGTCGTGAATGGACTACGCGAGCGTGCCGGCCCTGGAAAAGCAGCGCCTATACAAAGCTCTGGGAGCGGTGCTGAAGGGCTTGCTGGACAAGCTGCAGGAGCAGACGCGAGTGCTGTCACAGTTGCGGGCTACCCACTGCAACCCCAAAAGCGTCTACTGGGAGCTGCCTGCCTTTGTGGCTCCCCTGCTGGGGAGCCTGGCCCTGGAGATCAAGTCCACCGCCGAACAGATGGGCGGCTGGCTGTTTGTGGACGAACTGGCCAAAGCCAGCACCTGCGAAAAGGTGGTGGTCACCAATCTGATCAAGTTGGCCGCTCTGCTCCAGGTCTTCGGTTGCCGACTGGCCGAAGGGCGTCTCATCTGCATCGAATCAGCCCGTGCCGAACTGATCCAGCATCTTCGCAACAGTGGCCGAGTGCCGGGTCCAGCCAGCGCACTGGACCAAGTTCTCAAGAGCTGGTTTGGACGGCCCATCGACGAAAAGACCCTGTCGGCCCTGATCGGCCAGACCTTCTCCCCCGGCGTAGTGCTGGAGGTGGACAAGAAATGGGTGATATTCTCCCTGGACCGTCCCCCTTCGGTGCGTGACTTACTGCTGGGGTCCATGCGCCTTTGGAAATGCGCCCTCTCCAGCCAGGAACTGGGCGTCCGCCTGCGACGACACAACCTCTTTAGCGGCTCCCAACTGGAATTAGAAATGGAAGTGCACGGTCTCAAAGCCGAGGGACTGCTCCGGCTAACGGACGGCCGCTTCTACCTGGCGGAGGGGCGACCCGACACGGCTCTGGAGTTGCAGGCCGGCGACGTGGCCAATCTGGTATTCCAGACCCTTTTTGAAATCGCTACCGCTGACCAGATTGTTCGACCCGAAGAGATGGCCGTGATCGCCAACTTGATGGCTGTTGAGTTTGAAATCAGCGCCAGTCAGCGCGAGCCTTTCGAGACCCTGCTGGGTGTGGCCATCCATCGCTCGCTGGGTCACGACGAACTCGGAGATCGGCTGCCACTTCAGCAGTTGCGGCAATTTCCGCAGGAACTGCGTGACCGCGTTTTTCGCAGCGCGGTGGCAGTCGCTTTTATTGATCGAGAGGTCCACGCCGCCGAGCGGACCGCCCTGGATGCCGCCGCTCTGCGCTTACAAACCTCGCTACCCTCGTCGGCGGTGGTGGCTAGATTTGAAGAAATCTGTCACCCGCCCTACACGGACTACGCCTATTTTGGAATCCTGCCTGACCTCGGCGATCCGGAACGCCTGCAGGCCAAGTTGCTGAGGCTCCACCAGCATACGCTAGAACGGCTGAGTCGAGGCCCCTTGCCCGCCGACGAACTGGGCAAAGTGCGCACTCTGCTCAGCGACTTTCAGCGCCAACACCCCTTTGCGGACGAACCCTGGTTACTGAGTATCGACTTGAACAACCCTCCTCTGCCCCTTCAGACCCGGCTCCCCCTCCATTGCTTCTTACGCGTAGCCAGAGCCGACGGGCCTATGAGTGCAACCGAGACCCGCACCGTAAGCCTGCTGGTCAGCTCCTGTTTGCAAGAGCTGGAGGGCAAGGCCCTGTGGAACCTGCAGCGACGAGAGTTGTCGAGCCTGGAGGTCGACGGACCGCCCCTGGCTGAGCCGAACCTGCGCTGTCTCAGCTTCAGTCTGGTGGTGGCTCTGTGCGACGGCCCGCTCAATGTAGACAAATCTCGCGAGTTGCTGTCGGTGGCCAGCGACCTGGGCGTCTCCGAACGCAGTTTCCAGATTCTCCACCGACTGGAGCAGGCTGCTCGCCTCCATTTGGAGCGAGACCCGGGCTTGGAGCGCATCGACTTGCTTGAGCTCGCTCTGGACGAGGCAGAGAAGCCCTTACCGGCCAGCTCGACCCCGCTGGCCATGAACCCGTTAGTACTGCCCGACCTCGAACCCGGAGGGCACCCTTACATGCTGGTGATTCGGCCGTCGGGTCGGCACAATTTTATCGTGCATCTGCGGGTCCGACCCGAGTTGACCGACGTCCCCTTTCTGCCCGAACAACTTTCCAAGGCTATCGAGGAAAGGCCGCTGTTGCGAACCATCTGTCAGGGTCGCAGCTGGGGGCTCTGTAAGGGTGTGCCTGCCTGCCTGAAACTGCTACAGGAAGTAAAGGACAGCCCCTTCGAGGTCAACTGGCCGCACGGTCAGCCCTTTCAACTCTTGGGCAAGGCCGGCCTGCACAATCTGCGCGCGACCATAGCCCACAAGCAGGGTTGGTTTGAAATCGGTGGTCGTCTCCAATTGGGTCAGGGACACTCCGTGGAACTTCTCGACCTTTTGGAAAGAGTTCGCCACTCAGCGGATGTGATCGCCATCACTCCCGACACCTTTGTTCACATCGACGAGGCACTCCGCCAACAGTTGCTGCAACTCGACGCATTGTTGCCCGACGACATGCCCCGAGGAAGCCTGGATCCGCTAAGGGCACGCCTGCTGGCGGGCCAGGTCAGTCTCTTTGAAGACCTGACCAACAATCAGGAATTTAGCCGACTGGGAGCTCTGCTTGAAGAAGCCCGCGAATTGGTGCCCGACCTGCCTGCCGAGGTTTGGGCGCAACTGCGCGACTATCAAAAAGAAGGCGTAGCCTGGATGCTGCGCACCACTCACGCGGGCCTGGGCGCCTGCCTGGCCGATGACATGGGTCTGGGCAAGACGCTGCAAACCCTTTGTTTACTCTATCATCGGCGGGCTCAGGGCGTCAGTCTGGTGGTTGCGCCAACCTCGGTCACCTACAACTGGAAGGAGCAAGCCGAGCGTTTCTTGCCCGACCTTCGGGTGCTCCTCCACGAGGGTCTGCTGGCCAACCGCCACGCGGAGTGGGACAAGGTCGACGAATATGACGTGGTGGTGGTCAGTTACGGTATTTTCCACAAAGATAACGCACTGTTGGGCCGGCGAGAGTGGAACTGTCTGGTGCTGGACGAAGCTCAAAAAATCAAAAATCCCTCCTCAGCTACCGCACGCACCGCCTTTACCATGAAGGCGCAAGCTCGGCTGGCCACCACCGGCACGCCCATCGAGAATCACCTGATGGAACTCTGGAGCTTGATGAATTTTCTCAATCCAGGTCTGCTGGGCTCGCAAAATTCCTTTCGCCAGTTGTACCTCACTCGCCATGACGAGGCCCAGGACTCTCAGAGACTGAGCCGCCTGCGCGTCCAGGTGGGCCATTTTATTCTGCGCCGACGCAAGGAGACGGTAGCTCCGCAATTGCCACCCAAATCAGAGACCGTTCACCGCATCGACCTGAGCGGAGAGGAGCGCGAATTTTACAACAGCATTCGCCGCCAGGCATTGGAGATGAAGAAGGACGACCGCATCAGCTTGCTTTCGGCCCTGACCCGACTGCGCCAGGCCTGTTGTGACCCGGGCTTAATCGATAGCGACTGGAACGAGACCAGTTCGAAACTGGCGGCAGCTTTGGAAATACTCACTGAGGTCAGCGCCGAAGGGCACCAAATTCTGGTATTCAGCCAGTTTGTCAGCCTGCTCACGCGGCTGGCTCGCCTCCTGAGTGGCGAAGGCCTGCCCTATCGAGAACTCTACGGATCGACTGCGCTCGAGGAGCGCCGCAGTCTGGTGGACGATTTTCAGCGCGGCAGCTTCGGCATCTTTCTGATCAGTCTCAAGGCTGGCGGAACAGGACTCACTTTAACCAAGGCTGACTATGTACTCCATCTGGACCCGTGGTGGAATCCGGCCGTCGAGGATCAGGCCACCGACCGCGCCCATCGAATCGGGCAGACTCAGACGGTCAACGTGTACCGCCTGATCGCTCGAGATACGGTGGAGGAAAAAGTGCTGGAACTTCACGCCAGCAAACGGGAACTGGCCGAGGCCGTGCTGGGCCAGGACGGCTCACCCAGCGTGCTCACCGTCGAAGACCTGCGGGCTCTGCTTTAGTGACATCGTTGATGCTGCCCGGGCGGCCGACTGCGAAGGTCCAATTATTGAAGTCTCTTCCGGTAGGCGCCTTCAGGAAATTCCCGGAGCCATCCAGATCGATCCGTGCTACGTGGAGTCGCTACTACCCTCGCTACAGCAGCCCCGAGGCGGCCAGACTGCTGCCCCCACAAGAGCTGCGCTCTGATCGCGTCATCGTTGCACCAGGGCTATAAGGTGATTCATCTGGTCCTCGACAACGCGTCGATTCACCGACCGAAACGGTTGGAAGAGTTCATTGCCCAAGAATTCCCGGACGCCACGGTTATACTTCACTGGCTGCCAGTGCGCTCTTCGTGGCTCAATCAAATCGAGAACTACTTTTCTAAAATCCAGACACACGTCCTGACGCCGAACAACTACGACAGTGGACTTATACCGCAGCGCAACTATTTCGGAAGTATGGAGGGGAGTGGGAGCCGAGAATCTGGGGGTCTGCCAACTCAGCTATTTGGTAGACAAAATTCATGATGGCCGCCTCGCGGGAGTTGCTCATTTTGCGCGTAACCTTCCTGGGAGATTGGCTATAAGGCAGGGGTCGGTGTTGCGCTACTGCTGCCCCCCAATGGTCGGATGTCTTCG
>JADMJV010000175.1:0-7939 GCA_018780265.1 bacterium
TTTGCCAGGGTTTGATCCATAATGTGCCTGAGTTATTTGGCGACGGGCCCTAAGGGCTCAGCGTCGTCCCAGAATTAGGCGAGCAGATTCCAACCATTGAGGTCGGCCACGGCCAGTGTGCTTTTTTGCAAGTTCATGACGGACTCAAAGACTTCCACCGGCATGCCTACCGAAGTGGCCTGTTCTACCATGGTGTCGCCGCTGCTGAAGCGCTCGTAGACAGCCACGTTCTTAGCGATCTGCTTGAGGTTGTCGCAAGCCTGGCCGGGGTCGCTGAGCAAATCGGCACTGCTGGCGTTGCGAAAGCGGTCGTCGAGTCCGATGGGGTAATCGACCCCGCGAACGTGATAATAGGTCTGCAACGCCCGGTCGAGTTCAGCATAAGGAGTATTGGCAGGAGCACAACGAATCGCGGTCACAACTCTGTCTTACGCGATTCATGTTTCCGCCACCGGACTAAATTGTGACATGGTGGTCAAAATCAGCGAATCAGTCGGATCTCAATTCCCACATCCAACTGAGCCCATACTCGGTCGGCGGTGAGGACCGGCAACTGACGTCTTCGCGCCAAAGCCAGGCAGACACGGTCGCCCAGGGATAGGCCGAGGTGTTGAACCGCCGCCAAAAGGCAGGCGCTGTCACCCGCTGCCGCCGCACTGAAAGGGATAAATTCAATCGCCGACTGCCCGAGTAGGGAAAGCAGGCCTTGGGCATCCTTTCCCAGGCGACGATAGCGGCTCAGGACTTCAGCCAGGTTGACGGTTGACATACAGGACGAATGGAGATGGCTGCCCACCTGCTCGTGCCCAGACTCACAGAACAGCAAGGCCAGTAAGGCGGACGAGTCCAAAACGATCACTCATCCCCCCATTCAGAGTGGCGCTCCTGCAAAAATCGGTCCACGATATTGCCGGGCAAAGGGTCCTGAAATGCTTGCCTTATGAAAGCCTGCAGCCCCTCCGCGGTGATTTGGGACGTCGGCCGACAGGCCTCCGACAGAATCTCGCGGGCTTCTGCTTCCATGCTGCGACCGTTTCGGGCGGCCCGTTCCCTCAGCGCCTGGTGCACAGGCTCGGGTAGATTGCGAATGTTGAGCATAGGCACGTAGGCATTGTAGGCACTGTAGTCGTTGGCGTCAACTCCGCTTTGGTGGACTACCAGATGCCGAGATACAAGCGAGCTTCCTCGGAGGCGTGGACCTGAGGGTCCCAGCGCGGGGACCAGACCAGCTTTACTTCACAGTCTTTGACGCCTGGCATACGCTTCACCGTCATCCAGACGGCGCTGGTGATTTCGGGACCGGCCGGGCAGCCCGGGCTGGTCAAAGTCATATTGACATCCACAATGCCCGTTTCCAGGTTGGGGAGCACGTCGTAGATCAGTCCCAGATCGACAATGTTGATGCCAATCTCCGGGTCGATAACCTCTTTGATGGCTTCGCGAATCTCTTCGGCCCAGGTTATGGGGGGAGCCGCAGGCTCACCGGACTCTTCCTGGATGGCTCCCGCAATTTCGGTCTCTTCGCTCATGTCGTACTCCTCTAGTCAGGTAGGGTAACATAGACCTGATCCTGGTCTACATCGGTGGGGTAAATCTCCAGGGGAGTAAAGGCGGGTGCGCGAGTCACCCGACCGCTGCGTATGTCAAAGCGAGCCCCGTGGCGAGGACACTCGATTTGACAGCCCTCCAGTCGTGCCTCACCCATGGGAGCGTTGTCGTGGGTGCAACGGTCCTCCCAGGCATAAAACTTGCCTTCGTGCAACACCACGCCCACGCGTTCGCCGGCCACCCTCAGAACTTTGACCCTCTGAGGCTCAAAGTCCTGAGAAGCGCCTACGGGATGACGGGCCACTAGACTGCCTTGCCCAGCGCCGCGGCCATCTTGGTGGCCAGTTTCTCGCCGAGCCAGTTGCCCACGACTTCGTGATCCATCCGCTCGACCACCGCTGCGAAGAAGCCGGTCACCAGTAGATGCTCGGCCTCCGCGGCGGTCATGCCACGACTCTGGAGATAAAAACGCTGGCCCGCGTCGTAGGTGGAGAAGCTGGCGCCATGGGTGCAGCGCACATCGTTGGCCTCGATCTCCAGGCGCGGCATGGAATCGGCTCTGGCCTTATCGGAAAGGATCAGGTTGCGATTTTGTTGATAGCCATCGATCTTCTGCGCGGAAGGCTCGCACAAAATGTTGCCAGCAAAAACCGTCCGGGCTCGATCGGTCAAGGCGAAGTGACAGAGGACATCGGAGACGGTGTTGCCGACGCGGTGGTTTTGTTGAGCGTCAACATCGTAATGCTGACGACCCTGAGCCAGCACCAACCCGAGTACTTCGGACTTGGCACCCTCGCCCACCAGATCGCTCTCCAAGAAGGCCTTGGTCAGCCGGGTTCCCAGACCCGCGAAGAGCATCTGGAAATAGGCGTCTTTCTCCACCCTGGCGTGCACGTTGGGAACAACACGGGCGCTATTATTCCAGAGATTGACGAACACGTAGCGGAACTTGGCCCCTTCATGCACGACCACTTCCACGCTGGGGATGGCCAGCACATCGTGATCGTCCGCGCTGAAGAACTCCACCAGCGTGATCGAACTGCCGGCCCCCACCTCCAGGTAGCTGTGAGGAGCCGCCAGGCCCGACTGGCTGTAATGATGGTGCACAAACAGAGCTGTCTCGCCAGTGCTGACGTCCTTGTCCACCTTCAGATAGGCGCCTCCCTGATAGACCACTCCATTGAGAGCCCCAAACAGATTGCTCTTATCCAACGCCTGCACGCTGAACAGGTTGGACTTGCCCTGCTCGATATCGCTCAGGACAACCCCTTTGGGAAGCAAACCTTCGCCGAGCATCTCAAACTTAGAGGCCGGCATGATCACGCTTTGATTTTCGGGTTTGACGAGTTCGGGATCCGTGCGCCGCCATGCCTCGTCTTGAACAGTGGGGAAATTCAGTTGAGCCAGACGCTGCATGGCCTGCTCGCGCTGAGCCCCAAGTTGTTCCAGGCCTTGCACCTGGACCGGTAAGTTGAGCAAGGTGGTCATTAGCCGATCGAACCTTCCATTTCCAACTGGATCAGACGGTTCAATTCGACCGCATATTCCATCGGGAGTTCCTTGATGAAGGGCTCAAAGAAGCCATTCACAATCATGGCAATGGCGTCGTTTTCAGAAAGACCGCGGCTCATCAGATAGAAGAGCTGCTCATCGCCGATTTTAGAGACGGTGGCCTCGTGGCCCACCTGCACGTCTTTGTTGTCAATCTCCATATAGGGGTAGGTGTCGGAACGGCTCTTGTCGTCGAGCAACAGGGCGTCGCAGCGCACATTGACTTTGACGTTATGGGCATTGGGCAACACCTTGACCAGACCGCGGTAGGAGGTGCGCCCGCCATCGCGAGAGATGGACTTGGAAAGCACCGTGGAACTGGTATTGGGAGCGCAGTGCACCATTTTGGCGCCGGCGTCCTGGTGCTGGCCCTTGCCTGCGTAGGCGATGGAAAGAACCTCACCACGGGCGCCTTCTTCCATCAAATGAACGGCCGGATACTTCATGGTGATCTTCGATCCCAAATTGCCGTCAATCCATTCCACGTTGGCGTTGCGGTACGCGTAGGCGCGCTTCGTGACCAGATTGAAGACGTTGTTGGACCAGTTTTGAATGGTGGTGTAGCGAATGGTCGAGCCCTCTTCGGCGATCAACTCGACGACAGCCGAATGCAACGAATCCGAGGCGTAAACCGGGGCGGTGCAGCCTTCGATGTAGTGCACCGAGGAGCCCGGGCGAGCGATGATAAGAGTTCGCTCAAACTGGCCCATATTCTGAGCGTTGATGCGGAAATAAGCCTGCAGAGGGATGTCCACCTTGACGCCCTCAGGCACCACGATGAAGGACCCACCCGACCAGACCGCCGTGTTCAGGGCGGAAAACTTGTTGTCCGCACTGGGGATAATGGTGCCAAAGTATTGCTTGACGATGTCGGGATACTCGCGCAGTCCCGTGTCCATATCGAGAAAGATCACGCCCAGCTTTTCCAGATCTTCGCGAATGGAGTGATAGACTACTTCGGAGTCGTACTGTGCGGACACACCGGCCAAAAACTTGCGCTCGGCCTCGGGAATCCCCAGCCGGTCGAAAGTCTTCTTGATGTACGGGGGCACATCATCCCAGTTGTTTTCGACTCCCTGGTTGGCTTTCATGAAGTAGTGGATATCACCGAAGTCGATCTCGGCCAGGTCAGAACCCCATTGTGGCATCGGCTTGCTATTGAAAATATCCAACGCCTCCAGGCGCTTCTCTAGCATCCAGGCGGGTTCGTCTTTCTGCCTGGAGATCGTCTCGACGATTTCGCGGGTCAGGCCCTTTTTTGACTTATAGATGTAACTCTCGTCGTTGTCATGGAAACCGTACTTGTAGTCGCTGCCAATTTCATCGAGCAATGCTGCGTCGGACATCAATATTCTCCTTACACGCTTACAGCTTCTAAGCCGTAAGCCTTGAGCAGTTCGTCGTAGCCCTTTTCCTCGAGCTGCAGAGCCACTTCCGGACCCCCCGACTGGACGATGCGTCCGTGCACCAGCACGTGCACCTTGTGGGGCTTGATGTGGTTGAGCAGTCGTTGGTAGTGAGTGATCACCAGCACGCCCATTTCTGGCGTGGTAATACGGTTTACACCGTCGGACACGATGCGCAGGGCGTCGATGTCAAGTCCGGAATCGGTTTCGTCTAAAATGGACAACTTGGGCTTGAGCATAGCCATTTGCAAAATCTCGCAACGCTTTTTCTCGCCTCCGCTAAAACCCTCGTTGACGTAACGCTTGGCAAAATCCTGAGTGATGCCGAGGTCGGTCATGGCCGCCACCAACTCCTTGCGGAAGGGCAGTAACTTGACGTTGTCAGCCCCGCGCACAGCCTTGACCGAGGCCAGCATAAAGTTGGCCAGGGTGACGCCTGGAATGGAGGTCGGATATTGAAAAGCCAGGAAAATCCCCAACTTGGCGCGCTCGTTGGGCTCGAGTTCGGTAATGTTTTGGCCCAAAAAGAAAATCTCGCCTTCGGTCACTTCGTAGTTGGGGTGGCCCATGATCACATTAGACAGGGTGCTTTTGCCTGAGCCATTAGGGCCCATCAGTGCGTGAATCTCACCCCGTCGCACAGTCAGGTCCAGGCCGCGCAGGATGGGCTTTCCGGCGACTGTGGCGTGTAGGTTCTTGATTTCCAGAAGGGGGGTCTCAGACATAATCACCTCGTTATTGGTTTTTGGTCGACCGCGTGCAAGGCGGTCCCCGTTTCAAAGGGTAAAAGTTTGCTCAGAGAGACCGCTACGCTTTCGCTTTCAGCGGCGCCTTGCAGGCGCACAGCCTCTAACCGCATGTCTTCCAGGGTCGTACCGTCGAGAACTCTCAACAGGGTTGTTTCCAGATCGTAGCACAGACGTCGACTGACACATCCGGTAGTGGTTCGGCAGTTTAGCGAACGCATCTCGGGAACACTGCACAAAATGGCATCCATGTCCCCCTCGACGGCTCTGACAATCTCTCCGATGGTGATGGCCGAAGGTCGACGTGACAACTGGTAGCCGCCACGCGCGCCGCGAGTGGACTGTACCAATCCTTTGTGCCGCATGGCGTTGAGGATTTGCTCCAAATAACGCCGCGGGATCTGATTGTCTTTCGACAAGTCAGCCACGGCCAGAGGCTGGACGGTTGCGCTGCAGGCCAGGGCCAAACAGGCACGGAGTCCATAGCTGCTGCGGGTCGACAAGCGGAACAACCAACACCTCTTTCATTGAATTCGAGTCGGGCACAAAGTATAATACTCGATACCCTCTGTCAAGTTTACTGCCCCACCAACCGCTCGGCCGGTCAAATCCGCCCCCCGGTGCATCTTAGGATGTCTTTCCCGCTGGAGAAACTCCGTAAACTCGATTTCCGATAAAACCAGTCGGATTTTATTCTCAGATCTCGACTTGGGTCCCCAGCTCGACCACACGGTCGGGAGGCAGGTTAAAGAAGGCCGTCGCGTCCTGAGCATTGCGCGACATCAGCGCAAACATCTTCTCTCGCCAGAAAGGCATTCCCGAGAATTTTTCGGTTCGTGGAATCACTGTCTCTTTGCCCAAGAAGTAGGTGGCGTCCTGGGTGACAGGCAGCCCGTCGAGCACTACCCGAGACAACTCGTCAGGCACATTCAGCTTGTCCATAAATCCAAATTGGAGCTTGATCAAGTGGAATCCGTGCCCCAGAGTCTCGACTTCGGTTCGCTGAGACGAGAACAAGTACGGCTGGTCGACGATACGCACGCCGACAAAAAGCACCTTCTCGTGGATGACCTTGTTGTGCTTGAAGTTGCTCAGCAAAGCCGGGGCCGTCCGGGTGGGGTCGCCATACATAAAGATGGCCGTTCCCGGGACGCGGTGGGTTCCTTGCGTTTCGACCATCGCCATGAGTTCGCTGAAGGGTATGGTGCGCTTCTTGATCTCTTGACCCAGAATGGCCCGGCCGCGCCGCCAGGTGGACATGGCCACGTAGATGGCCGCGCCAGCCGTCAGAGGCAGCCACCCGCCCTCGGGAATCTTAATCACATTGCCAGCGAAGAACAACAACTCCAGGGACAGGAAGCTGGCGCACATCATGGCCGACTTCCAGACCGGCCACTGCCAACCATAGACGGTCAACACCGTGAAAAGTATGCTGTCGATAACCATGGTGGTGGTCACGGCAATGCCATAGGCGGCGGCCAGATTGCTTGAGGTTCGGAAGCCCAACACCAGACCGATACAGGCCAGCATCAATACCCAGTTGACCAAAGGAACATAAATCTGGCCTTTGGCATGGGCCGACGTCTGCAACACCCGTTGGCGCGGAACAAAGCCCATCTGCACGGCCTGCATGGTCAGCGAAAAAGCTCCCGAAATGAGGGCTTGACTGGCGATGACGGTGGCGCAGGTGGCCAGGATCACCAGGAAAACCCGAGTGGGTCCTTGGGGCGCCATCAGGTAGAAGGGGTTGCTCACCATTTTTGGGTTGGCCAGGATTAAGGCGCCCTGACCGGCATAGTTCAGCAGCAGGGCGGGAAAAACCATGACAAACCAGGCCCAACGAATGGGAGTGCGGCCAAAGTGACCCATGTCGGCATAGACGGCCTCGCCACCGGTGACCGCCAGAAATACGGAGCCCAGCACCACAAAAGCGGCCTGCTTATGAGTCAAGACAAAGGACGCTGCCCAGTAGGGGTTGGCGGCCTGGAGTACACCGGGATGCTGGCCGATTTGGCTCAATCCCAATAGGGCCAAAACGCTGAACCAGACCAGCATGACGGGTCCAAAGACGCTGCCAACCGCCTCCGTCCCTCGGGACTGCGCCGAAAACAAAAGAATGAGAATAGCTATGGTGATCGGCATGACATAGGGTGCCAGCACCGGGGCCCACCTGGGCCCCAACTCACCCAGGCCCTCCACTGCGGCCAGCACCGAGATGGCCGGAGTTATCATGCCGTCTCCGTAGAGCAACGAAGTGCCAAACAGTCCCAGCCCGACCAGCACCGGATAAGCACGCAATTTTGAGGCGGCTGAGTTGGCCACCTGAACCGTCAAGGCCAGTACGCCACCTTCGCCGTGCAGATCGGCTTTCATCACAAAACCCAGGTATTTGGTGCAGATGACCACCACCAGGGCCCAGAAAATCAGCGAAAGAACGCCATAAACGTTGGGCTCGGTGATGGGAATCCCGTGGGCAAAAGCTTCTTTGACCGCATAGAGCGGGCTGGTGCCAATGTCGCCAAAGACTACCCCCAACGCTCCGATGGCCAGCCCCACCAGCCCCTCGTGACTGTGCCCATTGGTGGCCGTCCTGACTGGCTCGGCTGTGATTGTTTGAGAGGGTGCTACCGCCCCTTCCGGGGTGGGCGCCTCTGGTGGCGTCGTGGCTACAGGCTGCGGGGGGGGGGG
>JADMJV010000175.1:7949-28438 GCA_018780265.1 bacterium
CTCCGCCGAGCCCGGGCCGTCCGGATCGGGCTCGGGAGGATTTTCAGTTGTCGAGGTCACCTGCGCCCGATTCCTGAGTCTCACACTCTTTCCTGTAAGACGATACCGACATTTAAAATGGGAGGGCTTTCATTCACCAGTTCGAACAGCCGTTCTTTAACCAGCGCCGATGAATCAACTTTTTTTTGGCTAAAGCGGGCAAAAGACTGCCCTTATCCGTGCAGGTCGTGCTAGGCGCGGTCTGTGGCGCTGCCTTAGGGGTGGCCTTCGGCAAAGACCCCTACCTCTTTGGGATGGGCAACGATTCGCTGGGCAAACTGGGCATGCTGGTCATTCGGCTACTCAAAGCCCTGGCCGCTCCTCTGATTTTGGTGGCTATCGTGGACGCCTTTGTGCGCACCCAGTTCAGCGCTCGCCAGGGGGCACGGCTGGTCGGAATCTGCCTGCTCAACGTGACCGTGGCTTGCACGACAGGTCTGATTTTGATGAATGTGTTTCATCCGGGCTACCTATGGCGCGGCAAAGTGGAACAGATGCTGGCTACGGTGCCCTACCAGGAGATCCACAAGGCACCGACCGCGGTCAGTCTCGATCCGATTCAAAACCTGTCCAGTTACGTGCCCGAATCCTTCGTGGAGCCATTCCTGCACACCAATATCATCAGTATTGTGCTGGCCGGGGTTTTGCTGGGGGCGGCTCTACGCCGATTGCAACACCAAACGCCCGATGACCCGGGCGTCAAAGTGTTGGTGGGGGCCGCCAACGCAAGTTTTCGAGTGTTGGTCCAGATCCTGGAATGGGTGATTCAGTTGGCCCCATATGCCGTGCTGGGGGCCACGGCCGACGCCGTGGGTCGCAACGGCGTGGAGATCCTGGGCAAACTATTCCCCTTTGTGGGCATCATCTTGTTGGGCCTGGCCATTCACGCCCTGGTCTACTATCCATTCATCGCCTGGGTGGTGGGACGCAAGTCGCCCAAAGATTACTTGCTGGGCTGCTCCGACGCCGCTCTCACGGGATTGTCGTGCAACAGCAGTCTGGCCACCGTGCCCGTGACCCTGAAGTGCCTGACCGAGAAGCTGGGCGTGTCCGAGTCTTCTTCGCGCCTGGCCGCATGCGTGGGCACCAACCTAAACAATGATGGAATCACTCTCTATGAGGCGATGACGGCCGTCTTTTTGGCGCAGGCGCTCAACAACGATCTGGGCCTGATGCAGCAGATCGGGATTGTGCTGGCTTCGATTATGGCGGGAGTGGGCGTGGCCGGAGTGCCTGAAGCCGGACTCATCGTGTTGCCCCTGGTGCTGGGCTCCTCAGGACTTCCCAGTCACGTGGTCGAGGGGGCTATTCCGCTGATTATGCCGGTGGACTGGATCATCGCGCGCGCCCGCACCGGAGTGAACGTGATGAGTGACATGGTGGTAGCTGTAATGCTCGACGCCGGCGAAACCGCCGACGAAAGGCTGGATGCAAGCCTGCCACCCTCGATTCACGAGGGCGAGATCGAGGAGATCAGTTAAGCCGCAAGGTAAGGCATTTGGCGGAGCCACCGGCCTTGAGAAATTCTGACAGGTCCAGGGAAATCACCTCAAAGCCTCTCCTTCTCAACGCCTCCGTCAGTCGGGCCGAGAGTTGATGAGCCAGCACCACCCGGCCCACCTGAACGGCGTTGCAGGCAAAATTTCGGGCCTCCTGGGCCGTCGTGGCCAGGCGCTTTTCCTCGGGAACGTTGGCCTCGATAACACGCAAGCCATATTCGTCAAAGGCTCCGGGATAGTAGAGCAGGTGCCCTCCTTCCAGCGGGCACAGACAAACGTCAATGTGATAAAAGTGGGCAGTGGGTAACTCCAGACTCAGTACCGGCAGGCCAAACTGCTGGCTGATCAATTGATGAGCCGTCACCTCAGTGCGCTGGCGATAGCCGGCCAACACCAGGCGCCCGTCGTACATCAAGGCGTCGCCAGCGCCTTCGAAGGGGACGGGGGGTAAGACCACCTCAAATCCGTGGTCGCTCAGCCAGCGCTGATAGTGGGCCTGCTCTGGCTGGCGCTCGACGTTCTTGAAGCTGGCCAAAATGGCTTTGTGCCCCTGCACAAAGGCGGCGTTGGCCGTGAAAACCAGGTCTGGAAGCCCCTCCACGCTGTCGACTAACGACACCAGGGCGCCAGCCTTCTGTTGCAACGCTTCCACCAGGCTGTCCCACTGGCGCCGGGCCAATTGGCGGTCTACCGGTTGTTGCACATCCATCCAGGGATTGATGGCGTAGAAGACCTCAAAATGGTCGGGCGGACTCATCAGAAGGTGGGGTTTCAAGGCTTGAGGGCCGCCAACGAGCGCACGCCTTTTTGACCCACCAGCACCCGATCGCCCACCTGCAACTCCTTCAACGAAGTTAACCTGGGGCCGTCGTGAGCAAGCACCGTGGCCCAATCAGTGTTAGAGCCGACCACGCTCTGCCAGTGGCCCTGGTGCAACACCTGACTCACGGGAATATGGCGCAAGTAGGCTCCGGCAGGGGCCTGACCGGCCAGAGTGACGGGCACAAACTGTGCCTCCTCCTCGAGGACTCGATGCACACCGTGCACGCGCAACTCGCCCAGCAAGACCTCCAGATCCTCGGTGGTGGGCGCCCAGACCGTGATTTGAGCCGTGGAGATGTCCTGTTTACGGGCTCCAATACACAGGTCGGCCACTACATAATCATAACCGCTCCCCTGGATGCGGTCGATCACTTTCGCCAGCAACAGCGAGTCGATCAGATGGCCGTGCATTTCTAGCAGTGCAGAAGTCATAGCGGGAACTTCTCAGCCGAGACACAAAGGCCCTGGCCATGGAGAGGGAAACACCGGCCATCCCTGTCGACCTGTATCGAACCCTGATCGGTTTGATGGCGATGGTGTATTTTTATGGCCTCCACCAGGAATGGTCACTGTATACGGTTCGCGATGGCTACCTGGATCACGCCTTGATTCGCAACATCTTCTGGTTCACCCGTATCGGACTCTATCAACCTTGGATGAGCGACGGCTTTCTCTACCTGATCTTCGCCAGCGGCTGGCTGGCTACGCTGGGGGTCTTTTTGGGCTGGCGACCGCGGCGCTGTGCTTTTTGGGCATGGCTGGTGGCCACTTCGCACTTCCGCTGGAACTTTCCGCTGGCCTACCTCAACGATAGCTCGGTGATCATGGGACTGTTCTGGTGCATGTTGCTGCCCGTCGGCCAGACCCTGGTGTGGTGGCGCCGGCCCTGGGCGTGGGAGCAATGGACCAAGACCGTGGTGCCCGGGGGGGTTTGCCAGGTTTTTGTGGCCAATCTCACCCTGGCTTACTGGGTAACCGGCCTGACCAAGCTGTTCAGTCCCTACTGGAAACAAGGGATCGCCCTCTATAGCGCCCTTCAACTCAATATCTGCCAGACTCAGGGTTGGTGGGGCATCGACTGGTTGCCCTGGCTCAAACCCTTCAACTACGCGGCTGTGGCCGTAGAGTGCCTGTTGCCTCTGGTGTTTTTGCTAAGGGTAGGTCACCCCCTACGACTGCTAGGATTTTGCCTGGCGCTGGGGCTGCACGGGGGCATTATCGTGAGCATCGGTGTCCGCTATGCCAATCTTTGCTGGATTTTAGCCTGGCTGATGGTGCTGCGCGAAGAGGTGGCCCAATGGATGGGCTGGGCCCGCTCCGCCGTGCGCCTGGCCCTGACCGCCTCCACACGTTATTCGATCATGGCCGTCAGCTTTATCGCCCTGGCCATGAGCGAGGGCGTTCCCGGTCTGGGCGATGCCTATGGCCTGGGCTTTGCCTTGCAGTGGTCAGTCGGTCTTTCCCAGGAGTATCATCTGTTTGATTGGATCGATCGCTTCAATTTTGTGGTCCACGATCAGTCCACTCTCAACGGCAAGCCCCTGCCGCGCCCCTTCCCTCCCGGCCTGCGTGGCTTTTTGTTGGAGAGCTATCTGCTGGACATGCGCTGGATGCGCCTGCCTCGCGGCCAGATGGGCGAGTGGCAACGCTCCATCAAAGACAGGCTGGCCCGCCACCTGGCCGCCCGAGTAGGCGATGGCCAGGTGATCGTGTCATGCAAGGTGACCCGCATCACTCCCGACAATCTTGACCTGCACCGTTGGTGGGACATTGAAGTCGACCGCTTTGAGGTCAGTCAAGGCCAGCCGCGACGAGCGCTCGAAGAGCGCTAAGCGCAGCGTCGTTGCAGGTGATCGGCTTGAAGGAGATCGAGCACAGCCTGCAGGGCCTGCTCCAGGTCGGCGCTCAAATCTTGAGGCCCCTCCAATCCCACCGACAGGCGCAATAACTGATTGGAAATCCCGGCCGTAGCTCGGGCCTGTTCGTCCATCGAGGCGTGGGTCATGGTGGCGGGATGCGCGATCAGGCTTTCCACTCCGCCCAGCGATTCGGCCAGACTGAAGAGATGCAGTTGCTCTAAAAAGATTCGAATCTCGTCTTCGCCGCCGGCCAACTCAAAGCTGATCATGGCACCAAAACCGTGTTGCTGGCGACAGGCCAACAAGTGGCCCGGGTGGCTGGTGAGACCGGGATAGTAGACCTTGCTTACGGCCGGATGCTGCTCGAAGAGGCGAGCGATTTTGTGGGCGGTGGCTTCCTGTTGCTGAATGCGCACCTCCAGTGTGCGCAGCCCGCGCAGGGTCTGATAGCTGTCGAAAGGAGAGCCGGTATTCCCGATGCAGTTGGCCCACCAACTGAAATCCTGATGCAGTTCGGCGGTCGAGGAGACGAGAGCCCCACCCACCACGTCGCTGTGGCCGTTGAGATACTTGGTGGTGGAGTGAACGACAATGTCTGCCCCAAGCTCCAAAGGCCGTTGCAGCACGGGCGAAAGAAATGTATTGTCGGCGGCGCACAGCGTGCCGTATTCTTTTGCCAGGCTGCACACTGCTTTCAAATCAGTGAGGCGCAGCAGTGGATTGCTGGGAGTTTCGATCAGGATCAATCGAGGGGCTTCCTCGGCAAAGGCTGCTGCCAGCCCGTCGAGGTCGGTCTGGTCGACCAGTCGCAGGCGAAAGTAACCGCGCTCCGCCTTGTGGCGCAGCAATCTGTGAGTGCCGCCGTAGCAGTCGTGGGGAGCAAAGATCAGTTCGCCAGGCTTGACGCTGTAGAAGAGCAGGTCCAGCGCGGCCATCCCCGAGGCCGTCAACACCGCGCCGTAACCGCCCTCGAGGGCGGCGATAGCTTTGCCGGCACAGTCGCGGGTGGGGTTGCCGCTGCGCGAATAGTCATATTCGCGCTTGCCCTTGAAGCCAGCAAAGGTGTAGTTGCTGGACAGATACAGGGGGGGCATCACGGCGCCGTGGGCAGAATCGCTCTCAACTCCGGCACGGGCGGCCAGGGTGGCCGAACTCAGGGGGGCGGACTTGGACATGGTTTTCGTTCCTCTCTGCGGGAAAACCATCGAAAACAGTAGAACCGGCCTGCCTGAGGCAGCCGGTCCAAAAGACAAGGGGGCAAAAAACGATTCACCCTATTGCGAGCGCGCTTTCACGCCCCGCCTCATCTCTCGGCAGAACTGCCGCAGGAGTTGGCACCTTGTTCCGCCTACTAGCGGACAGGTTGCCCCAGCTTCATTGGGCCTGAACCCTCTGCTGGTCTCGATGATTATATTGAATTCAGGGTAGAGGAACGGGGGCTTTCTTGTCAAGCATGGTTTGTTCACAAATCATGCTTGGGAAGCACATTCTATGTTCAGTCCCGACGACAATCGACCCGCCCGTTTCATCCAGCGATATGTTTCTGGGCTGGACTCAGGACTTGCAGGGTGCGGTATGGTGCGGGCCCGCGCCCACGCCCGCTCGGGAGACCCGGCCCAGATAGCCGGCTGTCTGGGCACTTGCCCAAGCTTTGAGCAGGCGGCAACCGAATCCGCCCTGGCCTATGCCGATCAGACCGAGCACGACCACGCCCGATTGGTTGAGGGTATCGCCTCGGGACGCCTGCAGGCTCGCAGCGAATAGCGGACGCAGAAACGCGAAGGGTTTTGGGACCAAAGTGACCAAACCCTCACAATGGAAGAGAGACGAAAAATGCCTGGTCCGCCTGAACGAATCGCCAGGGGTGCGTATTCGCTGGCGGAAATTTTGGTGGCCATGGCCGTGGCCGCCATCGCCGTTTTGGCCCTGGCAGCCCTCAGCATGTCGGTTTGGAAAGCCGCCAAATTTGGCAAGTACACCGCCTATGCTTCCAATCTGGCCCGTCAACCGGTGGAGCGCATGCAGGGCGATCCGTCCTACTTTCGCGACACCATGGTGGGCCCGCCCCAGGACCGAATCTTCAGCCGTGATTTCGAAGTGGAACAAGGGAAAAGTGTACGTTTCCAGGGGGAACTGACCTTTATCCCGCTGCCGGCCCCCCAAGAACGTTACGTGCGCGTGGTCTCCCGAGTGCACTGGGTGCAACAACGCACCCCGCGGGAGGCAGTCATCGAAACCATTCTTCCGACCCCTACCGAATAGCTAAGGCCCGTCGCGAAATAACTCAGACACATCATCGATCAAACCCCGGCCAAACGGTTCGATCCTTGTCGTGAATCTCTGCAACGGATTGGCAGTTGGGAGTCTCGGTCGAGTGAGGACGAATGGAGAGGTGGGGAAGGATGGAGAGGCATTGGACCTGACGACCGGACCGTTCTGGGCCCAAAAGCTAGAAGTGCGCCGACTGGCGGCCAGCAAGCTCGCTATTTGCCCTCTCCACCTTTCCGACCTCCCCTTCTCTCCCTTTTGAAGGCTCGGAGTGGCACACGGGTAACTTGGGGTCGACTCCATTGGTATGAGGACTAGGATGGCGAATTTGGGACAGGTCAAATAGGGCTTCAAGTCATGGTTTGACCAGCTTATTCCAGGACGGGCCCTAAGGAACTTCTTTCCAGTTGGTGATCTGGTAGCGAAACCGGGTGGGCTGAACCCGATCTTGAAAGGCCTCGGGGTTGGTGGTAACCATGGCCCCGTCCCGCAGGGCTACGCTGGCACGCGCTGCCGCACCTCCGATGATACGCACCTGACCAATTACCGACAACCCTTTGGGGGTATAGATCAATCCCTGATAGTAGGCATAGTTAGGGATGTAGAGGGCCGAGGTCGGCGAGTTGGGACTGAACATCAGCGAAGTCCAGTAGTCGTTGCCGTTCACGCGACGCAGGGTGTAGGTGTTGGCGGCCACCTTGGAGCGAGTATTCCAGCCCGAGACACGTACCACTTTGTAGCCGTCGCAGCCCAGCATGACGGCGGCCAACATAACAACGGCCCAGATTCGCAGGCGACCCATCAGTTCGTCTTCATTTCCCGCAAGCGAGTGCGAATTTTGGGATCGTTTCGGCTCTTTTCCAGCCATTGCTTCACTTCAGGACGAACCCCTGGATACTGAATGCTCTCGTCTCCGTCCAGCCAGAGGCGAAAGGCCTCACTGGGCTCCAGGGCCTGGCGTTCGTAGTATTCAAAGAATTCAAGATCGGTGGGGGCGTCCAGCGGCAGACCCTGTCGCAAATTGAATTCGGTATCTACCGGGCGCCCCGCAAAGAAGCTGCTGACCGGGTCGGGTTCGTGGTGAAACGTCTCGCGGCTTTCGGTCGGCCTTGGCTGGGGATTGGGATCTTCGGGGGTGGGGGTGGGCGGCGTAAACTCATTGATCTCCAGTGTCTCTCGCTGAGCTTGAGGGTGGACCAGGGAAACTCCGCCGCCGCCATACAGAAACACTCCCCGCGGATTGGCCAGGTTGATATCTTCACTGCCCCGGATCAGGGTCTCGCCATCCACGACTAGCGTTCCGCTGCCCGTCACGCCGTGAGCCAGAGCCAGGTCGCCGGTGACATGCAGCACCGAGCCTTCTTCGATGTGTAGCGGGCCTTCCCAGTCGGCACTGTCGATGCGGACATGGCCCCGGATCACTCCGTCGTTGGGCAAGGCACTGATCTGGGTGTAGGGACTGGTACCTAACAAGGAATTTCGGTCCACGTTGAGGGGGTTGATGTAGTCGGCCGAGGTGCGACTCTTTCCTTCAATGGTAGCGCGAATTCCGCCCACCGAAGTGGCTTCGCCCGTTACCGACAGGCGCTGCCCGGCACTGGGCGAGGTCAATTCTCGGACTATCGCGGCCGGATCCCCACTGTTGGTGTGCAGGTGGCCTCGTTTGGGCTTGGGATTGCTGGTGGACTGAACGCCATTTACGAAGACGTCGTCGGCCAAACCAATGGGCCCCTCGGTGGTGACGGCAAAGAACGATTCAGGCGACACGGTGAGGGTGACCTCCAGGGTGCGGGAAGCGCGCGGGGCTCTGCCCTCGGATCGCAACGTAATGACCTCCCCCACCCGGTCTAGTTGGACCTGATAGCTGGCCCCATTTTCAAGCGTCACGCCCGGCCTCAAGCCAGAGTCAGGATAACGGTCCAGCGTTTCGATTTCGGCCATGGTCTTGTAGATGCCGGCTTCGGCCGCATACAGCGCCATGTTGCGGTCGTGTGCCCTCGACATGGTAAAGAGGTTCCGCCCGCTCAATTGGATGCCCGTCAACACCACCAGCAGCAGCACCACGCTGAGCATCAATACAGTGATCAGAGCCATACCTTGAAGTGGTTTGCGCATCGCTAATTCCTCATCGTCAACGTGACCTGAATCTTGGTCGTCTTGTCCACATCGAAACGCTGCAGGCTGGTCAATTCTAGACTGATCGAACTGTTTCCTATGGCGTGCAAATTCATCGATTCGATGCCGTGCACCACGGTCCGCCGGCTGTCCCGGTAGCGAAAGTCACCCATGACCGCGGCCAGTTGATCCGGTTGCATGCAGCCGAGTTGGGACCCGTCGGGATAGGGAAACTCCATCTTCTCCAGCGTCTTGTCTTCGCCATTGAAGAGCATAGCCACAAATTTGTGCCACACCACCGGGGCACTGCTGGCCGTAGACGGATAATAGTCGTCGCCCGGGCGCAGCATGGGCAACCCCTGCACTCCCATCGACCGTTGACTCAAAAAGGAGGCTGCCGGAATGGTGTCCACAATCGCCAGTGAAGATCGACTGGTCGACGCAAAGTCAGCGAAGAACTTCTCCACCAGCAAAACGGCCTTTTGCTGCGACTGCGTGTCGGCGTCGGCCCGCAACATGGCTCTCACGGTGCCCGAGAAAATCGGATAGACCAGCGACAGCAACACCCCGGTCAAGGTCATGCCCACCAACAACTCCGGTAGAGTCAACCCGCGCCTTCGATTCACTCCACGAATTGTAGCACGAAGCGGGCAGGATCCCACGAATATTTGCCAACTCTAACGGACGTCCACCCGCCCAACTCGCAGAGCACGGAAGCGGACGGAATGATACCGGCCCTCTGAATCTTCGTCGTCCTCCCCTGGTTCGGCGCCGAATTCCACCCGGTCATAGATTTCCGCCAGAGGAAGCTCGCAATCGATTTCCGGTAATGGGATCACCGCTTCAAGACCCTGATAGACCTCGCGCTCAAAGCCCTGATCGGAGCGCCGGTAGGCAATGACAGCAGGCTCATCCTGTTCGATCATCAGGTAAACAGCAAGCGAGGCAATGCTAAGGTAGCCTTCCCGCTTTTCGCCCATGTCCACCCGGCGGGTGCCGCGCGAAAGAACTTCCACAATCACTTTGGGGTGGTCTTGAAAGGCGTCGCGATCCGGATTGGACTGGCAAACCACCATGGCATCTGGGTAGTAAAAACGCACGTGGCTTCTCAGCTGGATTCGGACCTTCATGTCCGAATTAAAGGGTTCGCACTTGCGACCCTTGAGGCTCTGTCGGAGCGTCCCCAGCAGAGAGGTTGCAACGCGGTTGTGGCGAGTCCTGGCGCCAGACATCGCATGCACTACTCCGCCCACGTATTCATGCTTGATGGGCGAGATCAATTCGCGTGCCAAATATTCGCCCGGAGAGAGGAGTTGGGTTGACCTGAGAGCGTTCACCAGGAAAGTATACTCAAAAGCGACAGGCTGGAGAAGTAGCTCCTTCTTTGTCTAAAAATCCCACGAACAGACTATGCTGGAGCGGTGATAACCCCTCAAGAGGACTCGCTAGTTCAGAGGCGCTTCCCCTGTAGCGGGCGCTGTTTGCTCGACGGCCGGCGGCTCCGCCGTGGCTTCTGCCGACTGCACCGCTCCTGGCATATCCAGGGGCTCAGATGGCGGAACGGGCGGGGCGTGCAATGGGTCGGCCCGGCGAAAGGCTTCCAGCAGAGTCATAGACACGGCCAGCACGACCGGCCCCATCAAAATTCCCAGCACACCAAAGGCTCTCAACCCTCCCAATACTGCGAAGAAGATCAGCAGGTCGTGCATTTTAGCCTTCTTGCCCACCAGGGTTGGACGGAGCAGATTGTCGGACATGCCGATGACCACCACTCCCCAGAACGTCAAGAATCCGGCCTTGGCATAGTGCCCGGAGGCGGCCAGGTAAATGGCGGCAGGTACCCACACCACAAAGGTGCCGGCCATGGGGATGGTGGCAAACAAGATCATGACCACACCCCACATCAGGGGCGAGGGAAGACCCAGAAACCAAAAGGCCAGGCCCCCCAAGATGCCTTGAATGATGGCCAGCACTACCACTCCGTAGACGCTGGCGCTGATGATCTCACCGGCCCGCACTAGCAGAGCGTGGCTTTGGGATCTTTCCAGCGGCAACCAGTCACGCAGAAAACTGACTGCCTTGTTGCCGTCCATGAACAGGTAGAACATCGTGAAACTCACGAAGCCCAGGTTTACCAAAAAGCCCACCGCGCCGCCCACCAGGCTCAGGGTCCCTTGTAGCAGCGACTCACTGCCGGTGCGGGCGCCCGTCTGGACCGCTTTTTTGAGCTCGTCCTGGTCCATTCCGGTGTAGCGGTAGATGATTTCTAAGATCTCGGGCAGGCGCTCCATGTGGCGGGGAATTTCTCCCTGAATTTTGGCGGCCGTGGCATGCAACTCGGTGACTACAGCGCCTGTCACAGCGACCATGGGCAAGATGATGGTCGCCAACACCAACAGTGTGGTGAGGGCCGCCGCCAGGGTGCTCCTGCCCTTGAGTTGGCGGAGAACGCGCGTATAGGCCGGATAGAAAACCAGCACGAGTACGGCCGCCCACAGCAAGATGGACAGAAACGGAGTGAGAATTCTCCAGCAGAGCTGCAGCATGATGGCCGTCAGGCCCAGCAGCAGGATCCAGCGTGAGTTCACGACTGCGGGTAGCGAGCCGCTATCTCATCGATGAACACGAGATTGGCGGGAGTTATATAGGCCGTGGTGGCGGGGATTTGAGAGGGGTCGGGTTGAAAGCTGCGCCCGATTTCCAGCGTCAGTCCAATAATTCCGTTGGCTTCGTGGAGGTCGTTGGAGCCACCGCTGGTGGGATAGAGGTCGCTGCTGGGTTTCAGGTCGTAGCGATCACCCAGCGATCGATTGATCTTACTGCCAATGTCCCGGTAAATCTCCAGTCGGTCGGCGGGTAGTTCCTTGCTGCCGTAGGGGTAGAGAATCATTTCGCCGTAGCTGTGGTAGTCCAGCACACCTTTGATGTGGTTGGCTGGATTCAGTTCTAAATTCAACATGGCCTGTACTTCGGGCTCGGAGCCCCCGGCCGGTCCGCGATACGTGTCGGCTCTTGGATTGTCGCTGGTTTTTCCACCCCCAAAGTCGTCCTTCGTGGAGCACGGGGTGTCTCCGGCCGGGCGGTACAGTGCGAAATTCTCCGGTTTGCCGTCCCAGTAGTTGCGGTTGGGGTCCACGCCGGTGGAGGCTTTCAAGTTGGGGCAGCCCGTTTCGCTGACGGGACGACGGGTTTTGCGCCACCAACTGTTGGTGGTGCGGCTGTATTCGTAGCCGTCCGGATTGACCATCGGTACAAACCAGGTCACTGTATTGTCCACACGTTGCTTAGAGGCCGGGTCGCTGGAGTAATTTTCCAGCATCGTGGTGGCTGTGTGCAGGGGGACCTCCACGGTCATCCACTCGCGGGCGTGGTGACACCCCGTGATTACAATGCCCGGCTTGGGGCGTTCGGCGTCGGGAGTGCCTACCCGCAAGGCTAAAATGTCGCGCCCCTCGGCACTCTGACCCAACACCACCACCTCGGCCTGGCCCGGGAAGCGATCGGCCAGCGAATGCAGGGCGGCCGTCATTTCTTCGTAGCTGTGGTAGCCCTGCTGGGGGGCCTCTCCGGCCAGAGAGGCTCGATACTCTTTGACCAGTTGGGTCATGTCGGCGTTGGCCGTCACGTCACCCTGTTTGACCAGGTCCTGGACCAGTTCGCTCTCTGTAGTTTTTGCTTTGGGAGTCGGTTTGTGCACAGGCGTGGCCACAGATTGAATCTTCATATGAACAGATTACCAGCACCCAGAATTGACCACGTGTCTAACTTGTGAATAGGCAGAGATTCGGTTACTATCCCCTCAGAATGATCTTCAACCCCAACTTACGCCGCCAGTTTGCCAGTGTCGACTTCACTCGGGTTCCTCGCGAAACCCTGACCAGTCAGGCCGCGCGCGACGTTCTCGATCAGATTGAGGGTGACTGGGCCAAGTTTTCCGCCTACGATCAAAGCAAGCTTGACCGTGACCCCAGGAATGGTCGACTGGATGTCTACAATTCGCCGGCCAGATACCAGGCCGAGGTTTGTAAGAATAGCCTGTATGTCAGCGAATCCATGTTTCCCAATGCGGATCCAAACGGCATTCCGTTGATTTTCACGCAGCGTGAGAGCGAACAAAATGACAACACGGTGGTCGGCTACGAAGCAACCGAACAACCCGCCGGTTTGACTTTGCGCCGCTACGAAATCGGCCCAGAAGGAGCCAGTGTGCAAGAGTGGTTTAGCGTCTGCCCAAGCGTAAAAGGCTCAGAAAAAAGCTGCCCATAATCAGTTGGCCGCCCAGCAATAGCAGAGTCACCGAGGGAATTACGATACGCTGAGTGGGGCCCACATCGAGTTGGCCAAAGCCCAATGAACTCCAGGCTCCCAGCGCCATCACCGAGCCGGCTACACCGCACAGGGTAAAGAGCAGCCCTAAAATCAAGCCTTTTTCCAGAGGAAGTCGTTCTAGTTTGTTTTCCAGCCGTTCATCGTGAGGCATGAGTCCCTCGCTGACGGCAAAAACTCGGGCGAAAAATCCGAACATAATGGCCTGGGTGCCCAACAAAATGAAGCCCGAAGCGTAGAGCAGGGTGTGCACGTCAAAATGGACGCCCATAAACGCATGGGGTCCAGGCAGCAGCCAGGCGAAAAGAGCCAGCCCCAGCAGCAGCAGGCTTAGACCCGGGTAATAAAAGAGCCAGCGCGGACTGTAGAGCAAAAGGAAACGCAGGTGGCGCCAACCGTCTCGCCAGCTATTTAGATGGGGGGGGCGACCGCGCCCGTCCTTAGCCAGGCGGGTGGGCACTTCGCAGATGCGCAAGCGGTTGAGTTCGGACTTGACCACCAATTCGCTGGCGAACTCCATGCCGGTGGTGCGCAAGTCTAGTAATTCTAGTATATCGCGATCGAAGCCGCGTAGGCCGCAGTGAAAATCGCCCACGTGACTGTTAAAAAACAGGCGACCGATTCCCGTCAGCACAGGATTGCCCAGGTAGCGGTGATGAATAGGCATGGCCCCGGGCGCGATACCGCCCTGAAAGCGATTGCCCATCACCAGTTGAAATCCCTCGCGGAGCTTATCCAAAAAAGGGTCGAGCGCAGAAAAATCGTAGCTGTCGTCGGCGTCGCCCATCACGATATAGTGCCCTTGCGCCGCCCGAAAGCCACCCATCAAGGCGTTGCCATAGCCCTTGTCAGGCACCTGCACCACCCTGGCTCCGGCTTCCTCGGCCAGGGCCTGCGAGCCGTCGGTGCTGCCATTGTCGGCGATAACCACTTCACCCCTTACTCCGTTGCGAGCCATAAAATCGAGCGCCTTTTTGATACAGGTGGCCACCGTCCGCGCTTCATTCAGACAGGGCATCACCACGGACAGTTCGAGGCCGCTCATGGGGCAGGCTTTAGGCGCTTACGGAAAGGGATCCTGCCCGATTTTATGCGCGCATCAACCGGCGCACAGCCATCAGGGCTGCGGTTGCGTTTTGGAAGCGGTCGTCGGGATTATGTGCCACCATGCGGTTCATAAACTGGTCCATTTCGGGAGAGACCCTCGAGCCCTGGCTCAACAGCGACTGCAATGGATTGAGCAACTTGTAGCGCATCAATTCCATGGTGTCCTCGGGGAAGGGCAGCCCCGGCAAAAGGCGTTCGTAGAGGATGACCCCTAGCGAATAAATGTCGGCCCGGGGGTCGATGGGCTGGCCATGCAACTGTTCTGGGGCCATGTAGATCGGTGTTCCCAAAATGTGCCCGGTACCGGTCAAGCGCGTTCCGTGAATCTTGTGGGCGATGCCAAAGTCCATCAGTTTCAGGCTTTTGTCGGCTAAAACCATCAGATTGGCCGGCTTCAGGTCGCGGTGAATGATGCCTTCTTTGTGGATAAACTCCAGGGCGTCCAGGGCTTGCTCGGCCCACCCCAGCACCAACCTTTGCTCGGTTGCCCAGGGTTGAATGGGCAGGGCACTCAGGGGTGTGCCTTCCACAAATTCCATGACAAGGTAGAGTTCTCGATTGGAAGGTAGCTCCAGTACCTGCACCACGCGGGGGTGCTTCAGACGCAGACCCAGTTCGATCTCGCGCAGAAATCGCTGCTCAAAATCGGGCTCGGAGATCAGGTGGGGGGCGGGAACCTTGATGGCAGCAAGGATTCCGTCGTCAGAGACGGCCTTATAGACCACTCCCATGCCTCCTTTGCCCAGAATTTCCAGCAACCGGTAACTGCCTACTTTGCGCTTGGGAACCTGGCCGTCGCTGCGGATCAGGGGCTCCTGCTCCCGTATGGTGGCCCTCATTTGGCGCAGATTGCGGCGGCGGTAGAAAACAAACGAGCCGGCCAAAAGCGTGCCCAGCACAGCCATCACCAGCAGCCAACGCACCTGCAAATGAACTTTGACGTCAAAGTTGCTTTCGGCAAAACTGACCACCGTCTGGCCGCGGTACTCCCAAAACAGCTGTGGTTGGCTCACTTCCAGGGCCAGATAGTCCAGGGGCGGCAATTGAACGGTATTGGTACCCTGGCGTCCCCCCTTGATTTCGGTCCACCCCCCCGAATTGGGGTCTTCCTCACTATGGGCCGCGCTGGTTTGCTTGTAGCGCAAACGGTATAAACCGGCCGGACCGCTGATGTTGATGTGAAAATACCGCGCCGAACCCGGCTCGGCCACGGCAAGTGTTGCCACCAGCAGGACAACCCACACAATCCGGCCCCACACCCTAGGTGATTGCGAAGCTTTGGCGAAATTCCCTCTGTGACGATCTTCGGGGGCCTCAGGCTGCGTGGGTCAGGCCGAGGCCTGGCGCTGTTTCATACGCTGGCCCTGATTTCGTTGGTGTTACTGGTGGCTTTCGCGATCGCCACGTCCACCCTGGCCCAACTCAACTTAAGCGCTCGCTATGCCCAGCGAACTCAGTGCGACTACACGGCAAAGGCAGCCATGGCCGAGTTCATTCTGCGTGCCCAGCAGGCACCGCCTCCGGCCGATATTACCAGTGTACCCCCTCCGCTCTTTGACCTGTACAAGGAAGGGGAGATCCTTCTGCACCCACGGCCTCCTCTGGAAGGCACCGCCAGGCTGATGCTCAGCCGCTGTGTCGACAACAGTTCCAATCCCGAACCAGTGGCCAGTTGGTTTGATGGAGCGGGAAAGAGCTCGGTCCCCCCCTTCAGCGTAAGTGTGGTTTACGAGATCACGCTGGGCAGCCGCCGCTATCTTTATGAAAGTCTGGTTCAGCAGCGTTGGCCCTACGCGCTTGCCGCGCCGGGCCCCATTTTCGCGGTGGGTCGCATTGGCCCTGATCCCGAGGAGAGCGCTCCCGTCTCGGCGGTGCCCAATCTGTTCTGGTCAGCCCCTTCCGAAATCAAAGGCCGAGTGCTGGCCATGCAGACCGAGGTCAACTCGACCTCGGGACCGTTGGTGCCACACGTCCGCCCACCGCGTGCGCCCATCAATGTCTCCGAAGAGACCTACAAGTCGCTTTACCCATACGCCAGCGCCGGAGGCGTGGCCAACCGCATACCAGCGTCTGGCGACAGTATCCCCATGATTCTCACCATGGCCGACCGCTTTACGCTGGGTGGGCCTCTGTTGATTCAATCGCTGACCTTGCAAACGTACGGCGCCAGCGAGCCTTATCAGTCGAGCCTGGCGGCTGTCCCCTACCAACAGTTCACCACCAAGGGAAAGGTCGAAGGGGCCATCGACCTGTTGGAAAACCAGCCAGAACCGGCCCCCGTAGACTCGGAGGCTGTTCCACCTTCGGTCAAGATTCACGATTTGAACACCCATTCCGGTCAGGTTCGCTATGACCGGCGCTTGGGAGGAGGTCCCTCGAATACACTGTCGGCGCGTCAACGAGTTCGCACCCTCTTTCGCAAGCCCGACACTTCCAACTATCAGTCCCTTTCTATCAATGCCGCTCCGCTGGACACTATCGTGGTCACCAGTCGTCCCGGAGCGACCGGTCGCGATGTCTATTACGCGCGGTCCGGAAGGTGTCGCTGCAACGGCCCTCTGAAGCCCAAAAAAACCCCTTATCAGTATGATATCGCCACCGGAACAACCATCCAGTTCGAGGGCGATCCATTGGCCCTGGGCGCCCTCAAACTGGAGGATGTCTCCCTGGCGGTTGACGGCGACCTGACCCTGGAGCAGTACTTGCTGAAGGGCTCTAACGCCACTCTTATCGTGGATGGAACTCTGACTCTGGACGGTGGCTATCTGGACGCGGGCCAGAACGGTATGGTCATTTTCTGCCGGCGCCTGGTGATGAAAGCACAGGGGCAAATCAACGGATTGATCGTGGCTGAGAAGGGAGCGGTTCTTTACGGCGCAGCCAATCCTGCCACCCCGCCCCAAGATCCGGGACTGATCATCAAGGGTGGATTGCTGATCGGTGGCAATGACCTGCGCATCCAGCCGCCAGCGGTGGCTCTGCCCCCCGACACTCAATCTCCCAGCAATGTGCTGCTGCCGCTGGATATCCACGCCTTCATGGTGGTGTCCACTCGCATCGAGTACGCTCCCAAGTATTTGCGCGGTCTCAATCGATGTGGTCCCTACGAAGTCGTGGCCACCGAGTTGCGCCAGTGAAACGCGGCGGCAGCCTGTTAGAGGTGGTGATTGCGCTGGGCCTGCTGGCCGTGATCATTCCGCTGATTTTCAATCTGCTGCCCTCCTCCATGCTATCCTTGCGTCGGGCTGAGCGGCTGCAGGTGGCTACCACGCTGGCTTCCTACCGCATGGACGAAGTTGCCCTCATCGAGCCCCAGCCGGGCCGCGATCTCGACGAGGTGGTCACGCTACCCCCCCATCGCTATCACCTGGCTCGCGAATTCTACGCTCTCGATATCTACAGGCTCGATGTGGTGGTGAGTTGCGAACTGATGGATTCTGGGCTACCGCCGCTGCGGTTGGCCACCCGCCTGCTGCGCAGCGAGGTGCCTTGAGGCCTCGTTCGGGCGTTTCACTGGCCGAGATCTTGGTGGCCAGTTGCCTGTTGCTGCTGGTGATCGGGCTCTTTTTGCCGATCTGGCGGATCGCCATGCGTACCTGGGCTCGCAGCGAGGAAGTTCAGTCGGCCCAGCGTGACACTCTGGCTCTTTCTTACCGCTTGCGTCGCGACTACCTGTCCTCTCGCCCCCAAAGTTTGCGGGTGGACCGGCAGGGCGGCCAGGTTTTGATCAGCTTCCAATCATATGAGGCCGCCAAAGGCAAGGAGTCGCTATGGACATCCAATGGCGAGATTTTGTGGCGAAAGTGGATCCAATATCAATACAAGAATCTGCAGGTGAGACGCCGCGAAGAGGCCCTGGCCACGGCCACCCAGTTGCCTGCGGGCCCTACTCCCCCCTGGAGCGCCGCCGACGCGCACCTGGTGGCCCAACACGTGGAGAGTTTTGAGGTGACCACCCCCAGCCAGAGCGTGCGCCTGGACGTGAGGATTGTGGCCCAGCAAGGCAGCGCCAACAGCTCCACCTCGGTGTCGGTACTGCCTGCCCTCTACGGCATGGACGTGTTGGGACCTTAGAGCTTGTCCAGCATGGTGAGAGAGGGGAGAAGTGAGCCCAGTGTGATCACTCCCACCACCAGCCCCATCAGCACCATTACCAGCGGTTCGACCAGGCGCAAAGCCGTGTCCAGGCTCAAGTCGAAGTCCAATTTGGCGGAGCGCGCTACCCACTGCAGGGCACTGACCACATGGCCGGATTCTTCGCCAGCCTGGAGCATTTGGCAAAAAGGTCTACCCAGGCCCGGGGTGGCTCGAAAGACCTTGGCCAGGGTTTCGCCTTGACGTACCATGTCGAGCAGTTCACTCGCCTTGGCCTCGATCAGGGGCGAATTGCAGGCATGGAGGGAACTGTTTAGGGCATCCAACAGGGAGACCCCCGCATGCAGTTGCAATTGGAGCGCGGTGGCCAGGGCGACTTCCTGGCGGGAACGGTAAAGCCGGCCTGTGATAGGGTTGCCGAGCAGCGCTCTATGGATCCAAGCTTGCACCCGCGGCTGGCGGGCCAGGCTTTGGATGACCAGGGGCAGCAGTAAGACCCCCGTCACAGCCCCGGCCCAACTCCAGGGACTGCTGGACACATTGCCCATCCATACCAGCGCCTGGGTAGGCCATGGTAGGGGACCCATGGCTCCATAGCTGCGCAATTGGTCGCGCAATACATAGGTGGGCAGCACGATGGCCATGCCCAGGCAGACCAGCAATACGATGGCCGGGTAGACCATGGCCTGGGCCAGTCGTTGGCGGCGAGAGTAGCTCTCTTCCAGATATTCGGCCAGATGGCTCAAAACTATGGCTAGTTGACCTGATTTTTCCGCGCACAGCAACATGTGCTGCACCATGGGCGAGAAGCCTCCCAGCTTTTGGCAACCCGCGGAGAGGGCGTTGCCTCGCAATAGCAGCCCGTGGAGTTCGCGACAGAACGCTTTGAAACGGGGAGTTTCTCCCTGTTCCCCCAGAGAGTAGAGACCGTGCAAGAGCGGAATTCCGGCCTGGATAAAGGTGGCCAGACTACGAAAGAAACTGACCTGCTGAGCTATAGGCAAGGGTTTTGTGCCAGTCGGCGCCGTTTCGGCCTGCGCTTTGACCGGCGTGGGCCGCGCAGTGGGCCGGGCGGGCAGAGTCGCGGTGGGGGCAATCAGTCTGCGGGCCAGATTGAGGACATTGTTGTAGTCGGTAAAGTTAAAGCGAGCTACCGCCTTTCGATCGTCCACATACAGAATCCCCACTCCTTGGGGCAATTTGACCGGCACGCAGATATACGACTTGATGCCGGCCAGCATAAAGGTGAGCGAGCCGTCGGGAAGCACCTCCTGGTCGCTCCAGCGACTCTCGCCACTGCATGCGGCATCCTGAAGAAGCGAGATACTGAGGGCTTCGCTGACGAAGAATTTTTCGACATCAAAGCCATGAGCGGCCACCACTTCGAGTTGCTGGGCAGGGTTAAACCAGGCTACCAGGTAACGCTCGCCTTTGACCAGAGCCCGTAGTTGTTTCAGGGCTTTGGTCAGGGGTTCAGGTTGATAGGGCTTCACGTAATCCCACTATTCTGGCGCTGGGCTCAGGCACCTCGCAAAATGGCAAGAATGAAAAACGCTCCCCTGGTTACAATAGAACTTCAAGTTTGATTCAAAGGGCCATCTATGCACAGGAAGTTTTTGATCAGCGCCATTCTGTTGACCCCTCTGGCGACCCGGGCGGCCCCTCTTTTCCCCGACGCGCTGGCCAACCATTGGGCGGCGGACGCGTTGCGCAGACTGGCCGAGCAGGGCCTTGTGGAAGGCTATCGGGACGGCACTTTCAAGGGCGATCGCGCCGCCAGTCGCTACGAAGTGGCCCTGATAGTAGCTCGCCTGCTACAAAAAGAGGAACAGGCACATGCCACCGTGGCCACCAAAGAGCAACTGAATCTGGTGCAACAACTCGCCGAACAACTGCGCGACGAATTGAACGTTCTGGGTGTGCGCGTCCAACAGGTGGAGGAGGGCGTGGTCCGCCTGGACGAGCGCGTCACGGAGTTGGAGAGAATCACTTTTTACGGCAGTTTTGAGTCGCGCATGGTGGATCAGACCTTTACCAATCGGGGCAACCCGGACAACGATAATCAGCGGGGCGGCAAGGGCCAGCCGGGTATTCCCTTTTTGGACTACAACCAGATCGTGGGCGCCAGTCAGGGGGCCATCTTGCGCCCCCAGGTTCAGGGAGTCATACCGGTGGTCGACTATCGCAACGGGCGGTCCCTGGTCAACGGCTTCGGCTTTACGGCCCTGGCCCGACTGGGCCTGAAGGCCCGACTCGACGCTGACAGCGAGGCCGGAGTCGAGGTGGCCGCCTTTACTTCACAGGGCAATCAAAACGTGGACGCCTACTGGGGCGTCAACGGCCCCTACCTGGCTAACCC
>JADMJV010000061.1:0-21805 GCA_018780265.1 bacterium
GAATGCGATAGCCGCGCTTGTCGGAGCGCGACACCAGGTTGAGCGAGTCCAGCTTCTCCAGCGCCTTCTCCACCGCGTCCAGGGGGTTGGGAGCGCCCACCTGAGCATACAAACACTGAGCCACCGTGGCCGCCGTGGTGGGAATCTGGTCCTGTACCTGCTGCAGCAGAGCCACCACCTTGGCCACCTGCCAGGCCAGGGCGTCGTCGGCCAGCTCCTCGTGAACCTGCAGGCGGGCCATGGTGTTTTGGACGTCGGCATCCAGGGCCGTGTGCTGAATGTCGTAGATCTGATCCAGTGTCACCAACGCGCCCAAGGGCTGCTGGCCCAGCTTGTGCTGGCGAAACACCTCGCCCAGCAACTGCAGCAGACCGCGAATGGCGTGGTCGTCGCCCTTCATGCGGCTGGAGCGGGCCCGCAGATTGCTGGTGATGTGCATCACCAGGTCCACGTAGCCGGGCAGCATGGGGTACACTTCCACAAAGTCGTTCTCGGTCAGCTTGTCGCAGCCGTAGCCATAGAGGCGCAAACCGGCGCCGTGCTGTTGATAGAGGGCGCGCAGGGCATCCTCGCGCTGGGGGGCCTTTTTGAGCAAGCGCTTGTGGACCACGTCGCGGATGTTGGTGGGGGCCAGATGGACGCGCAGCCGGGGAGGGAAGCGGTCCTTGAGCTTGCTCAGGTTGCTGCCGTCCAGGTCTTCTTCCAACTTTTGCTGGCCGGTGGCCATCAGCCACACCCGCCCCTTGAGGCGCTGCCCCAAAGCCTCCACAAAGCTCTGCAGCTTGAGCATGCGCTGATCGTTTTGGTGGATGTACTGGCTCACTTCATCCACCACCAAAAAGACCGTCTTGCCCGGGGCCCGCTTGTTGAGCATGGCCTGAATGTCGAGCACCGTGTCTTCGACCGAGGCTCCTCCCTTGCCCAGGGTGCCGGCGTGGGTGTCGAGCCAGCTCAGGGGGTCCTCATAAAGGTCGGGCAACAGTTTGTGCATGACCACCGAAAAATGGTTCTCCACCAGCCGCTCTTGCCGGGCCTCACTCCAGGGCCGCTGGAGAGCCTCCTGGGCCAGTTGCAGAAAGCGCTCCCAATGGCCGTCGCTCTCCAGCTTGAGCTCGTAGTCGGCCACCGCGCTGCTCGACTCACAGTAGCCCAGCCGCCCTTGCAGTTTGCGCTTGACGGCGCTGTGAATGTGCTCGTCATCGCGGGCCGCACCGCCTATGTCAAAGACCACCGCCATGGAGGAAATGCCCTCCACGGCCTCTTTCCAGGCCTGGCGAAATTCCGCCTGGCGCGGCGAGTCATCGCGCTCGAGCAGGGCCTGGGCCAGCGTTTTGCCGCTGGGCAACTGGCGATGGTCCAGCGAGTAGCCCAGCAGTTTGGCAAAGCTGGACTTGCCCGATCCAAAGAAGCCCGAAATCCAGCAGGCGGGCAAGTCGCTTTCGCGCTTGAGCTCCTTGCCCAGGTTGGTGAGCAGATGCACAAACTGTTCGTGGATCCCGTCGGTAATGCGGTGGCGCCTGGGGTCGCCCTCTTCATAGCCCCCGGTGATGATGTATTCTCCCACCTCGGCCTCGAGCTTCTCCGGGCTCTGCTCGTGAAAGTAAATCACCGGCGGGATATCGCGGGTGACATCGGTGGCAAATATCTCCTCGACCTTCATGCTGGGGGCCCTCCTAGTGGAACATCTCGGCGGAATAGATACGGGGTCGATAATCCCGGTCGGCGGGCATTTCGCCCATAAAAGAAAGAGCCGTTTTGTCTTTGCGCTCGCCCGGATAGAGCAAGATCACGGGCACGTTGCCGGTCTTGCCATCCAGGTGCTTGAGCAAGCTGGAACACCGATAATACGGGTAGAGGGCGCCCAGCCGCTTGATCCAGATCACGGTGCGGTCGACGGCCTCGGGATACTTCTCGCAAAACTCGTTGACCAGCTGAACCACATCTCGGGCCAGCCCTTCCTCGCCCTCGAGCAGGTTGGCCAGCTGCTCCTTGACGCGCAGCAGCGCCTTTTCGGGGTTTTTCCTGGACTGGCGCTTCTCGGTCTCGATCCAGCTCTGCAACACCCCCTCTTCCAGGCTGCGCAGGCGCTGCAACAACAGCCGATGCAGCGAAATTTCCAGCACCGCCCACTGCTCACCGCGCAGATGATCGCTGAGCTGGCGCACCTTTTTGCGCATCTCAAATTCCTGCTCGGGTCGATACACCAGAATGGCAAAGCTGTAGTTGCGCATGGTGGTGATGCTGGGACCGTTGGGGTTGGTCAGGTCTCGTTTGAGTTCTTCAAAAACGGCGCTCAGGTTACTCATAGTACGGCCCGGGCCCACTCCCACAGGTCGGAATAATCCCAGTGCAGGTCCTTCACGTCCGACATCTTGCGAAACTGAAGCCCGGGCACCCGATGCAGACGCACCTCCAGGTCGGGCCCGCTCAGTCCCACCGACCCCAGGTAAGGGTTTTGGCTGAGACTGCCCTGATAGTCTGTCTCCCGCAGCAGATAGAGCATATAGGCCAGGGCCCGGTCACTCACGCGAGGCAGGTTGAGGGGGGCCAGCGCCGCCGTCTTCTCGATAAAGCCCGCCTCCCGTGCCGAGCCTACCAGGCCCGACACCATCCGCTGGGCCGTGGCCGCCGCCCACCGCCCCTGGCCGTGGCGCTCCACCCAGCGCAGGGCGGCATTGCGGTCCAGCGTGGGCTGGGGATGATGGAGCCGCTCCTGCAGGTGGCTGTCGGTAAAACTGCGATAGATGGGGTCGCTCAACTGCAGGTGCCAGTGGCACAGCAGGCGCCGCTCGGCCAGGTCCTCGGAGTTCCAACGATGCAGCGTTTTGAGGGCGCTGGGGTAGGCGTCGAAGCGAGCCTGGAAGTTTTGAATCAGATATTGCACCCGGGCCATCGCCCGGCTGCCAAACCAACGCTCCTCAAAGGCGATTTGGATTCGTTGGGTGGGGTCGATTTGGCGGCCGGAGTGCCGCCAGTATTCGCGACTCTCCGGCTCGGCCAGACCCATTCGCAGCAGTCGCGTGTGCTCTTGAGTGACCTCGCCGCTCACGTTGTCGAGATTCGGAAGAATGGGGTAGGGTAGGCATCCCCCAGGGGCGTCAGGGCGGCCACCAGCAGGCGCGCCGCCTGGGCCGGGTCCTCGGGCAGCGGACCGCGCATCTGCCGGCCCGAAGCCTGGATATTGTAACTGGCCTCCGGAGCCAGGGCTTTGAACTCTGCCTCCAGCCGGGTGCGGTCAAATTCCCCCATGGCGGGCGCGGGGGACAGGGCCCATTTCTGCTCGCGAATGCGGTCGGCCAGCATTTCGTCCAGCTCAAAGCCCCACGAAAAGAGGGTTCTGGCACTGTCCGGATCGGCCAACAACTTGCGCGACTTGAGGTCGGTCAGTCGGGCCGCCTCGCGCACGGCCTCCAGACTGGCCCAGCGGTGGGTGCGTGGGGCCAGCCGCCGCAGAAAATCCCCCCCACTCATAGGGTCCACCAGGTCCGTGCGCCACCAGCGCAGACGCGGAGGATCACACAGAGCTTCGCCCGCCCAGGCCACGCGGAATTGCAGGCCCAGAATGATGTCTAGAATTTCGGTGGTCCATTTCGTCACATTGGTCATGGTCTGTGGGCCCGGCTTCGGATTCTCGTTGCGTTGCCCCTTCCTCGGGTGGGAGTTTTGTACTAGGGAATTTGCTGACAAAGGTGCTGGGTTAATTGTCTTAACCCCTCTTGCTTGTTTTCCGGCTCCTTTCTCATTGTATCCACCCCCGCGACAAATTTGGTCGTGGCCAGACCTATAATGCCAGTAGGGGTTACTACTTTCCGTTTCGCTTGTGGGCGTGGGGCGCAAAATTATTGGACCGGAGTTGATAATGCTGCACTTGGGGATGACTTCCTGAAGAACACCAAGGAATGCGGCCTCGAGCTTGCTGATCGCGTCCATCGTCTCCAGCGTATCCTTTTGGTAGGCATCAAAGGCAGCCTGAGCCTTAGCCTTGATGGCCTGTAACCTGGCGCGGTCACTGGCCTCCCTGGCGGCTTGAGCCTGTTCCTTCTGGATGCGGTCGTTGTGCCGCTTAAACCCAACCACAATTCCGGCCAGCACAACCAGGGCCAGCAGCAGTCCACCGATCGGCCAGCGTGACGGATTCTTCCTCAGGCGGGCCTCGGGGGCAGCCGGTACTTCGCCTAGCATCTCCCCGCAAAATCGGCACTTGATGGCGACATCCTGAATCGATTCACCACAAAATGGACATTTCTTCACGACATACCCCGATGCTCATGGATTTCTCCTAGCATAATCGGCAGCGCGACAAATTTAGTCGTAGCCGCGCCCCACTTAGAGGCCGGCACCCAGGGACTGGCTGGATCCTTCTTGGGCTCCACCAAGATGGAGTCGGTGGCAAGTTCGGCAGTTGTCTCTTTTTGGGTCGGCCCTGCGGAGAAGCAGCTGCTCGCTTGAGTCCGGAATTTTGTCGGGAGCACTCTGGAGTTCCGTGGCGCGATATTCTCCGACTGAGAAACCTTGTGGCCCATAATTATGGACCCCAGGTCATTCCAGAGGTTTAGGGAGCCGCGCGGCGTCTCTTGCCGCTCGCCCAGACCCAGCTAGAATGCATCATTCCAGCAACGTTGCGCCAGGCGAGGACTGATTTACTGGGTTGAGGCCACCTTGGTCCGCGAATTTTTTCGGCCACGGCCACCTGCACGTTGGTCGCTGCTTGCGCCCCGACCCGACGGCAACAATTAGTGCCAGCCAACTGGAAATCTTACTTCTTGCGATAGGTCTTCTGACCCGCCTGCGTATCCAGGTCCACACCAAAGGGTAGCACGCTCCGGTATTTTTCGAGCTTGTTAGCGAAAACTCGAGCCGAGCGGGGTCCGCCCTCAGGTCGCCCACCTCGTCCTCGGTCACCAAGCCATGCTTCTCCAGGTGCAGCAGCACCGTGCGCACCGCGTCGTCCTCGATTTGATTGGACCAATGCTCGGCCACCTGGACCGGCCAGGCCGAGCAGCCGCGACAGGGGCCGCTGGAATGGGTACGGGGGTGGGCGGGCCGCTGTAAGGCTTGAGCCCCCATCACCATATCGCCCAGGCGGGCGTGCTGGAGCCGGACCGGCTGCCAGCACCGTTCGATCTCCAGTCGCAGGTCGGTCAATCGTTGAAGCACCTCAAAGTGACTCCCCCTCAGGGTCCAGCTTAGATTGTCATGGCTATCGGCTACCCGGGGCTGGGCGGGCGGATGGGGCAGGCACAGGGCCGGAACTTCTACTAGAGATAGCGCTGAGTCTGGGCTGAGGTATCGATGACCATTCAGGTCGGTAGTAAGAAATCTTGGCCTTGACGAGAGGCGAGTAAATCGGTGCAGTCGAAGATTCTCCCATCGTGCCCGAACCAGGGGCTGGCATCAAAACTCAAGTCTGTAGGCCATTGTATCTAGTCAGCGGGCTGTTGGTGCCATTCCCCACCAGGGGACTTCCGCCAGGCGTACCAACCCGGTTTGAATCCAGGCTCCCTCCAGCACAAACCGGGTAGTGATGACCCAACTGTCTGGAGGATTCTCGAACGGCCAGCGCGTGTCTTTAGGTGTCGGGGGCAACTTTTTCTAACTGGCTGGCCACCAACTGGTTGGCCATCAGCAAGAGGGCGTAGAGGCGGATGAAATCGGCTCCTGAGCCGCCCGTCAGGGGGCTGTCGTAGAATCCCCAGATGGCCAGATTGCCAATCACAAGCATGGCGGCGGCGAAGGCCCCCATGAGTTTGCGGGGCCAACCCGGCTGACAGGAGTAGATGTTGGTGACCGGGATAACCAGGGTGAAATAGATGATGCAGGCCGCCAAAGACCAGACCCGACCGTAGGTGTGAAAGTAGCCCCAGCTGATCAGTCCCACAAAGACCGAGCCGGAGACCAGATTGCTCTCCATAATCTCGTCGGGTCGCAAGATTTTGCGGCCATACTTACTGAATCGCAGCAACGAATTGCCGAGCGGGCGAGCGGTAAAGGTGAGGTAGGAGAAGATTGACCAGAGGAAGAGAACCCACTTGATCAGGGGGCGTAAGGCGGGGTGGCGACGGGCCGTCTCACGCAGAAACTTCTCCACAAAATGCTCGAGAAATATTAGAGCCCAACGGACTTTGCCAGGCAAACTGGAGAGCCACATCAGATAGCGAATCACGAAACCATAGAGGGGATACATCATGCGCAAGGCATCGAGAAAGCCATCGCGGGCCAATTCGTTTTCGGCATCCACCCGCAAAGCCGTGGAAAACGACTCCATCGCTTCTTCGCGTTTGCCCTGGCGCAGGGCCGCGTAACCTAAGAAGGCCATGGCGTCCGAATCCTCGGGATGATCGGCCAGCATGTTCAGGAGAAAGTCCCGCGCCTCATCGCAGCGACCGGTGTTGATCAAGGCCCAAGAGTGGGCGTGGCCACAGTTCTCATCGCTGGGATCCAGCGAAAGCCCCTGTTCGGACAGGGCGATGGCTTCGGCCCACTTCTTCTGGTCGCAAGAAATGAAGGCTGACAGTCCCAGAATATCAGAGCGACCTGGCTCTAGCTTAAGGGCTTCGCGCACGGCCAGGCGGGCTTCGGCCAGCATATGGCGGGAACGGTAACACTGAGCCAAGGCGGTATGGGCAAAGATGCACTCGGGATCGAGCTTGATGGCCTGGCCGGCCACTTCGGTGGCCCGACGCTTTTGCCCCTGGCGCAGCAAACACAGGGCGATGTAGGCCATGGCGTTGGCGTCATCGGCGTATTCTTTGAGGTGCTCTACAAACTGTTGTTGGGCCTCTTTGAAACGCTGGTGCTGAAAGAGCATGTGCCCCCGCTTGTAAGCAGAGCTCTCTCCACCCAAATCGGGTTCGTTCATCGGATCCTCGCCTTCTCCAGGTACGCATCCAGGTCGTCGTACATGCCGTCTTGATTGGCAAAATTCACATAATTTTTGGCTCGTCGCAGCCATTCCATGGTCGAGGGACGACTTTCCTTCAGGGCTGCCTGAAAGTCCACATGGGTAACGTCGCGCATCTGGCCGGTGCGCAGGGCGTCGGCCAGGGCCCGCTCGGTGGCCAGTTCGACCAGATGGGCCAGGTCGGCTCCCGAAAAATGCTCGGTTTTCCCGGAAAGATCGGCCAGTCGCACACTGTTATCCAGCTTGCGACCCTTGCAGTGAATGTCCAAAATCTGCTCGCGAGCCGTTTTATCCGGGGGTGGCACAAAGAGCACTTTGTCAAAGCGACCCGGCCGTCGCAGGGCCGAGTCTACGTTCCAGGGCATGTTGGTAGCCCCCAACACCATCACTTTATCGTTGTTGGTGACCACCCCATCCATTTCCACCAAAAACTGCGACACGATGGCTCGGGTAGAGGCGTTTTGAAAGTCGCTGCGCTTGGCGCCCAGAGCATCTACTTCGTCGATAAAAATCACCGACGGGGCGGTTTGCCGGGCCGTCTTAAACAAGGCCGCCAACTGCTTTTCGCTTTCGCCCAGCCACATGCTGAGCACTTCGTTTAAGGACAAAATATAAAAATTGGCCCCGATCTCGCCCGCGGTAGCCCGGGCCAGATGAGTCTTGCCGCAGCCCGGCGGCCCGTAAAGCAACAGACCGCCCCCGATTTTCTTGCCGTAGGCCGCGTAAATCTCGGGCTTCTGCAGCGGATAGAGAATGCTCAGGCGAATCTTCTCTTTGAGGGCCTCCATACCGCCAATGTCGGCAAAGGTGGTGCGCAGCCGATTGTCGTTATCCACGGCCGGCTCCTCATTCTTTTGGCCGGGAGTGGACGGAACCCGCAGAGAGACGCCCTCCTCAAGATGAGCTTCCAGATCCTCGTCGATCAGACTGCGGTCCGCCTGCACGGCCTGGGTGTAGGCGGACCGGGCGGCCGGCAGGTCTCCCGCCTCCAACGAGGCCCGGGCATCTGCCAGCAGCGCCAGGGGTCGGTGTTGTCCCACGCGCAGGGCCGTGGACTGCTCCTGCGCATCCTTCCAACGTCTGGCTTTGAGCAGTTCGCGCACCACATGGGCGCGCAGCACGTCGTTGTCGGGGCTGATCTCAAGTGCCGCGATCAGAGCGGCCAGATTGTCATTACTCACCTGAGCCTGCTTCCTGGCTCACCGAAATCTCCCTCTGGCAGGTGCTGGCTCCCAGAAAGGCAGCCAATCGGTCCAGCGCTTTTTGCAACCGGTGCAAACGAGCGGCCGTGACCCGCACCCCCGATTCCCAGTGCAACCCCAGCACCAACAGGCGCTTTTGCTTGCGGTCCATTTTGGGAGTGAGGCGTCCCACCAGACTCTGGCCCTCCAGGATGGGTAGCGTGTAATAGCCGTGCTGGCGCTGAGCGGCCGGCACAAAAGCTTCGAAGCGAAAATCGAAATCAAACAGGCGCTGGGCTCGTTGGCGGTCGCGCAAAATGGGATCAAAGGGAGCCAGCAGCCGGATCTCCTTCGACTTGGGAGGCAGCGCCCGCTCCGCCCAATCGGCAACGGCGACGGCCGGCCGGCCCTGGCTGTCTTTCACCGCCTCGGCCACTCCCTCTTCCACCGCCTGCCGGCACCACTGCCCAACCTTTTCCCGGCTGACCAGTTGCCAGTAAGCAGCCAGTTCGGTGACGGTGGCCAGGCCCAGTCTTTGCAATGCCCCCCGGCAGGCCCAATCGACCAGATCCGAAGGCGCCTCCGACTGGGGAGCCCCCAGGTGCTGGTGACTGAGATCGTAGACCTTTTGAAAATTGCGCCGACGAACCACGCTGATTTCGCCGCTGTGCCAGAGATATTCCAGGGCGGCCTTTTCGGGCTTCCAATTCCACCAACCGGCGGAAGCCGCCGTTCGATTCTCAAAATCCCTGGACTGCAGCGGTCCCTCTTCAGCCAATCGCTGGCGGACTTTGTCCAACATGGCCTGAGCCTGCGGCCCCATCCGCTCCCGCCACCAGGAAGACCGCACAATGCGCTCCCCCCGCTGACGACAACGTTCACTCCAATACGGCCAGGCTGAGGGAGGCATGAGGGAGGCGTCATGGGTCCAATGTTCAAAGGCCTGACGGGCCGGCAGCAGCTCAAAAAGTTGCTCATGGGTGTAATCCGGGCAGCGCGCATGCAGGGTGAGTTCGTGGGCTCGAGCCACGGCGTTGATCGAATCCAACTGGATAAAACCCAACTGCTCCAACATGGCTTCAAAGCTCATGGGCGGGCCGCTCAGTCCCTGACCGGACAGCAACAAGCAGCGGGCCTGCTGTTGGGTTAGCTGACGCATGCGCGGTTCAGGCGGGCAGATCGACGCGGGCCTTGGAACGGCACTTGATGCCTCCACTCAAGTCCAACGTCAAAGGGGTCAGCTCGCGGTCTAAAAAGTGGATCCGCTGGTAGCCGGCGGGAATCTCGCTCAGCAACGTATGTGCAAAGGCTTTCTCGGCACGCTCATCTCCGCCCATGGCCACCGCGAAGGATTCCCCTTCGGCATTTTTGCCCTGGCGCAGATTGAAAAAGTTCATTTCGGCGTTGCCCTTGCTGGCCGGGAAACAGCCGGGCACGCGAAACACTTGCAGGCCGGCCTTTTTCAAATCGCTCTCCACCATGTTCTCATAAAGAGCCAGATGCTCGGCCCGGCGCTCGACCTCTTGCAACTGACTGCGTTTGCCCCACTGGATCCATTTGCCCTCGTAGGCCTCGTTGATCCATTGCTTTTGCAGGTCGGCCACGGCTCGCGAATCGTTGAGCAAAACCTGGCCCGGGCCGGCCAGGGCCATCGCCATGTCGATGTGAAACTCGCCCGGCTGCTCCACCGGTATCACCTGGGCGGGCTTTAATCCATAATCACGAGCGATCTGCTTGACGGCGTCGCTGTTGCTATGCCCCTTACGCCCACCCTTGTGAAGAACTCCGGCTGTAACGGCCACGCTGTCCTTGCCTACCAGCGCAAAAGGGGTTCCATCTTGCAGGCGGCCCGGCATGAAGTTGCCGCCCTCCACGTAGCTCACGGCCATTTTGTAGGCAGTTGCGCCGGTGGCCATGGCCCCCGCCAGGGCTTCTTGTTGGGTGGTGCGGTCATTGACCGAGCCGTGAATGCTGAAATCGATCTTGGGATACAGGCTAAAATCGCCCAACTTGGGGCCCGCCTTCGGATAAAAACGAAGCACTCGATCTTTGTTGACCAGTTTGTCGATCGGAAAGTCCGCCGGCAAAATGGCCGGGATCACCATCTCACCGGCGTCCGTGTATTCGCCGTGATCCTCGGCCCAGGTATCGTGACCTCCGGGGTTGACCACGCAAGTCACGTTGTGGACACTGGACTCAGGCAGCTTGCGCTGCAGCTTTGTGGCCTCACTCTCTGCCTCGCAGTTGGCCACGACGTGAAAATCTTCCACCCGTCCCACGGCCGCCATCTGAGCGATAAAGCCCAGGCTGGCCGAGTCGCTGGAATCGTAGGCCATATAGTAGGCGCTGGGATCGATGCTGGCATCTTTGGCCACAACCGGAGCCACAGATTGGGCCGGGCGGCCTTGCAATTCGGCTTTGCGCTGCTGGCGCATGGCCTTTTGAGTGGCCTCCAACTGGTCCAGGTCGAGCCGGTCCACTTGCGTCAGGAACGGCTGATCGTGGCCGGCCAGAGCTTGAAAATCAGTGGCTTCCACCCGGCCCTGGCTGCGCTGATAGGTGTGGATAGACTCCATTGAAGTCCCCGCCGACCGCCCCCAGCCAAACAAATTCATCACTGCACCAGTCTGTCAGGCAACCCTGAAAAAAGCATCAAAGCGGGGGAAGCCCGGACCCGGGCAGCGAAATCCCCCCTATGCGAGCAACCCTGCTATCCATGACGGTGCTGTTGCTTGCCTGCGGGTGCCAACCCCGTAGCGCTTCCAATACGCCGGCCCAGTGGGTGGAAGGACTGGCCTGCAAAGACGGAGTGGCCTGCTTTGCTTCGCTGCGTCAGGGCTCTGACGAAGAGGTTCTGCAATCCATCGTCGCGGGAACCCGCCATGTCAGTCCGCGTGTGCGCAGTCAGTGTGCCCGACTCTTGGGAATGCGCCAGGACATCACCATGCTCGAGCACCTGCAACCAATGCTGGTCGACACCGATGGGGCGGTGCGGCAGCAGGCCGCTCGCGCCCTCGTGCCCTTGCTGGACGACGAAGAATTGTTAGAAATGCTCAAATCGCCTCAATGTCCCATGGTCGCCAGGGCCACCCTGGCCCACGCGATGCTGCGCGACCCGGCAGAATTGACATCGAGGCCCGTGCTGGACTGGCTGCTGGATCGGGGGCATCCCACCGAACTTCGCGCCTATCTATACGGAGCCGTTCGCGAAAGCCATTCCCCTTGCTTCGGCAAAGCCAATGGCGAGTTACCCTTGCTAAACCAGGTAAAAGAAGCCCGTCAGCGCGTGGTTGAGCAGGCCCGACTGGACGCCCTCAACGAGCAAGAACCACTCGAGGTGAGGGCGGCTGCGCTGCAACTCTGGGCGCTATTTGCGGGGTCCAGCAGCTATGCCGACATCTATAAAATGGTCAACACGCCCCAGTCTCCCTACCGGCTGCGCGAGGCAGCCCTGATCTCGCTGGGGGCCAGCCACCATCCCCAAGCGCTGACGGTGCTTTCTGGCGTGGCTCACGACGAGCGGGCTCCCGCCAGCCTGCGCCAGTCGGCCCTGCTGGGGCTGCAGCAACTCGACGATCCTCAAGCTATGGAAGTCATTCTTCCCTTGCTCCAGCACGCCGAGGCGCGCATGCGCGCCTCGGCGGCCTGCGCACTTTACCATCTGGGGGACAAACGGGCCGTCGAGCCCATGAGACAGGCCATGACCAAAGAACTGGACGATGACGCGCTCTATCAGTTGCGTCTAAATCTGCGCGGTCTGGAATGCAAGGGCGTCCCATGCCCGTAGTCGAGAGGAATTCGTCCGTGGGCCAACAGACGGCCCAGTCCCTTCCCCTGATCAATCGTTGAAAGCGACGGGAAACTCCAGGCCAACGACGGACTTCCCTTCAAACTGATCAAGCACCAGGTCCAGCACCTTCTCCACCGCTGCGGTGCCGATTGTGCCCTCCACCAACGCCCCGGAATCAGCATCCAGTCGCCAATCTTCGGGGGCCGGAGCTTTTTGGGGCTCCAGCACCCATAGACGGGCGTGCTCCCGATGGGGGGTGCACCACAGACCGTTGGGGCGACGTAAATTGCCGCGCACCTGTAGATAGAGTCCGTTGGCAAAAAAGAGATCCTCTTCCGAGACGTTTTGCCAGGGCTGAAGTTCCCGCAGTCGCTGCAGGTTCTGCATCTAGGTGGCTCCGTGCTTATTCTCGATGTAGTTGGGCTCGTCCACACCCTTTTTGAAATCGGCCTTGAACATCTTCTCGTAGTAGCCTGCCACGCTCTTGTCGACCACATCCACATTGGCTTCACGGTTCCAGGTAAGGCCGGTGCCACTCCAGTTGGCGCTGCCCAAAATCACTTCTTGACCGTCGAAGATGCCGATCTTGGCGTGCAATTTGCTTCCCGTCTCCTCATTGGGGGAGAACCATTTCACGTCACATCCGGCCTTAGTCAACTGGTCATAGGCGCGTTCGTTGTGCTTGGTATCGCCGATTTGGGACGGATTCAGGAGCACCTTTACATCTACCCCGCGAGCCTTGGCGTCGGTGAGAGCCTTGAGGATACTCCAGTCGGTCAGGAAGAACAGTTCGCAGTGAACGCTCTCCTTGGCGTCGCGGATAGCCCGGTGAAGGGCCGCCTTGATTTGACGCTCTTTGGGGTCATCGCTGCCAGTGGCCAGGCTTACCAACGACTCGCCCTCGGGGTGAGCGGAGGTCTTCTCGATGGGCAAGGGATTATTACCCCCCGACTTGGCGTAATCCTTATTGAAGAGGGCCTCCATCTTGTCGACGATAGGTCCTTCGATCATCACGTCCACGTCGTGATTGACAGGAGAGTGACCACCCCAGTTCATACCGCCAATGATGGCCTTGTCGCCATCCAACAGGAGCATCTTGACGTGATTGATCTGGTCGTATTTGTTGGTTTCGTCCTTCTCGCGAGTGGGATAAATGAGAACCTCCACGCCACCTTCTTTGAGCATATCAATGCACTCTTGCTTCTCTTGCTCGTAGGAGTCGTTGACGGGATCAAGCACAACCTGCACGTCCAGGCCTTCTTTTTTGCGGTCGATCAGCAACTGAGCGATGTCCTTTTGGCCCAATCCGAACATCTCCAACTGAATTGATTTCTTGGCCTCTCTAATGCCCTGCTTGACCTGGACAAAGATGTCATCGGACTTATCTTTGGGTGTAACCGCGGCATCCGCCAATGGGGTCACTTTGTTGCCGGAGGTGAACCACTTGAGATGCTCGGCCACCGGACCGCTGTTTTCGACGTCAACCGGGGTATCTTTCAAGTAATCCGCTTTGTAGCCCTCCGGAATCACATAGACGTTGTCTTGAGCAGCCAGATAGTCGGCGTACGAAACGATCTGGTCCAGCTTGTTGTCCGGCGGGCGAGGGGTGCGCTTGCCATCGGCCGTCTGGCTCCACTGGGCCATATGATTGGCCGCCACCTGTTGCACCAACTTGCCATCTGCGCTGTTGCCGCCTCTGGTCTTGGCAATATGGGCCGCGGCCACATCGCCGTGATCCTTTGCATACACTTCCCAAGGCTCGCCGCCTTTGCAGGAATCGTGCAAAATCAGGCCGGCCGTCAGAATGTCGCGCTCTTTCTGAGAAATCTCGTAAAAATCGCCCAGGTGCTGAGCCATCGCCACCACCCGGCAGGTGTGCAGAACCAGGCCACCTTTGTTGATTTCATCGGCCGGGTGATACTTACCGGTAGACGAAGAGGGCTCACTGTAAAATTCTTTGGGAATCGACTTAAGGGCGGTCTTAACCAGAGCCTTCAGGGACGGATCCATAATCAAGTTGGTGGCCTGTTCCAGCAACAGCTTGGCGCTGCTCTCCACATACTTGGCCGAGCGTTTGGCCATATCGGTACGAAACTCACCTCGGTGGGGTTCGAAGTTGGGGGAGGGACGGAAATCGATGTTCTTCTGTTGGCTTAAATACTTGGTGACGTCGTCCATGTGCTTTTTCAGCGACTTCTCGTCGGCCTTGCACAGCGGGTTAAATTGAACCCCGTCCGTCTGCGAACCGTTCTTCAGCCCGTCTACCTGATGGTAGCGGCGCAAGCTCTCTTTCATATCATCGGCCAGCGCCTTGCGCAGCAAGCCTGCAGTGGAAGCGGGAACGTTCTTTACGGTGGACATTGCAGTTGGTCACCCCTTATCCAGTTCGTCTGGATGACAGAGTAGACGATGTGACTAAAACATGTCTGAAATTTGGCGAAAGAGGTCGTCTGTGATCTGCGGCCCGTCTTGGCGAAGTTGTGAAGCAACTCCACCTACGGTTCAGAGGAACCGGTGGTCCCATTTCAGGCGGCCGGATTGGAGCTGGCGGATCATAGTCTGGACGGTGGCGCGTTCTTTGCCCTTGCGGACCTTTCGTTGGGCTTCGAAGTATTCCAAGACGACCCCGCGCCGGCCGCCTCGCAGCAGGCGGCTAGCCAATCGGACGCACCACCACCATTGACCGCCGAGCTCTCTGAGGATCTTCTCCGATTCCTCGACTCGGCCCAGTTCGAAGGCGGCCACGCCTTGCAGGTGGCGTCCGGTGCTCCAGCTGTTCTGTCCCCCTCCATACCACAGCTGTTCGGCCTGCACGTAGAGTTCGGCCCAGTCCTTCAATCCGTAGAGCGCGCTCACGACGTGAACCAGGGGCCAGTCGCGATCTTTCCATTTGCGATACTCCAGAGCTTTCCGGGCGTGTTGAAGCGCGGCCGGCCAGTCTCCCACTGCGCCGCAGACGGAGCTGAGTTCAAGCAGCCCATCGCCGTCGAGGTGGCGGCCGTCCAAGATGGCGCGGGCCAGGCGGGGGTCAACCCGGCCGTAAATCCCAGCGACTCGAACATACTGAAGCATATTGGCGGGTTGCTCCTCAAGCAGTTCCACCAGACGCCGCCGCACGGTGGCCCAACCGCGGTCATGGCCAATCGAGATGAGGTTTGCCGCGGGGTGGTCGGGGCAGTTCTCCAGAAGCCAGAGAGAATGGCGCAAGACCTCCTGGCGATTGCGGATACAGCATTGGGGACCTATCAGCGAGTCATGGAGAATGAGGAGGATCGCTCGCGAGAAAACATCGGAGGGGTCTTTCTCCAGCATTAGATGCAGGCGCTGAACTTCCCGGTTGGTGACTTCCCTTAGCTCCCAGCGGACCAGCGGCATCCATTTGCCGACGAGTTCTGGGGCTCGAATTCTTCCACTGGCCTGACCCCGCGAATCCCAGGCCAGACCAAGCAGCAAGTCGCGAGGGGTCAGCGGTTGCCGCTTCCGCCTCCAGCGGACCAGCCATTCGGCAATTTCCACGGCCCGAACCCAGCCCTGACTGTGCCGCCCGTCAGGCCCCGCCGGTTCCGTGCAAGCCTCATCGGAAAGCCGATACGCGACCTCCGAATCCAGCCAGGGCCGGAGAGCCCGATAGAGGTCCAGGCTGCTGAAGCCGGACTCCAGACAGCGGGAAGCCTCCGCCGACCATTCCACCGGAGCGGGTGCCTCCACGGTGCGAGGGAGTATGTGTCCATGGCGCCACGAACGCCACCAGTTTTGCGCGTGCCGCGCCAAAGGCGCGTCGAGAACCCCGAGATGCGATGCACCGGTCAATTGTTGGCGCCAGCAGTCGGGGCAAAGGCCGGTTCCGGCTGAGGGTTCGAGCGTGAGGGTTTGGTAGCAGTTGGCGCAATACAATCCGTTCGCTCCGACGCACAGTTCGAGAGCGAGTTGGCGAGCGCGGTGTATTTCCCAGGGACGGGACGAGAAGGCGGTCTGGAACTGCAGGAATTTACTGAGGAATTGTCTTTGCTTGCGGGGCCTGGGGTGGGATAGGGCCATGTAGAGCAGATGATAGGGGGTTTCCCAGAGATTTTCTCCGTCGGGCTTGGCGCGAGCGCCGTCCAGGTAAATCGCCCGGAGCGGCTCGTCCAGCTCGGCCGCTCGCGCTCTGGCCTGGTCAGGACGGCCGAGACAGAAATAGTCTCGAACCAGTTCCTCGAGCAGCTGCTGTCTGAGACGTTCCGGACAACGGGGGGAAGAAAGCGCGTCTTCGCGCAACTGGGCGGCTCGTTGAGTATCGCCCAATTCCTCTTCGATCTGAGCGCGCTCGGCCTGAAGGTAGATCGGGAGCAGCGATGGCGCTTTCGGCCGCCCCCCCTCGCAGATCGGCATGATCGACTCGGCCATGCCTTCTTTTCCCCACGCCGTGTCCAAAAGTCAAGCGGAAAGATTCCCATGTCCCGGGCGGGACATTTTCGGGGGGCTGCGGTTCATGAAAAGGTGCGTTCCAAAGCGGGCAATCCCGCGACAGTCGCGGTTGACCAGGTTGATAGAATGGCGAAGTAAGCGTTCCAAAGCCCCAACCGGCGCTATTTCTTGAGTCGCTCTCGCCAACCATCAGCTGTCGGCGTCAAATCACCATCACGGAGGCGCTCTAGCAACTTCTCGCGAGCACGTCGGAAGGCTCCGTCGTCTTCCAATACGCGCCCTTGATAAAGCGCATCCCAAAGCATGAGCCATCCAGGCCCCTCGCATTCGGCGGGGGTCACCCCGAAGGGCTCCAGAGCGGGGATCCCAGGCCACGACTCCAGTAGCAAATCGATTCTCTGGCCCGAACTAAGCCCCTGAAAGTCTCTCGAGATGACCAGCAGGTCGATGTCGCTACTCTCCCAATGGTCACCTCGCGCTCGGGAGCCGAAGACGACGATCGATTGCAGGTTGAGCCGCGAGCGTAACCCTTGGGAGTAAGCTTTTAGGGCAGATTGGACTGGACGAATGCCATCACGGACTGTGCCCATTGATACAACTCCTCGGCGGTCTTTTTGTCATAGAGGTGCTCCGGCGCCGTTACCCCACTTGGATAGCGAGAGTCGATATAGCTCCGGTCAAGCTTGCGCACCTGATGAAAGAGGTCGTCTGTGATCTGCAGCCCGTCTTGGCGAAGCCGTGAAAGCAACTCCAAACCGGAGTGCGTGCGCTCAGTAACGCCTCGCTCGACGAATAGAGCCTTCAAGCTCTTCTCGGCGGCTTGATGACAGTGGAAAGAAGCCAGTTCAAAGATTCCGCCTTGAACGAGTAACCCCGCGGCCTCAAGGTCACGACGGGCCGCCTGAAGCCACCATCCAGTTTGCTCACGCATTGAGCTTGGTTCGACCCCGAAAGGCTTAACCCATTCCCCCTGATACACTTTAGTGGCAGGAGATCGGCGAGTTTCAGGCCATCTACGCCGCTCAAGCAGCGACCGGCCAGGTTCGAGTGCGCAGTCAATAGAAGCAGCCCCCAGCCTGGACACGGTCTTCCAGACGTTGAAAGAAAGTCAGCACCCCGGGGGAGTTAGTAAAGGCAGGCCAAAATCGCGAGCCCTGGCGGCAATTCTTGGGTCGCACAGATGGTCCCCCCTAGAAGTCCCCCAGAATTTAGCTGACAATTCATGTCAGTGCCGCTCAGTGCGGTAAAGTGGCTCTGTATAAAGGTTTGGCGGCCGGCGAGTGTCGGCTGTTTCTGCTTCGTTTCGGGCAGGTTTGGCAGCATTGGTGACCATCAGGTGACCAGGGATAATCACCTCATGAAAATCAAGCCTTCACCAAAGTGGCCCGGGCCCTGCGGGCCTTGCCGGCCTGCTTCCGCCGGCTAAACTGACGCTATCGCAAACAGTGTCGGCCGGACGCCGTTTGTTATGCGTCCGGCCAGCCTAGAACTTCCACCTTTCTTTCGCCAGATGCCTGGCGCAAGAGAAAAACAACATCACCGACGACGTCATCTTGAATGAATTCGTTCAAACCTGGTCGCCCGCGGCCTCGAAACGTCGTCAGGCCGTGACCAGGGGAGACGTCCACAATTCTCGGCGACATCGGCCACCCCAGGATGCGTGCCACCACGTTTTCTATCGTATCTACTACCCGCTCGTCCATTGAAATCACCCTTCATTCTTGATGCTAGCGAAAACACGGCCAGTTCACGGCCTACGGTTCAATTTGTCAAAAGACCTCAGGGTTATCCTGATTGCTATTAAGTAACTTGCCTCTCCAAGCGTCACGTTGAGCTTGTAACTCCTTATCTACTGCCTGAAAAGCCGGCAAGCTCCCCAGAAACTTCTCTTTTGCTCGCGGATGTGCAGTTTCACCGAGTTGTACGGCTTCCTCAAGGCTAAGCTCAACCACTCCGGTGAAAATGCGGCCGTCCGGGCTTTGGACTTGGTGCTCGACCTTCCGTGGATGATGAGATGTCATGAATTCATCCACTAAATCCTGAAACTCTTTTGTATCCCTACCAGAGTAAGCTTCCAGCCCTGCTTTCTTGATTAACTCGATGTTCAGATGGCGTACTTGCTCAGGTCTAAGGTCCTGATAGTCGCCTGGGAAGTGTTTCGGCCACGATGCTTGTAACAAAAACTTTTGGGACAAAGGAAATAGCAGAAAAGCATCAGGATGGGATAATCCCAGACCGGCAGAATGAATCACGGGGTCGTCAGTTGTCAGGAACGGATGGTCATCCGGGGCCCTGAAAACCACCCGCGACATGCTGGCTATTACAGGAAAGGCTGGCCTCGCCCGCCTCAGCCAGCAGATTGACCAGGAGTTCCAGTTGGGGTGGGGGAGTGAGGGCCTTGCAACGGTCTTGCCAGCCCAGGAGCGTCTTGAGGTAGGCCCCCATAGGCTGCGCCTCCTGGAACAGGTTGAGCTGGCAGGTTGATGGTTGGCGGTGGCCTGGCGCGTCAGGGGGTCCCACCAAGCCGGGGCGGGGCGGCGGCCTTCTTTCCAGCCGGAGATTTTCTGCCCGGGGACCCCAACAGAGCCAGGGCGCAGATGATCTCCGATCTCCTGGGGGCTGGCGCCGCCGTGGTAGCCGCGCTTTTTGGGGCCGTCGCGAAGGGTTTCGCTCCACAGAAGGGGAGCTTGCTCGGCCAACTGCAGGCGGCCACCGATGACTACAACTGCGCCCGTCTGGGGCTGGTCGCCGGGTTGCCAGCGGCTGCCAGCGCCCCCGGGAATGAGACGCAATCGCGGCGAGCTTCGCATTGGCCTCGGGGGCGGGATCTCCACACCTGCCTCAACCCCCCGGTCCGCCCGTTGGGACCATCGTAGAGGTTTTGCCTGGGTCCGGGGATAACTCAGGGGCCATGTTGGAGTCGCTTCGTCTTCGCAACGTGGGTCCCGCCCCAGAGATGGAACTTTCCCTGGGTCCCCGACTGAACCTGATTACCGGCGACAACGGGCTGGGCAAGAGTTTCCTTTTGGATCTGGCATGGTGGGCACTGACCCGCAAATGGCCTCATGACCTCAATTCTGCGCTGACATCCGGTTATGCCGCCCGACCGACCGACCCCAAAAGCCCGGCCGTCATCGAGTTGAAGGTGCGCGGCAAAGCGGGCCGCCTGGTTGACTACAAAAGCGAGTATAACGCCCTGGAGCAAGCCTGGCGAGGCAAGGCCGGCCGCCCCTGGAACCCGGGTCTGGTCCTGTATGCCCTGGCGGATGGGGCTTTCGCCGTATGGGATCCTCACCGCAACTATTGGCGCACTGATCGGGACGCTGACGTCCAGGAGAGGCTGCCCGCCTACGTTTTTAGCAGCCAGGAGGTTTGGGATGGCCTTCAAGTGGACATTCAGGGTCGCTCCACTCGGGTCTGCAACGGCTTGCTGGCGGACTGGGCCAGCTGGATTCGCGAGAGAGGTCCAGACGCTCACAGAATGGCGGCGGTTTTGGAAGGTTTAGGCCCGCACGTCGGTGAGGAGCCCTTGAGGCCGGGCGCCGGGTTTGCCCGCCTCTCGGTGAACGATGCTCGCGACATCCCTACGATCTCCATGAGCTACGCCCCGAGTGTGCCGATTCTGCACGCCTCTTTGGGCATCCGCCGAATTACAGCCCTGGCCTACATGATGTGCTGGGCCTGGCGGGAACACCGGATCGCCGCCGATCAATTGGGGGAAACCGCATCGTCCCGTGTAGTGGTATTGTTTGACGAAATCGAAGCCCACCTGCACCCGCGTTGGCAAAGAATCATCGTGCCCGCTTTGCTCAAGGTCGTCCAGACACTCACTGAGGACCAGTCCGCCTCGATTCAGTTGATCGCGGCCACCCACTCCCCTCTGGTGCTTGCGTCCGTCGAACCTCACTTTGACGAGAACCAGGACCGGCTCTTCGGCCTGGGGTTGGACGCAGGCCAGGTGACGCTGCAACCGCAACCATGGGCCAAGCAAGGCGACGTACTGAACTGGCTGGTCTCGGAGAGCTTTGGGCTGACGCAGGCCCGGTCGGTTGAGGGCGAACGCGCCATCGAGGCTGCCGAGGCCTGGATGCGCGGAGACCCCCCGGCCCCTCCTTTCGAAACGATGGAAAACATTCACCGAGAGTTACTCCGAGTGCTGCCCGGGCACGACCCTTTCTGGCCTCGCTGGATCGTCAGGTGGGAGGAGCCCCGGTCTTGATTCGGTTCGAGTCTACACCCGCACCTGAGGGCTTCGACGATGTCGTCACCAACGGAGCGGCCTGGCTGGTTAGGAACGCCACCGGCCGGCCTATAGATTTTTGGGGGCCCTTCAAGCCTCAACTGGCGGACGCGTTTCGAAGTTTATGTGCCTACTCAGCGATGTATGAACCGGTCGGCACCGTGGACCATTTCGTCAGTTGTGACGAAGATCGCAATCGAGCCTATGACTGGACCAACTACCGCTACTGTTCGGGTTGGCTGAATTCCAGCAAGCAGAAATTGACCTCCACCGACATCCTCGACCCGTTTGTGGTCCAGGACGGGTGGTTCCGCATCCTTCTGCCCTCTCTCCAGCTGGTGACCACGGATGCCGTTCCCACCGACTTACGGACAACCGCGGACTTTGTCCTCAGACGATTGCACCTGCGAGACGACGAGCGGGTGCTGCGTCAGCGCCGCGAATGGTATCGGATGTTTCAGGAAGGAGAGTTGACCTTGCAGGGTCTCGCCAAGAAGGCCCCTTTGATTGCAGCAGCGGTCGAGGCGGGGTTGTCTGGATGAGCGTTTGCTGGCGCCTTTGATCGTCAAAATGTGGGCACAGGTCGCCACATCGCCAATGTTTCTGTGAGTCACCAGAAAGCCAGTGCCATACCGCTAGTGCAGCTTCCGGTAAGTTCGTTCCTACCGCGAATGGCCTGAATGCGGGAAGGCAAGAATAGGGTCGAGTACGAATTCTCGGGGATGAGCAAACCCCCTGAAAAAACGGTCCTCCGCCTGAAGCAGCGACTCACGGAGCATGTCAAGAAGCACTGGTCCGATAAGGTGAAGTCTTTAAGCGTGCGAGTCCGAGGCGCATTCGTCTATGTCGATGCTGATCTCAGCGGCGTCGCCGAAAGCCCGGATGATGAGGATGACGGGGAGCAGCCAGTGTGTCGCCTTCGGTATGTTGGCAGCGATGACGAGTGGGAGTTTGCATTTTATACTTGGAGTCGCGGCATTCAGGGCGGCTACGAACCAAGCTACCTTAACAATGGGAAGCCTTTCGGAACGCCCGAGCAGTGTTTCGACTGCGCCGCCTTTCCTTGGCGGTGGCCCCGGTGAGCGGCTTGTCCTTGGAGCTCCATTCGTATGGCATTGCCAGCTCCTGATTGTGGGTCTCAACGTAGGCTTTGAGCCGCTCGATGAGCTTGTCGCGGCTCGAGAAACTTACCTTGCGTAGGGCCTGGCGAGTCATCACGCTAAACCAGATCTCAATTTGATTGAGCCACGATGCGTGAGTGGGCGTGTACACCGGCACGAGCCTGG
>JADMJV010000061.1:21905-28212 GCA_018780265.1 bacterium
TGGTGGTGCATCAACTTTTTCAGGAACTTGATGAAGGCGTCACTGTCGTTCTTGCCTGAAGGAATCTCAGCAATGACCTCGCCGGTGCGCACGTTGAAGCAGGCCAAAACATGGGCTGTGCCGTGCCGTACATACTCAAACTCGTGTTTTTTGCGCTGCCCAGGTCCAAGCGGACCATCTTTGCGGATCCGCTCACGAGCTGGGATGCTGGTCTTCTCGTCTACCGAGAGCAATTCACCGTCTGCCGGCGGGTTACGATACAATGCTGCAATCCGGTCCCGCTTTTCTCTGAAGTTGGGGTCATTGCTGTGGAGCCACCCGCGAACTCGATGAGGCTTGATATCCGCCGTCCGAAGCCAATAGGAAATCGTCTCGATAGAGATCGAACCGACCAACGTGTTATCCACCAGATGCTTTGCCAGTAAATCCAGTGTCCATACGCCGAATGGCTCAGGTGGGTCGCCAACCACGGCAGTAAAAACCTCGTTTCGAACGCCTGAGTCGAACTGAAATGGCCGCCCGGAACGGGGTTCGTCATCAAGCCCTTCCAGGCCGTTTGTAAAGTAACGGCCACGCCATTTTCGCACGGTCTTCACGTCGATGCCCAGTTGGTCCGCAATCTGGCAATTGTTGAGCCCAAGGTTCGCCCAAAGAACAATCTTGGCCCTCAGGGCCATTCTTTGCTCCGATGTGTGGGCCCCAGAGATTTTCTGTAGGCGCCGCCTTTCGGTTCCGGTGAGCTTGACGCGTATAGCCTGCTGCACTGTCCTCTCGGCCCCGGGATCTGTCGCTGGCATGGGACCAGAGTCAAAAATCGAAAAGCGAGACCTGACGAACCTCCGAATCGAGCTACTTACCAGCCAGGTAGGGACTTCCAGGGCCTCTGCAATCGCGTCGTCGGTCAGCCCCCGAGCTGCCTGAAGCAAGACACCTGCCGATAGGAGCTGCGACGGACCAGATTCCGGGTTATTTGCAATGCTGCGCAAGCGGCGCAGGTCACGAGAAGTTAGCCTGACTCGTGACGCTGGACGCATGGCCGCGCTCGGCTCGGCCTTCAGTTCGGCCTGGGGCGCCATACCCAGATTCAGGTAGGGACGAACTTCACGGACACAGCACTAGGGGGACTTCTCTGTCAAGCCAGTCGTCGAGGCCACGCACTCCATGCGGGGGACTGGCTAGCTTGCAGTCTCTGTGGGTGTCCTGGCCAGAATCAGGTATTTGTCCTGTCCACAGGTAGGACACCTGAGGGGGCTGGGTGTCCTGGCCGTTCGAGCTGAGATTTCGCATCCCGGGTAGAAAGGCGACTGAGAGCGCTCGCCCTGTCTAGGACCTCGAAGAACTGAAGAGGAAAGACCCGGGATGCAATGCTACCGGGAGCGCAGCCCCACGAAATTTAAGGGTCTTTTCCTTGGCTTGTCGTAGTCTGGAATGGCTATGAAGATCAACCAGGGGACTGCGCGTCCGACTCACCCAACCACAGCCAATACCTCGAAACCTGAGCCTCCAGCAGCGGAGCCCAGGGACGAGCTTGATTGGGCTGCCAGGAGAGAGCTCGACCGCTGGCACACGCGTTTGCGAGACGAGATGGGAGTGCTGACCACACCGCCGCAAGGCGTTGTGGCGCCGGCCATGGCCCAGGCTCGCAACTACCTTGTCGATCTGGTGAAGCGGCTGGCCGGACCCGATCTCACCAAGAGCGACATCGATCTCAGGGTAGAGCTGTTCAGTGGGGATGTTCCTCAGACTGCCATTGAAGACAGCAGAACCATGGAAGACAATTGGAAGTCGGTCCACGGGACGCGCCGGTGGCCGATTCGCGACTGGCTGGAAATTCCCCAGAGCCACGACGAGAAAGCCATCTATCGACTGGTTGTTGATGTGGGAATGCTGCGAACTCTCGAGACGGAAGACGAGTTGGCTTTCGTTTTGGCCCAGCAACTTGAGCGCGCTCTCGACTTCGACAAGCAGGACCCGAAGAACGAAAAGAACGTGAGTCCGAGCACCCGAACCTTGGTGGATTCCCGCGACATGCAGGTGGCCGCCGATCAGGCCGCCATCCGGCGAATGGCCGAGGCCGGTTTCAACCCCCGCGCGGCCTTTCACGCCCTGAACAGACTTTACGTCAAGACGCCCCTGGAATATCCCGAAAAGGATCTCGATCGCGCCCTCACTGCCGCCGCCCACAATCACGAGGCCGAGGGGATCCGGGTGGGAGCGGTGGGGGTGGAAGTCGAGCGCCTGGTGCGTCGTGGAGAGACCAGCGTCGATCGTGAGCTGACGCCCATGCCCGAGGTCCTCAAGCTCGAGGCCCGGCCTCAATACAGCAAACCGGTCGACGATATCGAGAAGTTGAAGGCCAACTACCGTAGCCTGGCAGAACGCCTGGCCACCGACTCCACACCCAACTGGATGTTGCCGGGCTGGGATGGCGCACCGCCCGACTATGAGGCCCTCACTTTGGAGGACGGCGACCGTCAGGATAAGGAGGAGGCCCTGCTGGCGGCAGCCGACCAGCTGGACGGGTTGACCGGCAAAACGCCTCACCAGAAGGTCAACGGAATGTTGCGGTTGCTGCTCAGCCTCCGCAGAACCGCCCTTCCTGAGGAAGGCTTTAGCGCCGAAGCCAACCTCAAGTTTCACGACTTCATGGCCAAATACGGCCCGGACTGGAACGCCGACGCCTTTATCGATACGCTTAAGAATCCCACCATCGGCGAGGAGGAGGAGACTCTTCACTACAGTTTCCTCGATGGAGTTGTTTTCAAGCACAACTTTCAGGAGATGGCCGCGGGCACGCTGCCAGGTTTGGCCGGGGCCGCCACCCGAGGCTATCTGAATAAGACCGGTAATGAGGTCAACCCCTACAACCTCACCGGCCTCATCGATATGAATCACGAGGGCGATCGAGAGACCTGGCCTCTGGCCAAAGACATGAACGAGGCCGCGCTGGTGGCCCTGTCCGGATTTGACTACACCTCGATGGTGCAGGAAACGGCCTATTCCGGGCTCTCTCGGGCCACCGAGTACGCCACCCGGTTGTTTGGCCTGGAATCGCCCGACAAGGCCTTCAAGGCCCGCATCAGGCAGGTCGGCGATAACCTGGCCCAACTGGCGGCTGAGTCTCGGGAACAGCGGGCCCGCGTGAGGCTGCAGCTGCCTCTGCAGGAGCCGAAAAAGCTCAACACGTTCCTGGTCTCCCTGGGTGAGTCGGAAGCATGGAAAGAGTTCACTCCGGATTTTGATCAGAACTTGCAGCGGCAGCTGATCGACATCGCCTACATCTCCACCCATCAGCCTAACTTTGCCGACAACGACCGAGAGTCGAGAGCCTATCCCGAAGGCATCGAACGGCGCTTTGTGGAGGGAATGCAAAGCTCGGGTCAGACCAGCGAGGGGTTGACTCATCTGGTTCGCCACATGTTGCCTGCCCGGCGCGTGCGTTCCACCGGCGAGCGACCCACCTGGCTGGGTGAGGCCGCTCGTAGCCTGGCGGCCTCGGGCATCGAAGCCGTGGCCGAAAGTCTCAAGAATCCGGATCGAAGCCAGAATGCCGCCGGCATGAAAGAGGCTTTGTTCTATGCCTATCAGCTGAAACCCGAGGACCTTCCCGATACGGAAACTCCCGCTCTGAAAGTGCTCAACGAGAGGGTCAAGGCCGAGGAGTTCATTCCCAAGCGCGAGGACTACCAGTACCAGGTGGATTATGAAAACGCTCGGGCGCGCTATTACGACGGCCAACTCCGTCTCAGAGACGTGGTCATGCCACTGTCGACCATCGAGAGCCGCGATGTGCTGAGCCGAATGGCCCTTTTGGGACACAACGCCAAGGTGAGTCAGGGCCTGGTGTTGGGCATGCCGGTGGCGGCCTTTCATAAGATCCTCGAGGGCGCAGAAGCGGCCTTGGAACGCTACCAGGTGACCACCTCCCTCTACAATGCCGAGGAAGAAGAACACGTGGGCACCGATGCGGGCGCCTTCGTGATGGACGGCCTGGTGGCCGCGCAGGACAAGATCGAGTCGCTCGAGAGCTGGTACGACCTCTTCAACCGCAGCTACGAATTGTCGGAAGGCTCCCTGCAAGCTCGTGACGACACCAAGAGGAAGTTGGGCGACAACCTTTTTGCCCGCCTCGACGGGCTGGACAACCCGGCACTCCAGGAATGGCTCTCCAAGGACAACATCCTCGACCTCTTGAGCGCCGAACATAGCTCCGATCTGCTGCTCAAGCTTCTCGGACCACAGTGCGCGCCCGACACGGACCCTGTTGACCTTGGCGCTTCGGTCGCCGCGCTCGAAGAGCGCTACGAATTGATCGAAAAGTATCCGGTGGCCTATGTGGAGTTTCGCGACAAAGTAGCGGACCAGGCCAAACTCCAGCCAAACAGCGTGGACACGGTGTTTCCCAAGGTGGTGCACGGCGTGACCGACACCACCGATGTCTATCGCCGAAACGCCAGTGCACTGTCCGGGTTGGTGGCCGTGGCCCGGGAAAAATCGCCCGCCGAGCAGCTGGCCACCATCGAGTATTTGATGGGACGGCGCGACAAGATGCCCGCTTACCTGGAATCGGCTTCCGAGGATCAAGACTACGCTCCCCTGCAGGAAGCCATCCAAACCACTCGCCAGGATCTGCTCGAGGCCGACGGTAACACCCGTGTTTTGGTGGCCAACAGCTTCCTGGCCGGGCCTTCGGGACTGTTGCGGACCGACGAGGGCAAAGAGGCGGTCATCGGTCATTTTCTCAAGGACCTCTCTGCGGAGAATCGCGATCTGGGCGACAAGATCGCCCGCGGTGTGCTGTACTCCCACGGTGACGCGGACACTCTGGCGGTCGCCTACATTATGGGCCAGAAGCCAAAAGAGCCGAAAGAGGGCGAAGAAGACCCGAACCAGGGCAAGCTCGACGAAGCGACCATTTTGACCCGGCTCTTCGACGCCTACGGTGTGCCCGGCATCAAGATGAAGCAGTATCTCGCTTTCACCGCCGAGTTCGCGGACTTCAAAGAGGCTTTCGAGAGCGCTCAAGATGCTTCCATGCCGCTCAACTACTATCAGGTACTCAAACTGGTGCAAAACCGCTTTGGCGACGAATGGCCCCAGGACCTGAAGATCGACCGAGTGCTGGGGAGCGGCTCGGTCAACGTGGCCATCCGCTACACCAATGAGGCGACCGGAAAACGCGAGGTGGTTTCTTTGGGTCGCCAGGATATCGAAGAGTCGACCAAATACGATTTCAATCGATTCGATAAGCTGATCGGCTACATGACCCAGACCCCGGAAGACCGTGAGAAGTATGGTTATATCCTGGGGCTACTTGGCATCATTCGAGAGTCGGTGGCTCTGGAGTTCAAGAAAGACCAGGCTATGGCCGTGCAAAAGCAGGCCAATGAGACCTATCGCCACGAGACCAACGGTTGGCACGTCCGCAGCATCGATGCCTTCAAGGTGGAGCACCTGGGGCTCTTTATGGAAGAGGCCAGGGGCAAGACGGCGCGCAAGATCTACAACGAGAACAAAGAGCTTTACCAGGAGGCCATGGATGCCATGGCGGCCGCGGAATTCGGGGTCTTGAGAGGGGTCGATTCCAGCGGCAACTGGAAGCCCCAACCGCTCTTTGCCAACCCCGACTTCCACGATGGTCAGGTGCTGATCGACAAAGACTCGAAGACGGTGACAATTCTTGACTTTGGCCAGGCGGTGCCCCTATCCAACGAAGACCGGGTGGGCGGTTTGGACTTGCTCACAGTGATCGGCAAGGCCGACTGGGGGTGGCTGGCGGCGCGTCGCCTGAACGATCGCTACTTCGAAGGCAAGAAAGTGATCACGTCCGAGATGCTCAAGCCGATTCTGGAGCGGGAAGACCGCATGGACTGCTTTGTCCATCTGCTCTCCCTGCTCTCCCGGAACGGCGCCAAGGTCCCGATTTCGAGCGTCCACTGGATATTGGGTCTGAATCGTCAGATCGCGCTGGCCGAGAAGATCGGAGACCCCATCGACGAGGCGGTCAAGAAGATGATCGCCAATCACAAGGCGGGCCTACCTCTGGCGTCTTTCAACGCCTCTTACGGTTCCGGAGCCAAGTCTGCGGCCATGGCCAACCAGGCCAATCACGCGGCAACGGAGACCTTGCGTTCTCTCGTGGGACCCGTAGCAGGCGCGGTGGGCGTGGGCAATTTTCCGCATTGAAATCGTAATGCCCCGGAGGATGGCCGCACGGGAGCAATCCCGTTTTCATGCAGCCAGGTAGAATCGGGCCAATCGTGCTGCTATTGGTGTTACACCTGCGGACCTATCTGGATTTGCTGGC
>JADMJV010000164.1 GCA_018780265.1 bacterium
TAGGAGTGACCGGATTCGAACCTGCGACCCACGGTTTTGGAGAACCGCGTGGCGGTTGTTTCTTTGAGTTTCGCTGAGTCGGTGGAGTTCGGCTGAGTGGCGTGGTTGTGGGGTTTTGCGTGGTGGTGGTGGGTGGCTGGGTCGGGGGAGTTTGGTTGAGTTCGGCTGAGTCTATTGCCACCAGATTGCCGACCAGATAGAGCTGGCCGAAAGCCCCGATTGTGCTGCCTTTCGCTTCGATCGCCGGCAAGCTTTGACCATGGCGAAGTGCCTGGCCACAAGTACACACACTCTTGGGAGCGGGTTTGCGCGCTCATACCCGGTAAGCAAGGCATTGTAGTTCACTTACGTTGGCTGTGCGTCGGCGCGAATCGGTCAACCAAACTGGCGGTGAGACTCTGACCGTTGTAATCATACAACGTCGAACTAGGATTGAAGTTCGGACGTGCCTCCGAAAAGGGTCCTGCCGTTGGGGAAAGAAGGCCACGGACGGATGATGATCAAACCAGTTCGCGAAGAACGCGCACTCGTGCTTCTGGGGAATTTTAACCCTACTATATTCCATCCCGCCTGGTTTGCTTCTGAGGGATTGATCCGCATGAGCGAGGCCGAGCAGGCTCATCCCGAAGTCATCCACCCAGATGTCGCCCAAATCGACTTTGGGGGCTACAAATTACTTGTCACTCGCGAGCGGTTTCAACTGGCTACTGAGCAATCTCCTTATTTCAGGGTAATTGCTGATCTCACCCAGGGCATTTTCCAGCTTTTGCAGCATACTCCGCTACACGCCGCGGGCTACAATGCAATCGAGGACTACCGAATGGACAACGACCAGCAGTGGCAAGCCCTCGCGCACTTGATGGCCCCGACTCAACAGGTCTGGGCCGATTTGCTTGACGAACCTGAACTACGTATGTTGCGGATTCAAAGTGCAACGCCGTTGGGTCATACACAGGTTCAGGTTAGTCCTCTGGAGCCCAAACCGCCGTTGACCTTTCGCATCGCCTTCACCGACCATTTTGATGCACCGGCAGAAAGTGTTGGAAAAGGTGCGAAGGAAATGCTTAGTATCCTCATGGACAACAGGGAGCGAAGCGAGCAAAAGTGTCACCAAGTGTTCTCTCAATTAACAAAATTGGCTACGGGTAAAGCATGACGACACTGATACAAGAGGAGCCGGTCTCCCAGCCACTGACTGCAGGTACATCTCTTCGAGTGCAGGAAGATGCTCCGAGGGATTTGCATGTGGATGTAGAGGCCACAACCGAAATGGCCCGAGACCCCCAGAGGAAGACCTTCTCGCGGCTAATTATATTGCCGTCCTCAAGCAAAAAGCCTCGCTACTTGCAAGAAAAGGAGTGGCTGGGGATGGTTACCGCAGTGGACGAGGTTGGTTTTACCGCCAGGCTCAAAGACTACCGACGGGGCCCAGACCTGGAGACATCATTTTTATTTGAGGAGATTCCTCAGGAAGACCTTGATTTAGTTCAATTAGGTTCTGAGTTTTACTGGAGCTTGGGTTATCGGATCGAGCCTAACGGACAGCGATTGCGCTATTCACTTGTTCATTTTCGGCGGCTCCCGAAGTGGACTGCCCAAAAGCTTACTGAGGCACGACAACGAGCACGGGACGTGCTCCGGTCACTCGATTCAGAGCTTGATGGAACAACCTAGTCCCGACGAGGTTGAAATTACACTTTTCGGGCCGGGCTACGGCGAATCCGTCGTAGTTCACCTTGGAGATGGGTGTTGGATCATCGTCGACTCCTGCTACGGAGCTTGGTGCAGGAGCGACCCTGCCCCGGTCTGGTATTTGAAGCAGCTCGGTGTCAACATTGAGGCCCAAGTGCGCTTAATTGTATGTTCTCATTGGCATGATGACCACGTTGGCGGCTTATCGGAAGTTGTCAGGCAAGCTTCGCAAGCGCCGGTCTACATCTCACAGGCGTTAAGAAATGAGGAATTCCTTACTCTTTTGGAACTTTATGATCGTTCTCCGATGGACGAGCCGGGGACCCGACAGATTTCTGGCGTCTTTCGGCAGTGCCGCGGCGGGCGGCTTAAGTTCGCATCTCAAGACCGAGTGCTAATTGCTGCGGCGGGACATCAGGTCTCCGCGTTAAGCCCGTCGGACCTATCAGTGCAAGACGCCCTCGCGGTATTTGCAAATCAAGCTCGGAGCTTGATCCCAGGAAGCTCACCTCTCCGGATCCCCAGTCTCAGGCCCAACCATACCTCAGTGGTTCTGTCTATCGCTAATCCTCATTTTCAGGCGCTTCTTGGTGCGGATTTGGAGGTGACTACCCATTCGCATCGTGGTTGGCAGGCTATCATCGATTCGTCTACTACGCTGCCGGACAAAGCTAGTTTTTTCAAGATACCACACCACGGATCTGAGAATGGCCACCACCCTGAGGTTTGGGGAAGCCGTTTGGAGCCTCAGGTTACGGCTGTACTGTCGCCCTTCAGGGGCGGAAACGTGGTCCTTCCCCTTAGTCGTGACGTGGAGCGGATCAAGAGCCTGACTGACCAAGCCTTTGCGACCGGAGTCCCCCGAGCAAAGAAGGCGGTCTTACCTGCTCCTGTTGAGAAAACTGTCCGTGAGATGGGAAAAGAAGTAGTGGAACTACCTCAGGCTAGAGGGTTTGTTAGGGCCAGAAGGCGGGCTGTGGAGTTGTCAAGTTGGCGAGTTGACTGTTTCCACGAAGCTGGACCGTTAGAGCGACTTTATCCCACAGACCGTGCCGGGTAGATAGGTGGGAGGCTTGTTGCGTCCCAAATGCCAACTCAGAGTGCCTGGACGGCGTCGCGCGAACTAAGCCGGGCGTCCGGCTCGGTTGAGTCGGGCACCATTTCCGACATCGATGCGCCTTCCCGAGTATCAAGATATTTCTCTCGCATAGGCGTTGTGGAATCGATTGAACGTATGAGTTCGCATCACGAAACCGCCCAATCCGCGCACAGCAGTTCTGCCTGCTGAAGCACGGTCTTCACGGCTTCCTCCCGCAGATCTGGAGGATAGCCATATTTATTCAAGATCCGCTTCACTATAACCCGGATGTTGGCCCACGCGCTTTCACGGAGCGTCCAGTCGATAGTCACGCTTTTGCGCACCTGGGTGATAAGTTCGGCGGCGATGACTTTGAGCTGGTCGTTGCCCATGGCCTTGACGGCCGACTCATTGGCGGCCAGTGCGTCGTAAAATGCCTCCTCGTCGGGGGTCAGGCCGAGTTGTTCGCCGCGCTTGGTGGCGGCATCCATTTCCTTGGCCAGTCGGATGAGTTCTTCGATGACTTCCATGGTGGAGATGGCGCGGTTGTGGTAGGAGTTGAGCGTCTTCTTGAGTTTCTCGCTGAAAAGTTGAGACTGGACGAGATTGCGTTGGGCGCGTACCTTGATTTCGTCCTTGAGGAGTTTGGCCAGCAATTCGGCGGCCACGTTTTTGTGTTTGAGTCCGCGCACTTCGGCCAGAAACTGGTCGGACAGGATGCCGATGTCGGGCCGGGGCAGGCCGGCGGCGGTGAAGACGTCGATCACCTGGCCCTCGGTGGTGATGGCCTTGGAGACGAGCTGTCGGATGGCAGCGTCGAGCTGCTCGGGGGTTTTCTGGCTGGCGCCGCTGTGCTTGCTGAGGGCGGCCTGCAGGGTCTGGAAGAAAGATACGTCATCGCGGATGGCGGTGGCCTCATCGCTGGCGGCGCACAGGGCAAAGGCCCGCGAAATTTCCGCCACGACCTGCACGGCTTGGAGTTTCCTTCGACCAGTTCGTAGACTCTGACCGTCCATTGGCGGACGGGGCGGGATTCGGGTGAGGATTGGGCTTCGATGCGGGAGTAGGTCAAAATTTCCGATATTGCCACCAGATTGCCATGCCTCCCAAGCGAGCGAAGTGCAGAAATAAAGAAACCCCGATGAAATCAGGGTTTGATTTGGTAGGAGTGACCGGATTCGAACCTGCGACCCACGGTTTTGGAGAACCGCGTGGCGGGTGTTTCTGTGAGTTCGGTTGAGTCTGTTGCCAGCCGATTGCCAGGCCTGCGACCCGAGCGCCCGCTCGCGAGCCCAGTTGTCTGTCACGCTGGGCGGTGATACGCAGCGGTCACACCGGCTCCGGGCGCAGTTGTCGCATCACCGCCGAGTTGCATGGGGTCGCCTCCAGTAATCGCAACAAGGTTTCGGCTACCGGTTTGTCCAGCCACAGGGCCTCAAAGAAGCGGTCACAACCATCCTGGGGTTGCCATTTCGCCATGTAGGACCACGCGAAGCTCTTTCCGCTGGTCGTCATCTCGGGTTGGAGCCAGGCGTCTACCTGGCTCAGGCGATCCGGGTGATGTTGCCGTAGGGCGGTGCAGATCAGCCGCTCCAGTGTTTGCTGCTTGGGTAGGTCCATTCCGGCGGGGCTTTCCCAGCGCATCAAAAAGGCCCCGGCGGCGGGATTGGGGATCTCGATCCGATGCTCCACGATCTGGGCAGCGGGACAACCTCTCGTCCGGTTGGAGAGAACCTCTGGAAGGTTTTCAGCAGGCTACGATAGCCATGGCAGGGCACAACTGCGACAAATTTGCCGCTGGGGGCCGAGAATCCAAAATGCCCCTTCTCGAGTAAAGTCCCGGTCACCGGATGGATGGCGCCGGGGCCCAGACTCTGATAGTGGTCAGGAGGCCCTTCCAGAAAGCCCGGTCATGGTAGCCTTCACAAAGAACCTGGTAGTTCAACGCAGCTCATCCTCGACCAGGTGGCGGGCGTCCTCCGAGGGTCTTCACCGGAGGAAGGCCCGCTAAAGATTGGTTGGCCGCCAGCGTAGTTGTGCCTTTCAGTAGCCACAAGCCGTCGACCAGCGTCAAGTCATATTTGGTCCGGCCATCCTGCTGAACCGAAACTTCGATGGATTCAGCGCTCTTGACGTCCACCTTACTCCGTGGGCGGCAAAGGATAAGGATAAGGCCGCATCCCTGCGTCCCTGGAGCGTCAACCACTGGGAGTCGTTTGCCTGTCGTAAGGATCCCCCTAGCGCCCGCATCAGGCCTGCCAGGGGTTGGCAAACGATATGTATGGCCTCCATCACCGTGGTCTTGCCGGATCCGTTGGGACCCACCAGCACGGAAACTGAAGTCAGCCCTGAAATGTCCGCCTTCTGAATGCCTCGAAAGCTCTCTATGGCCAGGGATTCAACCATTCTTGCAGGTTTTCCAGCCGCCATCGGGATCCTGGCTGGCACCTGTAGCCGTGCGAAATCTTGCCCCCAAATGCACTCGTCTCTTCAAGGCCCCACCGTCTCGACATCCAGAATGTCATCGAAGGAAATTTCCTCCCAGCCAAACTGGGAGCGGATCATGAGGACAAATGGATGGGTGCCGTCCCGAGTCATCCAGGGGTCGAGGAGAATCGTGGGTTCTGAGCCGCGGACATGAAGTGCAACCCGGGGGCATTTTCGAGCACGGTAGATCTTTTCCCACAGGTCTGGCTGTGCCTGGTTTCGCCAGTCCACCGGACAACGCCCGGTGCTGGTTAGCACGTAGCCGTGCAGACAGCCGTACAGATAGTGGGTTTCCAAGTCCTCCAGCCCGGCGTGGATTTCCAACACCGGGCAAACAGCGCCCAGTCCTTGCAACTCTGTGACCAGCAGGTCGTCTGGCTGCAATCGGGCCAGCATCTTCTCCAGCGTTCCCCTCTGGGGGGTGCCGTTCGGCCAATCCCACCACAGACAAAATTCGTCACTTTGGCTGACCATCACAGTCCTGGCCGGAACCGGGCGAGCATTAAGCCCAAAAAGGGCCTGCAATTTCTGAGTCAGCGCCTCTTCGCCGCCGTAGACTTCTCCCAGTCGATGCATCAACCAGCAATCCATCAGCACCGCGCCGGCCACCACATGAACGCGTCCGCGGCTGTCCTCGCGCAGGATGGAATCACGCCGCCAGGCCTTCTTCAGGCTCTCCAGCCCCTTGGCTAAGGGAAAACCTTCCAGTTGCAGGCAATTGGCCACCTCCTGGAGGGTGAGGGGCTGGCCGGCCTCGATCAGGCACACAACCATGGCTTCTTTGGTCTTGAGCTTCTCCAGGCTTCGGTGGCTGAGCCCGGGCAGGCGGGACGGGGGCTGGCCGCTTGGAGTTGGCAGCAGGGGCTGAGTCTCTAAGACCAGCTTTCCCAATCGGGAATGAAAGGCTCGGCGCAGACGGTGGTTGGCTGCGGAGGGCCCGGGCAGAAACCACGGAGACGGGCCCGGCTCGCCGGTCCGCGACAAAACATGCAAGCGCAGGTCGCGCCAGTGGAAAAAACCGCCGGGGGCCAGGTGCCTGTATACTCGCTGCTTTTCTGAGATGAGCAGGAAACTTCGATCCCACGCGCAGTCGTCATCGGGCGACACCAACCGATCCAGGGACAGGTTGAACTCAAAATATTCCTGCTCCATGGGGCCGCCATAGAGACAGCAGCGGGCCTTGTTCAGAGACTGAAAAGTTAAACTGCCGGGAAAACGCAGGGTGGCTGTGAATTGATTCGGGTCGTCCAATCGTATCAGCAAATCTTCATCCACGCGGGAAGAGACGTGGGTACGAGGGCTGCGGCGCCAAGAAGCGTCAACTTCTCCCACTTTCTCCGCCAGCCGAATCAGGGGGTGATCTTCGAAACCTTCCTGCGCCAGGCACTGGACGGTAAAGATCAAGGTATCGCCGGCTGTTTGCGGCGGCCTGTCGAGGCACTCTAAGAATTTCTGCAAGGCCGGGCCCCGTCGGCGCGACCGCAGTTGCACCTCAAATTCCTCCAAGGGTCCCAGGCACAATTCTCGCCGCTTGAACCATTCGCAGAGGAGCACCACGGCGCCCTGTCCGACCAGCCACTGGGGCCCGGTGTAAGCCCAACGCAGGCGGCGCAGCAGCGGTTCAGCCTCTGCCGTAGACAGCCGTTCCCGGCTGGGGAAATGCAATTCCCAATCTTCGTCTCGAGGCAGTACCCGGCCCAGCGCCACCTGGTCTACGTCCTGGCCCGACGCGCCCAGGGTCAGGCCGGTCAGCAAGTCGATCCATTGGCCATGGACCCGTCGCCACAGACTAAACCAACCACGCTGCTGCTGAGCGGCCCGAGCCTTCGAAGCCGGTGCCAACCCCTTCAGCCGCCCGCCGTGGTAGAGCGAGGTGCAGTGGATCAGGTCCTCGTTGTCGAGATCCGTGAACTTATTCAGGTCCGGCGCGACGCGCCTGCCAGCCTTCTCCCAGATGTCCTGATCCAGTTGAGTCCACCACATGCCGCCTGCTTGGACCAGATCCGGCGAAAACCTGTCCCGCGGCAGACGGTTGTTTTTCCCGGGACGGAGATGCGACCATCGCAGGGGCCGCTGCCGGCGGGGAAGCCTGGTTCCCGCCCAGCCTGAATGGCTTCGGTTTGTTTCTCGGACTTCCAGGGTAAAGCCCCAGGCTAAGACCGTATTTAAGAATATGAGGCACTGTGATCGATGCTAGGGTTACTCAAGAGACTTTTTGACGCAAACGACAAAGAAGTCAAAAAGGTCATGAAGACAGTGGAGAAAATCAACAAGTTGGAACCCACCGTCGCCCCGCTTGAGGATGCGGATTTGCGGGCCAAAACGGCTCATTTTCGCGACCGACTGGCCAAAGGGGAGACCCTCGACGATATTTTGCCCGAGGCCTACGCGGTGGCCCGTGAAGCTTCCAAGCGAGTGCGCAATGAGCGCCACTATGACGTTCAACTGGTGGGCGCCATCGTTTTGCATCAGGGACGCATTGCAGAGATGAAGACCGGTGAGGGCAAAACGCTGGTCGCCGTGGCCGCGCTCTATCTGAACGCTTTGGGGGGCAACGGGGCCCATCTGGTCACGGCCAACGACTACCTGGCCAAGCGCGACGGCATGTTAATGGCCCATATTTACGATTTCCTTGGCCTGACTACGGGTGTGATCAATCACGATAGTGCCTATCTGTTTGACGCCAGTGCCCAGGCAGGCCCCAATAAAGACCCTCTGCGCCCCTGCAGTCGTCAGGAGGCCTATCGGGCGGACATCACCTACGGCACCAACAATGAATATGGCTTTGACTACCTGCGCGACAATATGGTCTGGCAGTTGGAGGACAAAGTTCAACGCGGTCATCATTTTGCCATCGTGGACGAAGTCGACTCGATCCTCATCGACGAGGCCCGCACCCCGCTGATCATCTCGGGACGCGGCCAGGGCACCAACGCAAATTATGAAAAGTTTGCTCAGATGGTGCGTCAGTTGAAAAAGGACGAGCACTATACGGTCGACGAGAAGTCCAAAAACTCGCCCCTCAACGAAGACGGTGTGGCCAGAGTGGAAGAACTGCTGGGCATCCGCAACCTGTACGACATGGAAAACGTGGAGTCGGCCCACCTTGTCTCCAACGCCCTGCGCGCCAAAGAGTGCTACCGCAACGATGTGGAGTATGTGATTCGCGACGATGAGATCGTTATCGTCGACGAGTTTACCGGTCGCCTCATGTTTGGCCGCCGCTACTCAGACGGATTGCACCAGGCCATTGAGGCCAAGGAAGGCGTCAAAATTCGCCAGGAAGACCAGACGCTGGCCTCCATCACCTTTCAAAACTACTTCAAAATGTATAAGAAGTTGGCCGGTATGACCGGAACGGCCGCCACGGAGGAGCGCGAGTTTCGCGAAATCTATGGCGTAGACGTCATCGTAATCCCGACCCATCGCCCCATTTCCCGCAAGGATCAGGCCGACATCGTCTACAAGGACGAACGCTTGAAGTTTTTGGCCGTGTGCGAGGAAATCGCAGCACTACATGAGGCGGGCCGACCGGTGCTGGTGGGCAGTCGTTCCATCGACAAGTCGGAGGCGCTCTCCCGGATTCTTAAAGAAAAGGGCGTCCCGCATAACGTTCTCAACGCCAAGTATCACGAACAAGAAGCCAGCATTATCGCTCAGGCCGGACGCCTGGGCGGGGTCACTATCGCCACCAATATGGCCGGTCGCGGCGTGGATATTATCCTGGGCGGCAACCCCCCCGACGCCGAGGCGGCCAAGAAAGTCCGCGAGTTGGGGGGGCTGCACATCCTGGGCACGGAACGCCACGAGTCACGGCGCATTGACAACCAGTTGCGCGGCCGCTCGGGCCGTCAGGGAGATCCTGGATCCAGTCGCTTCTTTGTTTCTCTCGACGACGAGTTAATGCGATTGTTCGGTTCGGACCGCATCAAGAACGTGATGGAATGGCTGAAGGTCGACGACGAGCCTATCGAGAGCGGCATGGTCAGCAAGGGCATCGAGAACGCCCAGCAAAAGGTGGAGAGCTACCACTTCGACATTCGCAAGTCTGTGCTGCGCTACGACGATACCATGAACAATCAGCGCAAAGTGATTTATGAAGAGCGCGACCGCATTTTGCGTGGAGAAGACCTGCGCCCTCACGTGCTTCACTTTGTCAAAACGCTGGCTTTGGACTGGGTGAACACTTATTGTTCCGAGGAAATTCACCCCGACGAGTGGGAAACAGACCTTCTTTGGGAGCAGGTGCGCGACGTGCTCGATCTCCCCGAAGACCACACGTTAGAGCAGTTGTTGGCAATGCCCCGGGCCGAGATGGTAGACCAGTTGGTCAAATGGTCGGAGACCTACTACGAAATCAAAGAGTCGCTGATGGGCCACGAGACGATGCGCTCCTTTGAAAAGTGGGTGCTGTTGCAAACATTGGATGGAAAGTGGATCGACCATCTGCAGTCCATCGATATGCTGCGCGAGGGCATTGGCCTGCGCGGTTACGGACAGAAAGACCCGCAGATTGAGTTCATCAAAGAAGCTTTCGAGATGTTCGAGGGCCTCAAGCACCGCATTCAGGAAGATACCGTGCGCTTGCTCTTTAAGCTGGAGGTTCGTCAGGGAGAAGATATCCCTGAGGATAGCGTAATTGAAGAGGCCCACGAGGTGGGTGTGCCGGTCGCCGAAGAACCCCCCGCGGCTCGGGGACGAGTGCGTTCCAAAATGAGTCGCAACGATCCATGTTGGTGCGGAAGCGGCACAAAGTGGAAGAAGTGCCACTACCCGGACGAAGGCTAGACCATGGTTACTGCAGGAAACTATCAAGCGCAGATCGACGACAGCCGTGCCCGGATGCTTCGTATGCGCGACTATCTTTGACCTGGACCATTCAACGCAACGAGTATCCGAGTTAGAGAGCCACCTTTCGGCCCCGGACGTATGGAGCAATCCGGCTGCCGCCCGAAAGCTCAATCAGGAACTGAGCTATCATCAGACCTTGCTCACCTCCTGGCGTGAGATCGAGGAAAAGATCAACGAACTGCAACTCTTTCTGGAAATGGTTGACGATAGCAATTCTTCGGACGTCCAGGAGTTAGAGGCCACCTCCAAGGATCTCGAGACCGCTTTGGAGGGCCTGGAGACCACTTCACTGCTATCTGGGGAGATGGACAGCAGCCCCTGCATGGTGACCATTCATGCCGGGGCTGGCGGTACCGACGCTCAAGACTGGGCCGAGATGATGTTGCGCATGTACTTGCGCTGGGCCGAACGCAGTGGCTATCAGGTAGAGTTGGCTGACACTTCGCCGGGAGATGAGGCCGGTCTTCATTCAGCTACCTTCTTTTTGACCGGTCCACAGCCGTACGGCATGATGCGCTCGGAACGCGGGGCCCATCGCCTGGTGCGCATTTCTCCCTTTGACCAGGCCAGGCGGCGCCATACCGCTTTTGCCAAGGTGGACGTGCTTCCCGAAATGGAGGACGCCGAGGTGGAGGTCCGCACCGAGGATCTGAAGATCGACACCTATCGTTCTTCCGGTGCCGGCGGTCAGCACGTCAATAAGACAGAGTCGGCCATTCGCATCACACACATACCCACCGGCATTATCGTCGCCTGCCAGAATGAACGCTCTCAGCAGTCTAACCGCCTGACGGCCATGCGCATGCTCAAGACCAAGCTGTTTGAACTGCAGCAGTCCGAAAAGCTTCAGCGCATTCAGAGTCTGCGGGGAGAGAATCGGGAAGCGGCCTGGGGCAACCAGATTCGCAGTTACGTACTGCAACCTTACACCCAGGTAAAAGACCGCCGCACCGGTTTGGCGGTCACGGATGCCTTTGGCGTACTCGATGGAGATTTAAATAAATTCATTCGCGGGTATCTGGAAGCTTGCGCGCGTTTGGGCCGAGAACCAGAGCCCGCCGACCTTTTGAGTGACTCCGACTAAAGTCTCGACTCCGAAAAAATAGAAAAATATTCTTCAGCTGAGAAGAAGGAAGATTTGTTCGCGCCAAAAAACTTGTTGGCAACCTGGCGGATATGAATTTTCTTCAGTGGCGACTCGGAACCCCCGGTGCCGCCCGGAAGAATTGGCTCAGATAACCAGAAAAAGTTTTGCTACATAAACTTAAAACTTGCGTCCGAGAACGGTTTAGCGCAGCGCTGACCGGGGGGAGGGCGTCCTGAACGGTCGACGTGAACTTAGTGTAAATGTCACCGTAACAGGTTTACAAGTTTCGGGCTGTGTGGTAATTAAGGGTTTGACTAATCGCGGGTTGTGACTTCGAGGTCTCTAGATGAGGAAACCTTGGAAGGCTCAGCCGGACCCCTCTGAGTCAGGTCGCGATTAGCCAGGCAAAAAAAAAGCCTGTCTGGTTTTACCAGACTTGATTACTAAGGAGAAAGAACGATAATGAAAAAACGCGTTCTATCATTTGTAGCCGCAACCATGATGTTGTCGGCTGCAATGCCGGCTATGGCCGCTCCGCTGTTCCCCGACGTGAAAGACGACCACTGGGCAAAAGACGCGGTAGCTAAACTTGCCGCTCAAGGTTTGCTCGAGGGTTATCCGGACGGCACCTTCAAAGGTGACCGCGCCGCCACTCGTTGGGAAGTAGCGATGATCGTCGCTCGCTTGCTCGCCAAAATGGAGCAGGCTCACGCCACCTTTGCCACCAAGGCGGAGTTGGATGAAGTTCGCAAACTTGCGAACGCCCTCAAGGACGAGCTGGATGCTCTCGGAGTCCGGGTAACCAACCTGGAAGAGAACGTCAGCCGCATCGACAAGCGCGTCTCTGAGCTGGAGCGCATCACCTTCTACGGTTACGTGGATACTCGTGGCAGCATGAGCACCTTCGTAAACACCGGAAACAACGATAACTTCAATGGTAACGTTGCTCCTGTGGCCGGCTCGGTGCCTGCAACCAACTACAATGCCGCCGTCGGCTCCACCCTCGGTGCTGGTTTCAATCCTGCTACCAATGGTGTTCTGCCCGTAGCTGACTACCGCAACGGTCGTCCGCTGCTCAATGGTGTTGGCTTCACGGCCCGCGCCGTTCTCGGTCTGCGCGTTCGCGTGTCTGACGACATCGACGCCGGTGCAGAGTTCAGCGCCTTCACCAGTCAGGGCAACCAGTTCATCGATTCGTATTGGGGTGTAACTGCTCCCTGGCAGTCCAACACCTTCACTTCGACGACGAACAACAGCGCCAACCAGTTCTTCAGCACGGCTGCTTTGAACAGCGGTGGCAATGCCCCGTTCTCCAGAATGACCCTGGACAGCTTCTGGGTGGTGCACAACCCCAGCCAGACCAAGTTGATCCTCGGCTCCTTCCAGGAGACCAACATGGACAATGCCATCTATGCCGGTCAGTGGAACCCCGGCGCCTACGGTCCTCGTTACCTGGGCGGCTTCGGTTTCAATGTCAGCGGCAAGGTTGACGTTTCCGACACCGGCGTATTCCGCTGGGAAGCCCTGGGAACTCGTCTGGGCGACAACAACGCCTACGACACGTTCCTGCTCGGCGCCGACGTCGAATTTGAATTCGATGGCGGCTCTGTGAAGGCCAACTTTGCTCGCGTCAATCAAGACGTGAACCAGACTGGCGTAGGCGCTCGCGTGGTTGGTGGCAGCAGTGGTGCTGGCAACGGCACCTTCCCCGGTGGTTTCAACACCATCGCTGCGGTTGGTTCGACGGCTCCGTTGCAGTGGGTTAACACCCCCGGCAACTTCTTCAACCAATCCAACATTCTCAACACCCGTGGTGGCGCTGGCAGCACCACCGATACCCGTCCGATTCCGGGCGCTGGTATCGGTGATCGCTTCGGTGGCACTGGCGCTGGCAACATCGGCCAGATCGGGCCCCAGGGAATGGTCAGCTATGGTCTGTCGGCGAATTACAAGTGGGACCTCAGCGGTGGCGACACCCAGGTCTATATCGCTGGTAATTACGCTCACTCTGACTACAAGCCCAACCAGAACAGCGGCTACAGCGTAGGCGGCAACGCCTATCGCTTCGAAGTCGGCGCCAACCTGTTGGACGGCGACCTCGACCTGGGTCTGCAGTATCTCAATGTAGATGCTACTTACGACCCGTTCGTGCTGCAACTCGGTGGCCTGGGTCAGACCGTAGCCCCGATGAACCTGCCCAACCTGAACTACTACCAGGGCCTCTACAGCCTCCACGATACTTCTCAGTATCCGCACAACCGTCGCGGTCTCCGCTTCAACGGTCAGTATCGGTTCTCTGAGCGTCGTGGTTTGGTTTGGGCCAAGGTCGGTATTCTGGATCAGGTCCGCACCTCGCTGTATGATGTTCGCTTCAACACGAACACTCTCGGCGCTGGAGTCCCCAACCAGCAAGTCCTCGGCTTCGCCCCGGGCTTCATGGATCCGGTGTTCCAGGGCTACGCGTCTCCTCTCACCTACGGTGGAACGTCCGTCAACTCGTTTGACGGCAACCTGAACCCGTTGGAAGATCAGCGCGGCAAGCACACCAACTGGGGCGTGGGCGCGAGCTACAAGTTCGACGACCCCCGTGTGAAGGTCGAGTTGGGCTACGAGCGGAACCAGTTCCGCCGTGACTCCAACCTGGTCGCCACCCTGGGCGGTAGCCAAAACAATGTCCAGATGGATATCGGAAGCCTGCACGGCCAGGTCAACTGGGAAGCCAGTGACAAATGGACGCTCCGCGCTGGTGCCGATTACACCACCATCGACGGTCACTACGATCCGGCTGGCCGCTACAACGGCTTCGCCATCGCGACCGGAAGCACCGGATTCAACAACATCGACTCAACCCAGTTGAGCCCGTTCCTTGGATTCGACTTCGACGTGTCGGCTAACACTCAGTGGAACATGGACTTCCGCTACTACACCACCACCAGTGGTACCAACATTCCCACCACCAACCCGAACCCTGGAGTAGGCTCCAATCAGGTTGGTTTCACCAACAACCCGTTCGAGTGGAACGGTTGGCAGGTGTCCACCCAGTTCAAGGTCAAGTTCTAAAACTTACCTCGTCTGGAACAAAAAAGAGTCCGGGAAACCGGGCTCTTTTTTGCGTTTGGGACCCTCAAGGCGGATCGGCCTTTTGATTGAAATCCGTATGGTTGTCGCATTGCATTGACCTGGTTCAATCGAACCTCGTAAGTTGTTTTTATTTCCTCATATTGTTGAAAGGAAAACAATGGACACGGTCGAACGAGGTCCGGCTTCCAGCGCCAGACGGTATTCGTGTCCGTCCTATAGAGTAATGAGCGCTGTTGAAATGTGGAGGGTTTGGGATGTTGCGTCGTAGATTGGCTTTTGCGCTCGGTGGGATTCTATTAGCGTCGACCACCGCTTGGGGAGCTCCGTTATTTCCGGATGTAAAGGACGAGCACTGGGCCAAAGACGCGGTGTCGAAATTGGCCGCTCAGGGCCTTCTAGAGGGCTATCCAGACGGCACCTTCAAGGGTGACCGGGCAGCCACTCGCTGGGAAGTGGCCATGATTGTAGCTCGCCTGCTGGCCAAAATGGAGCAGGCCCACGCCACCTTTGCCACCAAAGCCGAACTCGACGAAGTTCGCAAACTGGCTGCGGCTCTCAAAGATGAATTGGATGCCCTGGGCGTGCGGGTCACCAACCTGGAAGAGAATGTCGACCGCATCGACAAGCGAGTCACCGAATTGGAACGCATTACCTTCTACGGCTACGTCGACACCAGGATGACCAGCGTAACCCTGCAGAACAACGGTGGACTGGGGGCAATGACATCCCTGCCGAGCGGTCAGCAACTGATTGACTACAATGCCGCTATCGGCAGCGCAACGGGCGCCGGTGGCGTCGTCGCACCCGTGGCCGGCTTCACCCTTCCGGCCCAGTTTAACCCCTTCACTACTGGCGTTTTGACCACCATGAACTGGAGAACGGGTCGTCCTCTCGTCAACGGCGTGGGCTTCACCAGTCGGGCGGTGCTTGGCTTGCGCATCAACGTCTCCGACGACGTGGATGCCGGTATCGAATTCTCGGCCTTTACGGCCCAAGGGAACAGGATTCTAGACTCTTACTATGGAGCTAACCCGCCCTATCTGCTCAACTCCTTCACGGCAACCACAGCGCAGAATTCCGGCCTGCAAGGACTGGGCAACAGTCCTCAGACGTCAATGGTATTGGACCATTTCTGGATCAAGCATCGGCCTACCAATACCAAGTTAGTGGTGGGCTCGTATCAGAACCATGGATTTGACCCCATCGTCTACGCTGGTCAACTCAACCTGAATGAGTTCGGGCCGGAATATTTGCCCCAGTACGGCTTCCAACTCACGGGCGAGCACGCCTTTGATGAGGACGAGAGCACCAAGCTTTACTGGGAGGTCATGGGGACCAAACTACCCGACGGCAACATCGGCTCTTTGCCGGGTCAGACCGGTTTTGGCAATACCTATCAGAGCGTGGCTTATGGTGCCAATGCCAAGCTGACGTTCCATGACGAGAACGGTCAGGTCAAGCTCAACTACATTCGTATGACGCAAGATCAGTTAAACCAGGGTCCGCGCACGGTTGGTCTGACCGTCACGCCCAACTTCTCCTTGAACTGGGTCAATCCCAACGGTTTCTTCCGCAATCAAGTGGGCCTGCAGAATTCACAAGGCATCAATACCACGACGGACGTGCGGCCGGTTCCCGGCCTGGGAGTGTTGGGCGCCGACGGTTCGGTGGCCGCGGCCGTGGCAGCCGGCCTGGTGCCTCAGGGCACGCCTAACCTGGGTGGCTTTGGCCCTCAGGACATGAGCACCTATGGAGTGTCAGCCTCCTACAAGTGGGGTGAGAGCGAGTATGAGCCCCGTCTTTATGGAGAATTTGCCCACTCGGACTACAAGCCACAGAGTGGGTCCACCTATTCGACGGGTGGCAACGCCTTAAGAATCGGGGCGGGTGCCTTCTTTATGGAGAAGCAGATCGAGGTTGACCTTCACTACGTCCGGGTCGACCCGACCTACAGCCCGTTCATTATCCCCACGCCCAGCATCGGCGGCCTGGGCAACCCGATGTTCTATACCCCTGGCTTCTACTACCTGAATAACGCCATGACTACTCAGGATGTCAAAGCCTTTACACACAACCGTGAGGGCATCAAGGCCAAGATTCTGTGGAAGTTCAACCCAACGGGTCGTGTGCAGGTTGACTACGGTAACCTGAGCCAGACCCGGACCTCTTTGCAGGATGTGCGCTTCAGCGCTAATTCGCTGGGGGTAGGCACGCCCAACACGCCGGTGTTGGGCTATTCGCCGGGCTTCATTGAGCCTTTGTTCTCGGGTTACAACGTGGGAACGTTTGCGCCTCAGGGTGGTAACGCTTTCGCGGTGCCGCTCGAAGATCCGCGGGGCAAGGTGGAACAGCTGTCGGTCACCGCCGGGCACAAGTGGCTGTTGGATGAAGCCAACAATAATCGGGGCGTGCTTCTTTCAGGTGGTGTGCGCAGCGTGCACTTCCTGCGCAATAGCAATATGTCGCAAATTCTGCCTGGTCCGGTGGGACTGGCCGCGGAAAATCAGAACCACGTTGACCTGGCCTTTACGGGTTACCGTATCGGTGTCGATTATGATGTGACCGAAGATTTTCTGGCCAAGGTAGCCTACACCCATGTAGCCATCCACGGTCACCTCGATCCGCTGGGCGTGAACAATGCCTATGCGGCACGGGCCGGCACGGCTCGTTACACCAACCTCGACATCATTCAGACCTATCCCGAAATCGGGTTCGACTGGAAAATGGACGACAACGTGACCTGGACCATGGAAGGTCGTTACTACACCTTCAATGACAAAGTTCCGTCCTACGTCTTCGCCACTCCCACTTTGCCAGGCCTTAACATCAACTCAGGTCCCGTGACATCGCACCCATTTAGTTGGAGCGGTATTCAGATCAACACTCAGTTCCTGGTCAAGTTTTAAGCCAGAACCACACCGGATGAACGAAAAGGGACGCGATATGTCGCGTCCCTTTTCGTTTTGAGAAACTGTGGCCTGTGTGTGCAACCCGAAATGCAAGAGGCCCTGACTGAGTGGCCAGGGCCTCTAAGGCTGTTTTGGGTTTTTCAGGACTCTATCGAATGAGGAACATCTCGTCGGATCCAGGTAGGCTGCCGCCTCCGCCTTCAGGCCCTTTGGCTTCGATAAGTTCGACGGTGACGCGAATCGCCGTCGAGACGGAAGCACCTGGAGCCGTGATTTCGGTTTCGGTTTCTACTTTGGACTTCACCAGACGTCCTTGCTTGTGACCAAAATTGGTCACGCCCTTGGCCGTGATTTTTTGTTCCACACCCTCTTGTAAGGCGATGGTTTCAGTGGGACAGCTGACGTGAATGGCAGCCGTTTCGTAGCCTAAAACCTGCTCAAAGCCATTGAGAGTATAGTTGTAGGTCAGGGTTACTTGTTTACTACCGGTCTGGTTTCCGTCATTATCATACAGCGGAATATCCATTTTACTATCGCCCGTCCAGTTGTCTTTCAACTTGACCTGGCGTTCCGGGAAAGCGGGTTGAGAGAAAGGGAAGTCGACGCTGGTGCGGACGATTTCTCCACTCTTTTTCATGACGATGGTAATCGTCTGGCCTACCGTAGGCAGGGTCATTACCTGACCATCCCTCTGCATAGTGCCTTTTTCGATTGTGACATCGACGGTCATTTGTCCGTCGGGGGAGACGCCTTTAACGGACTGCAGCATGGTAATTTCCAGCTGCGACTGAGCCGTTTGAGGCGACTGCCCATCTTCTTTGATAGATTGCGTGGAGAGCACTTCCGTTTTGTAGCGGAGAGCTTCTCCCACGCTCATCTGGTAGGCTAACGTTATCGCCTCATCAAACATGCAGCTACTCCTCGCAAGATAAATCGCCGGGGGCCCTTCTCTGCCATGGTTTTTTCTCCTTTCCTTCCGCCGAAGGCGAGGAACCTGTTTCCCTGGAGCAGGCATTTTCATAGCGTCCCCCCCACTTCTGTTCGGGAGGGTTTGGGTAACTTTGCGATAAAGGGCTCCTGCAAAAGTGGCATGAATAAAAGGAAAAACTTTTGGTTTGTGGCCAGTGGTAAGGGGTATTCGTGAGTCGTTCCGAGTCGGAACTGATAGAGGCTTGTCTCAACGGAGACGGTGGAGCTTGGGACGAGCTCTACAGGTCTCATTACGCTCGCGTGCGTCGCATTATTGGTTTCCGTCGTTGGGGTTTTTCCAATAACGAAGTCGAAGACGGCATTCAGGAGGTCTTCCTTGAAGTGGTCCGCTCCTTGCCGAGGTTTCGTGGAGAGGCAAATCTAACCACATTTATTGCTCGTCTGGCGCGCAATCGTTGCATTTCTCACCTGCGCAAGAAAACGGCCTTAAAGCGAGGCAAGGAAGAACTGGGGTATGTTTTGGAAGAGGGCAAGGGGGACGAGGACTCTCCTCGCGCCATCGCCGTTGAAGGCGGGGCCGGTCCCGAAGATTTGCTGGTGGGAACTCAGGACGCCCAGGCCCTGGTCACTGCTCTGGAGCAGTTAGGAGCGGATTGTCAGCAAATCATCCGATTGCGCTACTTTCATCAGCAGTCATACAACGAAATTTGTGGTCTGCTGGAATTGCCTTTGGGAACGGTTTGCTCTCGGTTGAAACGCTGCCTGATGAAGCTCAAAAGTCTATTAGATAAACAACAGGTGACGGCATGAAATTTTTCAACCCCAACTGCGACGCTAGACCCTATCAGGTCCCAAACGGTAAAACTGAGAGCTGCAACAGTTTTTGCATGCCTAGAGTTCCGCGGGGCTCCAGGGAGTGTCAGAGTGGATAGTCAAGAACCCACCATCGAAGAAAAGCTGGTTCCTTTCGTGGAAGGAGCGCTGGCTGAAGCTGATCGCCGGGAGGTGTTGCAGGCATTGCCTAATTCCCCGGCCCTCAATCAAGAGGTACGCCAACTGCGCGAGACCATATTGATGTTGCGGACGCAGGCGGCCCGTGGAATGACTTATCAGTCACCTGTAGAGGCTCCGGCTGAACAGGTAGTCGACTTCGCCTTGCAAAGCGAGCAGTGGAGTCGTCCATCGAGTCGTCAGTTTCAACTGCACATGCTGGAGTCTTCCAGTCTGGCTGAAGAGCTATCCATACTCAAGGAGTTAGAGCAGGACCTTCAGCAGCGGGTGGAGCCTTCTAAGGCGATTCCAGAGATGCCCGCTGCGTTGCGGGCCGCCATTCAAGAAGCTTATGGAAGGCCTGCAGCGGAGCCCGCCTGGAAGAAGACGTTAGCCGCTATGGTAGCCTGGATGGCCGGCATGAATCTTAAAGTTGCCGCGGCAGCTGTGGCCAGTTGCGTTGTGATCGCAGGCGGAATAGGCATGGGCCGGTACGCTCATCAGCAAATGCAGGTTCCCGCGACGGGCGGCAAGGTCGCGGTCATCACTCCAAGTGAAGCGACCCCTTCCTCGACGCCAGCCGGCCTGGCGGCGGCCGCACCAGTAGGCCAGGTGGCCCTTCTAAAGGATAAAGTCTTGCCCGAGGACCTGCCGGGACTATCGCGGCGCCTCTGGCAGAAACAGGTGTCCCACTCTTATCGCGATGGCCAGATTTATGTGGCCCAGGCAGACTACGAGAAAGCCTGGGGGGCGCTGCAATTGAATCCAGAAAAAATTGCAATGGCCCAGCCCCTCAAAACGGGTTCTGTACCTGTCGAGGACAAGAAAACCAACTTGCTTGACGGAGTCATAGGCATGGTGCCGGAGTCTGCCCCTCGACCAGAGGACAAAGGCAAAGCGTCTCGGCCAGTCAGTGAGGCAAAGAAGACCGACCTCGTTGAACCTTCCCCGGCCGCAGCCGTAGCCGTACACTTACCTGCCCCGCCTGAGGCCAGTGCAGGGCAACCGGGGGATGATGCCAACTATAATATTGCCCCGGAGCCAGATCGGCGTCAAGTTGGCGGGTCCGCGCGTAGTCCGGTAGTTCCTTTAGAGCGAGAGCCCGTGGTGGCGACCCGGCGCCAGGATCAACCTTCCGACCACGCGGCCCAACCGGAGCAGCGCCAGGCCGCGCAGCGCCCGGCTCCAGTTCCGGCCGCTATACCCATCCAAGAATCCTATCGTCCCTCGCAAATGGCCAAAGCCGAGCCCCCGACCGCGCAGCGCTCGGCTCCCATCGCTCGTCCGATCACCTCGGAGCCGCAAGTGCAGGCAGAGAAGGTCGCCTCGCCGCCTTCGAAAATGAAGACTGTTTTTCAGGGAAATCGCAAACGGGCGGCCGATACGGTGCCGGGCTACACTTCGCCATCCAAGAATGAAGAATATATCGCTCCTGCCGTTCAGCCCATACAGAAGCCTGCATATGCAGCCCCAAAATCTCCGATTCCCGCACCGGTGAATCCTTACCTGGCCAACAAAGAGTCCAAGCCTGACCTGAAAACTGACGAGGAGGACCCTGTTCCGCAGCCGGCCAGCGTGTCCGTAGCCGTGTCGCCTGCCCAGGTTAGCACAGAACCCAAGGATGAGGCGCCACGTGCTACTGCGGCGGTGTCGCATCCCGAGGGCGCTGCTTCCACATTGGCTTCTAATGCGGGCCCGCGGCCCGATACCAAAGCAACTGGAGGCGAAGGGGCTGTCCAGACTTCCCCTGCTGCTAATCAACGTGGCGTGGCAGCGAGCCGAGTCCCCCGCGATGGTGCTTTGGCCAAGCAACAGAGCGATGAGGCTTTTGAAGTGCAAGGAAATGCACCTTTTGAGGTAGCCATGCTGCCGGTGGCCAAGAAATTGGTTGAAGAGATTGTAGGAGAAGCCAAGGTCCAGATGGAGCGCAAGGAGGATGGCCATCTGCTGGTAACCATTCGGCCGGCGCGCAGCCTGTCGGCTCAGGAGGTCGACAAATTGCGCAAAGTAGTGCGTGAAAAACTTGAGCTTGAGGACGAGGATACGGTCGTTATCCGTCAGCCCTGATCGTGCATCCCAGTTTGCATGTGGATAACTTCAAGAGGCGGCTGCCCCACCGCGGGGGGCCGCTTTCGTTTCAGCTAAATCCCGGCGAAGTAATGGGAGTGATCGGCCCGCATTCTTCGGGCAAGAGCCAGTTACTGACCTGTATCTGCGGAGATTGGCGACCGCGTGGTTGCACCATCACGGTGCAAGGACGCAGTCTGGCGGAGACCAGGTCACGAGTGACTTACGTGCCTCCCCTGGCGGGCATTTTTCCTGAAATGACGCCCTGGGAGTTTCTCGATTTCTTTGCCAAAAGCTACGATGTAGGCCAGCACTACCGCCCTTACTTGATTTGGGAAGCTTTGCAGATGGTGGGTCTTAGCCCGCGCTCTCACGTGCCGTTGGCGGCTCTAAATCAGACGGATCGCTACCGACTGAGCCTGGCGCGCTCCATGGTGTCTCATCCAGCGGTGGTGGTTGTTCAGGGCTTGCTGGATCGAGTAGAGAGTGACCTGGTCGGGGAGTTCGCCCAAATCTTACAACGGATGCGCCAAACCGGAGCTTGCCTGGTGATCAGCGCACTCTCGCTGGGCCCATTGATGGGCCTGTGCAGTCACCTGTGCGTACTGGTGACGGATCGCCCGCTGATCTGTGGAGAGCTGGCGGCTCTGTTGCCCAATCTTGTTCATCTCAAGATGATGCAGGTACAATTTTTGTCGGGCTTCTCGCAGGCGATTCGCATGCTGGAAAAGTCCGAGGGGGTATTTCATCTCTCCGTATCCACCGTTACCCACAACTTGGTACGGTTTTTGTTTGATGGACAATTTCGCCCTTTCGAGAAGTTGTTGGAGGAGTTGCAGCGAAACGGCTGCTCTATCGTTAGTGTAGCCGAGGACCATTCGTTCCTCGGCCGCTGGTCCCCCTGATGGAGAAAGTTTTCGAAGAAAGTTTCGTACTGGAGGAGAATCTTTCCTATCGTGGAACGGGGCCGGGTAACATAGGCTACAGAGATTCTCCGAAGAGAGAGTCTCAATGAATAAGAGGAGGAGCCCTAATGAAGTTTCGTCCATGGATGTCAGCCGCTGCGGTCGCCACAATGGCCCTCGGGCTTTTCTGTTTCGGGCCAAGCCCCGTTGCAGCTGAAGAACAAGTGACTCCCTCCCAGGTCAATGATGACTGGGGATCTACCCGCTACAAAACGTTTCAGTATCCCGGTCGCAACAACGCATTTTTCATGTATCCCAACAGTTACGTGACGTTTGACGTTGTCAACGGCAAATACTGGAGCATTGATCACCCCAATGCTGAATACCAGATTCAACCTCGGAATCACAGCTACAACGTTTTGATGCCGTTTGTCGCTCACCCGCTGACCATCAATCACCAGCGCTTTCAGGTCACGTTTTACACGCCTGATATGAAAGTTTTGGGCATTTTCCCGAATATCCGTAACCGGTATACCTACAGTGTGCCCCGTGACGGGAACGACTATGAGCGTTTGATCTGCAAACTCGAATGCAACGGCACCTCTAACTATGACATCAAGATGCGCATTCAGGACGCGGTCGACCCGGTGATGGCCGAGCCGCAGCCCAACGAGCGCTATCGTTACTAGTTCTCTGAGGTGCCTCAAAAGAAGAGCCGCAAGGCTCTTTTTTTATGCTCTCAAGACATGGACAGCAACTGTTGGAGCAGAGCGCAGTTTCGATGAACGGCGCTCAGTTCGACATACTCGTCCGCCTGATGGGCCTGGGCTGGGTCGCCGGGGCCAAAATTGAAAGCCGCCACTCCGCGGGCTCCTAAACGTGCCACATCCGTCCACGCTTGCTTGGGCAGAATGGCGAGGTTTTTGCTTTGGATCCAACCTTGCAACAGAGGGTGCTCCAACTGCACAGCCCCAGAGGGAGCCACATCGTAGAGCTCCAGTTCTCCCTCGCCTGCCACCAGTTCGGTCAGTTCCTCGATGGCCTGCTGGTTGGATTTGCCGGGGGCAAAGCGGGCATTGAGATTGAGCGTAAATCTCTCAGGGACGGCATTGCCAGGGCCCGGGCTATTGGCCTGGGTGGCGCTGGTCACTTCAAAAAACTCCAACCCCTGGCAGAGAACCGACACTCTCTTCAGCCCAGCCAGTCGTTGCAACAGAGGGATGCCCTGGTAGATTGCGTTTTGGCCCTGCCAGGGGCGGGCACTGTGGGCTCGTCGGCCCTGAAAGTGAACCCTGGCCTGAAGGCTCCCCACGCATCCGGCGTGAATTTCGTTATTGGTCGGCTCCAAGACCACCGCAAAATCAATGGGGGGCAACGGGTCGAGCAGCGCCTCCAGGCCGTTGTCGGCATAAGGCCCTTCTTCACGATCATAGAACAGTCCGATCAAGTTGACAGGAAAAGTTTGCCACTGTTCCAGCATCTCCATCATCACCGCAACTCCGGCTTTCATGTCACTGGAGCCGCATCCGTAGAGTCTCTCGCCGATCACGCCCAGGCGCTGCCGCTGGGCGGGAGGCACCGTGTCAATGTGGCCAACCAGCGCGATCCACGGTCGACCGGGCTGCGCTTCCCCGGGTTGTAGCCGAAAAGCATGCCGACGACGAGAAACCAGAGCCTTGGGAAAATGGCTGGCTGCCCAGCTCAGCAAATGATCGCACAGCGACTCTTCCTGAGTGGTCGGGCTGGCTATGGAGACCAACCACTCGGCTTTTCTGGCCAGCTCAGACATCGACCTGAAAATCTCGCAGGGCCTGATTGAGGGAAGTCTTGCGGTCGGTGGAAGCGGTGCGTTGACCAATAATCAAGGCGCAAGGCACTTGATAAGTGCCAGCGAGAAAACTCTTGGGGGTGGTTCCCGGAATCACCACCGAGCGCGCCGGAACTCTCCCTTTGTGAACGATGGGTTGACTGCCGCTCACGTCAACGATGGAGGTGGAAGCCGTCAAGACGACATTGGCCCCCAAGACTGCCTCCTCTCCCACCAGTACCCCTTCCACAACAATACAGCGAGATCCGATGAAGGCGCCATCTTCAATAATCACGGGGGTCGCTCCCGGCGGCTCCAAAACGCCGCCCAGGCCGACCCCCCCCGAGAGATGAACACCCTTGCCTACCTGAGCGCAACTCCCCACTGTGGCCCAGGTATCGATCATGCTGCCCTGGCCCACTCGGGCGCCAATGTTCACGTAGCCTGGCATCAAAATGCAGCCTGGTTCCAGATAGCTACCGAAACGGGCAGTTCCTGGTGGTACGACCCGGACACCAGTATCCCGCCAGTTCTTTTTGAGGGGTATCTTGTCGTAAAACTCAAAGGGACCGGCCTCCATGACTTCCATCTTGGCGATCGCGAAATAGAGTAAAATCGCTTCTTTGATCCAACTGTGAACCAACCAACCGGTGTCAGATTTTTCGGCTACACGCAAGTGGCCGCAATCGAGTTGCTCCAAGGTTGCTTGCACCGCCTGGCGGGTTGCCGGATCCTGCAGCAAGGACCGATCCTGATAGGCCGCTGTAATCAGTTGCCGAGCATTTGCCATTGTGAGCCTTTCTTAACGAACTTCGAAGTTCCAGTTACGATAGTAGTAAGTGTTGTCGGTGGCCTGACTGATGATCGTCACGGAGTGGACTCCCCGGTCAAGGTCGTAGGTGGGCGTCCACTGCAGGCTGGAGCCTTGAAAGACCGATTGACCCGTCAGGTCAATTCCATCCACGACCAGCACAAAGCGGCGGTGTTTCTTTCCCGGCGGCAGTTGAAATCCAATGGTTGGTCGAAGAGAGGCCAGGCCGACAGGCTGGACTTCCACTTGGGGCGTCTCGCACAGGCTTCCGTCGCCAGGAAGGAGCAAATTCAGGGCTTCGAGTTGGGCTCCGGAGTCGCGCACCGCGCAGAAGCTCCATTTGTCGGTAAAGTGAGTTCCGTCGGCGCGACGCGCACTGAACTGGACCTGGTGGGGGCCCACGTCGATGGCATAGCCAGGCTGCCAACTGAATTGATTGGCAGAGGCTTGCGATGCGGCAGTCAGGTCAACCTTGTCTATCAGCAATCGAGCCTGGCTGACCTCTTCTACAAATTGCAGACGAATGGCAGGCCTGGTGTCGGTAAACTGCCCCGGCAAGGGACTTCGCGCAGCATAAATGGGCAGCCTTGGCGGCCTGGTTGCGGTTGGACTGGTCTTGCCTCCGACTTGAAACGTCCAGGACTTTTCTACGACAGAGCCGTCCAGTCCCATGGCCCTCACGGCTGCCTTGTGTCGGCCGTTTGGCAGCGGTCGAGGAGGCTGATACAGGATCTTGTTCTGGGTCAGCTGCCCATGGACTGGCTGGCCGTCCAGGTAGAGCCGTGCCTTTTGCAGGGGTCCAGAAAAGGTCGCACCGATGGCCTGCTCGCCATTGGGGGTAACAGAAACCACCTCCAGAGTAGAGGCCTCGGCGATAACGAAGATCCAACTGCGACTCACCTCCTGGCCACCTTGAGTGCGCCCTTGCACAACGGCTGTGTGACGTCCTCGGTCCAGATCGTAGGAGGGGGCCCATGACCAGCGACTTGAATCTTGAGTGGCGTCGGAGGTGAGATTGCGACCATCCACGATGAACTGCACGGACTGCAGCCCTGGCGCTAGATAAGCACCCACGGTAGGCCGCACAGTAGACACTGAACCTACTGGAAAAGGTTGAATCCAAGATTGGGCCCAGGCTGATCCCAGAGCCAGTAAGCTGACTGAGATCACGTTTTTCCACCACATTCAGAGCCATTTGCGCTTGTCGGGAGTGGCTCCTTTCAGCGCATCGTTTCTCCGCCATCTAGCACCAGCATCTGACCGCTCATAAAGTCGGCTCCGCTGGCCAGGTAGAGCACGGCATCGGCAATGTCGGTATCTTTGCAGAGGCGCCCAAGGGGGATGCTTTTTTGCAACATCTCCCTGAGTTCCGGGCCTCCTTCGTCGATCCAGGGCTCATCCAGCATGCCGCAGGCAATCGTGTTGGCTCGTACATGTGGAGCCAATTCTTTGGCCAGCGACCTGGTCATCGAATGAAGTGCGGCCGCTGTGGCCGCGAAGGGGAGGTGAACTCCCGTAAAACAGGATGTGGTGGTGAGATTGATGATCTTCCCAAACTGCTGCTCCATCATGACCAGAGCGGCGGCGCGGCAGACGTGGAAGGCGGATTTGAGATTGTTTTGGAGCATCTCTCCCCAAAGTGTTTCGGTGATTTCGTGTAAGGCTGCGTCGTTCAAGTTGTAGAAGTTATTGACCACCACATCCAATCGGCCGAAATACTCCAGGCCAGCCAGAATGACTTGCTGCACCGATTCTTCATTGGCCGACTCAAAGGGGATTGCCAGGATTTTGCCTTCAATGTCTTGCGATTGTAGGGCGAAGATGTCCTCTTCGGGCCCGTTGATCAAGAGTGAATACCCCGATCTGGCAAGCTGCGTGGCGATTGTTTGGCCGGCCAATCCATTCCAGTCACTGACCAGGGCCACAGGGAACTCGCTCATCCTGAGACGTTCTTAATGGTCCTGGTTCTGCCCTTTGTGCTCAAGAACGAAGAGAAAGAAAGGTTTTCCTTGGCTCGGCCAGAAGACACCCCTGCCATCTCACTATTTATTGTGTCAAGGAGCCCCGGTCTAGCAATGGGTATGCGTCGGATGAAAGTGGATAAATTAGGAATCGACCTGCTTACCCACGACCCGGTAGTAATTCTTAAAGACTTGGAAGGGAAGCGGTCGCTGCCGATTCTTATCGGACCCTTCGAGGCTACAGCTATTGCCTTAGCTTTGGAGGGCACGCAAGTGCCACGCCCCCTGTCTCACGATTTAATGAAGTCGGTCATTGAGGCCTTGAAGGCCAAAGTCGACCGCATCATTATTCACGACATTCAGGAAAACACGTTTTACGCCAAGGTTGTGCTCGAATCAAGTCTGGGCACTCTGGAGATTGATGCCCGACCCAGTGACAGCATAGCGTTGGCACTGCGCACGAACAGCCCGATTTACGTCTCCGAGAGAATTATTTTAGAAGAGACGGTTGAAGACAAGACGGAGGATACCAAGGAATTGGGAGACTTCAAAAAGTTTATCGATGGCCTGCGGCCAAGCGATTTTCTAAAAGAAGACAAGTAGCCTCCTTTACCCTGGGACGCTCCAAGGTATAATCAAAGTAGGATGTTTGATTCAAAAGCGCTTGGTGCCCAGCCACTTCGCCCTCCACTCGGTGAACCAAACGTTCGTAATCGACGCGATCTCTCGAATACATCCGTTCCACCGCAGCGGCAGCACGAACAAAATCTGGCCCTGTTACGCCAATTGAGAGGGCGCTGGACGACGTTGCTCGGCTCGGAATCTGCCGCTCAGGTTTCCCAAGAGGCCGCCACTTACATGAATCGGTTAGCGCCTCAAGAGACGATTCAGGGTCGGGAGCTTCGTTTGCTCCAGCAAATGACGGCCGGCCGTGCTCGCCCTACCCTGTCTGAGGAAGGAGTTCCGCAGCAGGCCGATCCCAAACAGGCGCTCAAGGATCTGGACCGCAAGATCAAATCCTTGAGCGCAAGAGCGACAGAGGGCGGAGACTCGAAAGGGAATGGTTCGGTGTCGCGGGCTGATGTCCAAGTCTTCGGACCCTTACACCCCATGAAGTCGGGAACCTACCAGGGTGTGCAGACAGAGGTGCGCTCCCAGCGAGAAAGTTCGGTCACTAGTGAAACCCTGGCGCAACGCCCCGAGGCCAAGACGGCTACACAGGGCTCGGCGGCGCAGGGAGCCCTGAGCGACGTGGTTCAAAACAGGACCACAGTGGCCCATTCTTGTAACCAGGGTGGAACTCGTCGGGTCTCAAGGCAGGAAGATTCCACAGGAGAATCCCGCAAACCTGAACTGCAGCCCCCCCCAGCTGAGGTGCGTCC
>JADMJV010000032.1:0-84452 GCA_018780265.1 bacterium
GTCAAAAACCGTGTTCCGGACGGTTCAACCGTTGGGAACGAGCCGTAGGTTAGCACGGCCGCCCCACTGTGTCAAGCCTCTATGATCTTCCGCAACAGAGCGATATTCAGGCCATAGGTCGCATCCAGCCCTCGCGTTGATAACGAGCGGGCCAGACTTTCACCCGGTACCAACGGGGTGTCCGAAGCATAATAGCCGATCGCCACCCGCATCCCTTCACGCAGCAAACCCAGCTTTAAAGCCTGGTGGACCGCCCTGAGGTAAGGAATCCCTTCCATCTCCAAACCCAGCACCTTCCAGTCATCCCGGTAGGAGCGCAAAAGGTCATCGTTCTGTAAAATCGTACCCAGTACCGTCAAAACAGGCCCACCGCCGTGCACTTCCCCCACCAATCCCTCCAAGTCCGACACTTCCAGCCAGTTGCCGCCGGGAATGTCGTAGAGATCATTGGTCCCCTCACGAATCAAATAGCTTGGCAACATCAGGCTGCCGCGGGCCCCAACCAGGCAGCCCGCTTTGCCCATAATCGAAAGACTGCACACGTGATGCCCGCCCAACTCCCGGAAAAGCTGTTCACCGACCACCCCCGCCTGATCCCCAAATGCGTAATCAAAGTTGACGATGACGGCTTCACAATCGAATTGCCCCAAACGCGGGTCACACTGCCCCGCGGGAAGCCGAGCTAAATCGATCAATTGAGCCGTAACCCCCACCCGATCCAGGTCACTCAGCGTATAAATGCCCACCTGTGCATGCATCTCAGCCTGCTCCGCCTGTTTCTCAGGATGAGCCTCCATCCACCTCTTCAACAAATAGTAGATTCGATTGCCAGCCGCCACCTCGGCCGGGACTTCCTCGAAAGCCAAAATCTCCTCGGCGTATTTGCGCACAAAGGGGCTTAACAAATTCACCGTAGAGTGAGTATTGCTCGACATCAAGTGAATTTTCCGTTGCCCGGAAGTCCGTCGGGCCACCTCCTGGGCCAGGCGGCGGGCCCATGTTCGCGACCGGTCCAGAGCACTCTGCAAACAGTAGTCCCGATGGAGGCGGACGCGCAGATGCGAGGGCCGGTCCACCAGGTCCACCACGCGGGCCAGAGTCTCATCGCCCCAAACTTCGCGCAGAGCCATAATCTGATCGTCGGTGGTTCCGATCTCAAAGGCCAGCCGCACCAGAAGGCGATTCTCCAGCCCCTGGTCGGGACCCGAAAAGGCCCTCAAATCCGTCATCAACTCGGTATCTTTGAGCAGCCGCTCCAACTTGCGAGACTCCACCTCAAACGCGCTCAACAAGGTCACCAAGTCCAAGAGTTCGGTGACCCCTTCACGAGCCACGATGACCATGCGCTCTGGCCCCAACAAGAAGGTGGCTCGGCGCCGCGAGGCCACGAAGACCTCCTGCAGGCCCTTTAGCTCGGGGACCTTGTCGGGGATATCCGACTGCACCAAAATTTCGCGCACCATGTGAATGCCCTCCGGCAGACGAGCGAGGACATAGAGCAAGTCGTCGATATCCACCATGTCCTCGACATTGCAGTAGCGATGCAAGCTCGGTTGAATGTCCCGATAGGCGCCCAAGAAATCATCAATCGAAAAACTGCCCTGAAGGGCTCCGTGACGCACCAAGATTTCAAAGTCGTGGATGGATTGCTGATTCATGCAGAGCGCTTCTTGAGGCCCCCGCGCCACCCTCCATCCGGCAGGGAATCTTGCAGGTTGTGCAAATCGCCTCCGCCATGCTGCACTTTTCCAATATAACCAAGCACCTGGGCGGTCGCACCCTCTACAAAAACGCCAGCTTTCAGGCCAATCCAGGAGACAAGGTAGGCCTGGTAGGCCCCAATGGAGCAGGCAAGTCCACCATCTTCCGAATTTTAGTCGGATTGGACGGCGTCGACGAAGGTCAGGTCTCCATGCCGGCCAAGACGGTGGTGGGCTACTTTTCCCAAGATGTGGCCGAGATGAGCGGTCGCACCGTCCTGCAGGAAGTGCTGGACGGCGCCGGCAAGGTAGCCCAATTGGCTCAGACCATCGCCGACATGGAAGATCGCTTGAGCCAGGACCTGGACGAGGACGAAATGACCAGGTTACTTGAGCGCTACGGCGACGTGCGCGATGAGTTCGAGGCACTGGGGGGCTACGAAGTAGAGGTGCGCGCCCAAACGGTATTGACCGGCCTGGGAATACCCGTGGAAGATCACCAACGTGCCGTGGAAACCTTTAGCGGTGGATGGAAAATGCGCATCGCACTGGCTCGCATCCTCACTCTTCAACCGGACTTGCTGCTGATGGACGAGCCCACCAACCACCTCGACCTGGAATCGATCATCTGGCTGGAAGAATGGCTAAAAACCTACCCTGGCACCATGATTCTGACCAGCCACGACCGGGAGTTTATGAATCGCATCGTGACCCGCATCATCGAAGTAAACCTGGGCCAATTGACAGTCTACGGGGGCAACTACGATTACTATGAAAAAGAGCGTGACCTGCGGGCTGAGCAGACCCTGGCCAGCCACAAGCGACAACAAGACATGCTGGCTAAGGAAGAAGAGTTCATCGCGCGCTTTAAAGCGCGCGCCTCGCACGCAGCCCAGGTCCAATCCCGAGTCAAGAAGTTGGACAAAATCGAACGTATCGAGATTCCAGACGAGCAGCGAGCCGTCAAATTCGAGTTTCCCGCCCCTCCTCGTTCGGGCGAAGAAGTGGTGCAGATCAAGCAGGTCGGCAAGGTGTGGAATCAGGCCGACGGCCGGGAAAAGCGAGTCTTGCAAGGAGTCGACACGGTGGTGCGGCGCCTCAACAAGGTGGCCGTGGTGGGCGTTAATGGCGCCGGAAAGTCCACCCTGCTCAAGATGCTCAGTCGTCAGACCGAACCCAGCGAAGGCCAGGCCGTTATTGGAGCCAGTGTGGAAATGGGCTACTTCAGCCAAAATTCGCTCGATCTGCTGGACCCCAATTTAACCGTTTTTGAGCAAGTCTATGCCTCTATGCCTACCGCCACCATCGGCCAGGTGCGCACCCTGCTGGGGTCTTTCCTTTTTAGCGGCGACGACGCCGACAAGAAGATTTCGATCCTGTCGGGAGGCGAGAAGAGCCGCGTGGTACTGGCTATGATCCTGGCTCGACCGGTCAATTTCCTGGTGCTCGACGAACCGACCAACCATCTGGACCTGCGTTCGCGCGAAATTCTGATGGATTCCCTGGCCGCATTTGAAGGCACGATCGTGCTGGTGTCCCACGACCGCCACTTTCTCAAGACCGTATCCAACCGCGTGTTCCATATCGAGAATGGTCACATGCGAGTATTTGAGGGCGGCTATCAGGAGTTTCTCGAGTCGGCCCAAGGGGATGCACGGGCCCGCTGAGCACGGGCAAAAAGAAAGGGAGAATTCGCGAGAAAACTCCCTTTACAGTGCTTTAGGTAGACTCGAAGCACCCTGCGGCCCAGGCCGAGAATGCCCATTTAAGACTACGCGACCCGGGCCCGAGTGTAACTGATCTAGATCAATTTTCCCTAAAAAAAAGAGGACCCTTATTTTGTAAGGGTCCTCGATGGTGCCGTGGGGCGGAATCGAACCGCCGACACTGCGATTTTCAGTCGCATGCTCTACCAACTGAGCTACCGCGGCATATATGGCGGGAGCGACGGGATTCGAACCCGCGATCTCCGGCGTGACAGGCCGGCGCCTTAAGCCTCTAGGCCACACCCCCGCGGTGTGGTGGGCGAAATAGGATTTGAACCTACAACCCCCTGCATGTGACGCAGGTGCTCTGCCGTTGAGCTATCCGCCCGGCAACGGAATAATAGCCTGGCATCCATGGCTTGTCAACCCGATTTAACTCCGCCCTCCAAGCAAAGAAGAGACGCCCACTTGGGCGTCTCTTCTTTGGCACAGAGGAAAGGCTTACTTGGCGGCTTTGGCGCTCAGTGTTTCCACTTGTTTGGTCAGCAACTCGACCTGCTTTTGCATCTGCTCCAGTGTCTGCTGACTGGCGGTCTTGTAGGTATCAAAACTGAGCTTGACGCTCTGCTGAACCATATCTTGCAGCAATTTCTGGTTTTCTTTGGCCTGCTCGGCGATCTTCTCGGCGATCTTGACGGCCTGTTCGCGGGTCAATTTGTTTTGCTCCATCCACAAGGCTGCGAACTTCTCGCCCTGCTCCTGGAACCAGAACATCGACTGGAAGGCTTTGGTGGAGTTGTCGATCATCTGATCCATCATCTGGTTAAGTTTTACGTCGGTCATTTTTTTATTCCCCTTGGTGTATTTTCTTCGACCCCAAGATAAGGCGCCGCAGTTGCAGACCGGTTGTGAAAAATGTGGCTGTGCATTGCATCGTGGTTGCAGGGCCGCCCCTCTCCTGAGGGAATCGGCTCAGAATGCGGCGCGCGACATGGGCAATGATTGGCATGCTGACCCTGGCCGGACTGGCCTTTGGAGCGGCTACGGCCTACTTCAAAGGTCGCGCTTTTCGCCTCTACCATGGGGGCTGGTTTCACACTCAACGCAGTTTACAGGCACCTGCCTCGGTGGCCGAGCATGCCCGTCAACTCGACCGTGACCTGTCAGACCTGCAGCGTTTGCAGCCGGGCCTGGCCCGAGTGGAAAGAAAATATTTGGGGCAACCCCTCGATGAGACCCAGTCGCTTCTCTATCTGCTGGGAATGCAAGCTTTGAAAAACAAGGAACCCAAGAAATTTGAGTTGATATCCCACCTGCTCAACGAGATCTGGCTGCAAGAGCGAGACGCCAGCCAGCTTGACGTGGACCGAGTTCAGACCCTGAACCGCTTTCAACAGAGAATCCTGGCCTTCTACGCCAGCTCAGCTCTACAGAGAGGCAAAGCCTCCCTGCCCTCGGTAGACCCCAAAGCCTGGGCAGGGCGCCTCAGTCTGGGCCATCGACTGTTGCTCAACCATCGAGTGAAGCAATGGCACGAATGGGAGGTCTGGGGAGGGCTGACCACCTGGCGCGAAGCTTGCGACGTTCTTGAACGTCTGGACCGCTGGCACCAGGAACTGGAGACTGGCAAAGTTCTCAGTCCGCCCTCGCCCCAACTCAAGTCCCTCTATGAGGCCTTACTACCCTTGCAGACCGGTCCCTGACAACTGAGCCTCCCGCTCCAGCAGGTCGCGCTTGCGCTCCACACCCCAGCGGTATCCCGAGAGTCCACCGTCGCTGCGCACCACCCGATGACAGGGAATGGCCACGGCCAGGGGGTTAGCAGCGCAGGCACTGGCTACCGCACGCACAGCCTTGGGCAGACCGATCTTCTGGGCCAGTTGGGTATAGCTAACCGTGGTGCCCGCAGGAATGGAGCACAGCGCCTGCCAGACGCGTTTCTGAAAAACGGTTCCCCGCATATCCAGAGGGAGTTGCAGTCCAAGGGCCGGGGCTTCTACAAAACCGACCACTTGGGCCACCATCGCCTCGAAACCGCCATCCGCTCCAATCAGTTGGGCCCGCGGGAAACGGTCCTGCAGGTCCTCCGTTAACCGTTGCGCGTCATCACCCAGCAAAATGGAGCACACTCCCCGTTCGCTACAAGCCACCAGGATAGCTCCCAGCGAGCATTGGCCCACGGCAAAGCGCAAGACGGCATTGGCGCCACCGTCGCGAAATTGGCCGGGCGTCATGCCCAGCGTTCGCTCGGACGATTCGTAAAATCGGCCGCCTGAATTGTATCCTGACTCATAAATCGCCTGCGTTACTGTCGCTCCGCGAGTGAGATGTTCACGCACTCGATGCCAGCGATGAGCCGCTGCGTAAGCCTTCGGGGTCATACCTATCACGGCGTGAAAGAGCCGCTGAAAATGCGACCGGCTCAATCCCGCCTGCCGGGCCAGCTCCCCTGAATCCGGAAGCTCGTCGCTTGCCTCAATGCGCCGGCATGCAGCCACCATCAGGGCCGCCTGACGCTCAGCCAGGGACGGCTGGTCTGGCTGGCAGCGCTTGCAAGCACGGAAACCCGCCTGCTCGGCCTGATGGGCGCTATCGTAGAAATTCACATTCTCGGGGCGAGGCAGGCGCGAGCCACAGCCAGGCCTGCAATAGACTTTTGTCGTCTCGACCGAGTAAAAGAACGGCTCATCCTGGCGATTTACCACAGCCTGCCAGCGGGGGTCATTGTGCATGATAGTCTCTCCATTTCTTCGCAACCTCGCAGCCCCATTCAAGATCGATTCCCCACTCTGTGCACTCCCAAATGCGCTTTTGAATTCCCTATAAAAGAAAGAAGCCCGGACGGCCACATACCGCCCGGGCTTTCTACCCCCCACAACCGATCATGGGGAGGTAACCAACGATTGCAGTCCGACCGCCAGAAACTGTCCGGCGCCGGTCACCATTCCGCCACAGGTGGTGTTGAACTGTGTCACCCAGATGACACCGTCGTTAGACGTGATCACATTGATCATCGAAGTTGAGTGCGACGAAGCATTGGGTGGCGCGTTGCTAAAGCGTCCGCCTCCGGCGATGGCAAAGACGCCGTTATTGAAGGCCACACTGCGCAGGTTACGGGTGCCACCTGAGTTGCGTGCGGTCCAGGTGCCTCCATCGGGAGAGGTGAGAATTACCCCACCATCCCCCACGACCACAAACTGACTGCCACCAAAAGCCACCGCCGTCAACAAACCAACACTTCCCGAAGTGCGAGGTGTCCAGGTGGTTGCATCCGGCGACGTCAGGATAGAGCCTTGATTTCCGACCGCCATAAACTGGCCGCCACCAAACACGATTCCGTTCAACTCGTTGGCTGTCCCGGAAGTGCGAGGAGTCCAGGTTGTGCCATCGGGCGAAGTCAAAATCGTTCCTTGAGTGCCGGTGGCCACAAACAGGTTGTTGGCAAAGGTCACGGCACCAAGGCTCTGGGTCGTGCCCGAAGTCTGAGCCGTCCAGGCAACTCCATCTGGAGAACTCAAGATCGTGCCCAGCGCTCCCGTCACGATAAATCGACCGTTGCCAAAAGCCACGCCGTTGAGGGCGTTTCCGGTGGTAGAATTGCGGGTGGTCCAGATGACTCCATCCGGAGAGGTCTGCAGCTTGCCGGTGGGGCCCACACCCACAAAAGTGCCATTGCCAAAGCCTGTGCAAGCCAGGGTATCGGTGGTGCCCGCTGGTGGAGACGTCCAGGTGACCGCGTCAGCCGAGGTGAAGATGGCGCCGCCAGTGGCACCAGCCACAAACAGATTGTTGGCGAAAGCCAGTCCAAACAGTTCGTGAGTGCTTGGTGGCGGTTGACCGGTCCAGGTGACCCCATTGGGCGAGGTGCGCACGCCGGTGCCCACGGCCACAAACTGGCTGCCGTTGAAAACCACACGATTGAGTGTGCTCGACGTACCGGACGTCTGCGGCGTCCAGGCCAGGCCATCCGGCGAGGTCAGGATGGTTCCGGAACGGCCTACCAGCACAAACTGATTGCTGGCAAAAACCAGGCCCAACAAGTCGCGAATGCTGCCGCTCACGCGAGGAGTCCAGGTGGAGCCATCGGGAGAGGTCAAAATTGTCCCGCCGTTGCCGGCCGCCACAAAAAGATTGTTGGCAAAAGCCACTTCTTTTAAATCGCTGGAAGTTCCACCGGCCTGGAAGGTCCAATTGACGGAATCGGGCGACTGGATGGTGGTGCCAGCTGCGCCCACAGCCACAAATCGCCCATTGCCAAAAGCCACGCCCTCCAGGTTGGTGGCCACCGGTGAATCCTGGGCCGTCCAGGTGATCCCGTCGGGCGAGGTGACGATGGTGCCAAACTGGCCTACGGCCACAAAGCGACCGGATGCAAAGGTCAGGCCCAAAAGGTCAAAGGTAGTGCCGGAATTGCGGGCAACCCAGGCGGTACCGTCAGGAGAGGTTAGAATCTTACCGCCGGTGCCTACACTGACGAACTGCCCGTTGGCGAAGACGACTCGCGGCTGAACCCGAAAAGTCCAGTCACGGCCGGCCGATTTGCTCACAGTCAGCTTAACTGCGAAGGCGATCTGATTGAAAGTAGCCGTGACCGTAGAAACACCCGCCCGCTGTGGAGTCGCCAGACCCTGGGCGTTCACGCTGACCACAGTCGTGTCAGACGATACCCAGAGCGCTTGATTGGTGATGTCCACAACCTGACCATCGGGCCCGGGAATACGGGCAGTGAGTTGCAGCGGCTGACTGGTCAGACTGGGGCGACGTGGGGTAATCCCCACGACATCGGGGTTGAGACCCCCTCCGGACCCTCCCTGGTTAATAAAGACGGTGTTAAATCCACCGACGCAATCGTCGGAACCGCATCCCCAAACTCCGAGTACGATTAGACAGAATAATAGAAGCCAAAGTCGCTTCAAAATGCCCTCCCTTGTGTGTGGTTTGAGCAAGAGCTCGAACACGGGACATCTAGCTTGAAGGCGCAGATTCCTGCCGGGTTTACCCTACCACTGGCAAACTGGCTCGTAGCTCTCTGCTCAAATCGCCCTCTCGGACATTCACCACTACATGCAGAAGAGGTCCGTCTTGAGCAAAAGAAACGTGTCCGCCCTGGCCCATTTCGGCAACCGGTCGGCCACGCTCCGAGCCCTGTCTTTGCCACAACTGGCCAGATTGACTCCAGAGCCACCCGTCCACACCGTCCCGGCCGTAGTGCAACTGCTCCTCTACGGCATAAATCGCGGAACCAGTGACCTCTTGCTTAATGTGAGCCAGAGCCTGGCTGGCCCAGTAGCCAAGGCGTGCTTCAGGGTCTACGGGCGTGTCGGCAAACAAACCCCAACGGCGGGCGCTGAATGCCAAAACGATCAGGATAGGGATCAGTAGCAACGGCAAAAGGTGCATGCGAATGGGTTCCCCTTCGAGGACATAGCCCCCTGGCAAGGAAAGCTCCTGGCATGAACTTTTGCCATCCCAAAGGTCACCTCTTTGTTCCCGACAACAGTCCGCCCGCCGATGCTCTGCAGCGAGTCACTCATCTGGGCATTGTCGCCCACCCGGATGACCTGGAATTTATGGGATGGCACCCCATCCTGCAGTGCCTTCACAGTCCCCCATTTCGCTTCGCCGGGGTGATCGCCAGTGACGGCAGGTCCAGCCCCCGCGCGGGAATATACGCTCATTACGGCGACGATGAGATGGCCGAGTTGCGTCTGAGCGAGCAGCGCCACGCAGCCGTGACCGGCGAATATGTGGCCATTGCCAGCCTCATGTATGAAGAAACAGGCCCGGTCATGGGTGGTCAAAACTCGTCGAGCCTGGTGGCTGACATTGGCCAGATGATTCGCCTCAGCCGGCCCTCCGTAGTCGTTACCCACAATCTGTGCGATCGCCATCCCCACCATATCGTGGTCGTGTTGGCCACCATCGAGGCCTTGCGCCATTTGGGTCCCGACTACTATCCCAAAGAATTCTATGGTGGCGAGGTCTGGCGCAGCCTGGACTGGATGAACCCCTCGGACCGCCTGACTTTTGACGTCAGCGAGCACCAAAATCTAACCGCCGCACTTATGGGCATCTTCGATTCTCAAATCACGGGCGGCAAACGCTATGACCAGGCCACCGCCGGGCGCAAAAGAGCCAACGCCACTTACTCAGACCCGCATACCACCGACCAATCTAGCGCCCTTGAATACGCGATGGACCTGCTTCCGCTGCTGGCCAACCCCTCCCAAGAGCCAGTCGAATATGCCAGCCAACTGATCGAACATTTCTTACAAGATGTACGCCGACGCCTGTTGTCGGGAGGGAAGGCCTGAATGGAAGTCATCATCCTCTCCAGTCCCGAGGCGGTCTCTCAGATGGGAGGTCGAATTTTGGCCCATCAGATCGCCAGGTGCCCCGCCAGCGTGCTTGGTCTGGCCACCGGGCAAACCATGGTCGGCGTCTACCGCTATCTCGTCGAGCAGCATTGTCAGCGTGGACTTGATTTCTCGGCCCTGCACAGCTTCAATTTAGACGAATATGTAGGCCTGGGCCCCTCGCATCCGTGCAGTTACCACAGCTATATGGCCCAGCAACTGTTTAACCACATCAACATCGAGCGAGAAAATACTCACATACCCGACGGCCTGTGCAGCGACGTCATGGCCCACTGCCGCGAATACGAACAGGCCATTACAGCCGCTGGGGGCATCGACCTCCAACTGCTGGGGCTTGGGGACGATGGGCATATCGGATTCAACGAGCCTTCTTCGTCGCTCTCCTCACGCATGCGCATCAAAACACTGACACCCATGACTCGGCGCGTCAACCGCCGCGAATTCCCGCCCGGCGAATCGACCCCCCTGCATGTTCTCACACTGGGGGTGGCCAACATCATGGAAGCACGCCATTGCCTGCTACTGGCTTTTGGAGCCAACAAAGCGCCGGCAGTGCAGACCATGGTCGAGGGACCCATCAACGCCATGTGCCCGGCCTCGGTCCTACAGCAACACCCGCATTGCACCTTGGTGATAGACGAGGCAGCCGGAGCGTTCTTACAGTTAGCCGACTACTTCCGTTTCGTCTATGAGCACAAGCCTGCCTGGCAGCGCGCCCTCCTGGAAGGCAGCCCTTAAAGTCGCGAAGTCGGCACGTCAAACAGACACGTCACCGGCAGTCCTTTTTGCAACTGTCGCCGCCCCAGTGCCACCCGGTCCACCACGCCGCGCGGGCATCACTTTGCAGGTCCAACAGAGACAGCCCACCGGATGGCCCGATCCAACCACGGCCCATGCGAACAAAAACAGACATGCCAGCCAGCGCTTCATACATGCCAGATTCACCGCACCAAAAGAAAAGGGATCCTGAAACCTCAGGATCCCTTTTGGCGGGAGCGACGGGATTCGAACCCGCGATCTCCGGCGTGACAGGCCGGCGCCTTAAGCCTCTAGGCCACACCCCCACGAGAGAGCAGGTTACCAGCCCGACGAGGCTTCGTCAAGTGCGCACGTCCAGGAAATTCCTCAACAGCCGACTACCCTCAGGGGTCAGGATGGACTCGGGATGAAACTGCACGCCAAAATGAGGCAAATTGCGATGCATCAGGCCCATGATCTCGCCCTCGGAAGTCCAGGCGGTCACCAGCAAATCGGAGGGCAAAGTCTCCTCGCGGACGATCAGCGAATGGTAGCGGGTGGCCTGGAACGGATTGGAGACGCCCTGAAATAGCTGGGAGTGGTCGTGATAAACCTTACTCACTTTACCGTGAAGACGCCGCTCCGCCTGCACCACTTCGGCCCCACAGGCCGCTGCCAGGGCCTGATGCCCAAGACACACGCCCAGGACTGGCACGCCAGGGGCCAGGCCCCCAAAAAGGGCCATGGACAGGCCGGCTTGTTCGGGTCGACCCGGGCCGGGTGAGACCAGAACTCGCTCAGGTTTCAGTTGGCGCACATCGTCCAGGGTCAACTGATCGTTGCGGCGCACCTGAATCGGTCCGGCCTCCAACTGGCCCAGTAACTGCACCAGGTTGTAGGTGAACGAATCGTAGTTATCCAGAACCAAAATCACGACTCACCTCCGTGCAGCCAGCCGCCTTCGGCCATCTCCACGGCGCTGCGCAAGCCGGCCAGTTTTGCCAGCGTTTCCTGATATTCCTTAGTGGGATCCGAATCGGCCACAATGCCAGCCCCGGCCTGCAAATAAAGGTTATCCCCTCGTTTGACCATGGTCCGAATGGTGATGCAGGTATTGACGTCTCCCGAGAAACTGAACATGCCCACGGCTCCCGCATAAAGCCCCCGGCCTGTGGGTTCCATCTGGTCTAACAGTTGCATGGCCCGCAGTTTGGGGGCCCCGCTTACAGTCCCGGCCGGAAAGGCCGAGCGCAGGAGGTCAAATCCGTCGCATTCCGGAGCCAGCTCGCTCTCGATTCGGGATACGATGTGCATGACGTGCGAGAAGCGCTCCACCTGCATAAATTGGGGCACCTCCACCGTGCCGTAGCGACTCACCCGCCCCAGGTCATTGCGCCCCAGATCCACCAGCATCACATGCTCGGCTCGCTCCTTGGGGTCGGCCAGCAACTCTGCCTCCAAAGCCTCATCAGACCGGGTATCCTGACCGCGCGGACGAGTGCCGGCGATGGGGCGCGTGGTGGCTCGATCCCCAACCAACCTGACCAACATTTCCGGTGAAGCACCGATCAATTGGTATTCGCCAAAATCCAACAGCACCATATAAGGGCTGGGATTGCACAGGCGCAGGGCCCGGTACAAGGACACCGCGTCGCAAGAGGTGGTGCGATGCAACCGCTGGCTAAGCACAATCTGGAAAATCTCGCCCTGGGCGATGGCCTCCTGGGCTCTGACCACGGCGGCCTCATAGTCTTGCTGGGTGCGATTGAACGACTCCTGACCGCCCCCCTTCGCCGGGGCCTGCGGTGTCTGCAACGGCTGTCCCAACTGCTGCTGCATGGCCCGCAAGCGCCCCTGGGCCATTGCATACTCCTCCTGGGCCCCTCGTTGCGGATAGGTGGCCACGTAAAGATACATCCGCTGAGAAACATGGTCGAAGACCACCCCTTCTCGCGACAACAAAAAGTGAGCCAGAGGCAGGTCCAGGTCATCGACCGGTCCCTGGCCTACCGGTTCCCACTGGCGAATGACGTCATAACCCAAAAAGCCGACCGCGCCCCCCCAAAAGCTTGGAAGGCCCTGGGCCGCGGTATTGTCCATCGGCTTCATCAGATGGCGCAGCCATTCCAAAACGTCGCGTTGGCCGCGGGGTTCGGTTACCTGTTGGCCGTCCTTCAGATACTCCACCGTGTCTCCATAGCAACGCAACAAAGGGGTAGGAGCCGTGCCTAAAATGGAGTACCTTCCGACCACTTCTCCGCGCTCGACAGATTCCAACATATAAGCGGGACCCTGCTGACGAAGCTTCAAGAACACCGACAACGGCGTTTCGAGATCGGCGGGCATTTCGCACCAACATGGCACAACCGACTGCTCGGCGGCGGCCTTCAAATACTCATCCAGGGTCATGGGCTTTCCTCTTTCAGTGCAACGACAGCACGGCACCAACCAGAGCGGCCGTTTCCACGCGAAGGTTGCGTGGACCTAGCGACCAGGTATGCCAGCCTCGACCGGTGGCCTGGGCAATCTCGTTAGCGCTGAATCCGCCCTCCGGACCGATGACCAGATGGCCATAGTCAAATCGCCGGGTGGGTGACGGAGAGGCCACCTGATGCAACATGCACCCGTGGCTGTGGGCCTGCAAATACTGAACCAAACGGAGTGGCGGCTGAATGCGCAGTGGACTGCCCCTTCCCGCCAACTGAGAAGCTTCGGTTGCCACTCGACGCCAGCGCTGCAACTTGGGTTCGCTCAGTTGGCGCACGTTGGTCCGCTCTGTCAACAAGGGCGTAACCGCCACCACACCCAACTCGGCCAACTGTTCCAACATGCGCTCGAATCTTTCCCCGCTGATGGGGGCCACACCGATGTGCAGGGGATGGTGGGCCTCGGCCCGGTTGGGCTGGCAACTCCCCAGCTCTACCCAAACCTGCTGCAGTCTCCCCTGCCCCCGAGGTGGAAGCAGAGTCGCCCGATAGTCGTTGCCCTGGCCGTCGCAAACCGTGATAATCTGGCCAACATTCAGGCGCAATACCCTCATCATGTGGTGCGAGGTGGCCGGATCCAGAGCCAGTTGCTGCCCTTCCTGGAGGGGAGGGTCCACGTACACGCGGGGACTGTTCACTTGCGAGCCAAAAGGAGGCTGACCCAGTCTTCCCGCTCCTTCACCGACAACAGTTCGAGTCCCGCGGCCTGGAGGGCCTCCGCCACTTCGTCCCGTCGCTCCCGAATAATCCCGCCGCAAATCAATTTCCCTCCGCGGGCGAGACAGGCAGTCAGGGGCAAGGCCATTTCGATCAAAATCGACGCGATCAGATTGGCCGTGACCAGCGCAAACGGCCCGGCGGGGGGCTGATCGGCCAGCCCCACCAGAATCGAATCTGCCCCGTTGATATGCACATTCTCGGCCGCCACTTTGACAGCGACCGGGTCGTTGTCCAGCGCCACAATACTTCCAAAACCCAGCTTGTGGGCTGCGATGGCCAAAATTCCCGAACCGGTGCCCAAATCGAGCACAGGTCCACAGGAGTCTACCTCTTCCAAAAACTCAAGACAGAGTCGAGTACTCCAGTGGTAACCGGTCCCGAAGGCGCTCCCCGGGTCCAAAATCACCACTCGCTGATCAGGAGTGGCCTCAAACTCCTCCCAAGAAGGACAAACCACCAATCGGCGGCCGACCTGAAGCGGGTGATAAAATCGTTTCCAATTTTCGGCCCAGTCCTCGTCACGCACCTGTCCGTGAGTGGTGACCTCGGCCCCCAGTTCGACACACGAGCGCTGCAAAACAGCCAGACGCTCCTGCCAGCCCGATTCCTGGGGAAGATAGAGCAGATAGTCGAAGCCTTGCCGGCCCGACTCGTCCACCCAACCCGGAAACCCCTGGCTTTGCAAAAGAACATCGACGTAGGCGACCAACTCGCCAGAGCCGCGCAGGCGCACCTCCAGCCAGTCGACTGAAGTCAATGTCCCCCCCACAGCGCATCTTTGATCTTGTCAAAAAGACTGTGCGGTTCCGCCTCTTGCGAGCCGGCCTCGGCGAACTCCTTGAGCAATTTCTTCTGCTTGGAGTTGAGTTTGGTGGGAACGATCACTTCAACCATGACATTCAAGTCGCCCCTGCTACTGCGGTCGAGCTTGGGCATGCCCTTGCCTTTGAAACGAAAGACGGTTCCATTCTGGGTTCCCGGCGGAATCTTGAGAGACTCCTTCTGGTCGAGCAGGACCTCCACATCAACTGTCCCGCCCAGAGCGGCATCCGTAAAGAAGACGGACTTCTTCACGAACAGGTCGTGACCACGACGCTCGACGGTTTTGTGCTGGTCGACTTCGATGGCCAGATAAAGGTCCCCGGAGGGTCCCCCCAGGTTTCCAGGAGCGCCCTCTCCCGGCATGCGAATCAACTTGCCGGTATCGATACCGGCCGGCACTTTCACCTCAAGCTTGCGCTTTTTCTCCACGCTGCCCCGGCCCGAGCATTCAGGACATGGCTTCTTCAAGGTTCGTCCACGCCCCTGACAGGCTCCGCAAGGAGCGACCTGAGTCAAGTTTCCAAACGGTGTGCGTACCTGCTGGTGCAACTGTCCCGTGCCATGGCAGGTAGTGCAGGCGGCAAAGCCATCGGCCTCCAGGGTTTGGCGCCCTTCGCAGCGCCCGCAGGCCACATCGGAGGTCAATTCTACTTCTTTGACCACACCCTGGAAGGCCTCTTCCAAGGTAAGCCGCATGCCCATTCGGTAGTCGGCGCCACGGCTGGGGCGGGCCTGCTGACGGCGACCACCGCCACCGCCCAGGTCAAACAGCGATTCAAAAAGATCTCCGAAACCGCCGAAGCCTCCCCCGCCAAAACCGCCAAATCCTCCGCCAGGGTCGCCTTGATTGGCCCCCGGAGCGTGCCCGTAGCGATCATAATAGGCCTTCTTCTCGTCATCGCTGAGAATAGAATAGGCCTCATTGATTTCGCCGAACTTCAGTTCTGCGGCGGATTTATCTTCAGCGACGTCCGGATGGTATTCCCGGGCCAACCGCTTGAAGGCGCGCTTGATATCGTTTTTATCAGCGTCTCTAGCAACGCCCAAAATTTGATAATAGTCTTTTTGACTCATCGGGCCCTCCGGCCACTACTGCTGGAACCACCCGAAAAGATCCTGGTCGCTCGGCTCCTCGCCGCCACCTTCGCCACCTTCACCGCCTGCGCTGCCTGAACTGGCAGTAGGGGTATAGCCGGAGGCTCGGGCAGCCTGAGCTGCCTTTTCGCCGCCAACGGACAGGTAGGCCTCGGTGGACACCGCATACATGGCGTCCTGGAGAATCTTGGTGTCTTCCTTGATTTTCTCAGTATCGTAGGTTTGCAGCGAACTGCGCAGCCGTTCAATGGCGTCACGCAGCCGTTTCTGCTGTTCAAAACTCATCTGTTCACCCAGCTCGCGCAACTGGCGCTCAGCCGTGTCCAACTCGATGTTCGCCTTGTTGCGGGCCTGCGATTCGGTCCGCCGCTTGGCGTCCTCTTCCGCGTAGATCGCCGCATCTTTGACCATCGCGTTGATTTCTTCCTGAGTCAGGTTGGTCGGAGACTGAATCACGATTTTTTGTTTATTATTGGTGGCCAGGTCTTTAGCCGAGACGTTCACAATCCCGTTAACGTCAATATCGAAGGTAACCTCAATCTGGGGCACGCCGCGGGGAGCCGGCGGAATGTTACGCAACTCAAACCGACCCAGAGATTTGTTGTGGGCGGCCAGCTCACGTTCACCTTGTAGAACGTGGACTTCAACCGTCGTTTGACCGTCCGCCGCCGTGGTAAAGACGCGGGTCTTGGCCACGGGAATCTGAGTATTGCGTTCAATCAACTTGGTGAACACGCCACCGACCGTCTCGATGCCCAGCGACAGCGAGGTGACATCGAGCAGAACCATGTCTTTCACTTCACCCGAAAGCACGGCCCCTTGAACGGCCGCCCCCAGGGCAACCACTTTGTCAGGGTCGATCTCTTTGGAGGGCTCGATACCAAAGAGGCTTCGGACCTTATCCTGAATGGCCGGCATACGCGTCGAACCACCCACCAGCAAGACCTTGTCAATCTCCGACTTGGACATACCGGCGTCTTCGAGGGCCGTCAGAGCCGGCTCAACGGTCTTCTCGACCAGGTCGTGGGTCAACTCTTGAAACTTGGACCGAGACAATTCGACGTCAAGGTGCTTGGGGCCCGAGGCGTCAGCCGCGATGAAAGGCAACTTGATGTGAGTACTGGTCTCCTGAGAGAGCCGAATCTTGGCCTGCTCGGAGGCCTCCTTGAGGCGCTGCATGGCCACGCGGTCGGTACGCAGGTCGATCTGAAACTGCTTCTTGAACTCCTCGACCAGCCAGTCCATAATACGCTGGTCCCAGTCATCGCCGCCCAGGCGATTGTTACCGGCGGTGGCCTTGACTTGAAAAACACCGCCGCCAAGATCGAGCACAGACACATCGAAAGTGCCTCCGCCCAGGTCCCAGACCAGAACGGTTTCCTGCTTCTCTGTTTTGTCCAAACCATAGGCCAGACAGGAAGCGGTCGGCTCGTTAATAATGCGGACCACTTCCAGTCCAGCGATAGCGCCGGCGTCCTTGGTAGCCTGGCGCTCAGAATCATTGAAGTAGGCAGGAACCGTGATCACCGCCTTCTCGACGGGGAACCCCAAATACGCCTCGGCATCCGCTTTGACCTTCTGCAAAATCATAGCGGAGATTTCCTGAGGCGAATGCGACTTTTCATCACAGGTAAAGCGAAAATCCGTGCCCATATGGCGTTTGACGGAGATGATGGTGCGCTCAGGATTAGAAATAGCCTGGCGCTTGGCGACGGAACCTACGAGTCGTTCCCCTGAACGCGAAAAGCCAACCACAGAAGGGAAGAGATAGTCCCCCTCGGCGCTGGGGATAGCGATGGGCTGACCGCCCTCGACAATCGAGATGAGACTATTGGTAGTTCCCAGGTCGATGCCGACGATTTTACTACTACTCACGACTTGTGCTTCCTCCTCGCACCTGGAGCGCCCGACCCTTTGGGATCTGGTCACTCCGACCCAACACCGCTGTCGCCGAGGGCCTTTGCAAGACCCACTGCGACCCCCTGTCTATCCCACCCTGCTTAAAGATCTGCTCAGCTTTCACGAAGCGAACTTTGATCATGACTTCCGTTCGTTACCCACAATCGCTTTCCTCGTCTTATCTTGCAGACCCCTCGGATTCGGTCAGGGGAGGCGCGATAACACCGCTCGGATTACTGGAGGTACGCACCATGGCCGCCCTGATGACGCGTTCACCCAACCTGTAACCGCGGCACAACTCATCAAAAATTACGCCATCCGGCTTCAGGCTATTGTCAACCTGCCCCACCGCCTCGTGGAAGCGCGGGTCGAACTCGCCAGAGCAATCAATCGGCTCCAACCCTTCTGCAACCAGCCCTTCGGAAAACAGGTTACTGATGAGGCGAAATCCGTCCAACAACGAGTTTACGCTGCTGGACTCATTGAGAGATTGCTCGGCACGCTCAAAGCTATCCAACACCGGCAAAAAATTCTTAAAGAATTTTTCCTTGGCACGAAACACTCCGATATCGAGATCCTTTTGGGTTCGCTCGCGCATGTTCTTAAAATCAAGCAGCAGCTTTTCCCGTTGCTCGTGGGCCTGAGCCAGTTCTTGTTCTAGCTTGGAGATCTTCTCGTGGGCTTCCCCAGAGATACCCGTCCTGGGGGCGGCGGCGTCAGAGACTGCGCCGTTGGCCAGGGCGGTAGCCAACTCCAATTCGAGCTTACTGGCTTTGCTGCGCATGATGTCGTGGTCACGACGCGCCTGCTCAGCCCCCTCTGACAAAGACCGCACAACCAGTCGATAGAAACTGACCAGAGTCAGGGCGTCCGCCCCCTCGTCAATGGCTCGACCCACACGTGCGCGCAGGTAACTCAACGACTCTACACCATTGACAATATCGCGCAACTCGCGCAATTCAGCGGCCAGTCGATCTGCCACATTGGATTCGGGCCGGGGATCCTCAGAAGCACTCTCCGCGACAGGTCGAATGGGCGGAGCAGGCGGGGGCACTGCAGGTGCAACGGCGGCAGTGGGCGCCGGCTCCGGGCTCAAATCTGGCACAGAGAACAGATCCTGGTCGTTCATGTCTTCCAGAGACGGCGCCCCCAGCTCCGCAGAATCCTGCGTGACAACTGGCAGACCCTCAGTGGAGGGGAGGCCTTCCTTGCTCTTGAGAAAGGACGCCGAAGGCGGCTTTATCTTTCTTGCCGGCTTTGCCTCTTCGCTCAACCCCAGCCTCCCATCATTGGCTAACTACCCGTCCGACCTGCTAAGTTTCGACCGGCGCGGCTTCGGATCTTCCGTTGCTTTTCCCAGCCTCCTCCTTACGGAGGAAAACTTCGCACGGACTCCAATAGCTGGCCGATGAAACCGCCTAAAATCCTGCTTTCCGGCTACTTCGGCCTGGCCAATCTGGGCGACGAGGCTATCTTCGAGGCCATGGTTGCGAACTTCCGCGCACACTGCCCCGATGTCGACCTGACTGCCCTGGTCGCATCGCCCGATCGAGCCGAACGACTCGGCGTCAAACCCATCCCCCGCAAACAGATCGGCCCCGTAATTCAGGCCCTGCGCAACTGCGACCTGCTTGTCTCTGGAGGTGGCGGTCTGATTCAGGACTCCACCGGAGTTGGCAGCGTAGCCTACTATCTGGGCTTGATTCGACTTGCCGCCTGGATAGGCAAGCCAACCTTTCTCTACGCACAGGGCTTTGGGCCAGTTCGCACCCCGTGGGGACGCAGACTCTGTCGCTGGATGGGCCCCTGCATCTCGCTGGCCACCTTTAGAGATCAAGAATCGCTGCAAGACTTTCACAACCTGATAGGAACCCGTGTGCCCGCCTACGTAACGGCCGACCCGGCCCTGATCCTGCCGCCTTGCCCCCCCAAAGAACTGGCCGAAATGCTGGCCCGCGAGGGACTCAGCGGGGAACTCTCCAGACTGGATGGCCCCACCGGCCGGCACAGTAATTCTGGCCCCCTGGTAGCGGTGACGGTCCGCCCCTGGCCCAATTTCGACCTGTCCCAGGTGGCCCAGGGACTACAGCGGTTTCATAACGAGCACAAAGCTCGCTACGTCCTGCTGGCCTTTCATCCCGAGCATGACCTGGCCGTATGCCAGCAACTCAAGGAACAAATTCAGGCCCCCTGCTTCTTGCTCGACCCACACTGGCACCCCTCGCAAGTAGCCGGCTTCCTGCGCTGCTGCGACCTGATCGTGGGTATGCGCCTGCATTCTCTCATCCTGGCGGCGGGAGCCCAAATTCCTTGTCTAGGGTTAAGTTACGACCCCAAGGTGGAACGATTCGCCCAACGGGCAGGGGCAGTGCCGCTCCGACTTGAAGAACTTTCTAGTCAGAGTCTGTTCACGGCCTTGCAGCACCTCCTCAACGGGCGACATCAGGCGCGGCGGGCAGCCCGGCCCAAAGTGGAGGCCATGGAAAAGGCCGCCCAGCGAACCACGCTGGCCGCTTTAGCTCTGGCCCGGAACCGGTCGGTGCCGGCCGCGATTAGGGAGTTGAATGATACTGGAGACATCTAAAGAGTCCGAAGAAGAACTGGAACCGCTCTCCCTGCTCGACCCCCGCCCTATTCTGGAGCGGGTCGACACGCCCGCTCCCGAATTAACTCCCTCTCCGTCGCTGGCCGCGCCCGATAGTCCGCCGATGGTGGAATTTCTCAGCGTCAACTTGACCTATCCCAATGGTGTTCAGGCTCTGAAGGATGTAAACCTGATGGTTCGCAAGGGAGAGTTTGTATTCTTGGTGGGCAGTACCGGCTCGGGCAAGTCCAGCCTGCTCAAAATGCTCCACCGCGAGCTCGAGCCTACCACGGGCGCTGTCTATGTTGACCGTCAAGATGTAGGCGAACTCAAGAAACGGCAGATCCCCTATCTGCGCCGCAAACTTGGCGTCGTGTTTCAAGACTTTCGCATTTTGCCTCAAAAGACAGCCTACGAAAACGTGGCTTTTGCCCTGGAAGTGACCGGCACTCCCCCCAGTGCGATTCGTCCGCGCGTGCGCCGAGCCCTGGAAATGGTCGGACTTAGCGAAAAATCCCATCGCCTTCCAGGCGAAATGTCCGGCGGCGAACAGCAGCGCGTGGCCATCGCCAGGGCTCTGGTCAACAACCCCATCCTGCTGATCGGCGACGAACCCACCGGAAATCTAGATCCCGACACCTCGTGGGATATTATGCAAACGCTTTCTCAAATCAACGCCTCCGGCACCACCGTGCTGGTCGCCACCCATAACCAGCAAATCGTGGACGTGATGCGCAAGAGGGTGCTGGTAATGCAGAGAGGCGAACTCCTGCGCGACGACGAGCGCGGCATGTACTACGAGGTAAAAAACTAAGTGGGGACGGCCCTTTACTTCCTGCGCGAAGTGCTGATCAATTTGCGGCGTAGTCCGCTGGTTACACTCTCGGCCGTTTCCACCGTAATGGTGCTGCAACTCATTCTGGGCAGCTTCGCCCTGCTCTGGCTCAACCTGGACTACTGGACTCTGACTTTTACTCAACAAGTTCAGGTGGTCGTCTTTTTAGACGAAGACGTGAGCCCTGAAGCCCTGGAAAAACTGCAGAAGAAAATCCAGACCGTCGGCCATGTCACCCAGGTTCGTTTTGTAGACCGTGATGAAGCCTTTCGCCAGTTGCAAAAGGAGATGAAAGGCAAGATTCAACTGGAGGATGTGGGCGAAAATCCGCTACCTGACCGTTTTGACGTGCGCGTGGACGAGGCTCGCTTCTTGGCGGCGGTGGCCGACAAGATCTTCAAGCTGCCCGGCGTCTACAAAGTAAAATATGGCGGCGACATCGCCAAGCGCCTGATCAATCTGTCCAAAACCGTGTCGTGGGTTGGCGGCGCCTTGAGCGGCCTGCTGGTCCTGGCTACCGTCACGGTGGTAGGCAACACCATTCGCCTGACCGTATTTGCCCGCCGACGCGAGATTGAAATCATGCAGATGGTGGGTGCGGCGCGCTGGTTTATTCAGGTGCCCTTTGTGGTGGAAGGGATTGCGCAAGGGCTTTGCGGTTCAGCCCTGGCCATCGCGTTGCTCAATCCCGCCTACACCAACCTGGCCCTCTGGATCCAGGACACGCTACCGTTCTTGCCAACCCTACCCGCCGAGCAGTTGGGCCAATGGCTCTATCCCCTGCTGCTCAGCATGGGAGCTCTGGTTGGCGCTCTGGGCAGCCTTGTTTCCGTCAACCGGTATCTTAAAATATGAGAAGGTGGACCCTTTTCGTCGCCGGACTTCTGTGCGCCACCCTTCATGCTCCAGCCCAACCCCCCAACGAGCATGGCTTGCGCACAGAACTGATCAAAGTTCGCAAGAAACTGAAAATTTCACAGAAAAAACTCGAAGAAGCCAACCGTCAAGAACAAGAACTGGCCGACGAACTTGGCATCACCGAAGGCTTGCTGGACGAGTTTTCAGAGCGCCTGCGCGAAATTCGAACCGAGTTGTCGTTAGCCAAAAGTCGCCACGAAGTGGTGCGTCGCCAGGTCACCGAGAGCCGCGACAGACTAAAGCGCAAACGCCGAGCTCTGGGGCTGCGGCTGCGTGAAATCGAACTGGAGGGCAGCGCCAGTTACTTGCAGGTGCTCTTGCACGCCAGGAGCTTTACTCAATTTCTGGTCAATGGCGAATACTTACAACGGGTGGTCGACAGCCAGAAGAAGTTGATCGCTGCCGTGAAAAACGAGCGCGAAATACTCGAACAACGACGCGAGGCCGCCCAACGCACCGTCAACGAGATTCGCTCCCTGGAAGACGACTTCCGCCAAAAAGTCAGCGACCTGGGAAAAATCCAGGACAAGCAGGCCGAACTGCTGGCGCGACTCCAGTTTCATCGCAAGAGTCTAGAAAAATACGTCACTGGCCTGGAGCACATTTCTCAAGAGATGGAGAACAAGCTTCAGACCATCATCCGTACCCGCGGAACGGCTCTTGGGCCTATCATTCCTGGCACCGGCCGCTTCATCTATCCGGTCAGCGGCCCCATTACCTCACCGTTTGGATATCGGGTTCACCCCGTGACGGGCACCACCCGATTTCACTCGGGCCTGGACTTTGGTGTCGAATACGGCACCCCTATCCGCTGCGCCGACAACGGCGTGGTCATCCACGCCGAATGGTATGGAGGCTACGGCAATTGCGTCATCGTTCAGCACAGCAACGACTTGAGCACGCTATACGCCCACCAATCAGAACTGCTGGTCAAACAGGGCGACACGATTATGCAGGGTCAACCGGTGGGCCGTGTGGGCAGCACGGGAATGTCTACCGGACCTCATCTTCATTTTGAAGTGCGTCAGAGCGGCACTCCCGTGGACCCTCTGGGATATTTATGAAGGCTTACTCATGACCAGGGAGGGACTGCCTCCAACCGGAGCATCGTCGCGATGCACCTTGCTCAAGCCCCATCCGAGCAGCCATCCTTCGATGTCGTCCAGGGCAATGCTTCGCAGTGCATCGCTACTGTGAAACATCTGGTAAAAGAAGCGTTCTCCCAGGCGCAGTCGCATGGTTTGAAGATTCTCCAGACCCTGATCGGGAAGCTCTGACTCGGAAGCGATCACCAGCATCCCACCGCGGCGCAAGCTCTCTACCGCTTTGGACAAGGCCAATTTGGGGTCGCTGCACAAAGCCAGGGCGCGATGAAAGACCGCCAGATCAAAGCGCCCCCGATAGCAGGTTTCCTCGGGCAGGCCCACGACCACTACGGCTCGAGTGACCCTCTCGGCTTCTCGTGCACAGTCAAAATCCCACTCCAGTCCGGTCAAGTCCAGGTGTGGATACTGCACCCTCAAGATCTCAAGGCCCAACCCGAAGCCGCACCCGAACTCGATCAATCGCTTACTTTGCAGCAATTTCTGCCGCAACTCAGGCACCGTGGGAGCCCACTCCAACCACAGCCAGCGATACGACGCTTTGAGCCCCTCGGCCAGATGCAGGCGCAAATTGAGACTGGACTCGGGCAGCGCACGCCCTCGAAAGACTGCCTCCAGAGTTTCATAGACCCGATTCGAAAGTTGTACATAGGTGCTGCCCCAGGCCCCCGCCCCTACAAACAATGACTCCCAACCGTCAGCCACCCGCCACGCATTACCCGGGCAGATCTCCAGGTAGTCGTAAGTAAGCGCCGCCCGACACCAGACCTCGACGTAGCCCACCTCGTAGCCCAAAGCCAGAGCTAAATCTTCGGAAGTTCGCTGCGGTCCCTGAAGGAGCGCCTGGAAAAGGCCCAGTTCGCGACCTACATGAAGCAGCCATGTTCCCCAAAAACCCTCGTAATAGCTGCGCAATTGCTGCCAGCGCTGTTCGACGGTTTTCAAATCAAAAACCCAGCGACACTTTAACCGGGGCGCTCTCCTCCCCTCGCTCGATGGCCCGCAAAAAGGCTTCCACGACCGTGGGGTCCAACTGCGAACCCGCGTTCTTGCGCAACTCAGCCACAGCCACTTCTCGAGGCAAAGCTTTTCGATAAGGGCGATCACTGGTCATTGCGTCCCAGGTGTCAGCTACCGAAATAATCCGTGCAAAAAGATGAATACTCTCTCCCTGCAGGCCATCCGGGTAGCCCCCCCCATCCCAGCGCTCCTGGTGCTGGCGAATCGACTTCTTGATGCGCAGCGGCACATCGATGGGCTGCACCAGATGCTCACCCATCTCGGCATGGCGCTCCATTTTCACTCGCTCATCGGTGTCCAACTTGCCCGGCTTCTGCAGCACCGCATCGGGCACCCCGATTTTGCCGACATCATGAAGAAAGCTGCACACCTCCAGATCGCGAATATCCTCCGGCGGCATCGCCAGTTCGCGGGCGATAGCCAGGCAATAACTGCAGACTCTCTCAACATGGCCACGGGTATATTCGTCTTTGGCCTCGATGGCATTGGCCAGTACCAGAATGATCTCTTTCTTCATGTTGTAGAGACGGGCATTCTCGATAGCGCCGGCGGCCTGAATCGCAATGGCGCTGAGCAGTTCCAGGTTTTCCTCACGAAAAATGCCGGCCCTCAGACGGTTGTCCACATAAATCAAGCCACGCACCTGATCCTGAAAAAGGATCGGGACCGCCATGATCGAGCGAATATTGTTCATGGTCACGGTCTTAATGGCCGAAAATCGCGTGTCGCCCATGGCGTTGGAAGACAGAATCGGCTCGCGCGTGTCGATGACCTGACGAACCAGACTTCGAGAGAAACTGAAGTCTTCGTTCTCAATGGCCGTTTTGTCGATTCCGCGCACCCCTACAATGCGGGGCTCCCCCAACTCGTTGAGCAAAAACAGGCAACCGCGCTCGGCTTTGAGCACCTCGATCACCTTGTCCATGACCATCTTAACGACCTCAGGGAACTCCAATGAAGAATTGAAGTAACGCCCGATCTCGAGCAACAAACGTAAGACCTGCGAATCCGCGGCGCCAGGAATGGCGGCGTTCGAATCAGTAGACATCAATTAACCCCGGCAATATAGGACTGAGAGGGCGGTTTCGACAGCCCCTGACGAGGCCCTTTCCAAGACTCAGAGGTTTTGACGACTCAAAATCATAGGCTCGGTTCCACTGGGCCTCAAGGCGCTGCCAGGCAACTTCGGCTTGCCGGTATCGCCCGGGTTTGGCGGGGCACCGGGGTCCACGTATCCTGTGTCCCCCGGGTTCCCATCGGGCGGAATGGGCGTCCCGCCACCTACCGGGCCTCCGGGCCCGCCGTCCACAACGCTTGGCCCCCTGGGCCGGCGCGCCGTAGTCCCGGAGATATCGTAGATAAACTGGGGCACCGGGCCGCTGCCGGTCGGAAAGTTGACCCGCAAAACCTCACTGCTAAAGGCCCCCTGGACGCGCCGGTTATCGTCTGAAATCAGGCCCAGAGCACGACCTGGGGCAACCACGGCGGCTTCACCACCCTCGATCATCTTTAGAAGCACGGGCGGCAGGGGATTGGCCTCCTCACGAAAAGTCAGACGAAAATCACCAGCGATATGCTGACGGTTTTGAATCTCCAGCGGCCGCTGATCCTGCTGGATACTGTTCACGAACACCTTGGCACTATTGAGAGCCTTGACCAGCAACCTGGGAGAACTATCTCCCCCAAGCACTTCCAGCTTTTCGATATGATAGACACCGTTTAGCTGAGCCACCGCTGACGGCATAAGCTTCAGCATTCCGTAACGCCCCGGCGGTAAATCAGTCGTGTCACTGACGGTTACCGTCGAGAAGTATGCCAGCCCCCCAGGAGGACTGTATTCGGGCACATTGAGCGGACCCCCGTCCTGAGTGATCGGGACCAATTTTTCAGGGGCAATATCGTAACTTACGATGGCATTGTTGGCGGCCTGAGGAATGCGTACCATGCCTTTGAAATCTTGGACCTTACGGAGCGTGACCGGCGTGACCAGAAAAGGCATGGGCGGCCCACTGGTCGGCAACTCGGTGGCCTCGGTGGAGCAGACAACTTCGTCCTCCACCTCCTGATTGGTCACCCGATCGATCACCTTAAAAGTGACCGGGTCATCATTCTCGGCTTCTACAGCCATATAGCGAATCTGGGCACCGGCCGAACCGACCGGCCGACCAAAGCGCACCATCGCCCCCACGCGGGCACTGGCCAGGGTGCGAAAACCCTGCGCTGCTTTGCCTTCAGCCACCCAATACTCGCAGCCCGTCGGTACCGTCACCGGAGAACCAACCTGCCCGGGCCCAAAAACGGTAACTCGCACACTGTCATCTGGATGAGCACCGGAAACCGATTGTAGATTAAGGAGAGAGCCCGAAGGGACATCCTGAACCACACAACGCTCCAGGCCATAGTCGGCCATCTGGCGGGCCCGTTCTTGGTAGTACTGGTGACTGGACACGCCCAAGTCTCCCGCACTCATCTGAGCGGCACTCAGGCCCAAAAACAGAGTCACCCCAGCTACGCAAAGGCTGAGAGGTATCGCATATCCTCGTCGTTTGTTCACAACCACTCCCTCAGGCAAGGCTAGGGGTAGTATATCACTTAATGAGTCAAAAAGCTGCTAGAAAGATGATATCGCGTGGCGGGATTGCCGGCATTTTGAGATTCCCCCAGAATATCCACCGTGATCACCTTGGCATCACAGACCACCTCAAAGCGGCTGATAGAGGACGCCAGACGGCGAAAACGGGGCAGCGCAGTGAAAGCGCTCAGCAAAGTGGGGCAACTCGTCAGGTCGACCGCAAGGATGGTTTGGGCCACCCCGGGCAAGACAATCTCGGACCGGCGGACATCCCCGTCCGATTGACACCAGATCCCCACCCACTTGTGCCAGAGCACTTCGCCCTGCGGCGAAAACTCAGCAGGCTTCACACTGCCCTCAGGAGGCTGATTGCTGAGAAACCAGGTTGCATTGACCGCTACCGACGGACGCAGAGTCTCGCTCCGCCCCCGCAATAGATCCCGAGAAATCTCGCGCATGCACTGAACCGCCTCCCGCTGGGCCCTAGATACTTGCTGATAGAGTCGCGTATAGCGATGGGCCACCACAAACACCGCCGCGATCACTCCCGTAATCAAGGCAAAAACCGCCAACCCCACCAGGATCTCGATCAACGTGAAAGCCTGAAGACGAAATTTCATTGGCCGGGCATCGCGCCCACTAAAAAGACCTCTTTGATTTTACCGGTATGCTCCCACTGCACCGTGACCTTCCACAGACGAGGGTCGGAATTGGCGGCAGAGTCAGCGTCGAGGCGATAGACAAAGCGACATACGGCCGGACGTCCCTGCACAAGAAACTCCGAATCCACGGTTTGATTACCGATGGCAATGGCCGGTGACGCCAACTTTTGACGTTCCAACACCTGCCGGGCCAGGTTGACCGCAGCACTCATGCGGGCCGCCTGAAGACTCCCTTGATAAGAAGTGGGAAAGATGGAGCCCACCACCAATACCACGAACAGAATAATCAGTAAGCCCACCACTATTTCCAGCAGTAAAGCAGCTCCTCGTGGCCCCGTGCGCTTCATCCTCTGGCAATTTCGGCCAGAAGTAAGGGGTCCTGCCTGTCCCGAACAAGTTTAACAACGCCGTAACAAGCGTTAACTTTTTCCGTTCGCCTCTTGCCGCCCCCTCGGCCCCATGCTATACTGCGCGAACCTTTTGACCCAGAAGAGTTTTTTGACAGTTCCTAGGAGGAAAATCTCGTGGCCAACACATCCAGTGCCAAGAAAGCGGTTCGCGTAATTGCCAAGCGCACCGAGCGAAACCGGGCGGTGCGCACGGGCATCAAGACCGCCATCAAGAAATTGGTGAAAGCCCAAGCCGGCAAAACTCAGGAAGCCCTGCGTAGCGCCGAGAAAGCTCTCGACCAGGCGGCCGCCAAAGGCATCATTCACAAGAACAAGGCGGCCCGAAAAAAGTCGCGCCTGGCCAAGCAAGCCAACAAAGCCTCCTAGCCGGAGTTGCCGGGTCTTGACCCGCAGTGGTATGGTGATCGGGTGCAGGCTCCCTGCGGTGTAGGTGTTGTTCGGGCTTTCTAATCCTGGGCCAATGTTTATACCTCGGGTGCTTCTAACGGTCCTTGTGTTGAGTGCCGCGGTGCGGAGTCCTTATGGGGCCGATCGAGTCGTACCCACCTGCTTTTAGCAGGTCCAGGGGTTAAAGCTCGCCACCGCTCAGGTGGGGGCCTGTACGCAAAGGGAGTGCTGCCAAAGCACTCCCTTTTTTTTAGAGGAAATGCCCGTGAAATCAGAACTAGAACGACTTATTCATCCCGAATTTCAACAGACCCTGGGCCAACTGGAAATGGTCAAGGACGTCCACTCGCAGAACGGAACCTGGCAAATCAAGGTCGACTTCCTTACTTTTGCCAGCCCCGTCAAAGACCTGTTGGTCCAGTCCATCAAACAGGCCACCGCTGAGCCCGTCTCGGTGATCGATGTCACTCAGCAACGGACCACTCAGCCAGCCCTGGGTGGTGGATTGCTGAGTACCGTCAAAAATGTCATCGCCGTAGCCAGTGGCAAAGGAGGGGTAGGGAAGTCAACGGTGGCCGTAAACCTGGCCGCCTCGCTCAGCCTGGAGGGAGCCCGAGTGGGCCTGCTGGACGCCGACATTTACGGACCCAGTGTTCCGGCCCTGGTTGGAATCGAACAGTTCGGAGTGAGCATCCGCGACAAGCTTCTGCAACCCGTCGAAAAATTCGGCGTCAAGATGATCTCCATGGGGTTGTTTATGAAACCGGGGGACTCCGTCATCTGGCGAGGCCCCAAACTCCACGGCCAGATTCAACTTTTTTGCGAAGGGGTGAACTGGGGAGACTTAGACTTCCTGGTCGTAGACCTGCCTCCAGGCACGGGCGACGTATCTCTTTCGCTGTCCCAGATGGTTCCTCTGGGGGGAGCCGTGATCGTAAGCACGCCCCAACATGTCGCCGTGGGAGTGGCCAGCAAAGCCATCAGCGCTTTCGGCAAGCTCAATGTGCCCCTGCTTGGACTGGTAGAAAACATGAGCCACTATACCTGCCCCAATTGTCATCATCGTGACGATGTCTTCGGCCACGGAGGCGCTCAGACCGTTGCCCGCGAGCTGAGCATCCCTTTCCTGGGCGAAATTCCCCTCAACAGCACCATGCTGGAGGCCAGCCTGAAAGGTCTGCCTGTAGTGGTGTCGCACCCGGACTCCGCTCCCGCTCAGGCCCTGAGACGGATCAGCCAGCTGGTAGCCGGACGGCTTTCCGTGGCCGCCGTGGCGGGCTACGACGCCATGTATGAAAACGTACTTTCGGCCTAACGGGCAGTCAGCCGCTGATGCTCACTCCAGAGCGCCTCACCAAACTTGGCCAGGCGCCAGTCTTCCATGCCCTCAATGTTGGCCAACTCGTCCCGGCTTTGGGGCTGAGCCAGGACCAGAGCCTTTAAGGAACGATTGGTGAAAACTCGATCCGACTCGATACCCAAGGCGTCAGCGGTGCGATTGCGCCAATGACGCAGCTTTTCATATCGTTCCATTTGGCGGCCACGCAAAAAAGGCTCCGGAGCGGGAACCGAATTGGCCAGAAACGGCTCATTGGCCGCATCAGCCAGCAGACGACATAACTCGGCGGCGTTGCGCTGAATGGTATGGTGGCGAAAATGGGCACGCAATTCGTCAGGACCCCCCTCGAAAAGACACAAAGGAACGATAAGACCGTCGGGCAGAACTCGAAAAACCGCATCATCTTGTTCTCGCGCCTTGTCATCGCGCCAGCGAAACAAGTCGCGAAGTCGCGCCTTGTGATGAAGGCTCAACTTGCGCGTCTCCGGCAACTGCAAAAAAGCGTGGGGATTAAATTTGCGCGGCTGCGGCGGCGACTGATTGGTGCGCCCGAAGGCCGCCCAGGCCTCCTCCTCCAATCCTTGCTCCTTGAGCATCTGATCGAGAATCTTCCAGATTTGAATCAGGTAACGAGTATCCCCCTGAGCATAATCAAACTGGGCCTGAGGCAACGGGCGCAGGCGCCAGTCAGCGCGCTGGAAGGTCTTATCCACTTCCAGGCCCAAGAAATCGGTAAGCAGTCCCCCCAGACCGGCCCTGGGCAAGCCCAAGAGGCGAGCGGCCACGTGCGTGTCAAAGACGGGTCCAACCCGCCCACCAACTCGCTCCACCAGGTAGGGCACGTCGTTGTCGGCCGCGTGCAGGATTTTCACGATGCCAGGATGCTCGAAAACAGCCCGCAAGGGTGAGAGATCGACGGGGGCCAATGGATCGATCAACACGTCTTCGTGCGCGGTAGAAATCTGAATCAAACAAAGCTTGGTCTGGTAGCTGTAAAACGAGTCCATCTCGGCATCCACCGCGATGACCTGGCAACTGAGGAGGCGCTCTGCGAACGCCTGAATCTCTTCCCCCCTCGCTAAAAGCCCGCTCGGGCTGGTCGAGGAATTCATGGCCGGCACAGTTCGACCTGTCCCGCTATTTCACCTTGGTTGACAACCAAATCGCGTTTGATATAATACGGGCGACTTCTGCGGAGATGGCGGAATTGGTAGACGCGCACGTTTGAGGGGCGTGTGAGGCAACTCGTGAGGGTTCGAGTCCCTCTCCCCGCACCAATCAAATAAGGGCCCTGAAAAATCAGGGCCCTTATTCTTTTCCGTCCAAGCCCGAAGTTCAGGCGTTGACGGCGCTAAGTCTGGTCTGCATGGCCTGAGCCAGTTCATTTAACCAGGGCAGGTCGGCCTGCTTAAAGGCGGCCACCTGAATGCGACTATCGAGATAGATCAATCCTTCGATATCTCCGCTGTCGCCACGAATCGGGCAACTGAGCACCGAGCGAATGCCGGAAAGCACCGCGCTGGTGCGTTCACCAAAACGAGGGTCTTGCATGGCGTCCACCAGCATCTTGGCCTCGCCCGCCTCCATTGCGTCCTGCAGAATGCCCAAAGATACATCGCCCATATCCAACACGGTACGAGGATCGAGGTTGTGGCCAACCTGGGCCGACAACTGATCTTTGTCATCGTAGCCGTAGAAAATCAAGGCGCGCTCTGGCTTAAGGCGCTCTAAGACCAGATTCAGGCCAGCCTGATATACCTCGGCAGCCGTGCTGGCTCGATCAAAACGCTCCATAGGTCCTCCTTCACGCGACTCATTTGGTTTGCCCAGGGAATTTTACTCAAGCACCAAAAGACCTCTTCAGGTGCGCTGGCAGACCTTACACCAGGTGCTGGTGCGCTGGGCCACAGTGCTGCGCTCAAGCTCGTTCTGGCAGCGAAAACAAGGCTCCCCATAGCGACCGTAGACGAGCAATTGCTCTTGATTGCTGCCCTTCTTTCCATCGGCGTCCACGTAGTCCGAAAACGACGTGCCTCCATTGGCTAAAGCCTTGGCCAGAACCGACGGGACGGCTGAAAATATTTTTCCAATCCGCCTTGCCGACAATTTTGCCCCCTTGATGGCGGGACGCACCCCGGCTTCAAAAAGGGCCTCATCAGCGTAGATGTTGCCCACTCCCGCCGCCACCGCCTGATCCAGCAAAATCGCCTTGATGGCTCGCTGACTGCCGCGCACGGTCCTAAAAAAAGGCTCCCACTGCCAATCTGACGTCAGTGGGTCAGGACCTAACCGGGCCAACTCCAGGCCAAGGCGTGGATGGTCCTGGGAAAAGAGTCTCCACTTGCCAAATTTGCGGATATCCCGGTAATGAACCGCGCAGCCGTCCCCAAAAAGCAAAGTAATGTGGGTGTGGGAATCCACCTCGTGCTGGACCGTTCTCTGCAGACCGGTGGTGGGGTGACGTTCAAAAGGTCGGTCGCTCCGAGAGGGGTCGCGAAACGTGAGTTGCCCCGTCATGCCCAGATGAACCAGCAACACCAGAGGGGGTAGATGAAAGATCAGCAACTTGCCTCGCCGTTCCAATCGCTCAAAGCGTGCCCCGCGCAACTGCCGGGCAAAAGTCCCGGGGTCAGGAAACACCAGCACCTTGGGATGACGAACCAGCGCATCCTCAATGACTCGGCCCGGCAGGTAGGGCAACAAGGACCGGCGCACCGTTTCTACCTCGGGGAGTTCAGGCATCCTTACGTGGATCCAACACCAGCACTCGAATGGCATCCAGTTCCACGCGGGCAGCCCGCAGGCACTCCAGGGTTTCTTCCATTTTGGCAGCGTGGGCCGTCACCTCGGCCGCCGAGACGTTATTGTGTTGGGCCAGATACTCCAATCGTTGCTGTTCGTGGCTCAACTGCTGCTGGGCCTTATCGATAGCATCGGTGATCAATCCACCCAACTGATCCTGGGCTTCCCGATTGCAGGTTTCTTCCATGCCCGGCAGTTTGGTCAGCATGGGGCCCGCAAGCCGGCTCCACAGTTGACCTCCCAGGCTGCTCAGGCGAGGCGGTTGCAAATCGGACCGGACCTTACCTTTCATGTCGATGGCCACCACCAGAGGGGTAGGAGCCAGGTAGCGGTGCAGGTCCAGCCTGGCGGGGCCGACCGCCTGCAACAGGTACAGAAATTGCACCAGCATGGTCTGCTCCGGCGCCCCCTCCCACAGTCCTGTACAGGCCTTCCCTTCGGCCTGATCCAGCAGCAGTCCCAGCGTCCCTTCCACCAGAGGGTGGTCCATGTTGAGAAACTGCACTTCTTCGCGAGCCAGGGCCATGGCCCGATCATAAGTCGCCAGATAGCCACCCTCGCGAAGCCCCGGGTACGGCTCGACCTTCATCAAATCGCCCGATTTAATTTTTAGTAGTCCGGGTGTGGCCAACTCTTCTTCGACCACCCCGAAGTGCTCCAGCATCCGGCTGATGGTGGCCTGCAAAGGCGCCGTCGGCGCGGCCACAATTTCGGCGGCCAGGGACTCGCCCAAAGCTTGATCATAGGAGTTAATGTCGACCAGAAAGTCCACGTTATGCTGCACACTGTCCAAATGCCGGCGCAAAACGTCGCCAGCGTGTTCCAAAAAGGCTTCCAATTCACCGTGACGAGCTCGATTGCGCGGATGGAACGACTGCAAAACGGCGAACAAGTCTTCTTGCAGCAGGTCCATCAAGGGATCGCCACTGGGCAGTGGATGGTCGAACACGCCCAGTAGTTTGTGCCACTCATAAAGCACCTGGCTGGGCGTTCCCTCCACATAAGGCACGGCCACCTGAATGGTATTGAGTTGGCCGATGCGGTCCAGGCGTCCAATCCGTTGTTCCAGGGCATCTGGGTGAACGGGCAGGTCAAACAAAAGCAGGTGACTGCAAAATTGAAAATTGCGCCCTTCTCCACCAATCTCGCTGCACAGAAGCACCTGGGCCCCGTCATCCTCGGCAAAGTAAGCGGCCTGACGGTCTCGCTCGATCAGACTCAACCCTTCATGAAACACCGACACCTTGAGGCCGGTCTTTTCGCGAAAAAATTTCTCCAGGCGCAAGACCGACTTGACCTTAGAGGCCATCACCACCACCTTGGTTCCGGCGGGCAATCCTCGAATCCACTCCACCGTCCAATTCCAGCGAGGGTCGTCTTTGAGGACCGGTTTGGTGCGCTCCCCTCCCCCCACTGCCACCGGGGTGCGCTGCAAAATTTTCTCCAGTTGGGCCACTTCTGGATAAATTTCGGCATTCTTCCAACTGGTCGGACAGGGCAAGGGGTAAGGGCGCAAGTTCCGTCCCGGAAAACCCTCCAGCCGCTCGCGCCGATTACGCACCAGCACCCGCCCGGTGCCATGGCGATCGACCAACAGCGGCAAGGCTTTGGCCGGTTCATCCAGACACTCGTGCAGATCAGCATCGTCGGGAAACAGGTCGCGGAGACGCTCGGAGGCCCCCGCCAGGCCCTCAGAAAGGTCGCGGGCAGCCTGACCCACCTCCATCAGATGAGTGGTCTCTTCGACAAAATCTTCCAGTCTGGCGAACCGGTCCGGATCGACCAGATGCATCAAGGCAAACTGAGTCTCCAGACCCTGGCGCAGCGGAGTGGCCGTCAACAAAAGTAGCCCCCGAGAACGCTGGGCCAGAGCCTGAACGCAGCGATACTCGTGGCTGGGCTGCTGGCGCGACCAGCGCAAATGGTGCGCTTCATCCACAATCAGCAGGTCCCAGGGCGTTTCCAAAGCCTGATGCAAGTGGCGCTTGTCGCGCAACAACTCGATGGGCGCGATAATGCGGGAAGCGTCTTCAAAGGGGTTCTCCAGTTCGTCTTCACCGGACCCCAGCATCATCGTCTCTTCGTCCATCAGTGGAGGTAACTCGCTGTGAGCCACCTTGAAAAGCTCATTGAAGCGTCGATACAGCTCGGTCAGCCACTGATGGACCAGCGATGCAGGCGTCAGCACCAGCACGCGATCGGCCCTACCTACGGCGCGCAGCATCGAGTAAATCATGCAGGCCTCAATGGTTTTTCCCAGGCCAACCTCATCGGCGAGCAGCACGCGAGGAAGCTCGCGGCCGGCCACCTTGCAAGCGATGGCCAGTTGGTGTGGCATCAGGGCCACGCGTGCCCCGGTTAGGCCTCGATAGCGCTTGCTTAAAATGTCTCCGCGCTGCTGCCACCCCAAGACCCGCAAGTCGAAAGTGTCGACGTGGGACAGTTCTCCCTCGGCCAGCCGCTCGGTGGGACCGGCCGAGGTGCACCTATCGGCAAGATCGGTTTCACAGATGGTGCGACCCCCACCCGTATAAAAAATCAGGCCGTTTTTGAGGGACAACTTTTCCACCCGAAAACTGCCCCCCTTGGCCAGTGTGGCGACCTGACCTGGCGCCAGGTGAAAACGACGCAGCGGGGCGCTGGACAGACTGTAGATACGGCTCTCTTGGACAGCCGGAAAGTAGACCGCTACCGTGCGCGGACTGCTCTGCTGGCTGACAATTCCCAGGCCAAGGCCCGGTTCCCCTTCGTTGCGAACCCGTTGACCGGGCAACCATCCCTCAGACAATTTGGACTCCCTGTAATAAACTTTCGCGCAACCACGCCCGCGATCGATAGCGATCCCACGAATCGGTCACCAGGGCCACCACGGGACCGCCGGCCTCGGGTCGAGCCGCCCAGCGCAGGGCCGCGGCCACGGCCGTGCCCGACGAGCCACCTACCCAGAGCCCTTCTCGCCGAATCAACTGACGGGTAACCTCAAAGCTTTCATCATCCGAGACGGTCTCTACCGCATCGATAAGGCCAAGGTCCAAATTTTGCGGGGCCTGGCTACCGCCAATGCCTTCCACCAGATAGGCACCATCGCCCAGAGCCAGGCCGGTAGTAGCCAGGCTGGCCAGCGCTGACCCTACCGGGTCGGCCAACACCACTCGCAAGCCAGGCTTTTGCTCCTTGAGATAGCGGCCCGCCCCACTCAGGCTGCCTCCCGTGCCTGCGCCAGCGACAAAAACCGCCAGATCGCCCCGGCTCTGACTCCAAATTTCGGGACCCGTCGTTCGATAGTGTATGCGAGGATTGGCCGGATTGGCAAACTGGTCGGCTAAAAACCAACCTTTCTCTTGAGCCAGGCGAGCGGCAACGTTGCGAAAGTTGTCGGGCGAATCCAGGGGTGCGTTGCTGGTGACCACCACTTCGGCGCCGATCATGGCCAGGGCATCTCGCTTGTCGGGGCTCATCTTCTCGGGCATCACACAGACTACCCGATAGCCTCGCGCCTGCCCCACCAGAGCCAGGCCCATGCCCGTATTGCCTGCGGTGGCTTCGACCAGGGTGTCGCCCGGGCGCAACTTCCCCTGGGCCTCAGCTTCATCGATGATGGCCAGAGCCAGCCGATCTTTGACGCTGCCGCCAGGATTGAGGTGCTCGCACTTGACCCAGACCGGCCAGGGCAAACCGGCGTCCAGGTGTTGAAGTCGCACCAGGGGGGTATTGCCGATAATCTGATCGATAGTGGGTGGTTTCACTGCCCTTATTTGCGCAACTTTGCCCCGGTCAAAACCTACGAGGAGGCAGCCAACCTCCGACGAAACGCCCTGGCCTATGACTAAAGACTCACTTCAATACCTTCAACAACTGGTGGAAACCCACGGCAGTGCCGGCTACGAACAAAATGTCCAGACGATTTTTCGGGAGCGGGTGGCCAAGGTCTGTGACAGAGTGGATACCGACATTTTGGGTTCGGTTTTGGCAGTGGCCAACCAGACTGGCTCTCCGCGCATTCTTCTCGACGGTCATAGCGATGAAATCGGCTTTCTGATTCGCTATATCGACGACAGCGGCTACCTCTTCGTAGCCGCCTCCGGGGGCTGGGACGAAGAGGTGATCGTGAGCCAGCGAGTGTTGGTGCATACGGCCAACGGTCCCATCCCCGGTGTCTTCGGCAAAAAGGCCATTCACCTGATGGACCCGGAAGAGCGCAAAAAGAAATCAGAGCTGCATCAGTTGTGGGTGGACATCGGTGCCAGCACCGGAGCCGAGGCTAAGGAACTGGTTGAAATCGGCGACTCCATCACCATGGACGCCGGCTTTCGGCACATGCTGGGCGGGCGCGCCGTGGCCAAATCTTTCGACAATCGAGCCGGCATCTTCTGCGTCTCGGAGACCTTACGCGGGCTGAAAAAGAATATTCAGGCCAGCGTCTATGGGGTAGCCGCCGTGCAAGAAGAGATCGGCTTGCGGGGCGCCAAGGCGGCGACCTATGCGGTAGATCCCTTGATCGGCATCGCCATCGACGTGACCCACGCCCTGGACATCCCCGACGCCAACAAGCGCAAGGCCGGCGACATCAAACTGGGAGCGGGTCCGGTGATCGTGCGCGGCCCAAACGTCAACCCCAAGGTCTTTCGACGTTTTGTGGAAGTCGCCAAAAAGAAAGAGATCCCCTACCAGGTGGCCGCCAGCGGAATAGGCACGGGGACCGACGCCAACGTCATTCAATTATCTCGCGCCGGCGTGGCCACAGGACTGCTGGGCATACCCTTGCGCTACATGCACAACCCGTGCGAAATGCTCTCGCTGGACGACCTGGACAATCTGGTCAAATTGCTGATTGCCTTCATCGAATCGGTCACCGCCAAAGACGACTGGACGCCCTAAGGGGCCGTGGCCTCGGCTTCGGCGGGCAAAACGGCCGACCAGGTGCCTCTACGCACCTGGTCAGACCATGACCAGAGAACGGTTCCCTGGACCGAAGGACCCTGGCGCCGCCCTTCATAGCGAACTCGCAAGCCGGCCGTAGGGCCGCTGTCGTCGTAGCGCGTGATTACCACGGACTCCGGCTCAAAGCGCTCCAGCCTCAAAGTGGCCGCCGAGCCGTTTTTCCAGCGCGCCTGAAAAGTCTGGGTGGCTGGCTGATGCATCCAGGTACCCTGCATGGGCACTTCGAACCTCTCGGTCACCTTCCACTCGCCGGCGGGCTGGGCCCATCCGAAAGAAATCAACAATACCAGCAAAACCGCAACAAAACGCATGGTTATCCGGTTTCAAGTCGACCGGCAAAAAACCCTGGGAAGGCCGCAACCCTGTAGCCCGGTTCAATCCTGTTTTCTCACCTGGGAGGACCCAATGAAAAAAGTTCTTGGGCCCATTTCCTTTGATACTTGTGACCGGTCTGGCCTCCTCGCGACTGCGACAACATGCTGGTGTAAGGGGCCGGCCGCCAGTTACGCATTTCCTCGGTGAAACGATTGTGAATGGCCCGCGCCAGGCGGCCAGGGCTGAACAGTTTCTCGCGGTGGATGGGCTAAGCCGCCGATTCTTCGCAAGCCCCGGCCTCAAAGCCAGTGGCCACGATGGCATCCACCCCGGCGGCCTCAAGCGCCTGGGCTTCTTCCGCGCTGGTGGCTGTGCCCAGAGTCACGATACCGCGTCGCCGACAGCGTTTCTCGCCAACCCTCACAGGAAAGGGCGGCACGTCAAATCCCAACTCCTGACAGTAGGGCTCCAGCCAGCGGAGATTGCCCGCGTACTCCTGGCGGGTCCGCCTCTCTCCGCCCGGGTCACGGTCGTTGACCCAAAGGTTGAGAGCAAACGCGCTCTGGGTCTGCAAGCGAATCTCGGCGACCTGCTCAAAGATGGCGTCGGGCCCGAGGTGATGCGCTCCAAACGAACCCAATCCACCGGCGTTGGCAACCGCGGCCGCCAACGCCGAAGAAGAGAGACCGCCGCCAAAGGGACCTTGCGCAATCGGAAACGAAAGCCCGATCCGATCGGTCAGGCGCGTCTGCTTCCAGCTCATCAGGCCGGACTCAGTTCTTTCTCGGCTTCTTGTGCAGCTTTGACGCCCGGTCGCTGGCCCATTCGCTCGAGGTAGGCCATCACGGCCGGATAGCCGCCCAGCTCGATTTGCAGATAGCTGGTCCAGCTCAGGGTGGTAAACAAGTAAGCGTCGGCAAGGGAAAACTGTCCCAGCAGGTAGTCTTTGCCCTGCAGGTGTTGGTTAAGGAAGGCCAGGCGCGGCTTCAGCTTTTCAAAGCCTTTAGCCTTGACTTCGGGGTCCGAGGCGGCTGCGAAGAGCGGTCCAAAGCCTTTGTGTATCTCACTAGAAATGAACGTCAGCCATTCCAGTTGGCGGAAGAACTCGAGCGTTCCCGGCTTGGGACCGAAGTCGGGCTTGAGACTGCCCAGGTAGCTGACGATGGCCACTCCTTCGGTCAACACCTCACCCGAGTCGAGCTGCAGTGCGGGCACGTAGCCCTTGGGGTTGATTTTGAGAAAATCCTGACCGGAAGCGGTTTTCTTGGTCGAAAGGTCAACCCGTTCCAATTCGGCCTTGATACCCAGTTCGTGGAGCAGAATGTGGGGCGACAACGAGCATGCGCCGGCGACATAGTATAATTTCATGAGTGATTCTCCTTGGTTACTTTTTGCTACTGATTTACTTTTACGCGCATTAGGGTATATTTTCAAGTAGGTACGTAAAAGTAACTAGTTACTAAGGAGAAACTATGCGCAACTTTCAGGATTACAGCGAACTCGCATGCCCTTTCCACGGGCTCTTGTGCCTGCTCTCCGGGTCCTGGACCAGCTACATCTTGTGGTTGCTCCAAGAACATGGCGAGCTGCGTTTTGGCGAGCTCAAGAAACGCCTGCCCGGTATCTCTGCCAAGGTTCTCACCGAGCGTGTGCGCAAATTGGAAGAGGCCGGGCTAGTCCACCGCCATCACGAGCCCATCATTCCACCCCGCGTGACCTACAGCCTGACTCATCGCGGTAGGGCCTTGCAAGCTCCCTTACTTCAATTGAAAACCCTGGCGGCCGAATGGAATTTGGCCTCGGCTTGCCCCCAATCGGGCCTTGCCTGAGAGCCATCGTCAACGAACTGGGTAGCAGCTCACTTCCTTTCACCGCAGAGTGCACGCGACATTTTTTGTCAACGTCGCAATGTCCAACATTTACCTTAGGGAGACCACTGGCCCCTTCGCCTTCAATCGTGGCGGGCGCGCTAGACACGGATGCAGGTGTAGACGGCCAGGTGTGGATGACTTCAACACGGACATTGGGGCGGCGAATCTGAAGCCCTCATGACCGTCACCCAAAAGCGCCACACCTTTCGCGAGTTGCATCAAGCCGGCTGTTTTGTGGAGCAGACTGTCTCTACGCCCCCGGCCTCAAGACCACCGAAGAGGTGATGGCCGTGGTGCAGGCCTGCGCCCCCAAAACCGATCAATGTGCTGGTCAGCTCTCCCACATTTACGGTATCTCAACTCAGCGAGCTGGGCGTGCGCCGCATCAGTCTGGGTGGGGCCCTGGCTCGGACCGCCTGGGGGCGCATAATGCGTGCTGCCAACGAGATTCTTCAAGCAGGTACCTTTGAGCAGTTGACCCAGGCGGCCAGTTGGTCCGAAGTCAACGGATTTCTGGAACAGGACTGGCAGCGCCGTCAGGCTGCGTTGGCAGAGTGAATTAACCGGCCGCGGATCCTGACCAGGACATTTTGTTGAAGAGCGGCCCGCCTGGGCCCAGGCAGCTATCCAGAGGATCTTTCCCGCGATCGGTTCGCGGTCTTCGCCGACACCGGAGCGTTCCGTCTCAACGATTCCGTCTTAATCGGGCCTTGCAGCAATTGCATCCTTACCCAATCAGGTCGGCAAACTCAGGGCCCGTCCCGGAATAAGTTGGTCACTCCGGTCGTCGAGGCGCCCCTCCAGCAAGGAGCGGCGAGGGCGAATATCGGGTCATATTTAACCGAGACGTGACGCTGCTGGCGGGGATGGATCGACGGCCCGAGTGTCTATGTATGTTATTTTGGGACGGGCCCTTAGCAGAGCCGAGCCCCAGCCGACGGCTAAAACTGAGTCTGCAGCCCCGTGTATACGGCCGGAGCTCGGCCGCCTCCCTGAGGCTTATCTCGCAGTGGGAAGCCCAGATCGAAGCGCAGGTTGGTCTTGTCAAACATGCCCCAGCGAAAGCCCAGGCCGGCGCCAGTCAGCGTGTTGCCGCTGGTAAGGTCGCCGGGTTGCGGCTGAACCAGCGAAACTCCACCGTGATCGACGAAGAAAACAAACTGAAACTTGTCGGGATTCTCCTGGTCGGGGGACCAACGCAACTCGGCGCCCATCAGATAGGCTCGGTCGCCCAGCAACTCGGCCTGCTGGTAGCCTCGCACCGTATCAGGACCGCCCAGAGCAAACTGCTCGGCCACAAAGAGGGGTGTTGTAGACCATTGGGCCGAGCCCCGCAAGACCCCATAGAGACCGTCGCCGAGCCGATGAACTCTGGCGGCGTCCAGATTAAAGCGAGTAAATCCAGCATTGGCACCCACCCTACTCACCAACGGATCGGAGGCACCCGTGCCCCCCAGACCCTGGGCCACCGAGGCCTGCACAATGGTGCGTCCGCCCGGTCCCCGCCAATCGGCCCCGTATGCCAGCCTGGCCATGGTGTATTTGTCGTGGGAAAAGGGCACGCGGCCACCAAAGAAATTGTTGGCGATGTCCTTGTGCGACACGGCCAGGCCCAGGTTGGACGAGAAATCCAACGACCGATCCAGGGGATGGGAGACATTGAAGGTATAGATGTTGGCATTGCCGCGCACATCCAAAATGAGCCCCAGGCCTTCCGATACGGCGAAGGCCCCGTTAGCATAGCTGAAACCCGCCGTGGTGCCATCGAGATTCACGGGAAGTGAGTAACCCACCTGAACAAAGTTATTATTGCGGGAGGGAAATCCGATCACTCCGCGGACCGACAGGGCGTCCGCCTGGGTCAGCAGGTTACCGGCATCTACGTTCAGCCCCACGCGGTGTAATCCCGTGGCGCTGGTCCCGTAATTGTTGTAATCCAGACCGATATGAAAGGGATTCTCGTCCTTGACCTGGAGCACAAAATCGGCCGTTCCAGGGGTGTCGGGCGACGAGGAGAGCACGGCCTTCACATCCAGATCGGGCAATTCGTTGAGCAGCGTCAGCGAGCGCGTGAAGGCTTCCGAGCGAAACGTGTCATTCTCGATAGCCGCTTCAAAGCGGCTGCGAATGAACTCGGGGTCGTAATTGTCGGCACCTTCCACGGTGATTTTGCCCACTTTGCCTTCGAGCACGAGAATCTTTACTTCGCTACCGTCAAACGCTTGCTTGGGGATAATGGCACGCACCAAATAGTAGCCCTGGCGTTGATACAGGGAAGTGAGGTCACGGGCGGCTTCCTTCATCTCGTCCAGGGTGAGATCGCGACCTTCGTATACTCGCAGCAATTTTTGCAGCTCGCTATCGGCCAGCAGGGTGTTGCCCTCTACGACAAACTTTGTCACCTTACGGGTGCGGGCTCGAACCTCTGTCTCGCCCGCAGGCGGCGAGGATTGGGCCAGGGCGGGGAGACTCAGGCTGGCCAGCAGGGCCAGACTTGTCAGGGACCTACCAACGATCACAGGGATTCCTCCCACAGCACGATTCCTTCGATCAGCCGTCGCCAGTAGCGAACCTCCCAGATTTCGCGGACTTCCTGATCGACCATGGTAGCGTAAGCCGCATTTTTTTTGTCGCGGGTTTCATCGTTCACGGCCGAGTAAATCCCTTCAAACAACTTCAGATCGGAGGGCTGCATCGGCTCCATGGTGCGGGTCAGCGCGACCGATAGGGTGGGGGACATCAGGTCAAGCGTGGGCGAAATCTCGACAATTCGCTCCCGTTCGACCTCGGAGAGGACGTCGCTCATGCCGGTGCGATTGCCCAGGAAGGGGTTGCTTTGGGCCAGTTGATTGCGCAATTGCGCCAGTTGCTCCGCAGTCAGCCCAAACTCATCGGTTGCACTGTCGACATTGGCCGGTGCCGGTGCCGGTCCTGGCGGCGGCGGTGGCGGTGGTGGCGGTGGTGGCGGTGGCGGTGGCCCTCCCCCTTGCAGAACCCCGTCGATATAGATGTCGCCCGTCTGCCCGGGCCTAGTCGTAACATTGATGTTGGCACCGTTCAAACGCAGCAAGGAAGCGGCTGCGAGCGGCGGCAAGTTGACATTGCCGCCGGTCACCTCTACGAAGGGCAGGCCCGCCGTGACGTTGGGGACGGCAAAGCCGTTGAACGGCCCCGTCCCGCGAATGGTGCCGGCCACAATACCCAGGCCGCCTAAGGTAGGAGCGGTAAGGTTGGTTGTGGTGACCAGGTCGCTCAGCACTCCAGGGGTGGTAATGGCGATGTTACCGCCGGTAATATTCTGGAAAGAGGAGAGAGTGATATTGGCCCCGCTCAAGTTGGCATTGAAGGCATTGTTGATGGCTCCGACGTGTAAATTGTTGGCTGCCAGTAAAGTGACCGTCCCCGACGGACTTACACCACTCAGTGAAACGTTGCCGGTGCTGGAATTTACGGTGAATGGGGAGCTGTTCACCGTAAAGGTTGGGGCAATCACATCAATGTCACCCACCGAATTCCACCGAGCGGCGGTGGGGGCCGTCAAGGTCAGATTGCGCCCCGCCTCGAGGCGCAGGTCGCCGGTCGTGGTGGTGAAATTCACGTCTGTCACGGCGTTCACTGTGGTGTCGCGGCCCGACGTCACATTGATGGACTGCCCGACAACGGTAATCGCGCCTCCGCCGCCGGCCGGAAGGGGCCCCACCCGCACATCGCGACCGGCCTGAATGCGCAAGGGCGGACCGGCGCTGATGGCGTTGTCCTGGGCCACGGCGGTCACATTTAAAATGACGTCTTGACCAGCCGTCAGAGTGGTGTTAGGGCCCGTCGTCAACAAATGAGAGCTCGGTCCCCCAAAAAAGCTGCCAATATTGAAGGTCAGATCCTGCGTGGCATTCACCTGCACGCCCGCCGTGGAGAACAGGCGCACGGGAGAATCAAAGCGATTGTGCAGGGTAACATTGCCGCCCTGAATGACGACCGTGCCCGCGGTAGCATTGATAAGGGGAACCCCTGAAAAGTCATCCAGGGCCACAGCACCAGAAGCCGTCAGGTTCACATTTGCACCGGTCAACCGCCAGTCGGACCCAGACACCCCGATACTTCCATTCCCACTCTGCATCACCAGGTTGCCCGCGCTGGTCAAGTTGCCGGCACTCACCGCCAAACCGTTGGTGGCGTTCAGGGCGAGTGCGCCGGCACTGACCATCGTGGCGGGGCCGACGGAAAGGGTATTGCTCGCGTTGACACGCAAATCGCCGCCGGTGGTGGTGATGTTAATACCGCCCGGCGGAGAACTACCATTCAGGTCAACATTAGCGGCAGTGATGTTCAGGCTGTTGCTGGTGATTCTGACAGGCGAGACGCCGAATATTGTGGTTTGACCGTGAAGGGCGACATTGTTGCCGGCGCTCATAATCAGGTTGGCCGCTGTGCTGATCCCCGGGCTCCCCGAGCCAGGCGCGTAAGTGATGTCGTTGGTGGCCTCCAGCACCACGGTGCCCGTCGCAGCGTTGATCGATCCGGTGGAAACCGTCTCTGTCAGACCCCCGTCGAGGAAATTGACATTGTTCAGCAACGCATCGGCCGAACCTGTCGTTGCCGGGGCGTCGATCAGCGTGATGTTGCCCGGGTCGATCAGCAGTTGTCCGTGTTGACCAGACTGCGCGCTTACATTGAGGGGCCCGTGCAAACCGATGCGACTGCCGCTCACCTCCACAAACCCCCCTTGGGCAGGACCCGTGCCGGTGGCTTCGATCTGACCGGTGCTGAGGGTCAGTCCGGCCGACAGCACCCGAATGTCGCCCGAATTTGCAGCCTGGCTAGAATTGGCCAAAAGCCGGCTGGCCGGGGTGGTTACGGTGGCACGGCTCGAATCGAGGCGAATGCTACCATTGCCCACGTCAATCGTGCCGCTGTGCACCAGCAAACCCTCCGGGGGCAACGCGGGAGCCTCCTGGATGGAGGGATGAGCGATCACTTGAGCCAGTAACTGGGTCATCTGGCCTGGAGTCATCAGCACGGTGCCGTTGGGGGTGGCGCCTTCGAAATCGTGGCGAAACCCGTCAGGCATACTAAATTGCATCAGGCCCTGCCCGTCGACCGAAAAGGTGGCCTGGGTGGTTGCTCCCAAGCGGACCTGGCCTGACTGGGCCAGAATCATCCCACCGTTGTGCAGCAGTGGGGAGGTCAGCATTACAAATCCACCATCGCCGACCTGGATAGTGCCGTGATTGACCAGCGCGGCCATGGGTTTGTCGTCTTGCTGCTGGAGTCGATAAGTGCCGGACATGAAATCCCTGTCAGACATGTTCAAAGTGGAAGCCATGAAGCTTCCCACATCGATGCGGGCGCCAGCATGGATAAGAATTCCGTTGGGATTGATCAAAAAGACGCGCCCGTTGGCCTGCAACATGCCTTCCAGGACCGACGGGTCCAGCCCGGTGACTCGATGGAGAATGACCGAAAGTTGACTGGGCTGGAATATGCGCACAATCTCGTCGGGCCGGATGTTGAAAGAACTCCAGTTGACAATGGCCTGAGGCGAGGATTGCAGGATTTGCATCAGGCTGGCGGCCGAATTGACCTGAACCTGACCCTGCATCACGGTGGGGTCCTGAGGCAAAGCCCAAACTCCGGTTGACCACAGCCACGCCGCCGCAGCCAGCTTCCAACGGCTCAAATTCATGCTGTACCAGTCCCCCTTCCTGCTCTGTTCGGCCGGGCATTCTAGGCTCGGGGCCGAAAATCCCCCAGTCGCCTGCCTTTTCGTCCAAGCAAAAAGGCCTGGCCGAGGCCGGCCAGGCTACTGGGAGGGGACTGGGGAACCGGGACTAGACTAGTTTCGACAGTTTCGATTTTGGCGTTGGTAGCGCCCTTGATTTTGGTAACGGTTACCGTTCCAACGATTGTTCCAATTATTTCGATTTCCGTTGTCGCAATTGCCGTTGCCCCAACTGCGGTTGCCCCAACTGTTGTTGTTGCTCCAGGCTGCATTGTTATGGTTGTAGCTGGAGTTATCGCTGTACCAGCCACTGTTTGCCGAGTTGGTAGTCAGGCCAAACCCCGACTGAGTACTGTAGTTGTACTGGGGATGATTGCAATACTGTGCGTGCTGATTGCAGTAGTAGTGGCCGTAGGGCACCTGAACCTGGTAGCCCTGAGTGTAGCCCTGCTGATTGCAGGGTTGGGCCCAAACCGCTCCGGTCAAGGCCAGGGCTCCGACGAGCAGACTGAAAATTCGCTTCATGGTTTTCCTCCAATTGTGTGACGCCAGTTCAGGTAACCTCTACTTCAAGTGGTCCCTGCCTCGGGCTCTATGGTCATTAAATCGGAAAAGAAGGGATCGGTTCATGACAACCTCTGACACGGCCGAGCAGGGCGTGTCCTACCCAGAACCGGGTATTCGTCCTCTCCTGAGCCGGGACATCGAAGAGCTGGAATCGGGGGGGGTCCCCTCATTTGCGGGCTTCCACTTCGGCGGCCAGCACCAGGGCATTCCGCGTACGCGCATTGCGGCCCGTCCAGAGGAAGTGGGCATAGGAAAAATCGTGAAACTCTTCCAAGAAGGCACCGCCTTCTTTAGCCCCGGCGATTCACCCAAACCAGTTGCCGGGTGTAACAGGAACCTGGGCCTCTGGTTTCAAGATCAATTCGGCTACGAAGGCCTGACCCCCCGGGCGCAGCACCCGATGCACCTCCCGAAAGATAGCCGTCCGGTCGGGATTGAGGTTGAAGATACCGTTGACCAGTACAACATCGAAAGATTCGTCGCCGAAGGGCAGGCCCTCGGCGTCGCCAGCCACAAACCTTACATTGTCTGGCACCCCCGCTCGACGGGCCCGGTCGAGCATGGCCGAGCTAAAATCGACCCCAACCACGGTGCCTTGGAGTCCCACCCTGAGGGCGGCAATGCGGCTGTCGAGGCCGGCTCCGCAACCCAGGTCGAGTATTTTTTGACCTGGCTGTAGCAGGGCGGAGAGGCTGATGGGGGTAACTCCGGCAAAAGTCTCTACAACCTCCGGGGGCAATTCGTCCAACAGCGAGATCGGGTAGCCCAGGCTTTCCGCCAGGGACCGTCCGGCCGGAAATGGGCTGTTGTCCCGTGGGTCCAGGGCCAATCGGGAATACACCTGAGCAACCTGGGCGCGCAATTCAGAGGTTTGCATCGAGAATATTGTAGGCAGCCGGGCAATATTAGGCCAATACAAATTTTGTAGAGTGTGATATAAGAAATTTCCGATGAGAGATGTAAGCCTGTACAGTCTCGAGGTGTTTCTTACCGTGGTGGCTGAGAAGAGCGTGAGCCGCGCCGCCGAGCGAATGTGTATCAGTCAGCCTGCCGTATCCAGTCACCTTCGCGGGCTGGAAGAGAGTCTGGGGGGAAAGCTCTGCCAAAGGACATCACAAGGAATGCTGCCAACCCCACTGGGGGACTGGGTGAGCGGGCGAGCCGAGCGAATTCTTGCCCTGGTGGCGGAGTTGCGAGAACGCGACAGCAATGTCGGACAGGAATTGACCGGAAGCGTTCACCTGATGGCTTCGTCCACTCCAGGGACCTATCGAGTGCCATACCTCATTGCGCGCTTTCAGCAACAATACCCCCGCGTTGAGGTCGATCTATCGGTTCGCAACAGTCGAAGAACACTGGAAGCAGTGCGGACCGGGCGCGCTTCCCTGGGAATCGTGGGCGAGTATCCCAGGCCAGGTGTCTCCTGGGACGCCTGGCAATCAGATTGGCTGCGACTGGTCGCGGCCAGCAGTCATCCTTTGCTGGCTGCTCCGCAGATTGGCCCGGAGCAGGTTCGCGACCAGGTGCTGCTCTTGAGAGAAGTAGGCTCCAGCTCCCGCATTCAGGCCGAATCCCTACTGGGCCAACTGTTGGACAGCTTTCGCAAGGTTCGCGAGCCCGGTTCCAGTGAAGCCCTCAAGGAGGCCGTCATCGCCAACCTGGGGCTGGCCGTGTTGTCCTCCTGGGTCACGGCGCGAGAGGAGGCGGCGGGGTTGTTGCAGCCCTTCCGGGATCCATTGCTGGCCCGGCGGCGGCAGTTTTACCTGGTGCGACGCCGCGAGTTAGGCGGGGCCGGCCTGGCCCTGTATCACTACTTTCGCTCCGTGGGAGTTCAGTGAGCCGGACGAACCTTGACCGGCCCGCCTTTGTTTGAAATCTGCTCTTTTCCCTCGGTCACAACCTGTCCGGCCTCCACAATCCCAGCAGCCAACCGGCACGCTGACGGGACGGCCGCCGGGCAGTTGAGCGCGCACCCTCTCCGCCAGCCCGGGTGGCGAAACCCGAGGCAAGCTCTGCAGGCGACTGTGCAGGACCTGGAGCTCTTTGAGGCGTTGCCCATCGGCCGGGAAAGAATCAAGGCGGGATTGGATTTCTTCGCGCTTCCCGGGAGCCAGCTCGTCGTCGAAGTAGGCCTGCGGATCCTGTTCGTCGATCATAGAACCTCCCGAGCAGTTGGCCAGAGGCACGCAGTGTGCCAACACTTCTAACTAAGTGAATCCTATCCACGCTCGTTGTTAAAGCTGGGTTTGAGCAGTAATTTTAAGTATTGCCTCAGAAGATCCACTTGGCGGGCGGTCTGGTCGCGAAATTCCAGACCGATCAAGCGCACCGTGCCGTCTTTGGTGATGCTCACCGGCCAGGCCAGCACCCTCAGGATGGGCAGCCCCTCGGGGGGCACGAATTCGATCTCGATGCCTTCGTCTTCGGGAAGTTCGTAATTGCTCTCCAAGAGCATGCCACCCACGCCCAGATTGTAGACGCGCCCGGTCACTTCGCGGCCCACCTGCTTGGCTGTGTATTTGGCGTCCAGAAAACAGTCGGCGCGAATGAAGCGACGTCTGGTCAAAATGTTCTTGGGCTTTAACCCCAATTCTTTGAGCAATAGCTTGACCCAGGACTGGCCCATATCGTCGTTTTCGGTGGTAAAGATCAAGCCCGCGTGACGGGAGAATGTCTTGTCGGTGGTCTTAATCCAGAGCACCTTACCCTCGACCGGAGCCGCTGTGTTGCCCACTCCCTCGGTGGGCGGGGCCAAGCGGACCTTGTCGCCGATTTTGAGTTTCTCTCCGGTGCGCATCTTCAAGCCCTGGACGCCGATGTCGACCACCGTGGCTTTGAATTTCTTCTCGCCCAGAGTTCCCTTGACTTCGTAGGAACAGCGCATTCGAGTCAACTTACGGCGCTCGCGAAAGCTCCCATCTGCGCTCCGAGAAAGGCTTTTGGTAGCGAAAGTATTTTTGGCGGCGAACAGACTTTTGAATCCAGACAACAGACCTTGAAACATTCTCTCTCCTTGACCCTGAGGGTTCGCTCTCTAGGGTCACATGAACGTAGCATAGCCCCTCCGGGATAAGGCATGGTTGACGAGCCCGCCGATTTGTTGCCAAAACGTAAATTGATTAATTACGAAATGTATCCCTAAGCAAGCAGCAACGGCGGAGTACAGCCCGTGGACTGTCGCGACGCCGCGTCAGATAACCGAGGCGCCGTGGTCCAACCCGCGCTGGTAGTGAGTCTTGAGGCCGCGGGCGTCGAGACCGACATCTGGCGCCGGTCGTCAGCACGTCCGCGTGCCGATGATGGCGCAAACCGCTCACGATTCTCCGGTCACCGACGGTTCCGCCCATCTCTGGGAATTGCTTAAGGACGATCAGTGGTGAGACGAGGGGACATTCTATGGGCCGATTTAGCCCCCCGGTCCGGATCCGACCAAACGGGCCGCCGACCGGTCTTGTTGGTCTCCAACGACGGCTTCAATGACACCCCCACCTGGCGCTCCTTGATCGTGGTGCCGCTTACAACAGCCGTCCAGAACCAAAGTCCGACCACGGTCCACCTGCCGCTGGGAACGGCCAGCTTATCGCGGGAGAGCCTGGTATTGGGCAATCAAATCACCACCCTGGATCGAACCAAATTGTTGCATAGGATCGGCACTTTGCCGGGCCTATACCTGCAACAGGTGGAGCGAGCCATCCTGCGAGCCCTGGCACTTCCAGCCATCCCCTGATGGGGAATATCACCTGACCCAAGAAGTAGAATTTCCAACTGACTGGCAACGATTGCCAGTCAGTTGGAAATTCTACTTCTTGGGTAGACAATGCCGGCGGCAGGCAGTTGCTCGGGATGATGCATCTACCTATCGGTCATACTGGAGCAAGTTCACCAACTGGCCGGCATTGTCGGTGGTAATGGCGTCCACATCCAGCGCGATCATGCGCCGCTGGTCTCGGGTCGTGTTTACCGTCCAGGGGTTGACTTTGAGGCCAGCCTCGTGAGCTTCACTCACGTAGTTTTCGTGGACCAGCGCAAAATTGGGGCCAAGATACTCGATGCCCAGTTCGTCTCTGACCTGCTTGGGATCAATGGGGCGACCGGAATAGAGGTAGCCGGTCGGCAGCTCCGGTTCGATCTCTTCAAGCTTCTTCAGCGAAGTCTCGTCAAACGAGATCACGATGGCCCGATCGTCCGCTCCGGCCCTGTGCAATTGATCCACTAAAACCTGTTCAATGCCCTGGTGATGTCCGCCCTTCGGGTGTTTGATCTCCACGATCAACTTGCAGTCGGTAGGCAGTGCCAGCACATCGCTGAGCATGGGCACGCCGATCTCGCGCAGTTCGGCGCTGGTCATATTGCGTACCACGCCAGGGCGACCATAGGTCCGGTCCAAAGTGTCATCGTGAATCACCACCAGATCGCGGTCCAAGGTCAGATGCACGTCCAGTTCGATGGCATCAGCGCCGTCGGCCAGCGCGTCGCGGAAAGCCTCCAGCGAATTTTCCACGGCGTTCTCGGTAGAACCCCGGTGAGCCACCACCAGAGGCGGATCGTCCTCTACCTGGCGCCCATTGGCTCGCATCAGGGTGGGTCCAGGCGCGGGAGGCTGTGGCGCCTGCACCTGGGCGTGGACCACTCCAGCCGTGTTGATCAGCGCTCCCAGCGTGGCCAACGAGATAACCGGCCAGCTCGGACCGCAGACTACGCCATCCCGCTCGTCGGCGCTTTGGAAGCGGTCATCACGCGCGGACACGGGGGCCGGGCCAGTCGCCCGTCCGGCCACCGGACTGAGAGAGCGAAAGCAGTTGCGGTTGGGGCCATCCAGTTCATTCATCGAGCACTATTGTAGAGGTCTGCCCCCGCATGGGTTTGGCAGGCATGTTGCCGAATCGTCAACGCCAGTAAAAAGGGCCCTGGCGGTTTTGCCGAAGGCCTACCCTTGAAGAAGGATATTCGCTATGTTCCCAGTCCCTCGGCCGTGGTTGAGGGCATGCTGGATCTGGCTGCGCTCACCTCACGGGATACCCTTTACGATCTGGGATGTGGCGATGGCCGCATCGTAATTGGCGCCGCTGCCCGGGGTGCTCGAGCCATCGGCTTCGACCTCGATCCGGGCCTGATTGCGCGCTGTCACGAAAATGCCCGATTGGCGCGCTGCTCTCACAACGTGGACTTTCGCGTGGGCAACTTTTTTCAAGTCGACCTCAGCGAAGCCACGGTGATCGCCCTCTACTTGCTAACCTCGGTCAATCGAGCTTTGCGCTCTCGTCTGGTGGCCCTCCGGCCAGGCACCCGCGTGGTCTCGCATAGTTTCGATATGGGCGACTGGCCGGCCGATTGCATGGTGACGGTCGACTGCAAACAGCTCTACCTGTGGACCATTCCCTAAGGGTCCACGCAAAAAGTTGCCCCTCCGGCAGCCTACTCCGTTGCCAGGGCCAGGCTTAACTGGTGCTGGCTGTACGGGCCCAACCCGGATGATCCGCTCCAGCCTTGCCAAAAGCGACAGTAGTCGCTCCAGGCCACGGGAAAAAGCATGCGCCACTCTCTCTCCAGATCGGCAACGTCCAGTTCGTGTCCATCCTGGTGTATCGCCTGGCGCAATACCGCGAAATAGTAGTCCAGCCAACCGCCTGCCTGGTTCTCACTGTGGCTGGCGCTGAGGCAGCAGTCAAGAAAGTAGGCCACGTCGCGGATACCGCACCCCGGACCCACATATTGAAAGTCCACGGCAGCCGCCTCGCCCCGGGCGTTCCAGCAAAAATTGGCCGGTTTACTATCACCGTGAAGCAGGGTTTGATAGCGAGCCCTCTGGAGGCGCTGGTCCAACACTTCGGCGTGCTCTTTCAGCGATCCCGAGGGCATCCCCCGCCACTCTTCGCGACGGGTGTCCAGATGCCAGTAGCCTCCCTGCTCCCACAGTCCAACCGGTCGCGCCCCCAGGAAGCGTGAATGAAAGTGCGCCAACCAGCTCAGCCCTCCCCGGATGTGCAGCGCCAAAGGGGGTCGACGGGGATGAAAACCGGCCCTGTTCAGATCTTCCAATAGCAAGAGCAGGGTCCCTGCATGGCCGGCCACGGCGTAGCAGTCGGCCACGCGACAATTGTCGTCGCAATATCGCGATTCAACCTGATACCACACCTGCTCCACCGCATAACTGCGTCGCTTGCGAAGGTCCGACACCGTCTCGGCCCCGGCGGGTGGAATCACCTTTTTGAGAATGGCCGACGCCAGGTCGCCCCCACTCAGACTCAGCCGATGCAGGTCTCCGTAACCCTTCCAGAGCTTTTGCAACAAGGTAGTTTCCGTCAGGGTCGTAGAACGGGTCTCGGAGAGGACCCAGTCAGCCCAGTCAAAGAATGTCATCACCGATGCCTCTTCCACCGGCCGGTCCCAATTCCCCGCAGGGCACTTCGATCGTTCAAGCCAACCCTGTGATCACTCCCTGGCGATCCTCGTCGGTAGGCCGGCCGCTACGCTCCGTCCAGCACCTGACGAACCTTGTCTTGCAGCACGGCCGGGGAGAAAGGTTTTTGGATAAAGTCGGCCTGCCCCTCTACAATGCCAAGGCGTACGATGGCGTCGGATGTGTAGCCGGACATATAGACCACTTTCAGGTCAGATCGGCTGCCCTGGAGTGTCTCGGCCAGTACTCGTCCCGACATCCCTGGCATGACCACGTCGGTGAGCAGCAGGTCTATCTTCTCGGGATGCTGCCTCACGATCGACAGGGCACTCGCGCCGTCCGACGCTACCAGCATATTGTATCCGGAGTCGCGCAATATTCGCGTCATTAATCGTCGCAAAGGTTTGTCGTCTTCGACCATCAAAATGGTCTCGCTGCCGGTTTGCAGGGTTGGGGGGGCAACTCTGCCTGTGCAACGGTCCGAGTCGGGCGTCGGCAGGCTGGGTAAATACACCTTGAAAACACTCCCGCGACCCACCTCGCTGTAGACCAGAATGTGACCTTCCGCCTGTTTGACAATCCCAAAAGCGGTGGAGAGCCCCAGTCCGGTCCCCTGGCCGATCCCTTTGGTCGTAAAAAAGGGTTCAAAGATCCGCTTTTGAGTTTCCCGGGTCATACCCGCGCCCGTATCGGTGACGGCCAACATGATGTAGTCCCCCGGCTTGACCCCCAGATGGCTGGCCACATATTCGTCGTCCAAATGAACTTCTTGCGTTTCCAGGTGCAACTGGCCGCCCTCGGGCATGGCGTCGCGGGCGTTGACGACCAGGTTTAAGATCACTTGCTGGATCTGACTTTGGTCGGCTCGGATCCGGGGAAGCCTGGCTGATAAATTGGTATGCAGGCAGATGTTCTCACCGATCAATCTCTCTAACATTTTGTGCAGGTCGGAAACCACCTGATTGAGACTTAGCTCCTGGAGCATCAGGATCTGCTTGCGACTGAAGGTCAGCAACTGGCCCGTCAGGGCAGCGGCCCGACTGGCGGCCTGGTGAATCTCGCCCAGATTGTGCTTCAGCGATTCTCGGCTGGCTGTCCTTACCATGGAATCATCGGTGTAGCCCAGGATGACCATCAGCAGGTTGTTAAAGTCGTGGGCTATTCCCCCGGCCAACTGGCCCAATGCCTCTAGTTTCTGACTTTGTCGCAACTGTTCTTCCAAGGCTTTTTGCAGGGTCAGATCGCGCACTATCAATGTATACAGTTTCTGACCGTTCACCGTCAGTTGCGAGATGGCTGCTTCGAGCGGAAACTGCTCTCCGTCGGCGCGCAGTCCGAACGTCTCCAGGCGGTCCTGCACGGTTTCCCCCAGAAGGGACAGATGTTGACGGAAGGAGGCGGCAAAGAGCGGTTCCAAGGAGCCGCCCACTGCCCGGCTGGCCGGGCGATCAAACATTCGTTCGGCAGCTCGATTGTAAAGAATCACCCGCTGTTGGTGGTCTACGCTGATGATGGCGTGCATGGCCGTTTCGATGACGCTGGCCAGTTGCGCCTGATTCTGGATTAACTCGCGTTCTGTTTGTGTGCTGGCCGTGGTGTCCCGAGCGATCATCGAGCAACCCACGATCTGGCCCCTGAAGTCGCGGAGGGCCGACACACTCAGCCAGGCGTCCAGTTTCCGGCCGTCTTTCGTCACACGTACCGTATCAAACTGTACAGTCTTCCCTCCGCGTTGGATCTTGTGCAAAATCAGAGCCACCTCCGGGGTCCGCTCCCAAGGAACGATACGGGAAATGGGGTGTCCAATCATTTCGCTTCTGGTGTACCCATAGGCTCGTTCTGCTCCCTGATTCCAGTCTGTCACCACACCCTCCAGGGTGATGGCCACAATGGCGTCGCTGGTGGATTCTAAGATGCTAGCCAGGCGCGACCGCTGTCCGGCGGCGGCGCGCCAGGTCAGCAGCGACAGGGCCAGATCGTCTGCCAACCAGGAAAGCAGGGTGGGGTCGGGCGCACCATCACTTTGGAAGAAGAGGCTTATCACCCCTAAAGTCTGACCATCAGCCACCAGGGGCAGACAGGCAAAGGACTCGTGTAGCTGGATCCTGGCCGTGCGCAGGGCCAGACTGGCCACCTCCAGGTGTACGTGGTCTTGCGCCCAGGCCTCCTTCCCGGGGTCGTCGCTGGCCTGGGCCAGGGGAGTCAGGCCTGTACCATCGGGGCTGTCGCTGGCAAGCCACACCAGAGGGCAATCCCCTCCGGCTACGAGTGTCCGGCACATCTCCAGCAGAAACTCATTTTCGCTGGCGGCCCTCAACAGTGCCTGCAGGCACTGACGCAAAAGAGAGCGCAAGCGCTGGATGCGGGCTACGGCAAGGGCTTGTTGCTGGCCGCCTATGGCCAGGTCCAGGAGATTGGCCACCGCCCGCAAAAAATCCACCTCATCGGGCCCATAGCGCCGCCTCCCCCCTTCGACAACCAGAGAGCCAAACCGCAGGCCGTCCAACCCCTCCATCGGGGGGCTGTCGCCGGCCCTAACCACCCGAGCGCTATCTATGCTCAGAGCGCGATTCACGCTCCCTACGCATTCCTCTATCAAGACACCGAGGTCGGTTTGGGTCAGCCAGCACTGAGTCAAGCGAGCTATTTCTTGGAAGAGAATTTTCACCCCGGACTGTTCCCGGTCTCGACCAACCCATCCCTTCATGGATCATCGTGTTTGTGGCCGGGCCCAACTTTCATTCAGGATATGCAGGCGACGGGCGATGGCCAGCGCCTGCACTTGATTTTTGCAGTCCAGTCGGCGGAAGATTTCGCCTCGGTATTTTTCCACCGTTTTGGTGGACAAACGAACCTCTTCGGCGATTTGCCGAGTGGTCAGGCCACGGGACATATAGAGAAGGATGACGGTTTGTTTCATGGTCAGCGGCGAGGGCTCGTTGCTCTGGTCTGTGCGCAGCGAATCGATGATCGCCTTGACGGCCGCACTGGCAAAGTGCTCGCGGCCGCAGGCCACCTCGGCGATGGCTCGGGTTAGTTGGCTGGCCGATTCAGATTTGGGCACATAGCCACGCACCCCCGCCCCTATCAGCGAGCGGACCTCGGCAGGGTCCACTCGATAAGATAGGACCACGATGCCCTGGGCGGGGTTGTTGGTTAAAATTCGGGTGGCGAGTTCAGCGCCGCTGGCCCCCGGGAGTTCCAGGTCGGTGACCACCACATCCACCGAATGCGCGCATAGAAAGTCCCAGGCCAACTCGGCGTTGCACAACTGAGCCACCACTTCAAAGCCGGGAACGTTTGCCAGCATCTGGCTCAAAGCGCTGACCACCATCTCGTGGTCGTCTACCAGCATGACCTTGATCAAGGTCGTCCATGTGCCCAAGCCCAACACGGGTGGGGCGTGATCAAATAAGAAATAGATTCCAGGAATTGCAGACACATTTGTCAAGGAGTATTCTGGCGTCTGACGGGCCACCCCTCTTCCTCTGACATGAGGCAAAATAACCGTAGGGTAAACCCTACTTCTTCAGTCACTCTGGGCACGCTATACTTCTGTAAGGAATCTATTTTTGACGCAGTATACTTCGAAAGGCTATTCCTTAGCCGAGGTGCTGATGGCTGTTTCCATTTTGGCGGTGGCGCTGTTGGGAACAGCCGCGGCTCTGCACTACGGTATGCAGGCGGTTCTCCACGGTTCCCTGATGACGGAGGCCAGCACCAATGCCAGAGCGATGTTGGAGGTGATGCTGGCCGAAAATCGAGCCTTTTCCACCGCCGCCCTGCCCGACAGCAGTAGCGGCTATAACGATGCCCCGGGCGTCAACCGCAACCTCAATGCGCCACCCTTCAATTTGGCCGACTACCGGTTTGCAGCCAGTTCCCGATATCAACGTCATATCGAGACTCACAACTATACCCTCAGCTCCGATGGCGTCGCCGCCCAAGCCTGGAAGGACGACGTGCGACAGGTATCTGTCACTGTTCTATGGAGCGAGTCCAGTCGCAATCGCTCGCTGACCTTGCGTAGCTTTTGCCGCAGGCCGCGATGAATGTATTACGGGCCACCAGCCTGTTGGAAGTGTTATTGGCGACCTCCTTGCTGCTGGTGGTGGGGCTGGTGACGGGAATCCTCTATCGCAATACGCTGGGGACCATCCAGTTTACGGTCAGCCGCAGCGATACCAAGCAGATCTTGCGCCAGGCTTTGGCTCGACTTTCGCCGCTGCTCAAAACCGCCTATATCCCGAGTCTGGCAGGAGCCAACACCTGCTACGAGACCCCCTTGGCGCCCTACCCCTCGGGGGTCGATCCCGCCGATCCCCTCTCGCCGTCAGGTTCCGGCACGAATTCCTTCCTGTTTTACACTCCCGTCGATCTGCTCAACGTCAATGCTGTCTTACTGCCCGTGGCCGATCAACAGATCCATCTTTTCGAGATTCGCCTCCAGGAAGCCGTCGATCCGGAGCCCAGCGGAGCCGGGCTCATTCTGCGTAGCCTCGTCGTACAGGAGCGCACTGTGCCGGCCCGTTTTGGCCTCAGCCCCTTTGCGTTGCTCTCCGGTCGCAGTCGGGTGCTGGCTCGCCACCTGTCCGACTTGCGCTTCAGTCGTGTCTCCACCATCGGGCTGCAACTGCGAATCGAAGCTCAGGCAGTCCAAAGGACTCTGACCGCTCGGGGTCAGGGTATCATGACCAACCGTCTCGAAGGCAAAATCTTTTTCCCGGTGCTGTGCCAGTGACCCTCTCCACCCGTTCCAGCGGGGTGGCCTTAATCCTGGCCATGCTCTTCGAAGTGCTGCTCTATTTGTTAGCGGTGGCTCTGTTGCAGTTGGTGCCCATGGAGCTTACCTCGGCCCGTAGGGATCTGGTGCGCACTCAGTCCTACTTTTTTGGCAACGCCATGGCCCAGGCCACCATGGCCTGGCTTTGTCGTGCGGAAGACACCACTGGCGACCCCAGCCAGGGTCTCTCCGGCTGGGATACCGGCGACTCTTATTGGCCGCGCCGCTACCTGCTGCAGGCTCCCGCCGTGCCAGGATTGACCCCTCAGTTGCTCAGCAGGGCCAACTCGGTCGACCCCGCATGGGAGTCCACTCTCCATCTCTACCCCGACGCTGCCACTCTGGCCGGGGGAGCGCCTCACACCTTTAAGTTGCGGGTCACGACTCGGCTCGACGGCAGCCAGGTGACCTGCCACGAATACGTGCTGCAGCAACAGACCTTCGCAAAATACGGTTTTTTTGTAGACAAGCTACCCAATAACGGCTTCTACACGGCCATGCGGGATGATGTCTATGAAGGCGAGTTTCACATCAACGGCAGGCTGCCCCTCTATGTCGATAGCAAACTTTTCAGTCAGTTTGTTGCTCCCGTTTTTCGTGGCCGCTTAAGTTTCACTCAGTCCTCCTCCACCAATCCCTATGACGGCATCAGCTATCAGAGTGGCTCCAGCAAGCCCTACGACGCCGGCGGCAACACCATCGTCGACAGCGATGGCAAAGACCGCTACTCCAAGCTGTGTAGCCAGGGGCGGGCGGCCCTCAAACTCGAGGCGGATGTATCCATGCCTCAAACCAATCCCAGCAGCGAGATGCCACTGGCCAAAGCCGCCTGGTTTGGGCGCAACTCTGCCCTGGATAGCCTGGCCGGCGCCAGTATCGGCCACGGAATCCACCTCAATCGCCTCAGTGACGGCACTCTATCGGGTGTCTATGTGCGCGGCAACCTGCGCGAAGTGGTGCTCGATGTCCAGGACGGCAACGGCCTCTCGCTGCCTCGTGACGCACACGGCCTGATTTCCAGTGGAAATCCGGTCACTCGCCTCCAGGAAGAGAGCAATGCACAGGCCCGACAGGCCCTCTACACCAAGGTGGTCGAACTGCGCGACCCCAACCTGGCCTTTACGATTCCCGCCAACTCCAAGGTTTCGCTGTCCGGTGGCAACCCTTACGTCAGCCCCGACCCTGTTCCGGTTTCCACCCAAAAGACCGTGGTCATCCGCGATCCTGGCACGACCGGAAATCCCGGCCCGGAGGCGCTCTACGAAGTGATGGACGGATTTCCCAACGGGGTGATCTTCGTCGACGGAAACATCGGCAAGGTGCCGCTGCTCGATACCGAAATGGCCGGCGGCAGCACGGTCAATCGAGACTACCTGCACAGTAGTGCCACTTCGGTGGGGGGCTTGAAGGGCACAAATTATGGTGCTGCCCGCACGGTAGCTGTCAACCTGGCGCGCAACAACTACATTCGCCTCAGTGGCGACATCACTCGTGGCGATGCCCGGCCCGGCCAGGCTCCCAGCGGACGCCGCGATGGCCTGGGCATGGTAGGCTACGACGTGGTGGTGGCCAGCGAGATTCCCCGCAATGGCGACATACAGCCCTTTTACGTTTACTCACTGCTCTTTGCGGGCCGCCGTGACGTCTCCGGCGTGACTCAGTCGGGCAGTGTCATCTACGAAAACTGGGACACCCGGGCCGGCTGGGGGCGACTCTACTCCTACGGGTCCTATGTGGTTGGCCAGGACCGCATCTGGGGCGACAATGGGGGCCATGGATGGATGCCCACCTTCCGTCACGACCACCAGTTAGCCAGCAGCCCGCCCCCTTTCTATCCTACTCGCAGCGACTACAAGTTGCAGGCGTACCACGAGATTCAAGGACCGTGAACCAGCCTCCCTCCAACCTTCAGGAGTGCGAGCAGGTGCTCAACTGCCAGTGGCAGGGGATGCAGTGCATCGCCTTATCCACCCAGGTGCCCGACTTGCTCAAGGGCTGCGCGCAAAGCCTGGTCGACCATCTGCCCCTGGCGGCCGCCCATATCTGGGCCATCTATCCAGACCTTCAGGTGCTGGCTCAGGTCGGCCTGGATGCCGACCAGTGCCAGGCCGGCATGGCCGCTGCCAGCGTAGTTCGTAGCCAGATCGTCTACAACGCCCCCCCGCTGGCGGCCTACCCTATGCGAGTGGATGGCCAGACCGTAGGCGTGCTTACGGTGGTGACTCCACAGTCACTCTCCCCGTGCATCGCGGCGGCTCTGCAGAGAATGGCCGATATCGCCGGTCAATCCATGGTCGTCCTTCATGCGCGCGCCGCCGCACGTCTGAGTCATGATCGCCTGCTCCGCGTCATCGAGGGCAGCAGCGATGGCTATTGGGACTGGCATTTGCCCAGCGGGTCGGTCTATTACAGCAGTCGCTTCGCCAATATCCTCGGCTACACTCAGCAACAGATCCCTTCTACCACCCGGGGCTGGCTGCAGTTGCTGCATCCTGACGATTCCGGCCCTACTCGCAAGAAGTTGGGCGCCTGCCTCAGGGGTGCCCAGCCGGATTTTGATTTCGAATGCCGCCTCAAATCCCAGTCCGGTGAATGGATATGGGTGTTGTGCCGGGCCAAGGTGTCCAGTTGGTCCGCGCCCGCGAGAGCCGAGTGGCTTAGCGGAACGCTCAGCGATATCAGCGACAGTCATCATGTGCGGCAACAATTGTCGGATAGCGAAGCCAAGTTTAAAACCATTTTCGACAACATGCTGGACGGCTACTTCTCGGCCGTGCTCATGGGCAAGTCGCAGCTCTTCAACCCGGCCGCCATTGGACTGCTGGGTTACCAGAACGCAGCCGAACTGGAGGACGTCAATCCCCAGAGTTTCTTCGCCGATGCCGAGGAATTTCAGGCCATTCGTGAACAACTGATGGCCAGCGGATACATCAGTCGGGTTCGCGGCAAAATACGTCGCAAAGATGGCGTCGTCCGCGTCTTCGAGGGAAGCCTCAAGCTCAACCCGGCGGCCGCCAACGTCTCTCCCACCGTGGAAGCTCTCTTTCGCGATGTCACCGAGCAAGTCGAATCCGAGGAGCGCATTCGGGCCGGTTTGGCGGCCGAGGCCGCCCATAGAATCAAGAACGAGTTTTTGGCCAAAATGAGTCACGAGATACGCACCCCTCTCAATGCACTGCTGGGGCTGGCCCACCTTACCATACAGACCTCCCTGAGTGAACGACAGCGGGACTATCTCCAGAAGATTCAACTGTCGGGCAAAAACTTGCTGATGATCGTCAACGACATTCTTGACTTTTCTAAGGTCGAGGCGGGCAAGCTCGAGCTGGAGCAAGTTGAAATGCTACTCGATGAGGTTTTAGACAACCTCATTGCCAGTCTGGCTGGTAAGGCCGCTGAGAAAGGGCTGGAATTCCTCATCTTGCTCGATCCTCAGGTGCCTCCATGTCTGGTGGGCGACCCCATGCGGCTGGGTCAGGTTCTGATCAATCTGGTGGGCAACGCTATCAAGTTCACCCCCAGCGGGCAGGTTTGTCTGTCTATTCAACTCGACCAGGCCCCCCCGCCGCGAGTCGGCTTGCGCTTCGCGGTGCAAGACAGTGGCATCGGACTTTCCCCTGAGCAGATCGAGGGTCTGTTTGTGGCCTTTTCCCAGGCCGACAGTTCCACGGCCAGGAAATACGGCGGCACGGGCCTTGGTCTGGCGATCTGTGATCGCCTGGTGGGCCTGATGGGCGGAGAGATCCAGGTGGAAAGCCGGCCTGATCAGGGCAGCACCTTCACCTTTGTGGTCTCTTTTGGCTGTTCCTTGCCCCAGCCTCAGCCGACCGTCTCTGGCCTGGCCGGCAAAAGAGCCCTGGTGATCGACTCTCACCCGGCCACTCGGGACGCTCTCGCAGGATTGCTCCGTTCGCTCGGCCTGGAGGTCAGTCACGACCCGCAGGAGTTGGAGTTCGACTTTGTCTGCTTAGAACACTCGCTGGCGGCCACTTTCCCGCTGGCCGAGCGCCCGGGTCAGTTGATTCTGCTGGCCGAGCAAGGCCAGGGGCAACTGCCAGAGGATCTGCCGGTGCTCTTTAAGCCGATCCTGCGCAGCCATCTGACCGAGAGCCTGCTGGCCCTGTTGCATCGCTCGCATTCCCCGGGGGCCAGCCCCTCGGTCACGGCCCCATCGTCCCAGTTGGTGGGCCGTCGCGTGCTCTTGGTGGAAGACAATCCTATCAACCAGCAAGTCGCCCAAGAACTGCTCGAGAGCGTAGGCGTGGAGGTGGATGTGGCAGGTGATGGCCAGCAGGCTCTCGATAGCCTTTTCGCCAACCCGGTGCAACACTGGCAGTTGGTTCTCATGGACCTGCAAATGCCTCGCATGGACGGCTATGCCGCTACCCGTGCTATTCGGGCCGACTCCCGCTTCAGCCAATTGCCCATCGTGGCCATGACGGCCCACGTACTCTCCGAGGAGCGAGCCCGGTGCCTGGCCGCCGGCATGAACGATTTTGTGGCCAAACCCATCGACCCTCAAGCCCTCTTTGCTACCTTAAGTCAATGGCTTGGCCAGATCAACCCTATCGAGCCGTCCCCAGCGTGCTCTTTTCCCCACCTGGAGGGAGTCGACGTGGCCGGAGGACTGGCGCGGGTGGCCGGCAATGCACCGCTGTATCGCTCTCTGCTGCTGGATTTCGCGGGTCAGCAGCAAAGCCTGGCCGACTCGCTGCAAGCGGCTCTCAATTCCGAAGATGCTCACCAGCTTCGCCTGCTGGCCCACACCCTTAAAGGAGTGGCCGCAAATTTGGGTCTGGAAGAATTGCACCCCCTGGCAGCACGGCTTGAGAATCTCACTCGTAGTGGCGAGTTGACCCGTGCCCGTGAGTTGCTTGGGCAGGTGAGTTCTTGCCTGGCCCAGGTCAGCCAGTGCATCTCCGACGCTCTTGAAACCCCCCCTGAGCCAGGCCTGGTGCGACCGGCCGCGTCTCTGTTGCCCCGGCTAGAGCTGCTTATGGCCCAGTTGGAAGGTTGTGACGGGGCAGCTCTGGACACCTGGCAAGAGTTGTCTGGCCCTTTAAAAACCTGCCTGTCAGGCCCTCAGTTCGTGGCCCTGGCTTCTCCCTTGCAACGCTTTGACTTTGAGTCGGCCCTGCGCGAAGTGCCGGGGGTGATCCAGCAACTGGCCCGGTGGAAGTTCACCGAATGAGCCCAAGAGCGCGCCTGCTAATCGTCGACGATGCGCCCAGCGACATTCGCATTCTATTAGAAAACCTGAAAGACCTCTACCAGGTACAGGTCGCTACCAGTGGCGCCAAAGCCCTCCAATTGGCCCGGCAATCTCCGCCTGACCTGATTTTGCTGGACGTGCTCATGCCCGAGATGGACGGATATCAGGTGTTGGCTTGTCTCCAAAAAATGCCCGAATGCGCCTCCGTGCCGGTGATTTTTCTCACCTCACTGCAACAACCGATGGACGAGGAAAAGGCCCTCGAATTGGGTGCCGTCGACTACATCACCAAGCCCTACCATCCGCCGCTCGTCAAGGCCCGCATACGCAATCACCTCGAGTTGAAGCGCCACCGCGATCAGCTCGAACAGATGGTGGAAATACGCAGTCAGGAGTTGATGGATTCCAGGCTGGCTCGTCAAAAGTTGGAGAACGACCTCAAACTGGCCAATCAACTTCAGTTGTCCATGCTGCCCCCGGCCCGAGGCCTGGCCCAGGGAAAGCCGGGCTACCAGGTGGCGGCCTTGCTGCGGCCGGCGCGGGCCATCGGGGGAGACCTCTACGACTACATTCCCCTGGGCACCGACCGGCTGCTCTTTGCGGTCGGCGACGTGTCGGACAAGGGCGTCACGGCCGCTCTGTTTATGGTTCGCGTGGTCACACTGTTGCACTGGTTGGCCCCCTCCCTCACCGACCCGGCCCAGTTGCTACACGACCTCAATCAGGCGCTGTGCCGCGATAATGGATCCTGCATGTTTGTCACCTTGGGGTGCGGCCTTTTAGACCTGAAGCGGCAACAGCTTCTCTATGCCAGCGGAGGGCACGAGCCCCCCTGGTTGCTCAGTCCCGGCCACCCCGCCCGATTGCTCGAACTGTCGGGCGGTCCCGCCTTGGGACTGTTCGAGTCGGCTCACTATCCTCTCCACACCCTGTCACTTCCGCCCGGCCACAGCTTTCTGCTGACCTCTGACGGTGTCACCGACGCCAGCAACGCTCAAGACCAGGCTTTTGGCGTCGAACGCCTGCAGTCACTGCTCAACGGCCTGGCGGAGGTGAGCCCGGCTGCGGTCATCGCTGACTGCCGACAGGCTATCGAAAAGTTTACCTCCGGATCCGAGCCCTTTGATGATCAGACCATCCTGGTTATTCAGCCCGCCCCTGATTGACGGGCAAACTCAGGTATATCAAGGCTGAGGCTTGCTCCACCTGGCCCACCTGGCCGCGCATCTGCCAGCGCGGGGGAGAAGACTGCAACTTGAGCAGATTCCCTTCCTCCGACAATACCCACAGGCAGCCCACCGGGTCGGTGCAGGCCAGGCGGGGCGCTGAAGGCAACAAGAGCTCGCCGGTTCGGGTCAGCGTGGGTGCTCCCCACACGCTCACCTGTCCCCGCTCGTGGACGGCCCAAAACTGGCGGCGGTAGGGATCTTTCAATAGCTGAGTCAGCCCTGGTCCGCCCGGTAGCTCACGCTTGGACATCGGCTGCAGGTCTGAGTGCAGAGCATACAAGCTCCGCTCTTCTGACACCACGGCCACTACCAGCCCCTCTAAACTCAGGGCCGAGTTCACTCCGCTGTGGTTCCAACTCACCGGCGCACGACCCCTGGATATCAATAACAGGCCCCTGTGGGGCTTCAACAGCAGTAAACCAGCCTGGCCTTCAGCCCCAGTAAGGCTGGCTCCCTCTCCGCTTGCGTCCAACCAGCTTTCGCCCCGCCACTTTGGCCCCCCGGTATCCAGGCTCCAGCTTCCCACCTTTCCGTTGTCCAGGCAGCCCAGCAATTGCAGCCCGTCCTGGCTCATCTGCAGTTGAGTGGGAGCACCCGAGCCAGGCAGTTGGGTGACGCTGTGGCTGGCTCGCCCCACCACTGTCAGTCCATTCTCTCCCTGTAGCCCCACAAAAATTCTTTCCCCGTCGGGACTGGCGGCCATGCACTGAATTCGGTTTGCAAATCGCATCTCAAATTGACTCTCTCCCCTCAGCCCCAGCAGCAGCACCCGGTCCCCCAGAGCCAGGGCTAACCCGGCAGTTGTCCGGCCCACCCCGGTCCGGGTCCGATGCAAAGCCGTGCCCAGGCAGGCCAGGGCCAACACAGCCGAGGCTACCATCAGTCCACGCAGCCACGGCTTCATCGGCTTCGCCGCCTCGGGGGTCAGGTCGGGCAGAGGAAAGTCGTCCAGCAGTTCACATCCGGAGCGGCTGGGCATCGGGCCGTCCCCGGGCCCCGTCCGCAGTGCCAGGCGTACCTCTTCAAAATTGGCGTATTGGCGGGTGGGGTCCTCGCTCAAGCAGCGACCCACCATCCACATCAGGGCGGGCGACAGTTGATTGGGCAAGGCCTCCGCCGGGGCCGATCCGGAAGCCAACCACACCAGCAGCTCGGCAAATTTTCGCAAACCCTGTTGTACGGGCAGGCGGCTCAGTTCGTCGGCCCCGCGCCAGGCCAGTTCGGACCAACCGGGGTTGAAGACCAGCAGACCTCCCGATGCATCGACCAGCACATGGTCGGGCTCCAGGCAGGCCATGGCCAGGGGATGCTGGTGACGCTGCAGGGCCAGCACCAGTTCGCACAGTTGTTCGGCCCAGTCCAACAGTTGAAAGCTGTCAAATGCACCACCCTGCAGGCTGACCGGTTGTCCGACCAGGACCGGCAGAAGCAGCAATAGACTGTCCCCTTCCGTTTGCACCTGCTCCAGGGTGACCGCCTGGGGCAGGCGCATTTGCTGCCAGTTCTGCAGGGCCGTCAGGCACTGCTGCAGCCGTTGCTGGGCCAGTTCGGGAGGCAGAGGAGGCAGACGGATTTCTTTGACAATTCTGGCGCCAGCCTCTGTTTCTACGCGGTACAGACCCCCTCTACGCCCCCACGAGAGCACCCGCTCTACTCGCCAGTTGCTCCTCCGCTGGCCCGGTTGCGGGGGGGAGTTCACCGCTCGGCCAGGCCGGCTCGCGGCACACGCTGCAACACCTGGGCCACTCTGGCAGACAGACGAACTTCATCGACCGGTTTCAACAAGAATTCGTCGGCACCACAATCCAACCCTCGCAGGCCGTCCGGGCCGGCTTCCATCAAAAGTATCACTTGAGTCATGGCCGTCTGCAGTCGGGAACGCAACTCTCCTACCAGGGCGCCAGCGTCGAGTCCAGGCGTGTCCCCGTCCAGCACGAGAACATCCGGGACGTGGCGCCCAATCATGTCGCGCGCATGGTCGGGACGGGTGGCCTTGAATAGCTTGTAGTCTTTATCCAGGCGCAGCTCCAGGCTGTCCAAAAGCTGCTGGTCACCGCTCAGCAGCAAAACCCCGGCGCGGAGCGTCTCGGGCTCGACCTCGTAAACCCGTTTTGCCACCGCGGGCAACGACAACGGTGCCACTGGCCGGGTCGGGACCTCGGCCGCCAGTACTCTCTTGCAGCCTGGGCAAAACAGCCAGGTTGCCTGCACCGGACGCCGGCACCCCGGGCAGACTCGGTCCATGTCCTGGCCGCAATAGACGCATACCGACAGGTCGCCCGGAACACTGGCCGAGCATGAGCCACAAACACGCCCTCCCACCTGGCGCACGGTAATCACCCGCAGCACCTCTTCCAGGGAAGTGTGACCCTGAGAGCACTTGGCCAGGCCGTCCTCCAGAAGGCTGCGCATCCCTTCCTGGCGGGCCACCACTTCCAATTCGGCCTCAGAGTTGCCCGCCAGCAGCATTTCGCGCAGGCGGTCGGTGACCAATACCATTTCAAACAGTCCCAAGCGGCCCTTGTAGCCAACATAGCGGCACTGGTCGCAGCCCACGGGTTCGCGGTATTCGCAGTCCGGGGACAGCCCGGCCAAAGCCAGCAATCGGACGGCTCCTTCACTCACCGAAGCAGGTTTGCAACAATGCGGACACAGGCGTCTGACCAGTCTCTGAGCGATGACACATAGCAGCGAAGAGGCCAGCAGATAGGGGGCCACTCCCATCAGCACCAGTCGCCCCAAAGTAGAAAGGGCGTCGTTGGTGTGCAGCGTCGATAGCACAAGGTGGCCGGTTTGGGCGGCCTGAACGGCAATTTCGGCGGTTTCCAGGTCGCGAATCTCGCCGATCAGCACCACGTCCGGGTCTTGCCGCAAGATCGAGCGCAGCGCGGCCGCAAAGGTCAATCCGGCGCGCACGTTGACCTGAACCTGGCTGACTCCGCTCAGTTGGTATTCTACCGGATCTTCCACGGTGATAATGTTGTCCGACTCTTCATTGAGGCGCACCAGGGCCGAATATAGGGTTGAAGTCTTGCCTGACCCGGTGGGTCCTGTGCATAAGATCATGCCCTGACTGGCTGCCAGAACGCGAGTCAGCTTTTCAAAGTCCAGCGGGCTAAAGCCCAGTCGCTCCACTTCGACCACCACGGCTTTGCTGTCCAATATTCGCAACACCACTCGTTCCCCCCGAAAGGTTGGCAACGAACTCACGCGCAGGTCCACCTCGCGCCCCTCAATCAGGGCCCTGGCCCGCCCGTCCTGGGGTTTGCGCGTCTCCGAGATATCGATGCCGGCCATCAACTTCAGGCGACTCAAACAGGCGCTCTGCACCCTCTTGGGTAGTTCTACAATGGTGCGCAGCGAACCGTCCAGACGATAGCGCACGCGCAAAGTCGTCTTTTGGGGCTCCACATGGATATCCGAGGCGCCCATCCGGATGGCGTCGCCGATAATCGAGTTGACCAGTTGAATGACCGGCCCCTTGGTCTCCTGGTCTTCCTCCTCGTTTTGGACTTCTTCGGGCTCCGTCTCCAGGTAGGTGATCCCCTCCACATCGGGGATCCGCTGCAGCAGCGAATCGATCGAATTCTCATTTTGGCCCAGTCGTCCGGCCAGCGCTTCCAGGATTTCTCGACTCATGGCGACCACGGGAAGCACCCGGCAACCAGTGATCTGGCGCACAATGTCCTCGCCCACCACGTCGAGCGGGTCGGCCATAGCCAGAGTCAATTCAAAGCCCTGGCGGCTCAGGGGCAGGACCCGGTAGTTGAGCAGCACCTCATGCGGCATCGCTTTCAGCAGTTCCTGGTCGACCATTTCGGCGCTCAGGCGCACCGCGCTCAGGCCGCGCGAGCGGGCCAATTCAAGACACTGCTCCCACTCCGGGTCGGGGTTGACAGACGGTGACTCCATTCCCTGGGGGTTCGATCCTTCCGGGTCTAGACCTTGGTCGAGAAGGCGGTGATCAGGGAGGCTCCTTGGACCCAACGTGGTATTCGGATCCTCCGTGAAGCTCAACGCGCTGAATCTATGGTTCTGGGGTGCCGCACTGCTATTGCTGGTCGCTGGATGTGGCAGTCAAGCCGCCCTGTCGGGCGTGGCCCCGACTTCACAGGCTGCGGCTCCCGTTCTAACGGCTGCCGGTCGCCTGGAACTGCTCAGCCCGAGCAACTACTTGGGTCCGGTTTCGAAGTTCAGGCTTACCGGTTTTGACCAGGCCGGCCAGGTCGTGTTTGGCCCCAGCGAAGTCGACCCTGCGAACAAGCTGGAGATTTTCGCGCCTCTCACCATGACTTCGCTGCAGATCCTGCTGGTGTCAGCGGATCGGATTGTGGGTGGGTTGTCTATCCCTGCCACCGTCGTTCCCAACACGCTCACTTCGTTGCGCCTCCCCAATTTTGTCGCTTTGGGGAATGATCTGACAACAGGTGACTTTGATTCTGACATTGGCCCCATCGAACCGTCGGATAGAGCAGCCTTTTCGACCACAAGTAAACGGTGGTTTACAGCCGGGCAACTGGACGTGTTGTTGGACTTTGACCTGACCAGGCCCGGAAGTGTTGGGCTAGAAAGGTCCGATCCGGGTGTCTATCTCGTACGGGTCGGGGGACGCTACCTTCTCGACTACCTACTGACGGTGGACAATATGGACTTCTGGCTCAGGCTTGAAGATGCCAGTCGCAGGTCGTTGCCCCAGGCGGCCACCTCTGGCAGAGGCTCGGGACGGTTTGTCGTATCTCTACAGCAAATCGTGGACCTGCAAGCGGGAAGTAGCGTTCGACTTTTCGCTCAAGCCAGAACTCCCGGCGGATACGTCGAGCGCGGCGAGTTTAGTGCCATACGAATCGGCACGCCGGTTTCACCTCCCCCGCCCTGATATTTCAACGGGCGGACAGGAAATCATAGATCTCTCGGGCGAAGTTCAAGGCACAGGAGCAGACATGCGAGTAGAAGTTACCCGGGCCCTACAACTGGATCAGCGCCAGCAAACTCAATTGGATTTGCATTCATTCCTCAATGTGCTCAACGTGCTCAGTGGCGATTTGCTACTCTTTCACGACGCCGCTGGCCGCGAGCCCTTTGCAGCAACGCTAGAGGCGTGTTACCAGGTCAGTGACACGTTTCAGAGCGACCCGTCCCTGGGCCGCGTGCTGCAGCAGTTTGAGAAACTCCGCCAGCAGTTTTCCCTCGACTGCCAGGCCAACCAGGTTCTGGCCAACAGTCTCGAAGTGGCCGTCAAAGAGCAGTGGGACAACCTCCAGTCGGTGGTGGCCGTGCTCGACATCCGTTACGCCGAGATGAAAGCTCGTCTGCAGGCCAGTGATGGCTGGATCACGTTCCATCTGCCCGGCCTGCGCCGCGAAATTGAGGCCTTTCTGGGGGTGGTCGAGAAGAACAGCCTGGGTCGCTACCACATCGTCACCAATGTGGCTTGCAAAAAACCTCGCGACTACCTGGTTCATCTCCAATTCGCCAGCCTGCACGAGGAAGAAATGGACATGCCCGGCGTGCTCAAAGATGTCCTCCGCGACCTGCTCGCCAACGCCCGAAAGTATACCGAACCAGGCGGTACTATCGAAGTGGGCCTGGCCGAAACTCAGGCCTGCATCCGCCTGGTGGTCAAAGACAACGGACGCGGTATTCCCGAAGATCAACTGCAGCAGGTCGTGGAATTTGGCTTTCGCGGTCGCAATGTGGCCGCTCACGAGACCAAGGGGGCCGGTTTTGGTCTCACCAAAGCCTACTGGGTGGCCCGCCACTATCAAGGCAAGATGTGGATCGAGTCAGCCGAGCAGGCCGGCACCACTATCACCATCGAAATTCCCCGCAGGCCTGCTTGAGTTGTGGCCGACGAGGAGAGTTCGCTTCGCATCGGAGTTTTTGACGACAGCAACACGGCCCGCATGGTGACCCAGCGTTTGCTGACTCGGGCCGGCTATCAGGCCTTCCTTGTGGAAAGTGTTAGCCAGTTGCTGCAAGTGATCGAGCAGCTCGACCTGTTATTGATGGACCTCTCCCTGGGCGACGAAGATGGACGCGAGGTGGCTCGCACGCTCCGTCAACGGGGCGGCGCGGCGGCCCGGTTGCCCCTGATTGCGGTCACCGCTTTCGCCGATCCCCAACTCAAGAACGAACTGCAAGAAGCTGGCTTTGCCGATTACCTTCACAAGCCGTTTCGCCCTCAGGAACTCTACGACAAAATCGAGCGTTGGGCCAACCTCAGCCCTCCAGACTTAGCAGGTTGAGCGCCTCCTGCACACTGGTCATCCCCTTGGCCACCTTGCTGGCCAGGCTGTCTCTGATCGGGAAAAAGCTCCCCTCGGCCGCCGCAATGCTGGGGATTTCCTGGGCCTGGGCTTCGGGCACGCGACGTAGGGCGGGCGAAAAGTCCAGCAGTTCGTGCACGGCCACACGACCTTTGTAGCCGGAGCCGTTGCATTCTTTGCAGCCCTGGGCCCGAAAGATGGGTACCTCATCTGAGGCAATTCCCAGCGCCTGGAGCATCTGCTGACTGGGAGGCGCTAATTCCCTGCAACTCTTGCACAGTTTGCGCACCAGGCGTTGGGCCAGAACCCCGTTTAGGGCGGCCTGCAGTTGATAGAGAGGGATCCCCATGTCCATCAAGCGGGTGATGGCTTGAGGGGCGTCGTTGGTGTGCAGCGTGGAAAACATTTGATGGCCGGTCAAAGCAGCCCGAATGGCGATTTGGGCCGATTCCAGGTCGCGAATTTCGCCCACCAGTACCACGTCCGGGTCGTGGCGCAACACCGCCCTCAGTCCCTGGGCAAAGGTGTAGCCGATCTCGGGCTGCACTTGAATCTGGGTCACATTGGGCAACTGATACTCGACCGGGTCTTCCAAGGTTATGATCTTCTTGCTCAGATCCATAATTTTATTCAAAGTCGCGTAGAGGGTGGTGGATTTTCCCGACCCGGTGGGCCCCGTCACCAGCACCACTCCGTGGGGACGAGTTAGAATGAGTTCGTAGCGTTTCAGCAGTTCGGGCTCAAACCCCAACGACTTCAGGTCCATCTGGACCGCGTGCGGGTTAAGAATGCGCATCACGATTCCTTCCCCGTGCAGATTGGGAATCACCGATACCCGCAGGTCGTACTTCTTTTCGTCTACCAAAATACTGGCGCGGCCGTCCTGGGGTATGCGCCGCTCGGCAATATCCAGGCCCGAAGAGATCTTGATGCGTGAAACGATGGCTTCATAAATCGCACGCGGCGGTCCCGCAAATTCCCTCAGGTGGCCGTCGATTCGATAGCGCAACAACACCTTGTCCGCAAAGGGCTCAATGTGCAGGTCGCTGGAACCCAGCCGTATAGACTGCGTGATCAGGTGGTCGACCAGTTTGACCGTGGGGATTTCTCGGTTTTCCAGCACCTCGGTTTTCTGCTGCAGCCCTTTGTCTTCTTTGACCGCAGCGGTGATGGCATTGAGGGTCTGGTTGGACTGCTCGCTGGAGAGTAGAAAGCGGGTCAGAGCCTCATCGATTTCACTGGCCAGGGCCACAACCGGTTCCACCACCAGCCCCGTCAACTGGGCCACAAAGTCCTGGGCTTGCAGGTTCTCGGGGTCACTGGTGGCCAGATAGAGATGGTCGTCCACTCGAAAGAGAGGAATGGCCCTAACCCTACGCGCTTGCTGCTCGGTCAACAGGCGCACCACATTGAGGTCTGGCTGGTATCGGCGCAGAGACAGGGAGGGGCATTGGTAGTAGACCGACTCCACTCGAAGTATCTCCTCGGCGCTGCACCAGTTCTTCTCGATCAGCCTCTCACAAGGGTCTTCGTCATGGGCCAGGGCTTGCAACTGCTCGGCGCTGAGCGGTAGCTCTTGCAACCATGCCTTCACGAGCGGCAAACCAGTCCCAGAGCCGTATCGTACAACACGATATCAGAAGGACTGGTGGCCGAACTGGCTTTCAGCTTTTGCCATTGTTGTCGGGCCACCGGCAATTGCAAAAAATCCCCCAAACGCTCCGGCAATCCCTTCCAGAGGGCCGATCCGCCCGTCAGCACCACTCGCTGGGCGGCCCAGTGGGGAAACTTCTTGGCCGCGTAATCCAGCGACCGCTTCACCTCGCCCAGCCATTTGTGCACGAAAGACTCGATGTGAAAGTCTTTCTCGCCCACATCGTAGGCCAGCTTCATCTCCTCTGCTTCCGCCCAACTGACCTGTTGCCCCATCTGGAAGGCGTAGGTAAAGTCGCTGCCGGCGATGCGAAAATCTCGCGAAAAGTAGGGGCTGCCCCCTTTGAGCAAGACCACGGTGGTGGTTCGAAAACCGCAACTGACCAGGGCGCACACCTCATCGGTCGTCTGGGGCTGGTTGCGAGTCAGGCCTCGGATCATGGCCAGCAGGGCGGGCTCGCAGCCCGCAATTTCCAAACCGGTTTGAGAGAGCATCTTGGTCTGAGCATCCAGGGCGCTTTTAGGCGCGGCCACAAAGAAAATACCCCTGCCTCCCGCCTGTTGGGCGGCAGCCACAGGCACCGTAAAAACCCTCACTTCGCTGAGTGGATGAGGAATTTCGCGAGCCACCGCCGTGGGAATGGCCACTTCCAACTGGGCCGCCGTCAAGGCGGGAAACTCCAGATAGCCGGCCGACAGAGAGGGTCCCGCCAGGGCCAGGTAGATCCGCCAGTGAGACCCTGATTTCACCTGCGCGATCTGGCCCATTAGTTCGTGAATTCGCTGGCCCAGGGCAGCCCCGGTCAGTTCTGCTTCGCGCTGCGTGCGGGCCGGACAAAGCACCCCATGCGAAACGGTGCAGGAGGCTCCCGAAGTTTCCAGGCTGCAAAACTTGACCGAGTGTCCTCCCACATCCAGGCCCAGAGGAACTTTCTTGCTCCAAAACACTTTCACGGGTTCGCACGTAGCCCTGGTGTTCCTGCGCCCCTACCAGCGCTGGCGAAACAGCACCTGCAACTCGCCGGGAGCGCCGCTCGATCCCGCGCCCAGCGAAAAGTCGCGCAGAGCCTCGTCATAGTGAACGTTGGCCGAGCCCTGCAAAGTAACTTGCTTGCCCACCACCGAGCCGTACAGGGTGGCCGAATTCTCCATTTTGACGCGCGCTCCCGGCCCATAGACAATGCCGGTCAAAATGGTCCCGCCCGACTGTTCATACTCGGCCCCGTCGGCCAGATACACCTGCAGCAGAGTGGGCTTGTTGGACGGGCTGGAGAAGTTTGCCCCGTTGTTCAGAGCGAAGTTGTCAGCCACGTAAATCTTAACCGGTGCGTCACTGGCCACTGCTATTTGGGCACCACCGTTTAGTTCCACCTCGTTAAAAACATACACCCCGGCCGCCAACTTCACCCGCGCTCCTCCGTTGACTTCCAGTTTGTCGTAGTTGCCTGGAGTCAGCGTTTTGTCTTTGTTGCCCAGCTTCACGTCCAGCTTGCCGGGGGGGCCGGGCAATTCCACGACTGGCAATTGCAGCGGGGTGGTTTGCAGGCTGGCCGAGTTGTAGAAGTTGCCCCAATCTCGCCAGATCGTAAAGGGCTTGCCTACGGTGGTGGTCTTGCTGGCCGGGTCGGGCTCCAAAGTTCCCTTGGGGCCCACCGATATGCTGCCTTCCAGCTTGGACCCGCCCAGCAACCGCACCGAACCGGCCGTCACCGAGTTGGTCACCAGCGTGCCCAGCTTGTGCAGGTCTTTGTACTTGCCGGTTCGACTGTCGTAGGAGTCCAGCCCACTGCCGTTGGAGAAGACCACCGACTCGCCGAAAATCCCGGGCAGGCCCTTCAATCCCGAAGTGCCCGGCCGCACCAACGCCCCCGAGCGTCGCAGCGAACTGCCGCGAACTTGTCCCGCAGCCAGCACAAACAAACAGCCCTGCGGGATGGCCTGACCGTCGGGCATACGACTTTCGCCCTTGAGCACCTGTACCGAAAACTGCTCTGGTCCGTCGGCCAGCCTGGAGGTGGTTTGACCGCTATAGGTAGGGTTGCTGGCCAGTTGCTGCAAGGCCATTACCAGTCCGCCATCTGCAGCCGTCTGGGCCTGCTCGTAATGGACACGATTGATGGCCATGCGCAACTGTTGCCGGCTCATCGACTGCAGGGCAAAGGCCAACACCAGCAGCACAAAGGTCAGGCCCAGGGCCAGTGGCAGGATAAAGGCTTGCCGTCTCAGTTTTGGGCTACCCCCGTAGACGTCATTTCCACCTGATAGCCCTGTGCATCTTGAGCCAGAATGCGCACCCGCAATCCCCCCGTGCCGCTGACGGTGGGCTGAAACTCCCGCACCGATCGGGCCAGCACCGTCCTGGTCCAGGTAGCGGCTGAGCCGGTGGGCCCGCTGCTCAATTCCCCCCCTTGAGTTACGGCCAGGATAAAGGCCCGGCTTGCTTCCCAAACGGTCCTGCTGGAGCTGTCCCAGCCAAAGGCCTGCCAACTGGACCACAGCGGTGAGCCCTGCACGTCCAGGCGGGCCACCGTAGAATTCACCGCCACGGGCAGTGGAAATACGATACCAGCGATCGACGAATCAAATCGCAAGGCGCTGGCTCTACTGCCGTGAAACTGGCTCAAGATGCGCAGCAGCGTGTTTTCTACCCCCAAAATCAATTCCTGACGACCTTCATAACGTCGATTTTGACGTATGGTATAGAGAAAAAAGCCGCTCATCAGGGTGGAGGCCAGGGCCATGAGAAAGATGGCCACCAGCGTCTCTATCCAGGTGAAGCCGCGTCTAGGGCGCCACAAAGGTTTTTAGCTCCAGCACATGATTGCTTTTGCCGTCGTTCCAGCGCACCCGCGAATAGACCAGCAGCAGGTTGGCGCTGATTTTGACTTCCAGTTCCGGCCGATAGGTCAGACTGGATCGACCCACCCGCTGTTGAATCGGCGTCAGTTTCTGTAAGCCCACCGTCGGATTAACGGTGCCGGCCCGCACCGCTTCCAGGCCTTCTCGGGCCAGCCGCAGACCCACCCGGATCTGGGTGGCCTGGGTGTAGCCGCGGTCGCTGGTATGCAGACTGGTCAGGGTGACCATGGCCGCCAGAAAGATGAGAAACAGGCCGACCACGGCCTCCATCATCAAAAATCCACGCCGCACTCCGGTCACATCAGTAGCGCCGGCAGGCTCAGGAAGGGCAGGGCCAGACCCAAAATCACGCCGCCCAACAAAATACCTACCCCTACCGCCAGCAGAGGTTCAATCAGACTGGTCAGAGATTTCAGGGCATACTCGCACCGTCGCGAATAGAAGCGGTCCAGTTCTCGCAGCATTTTCTCCAGGGCGCCCGAATTTTCTCCCGTAGATACCATTTCAATGGCCATCGAAGGGAAATAGCCGGTTCCCCTCATCGCTGATGACAGGGTTTCGCCATGGGTCACCCGCGCCTGCAAGGTTTTGATTACGTGGGTCATAGTCTGGCTGGTCGAGGTGTCCGACAAGATTTCGAGGGCCTGCGACAGCGGCAGGCCGGCGCGGTAGAGCAGGCCCAGCGTGCGTGCAAAAGCAGACACGTTGAGCAGCCGAAACAGCGGTCCCACGGCATAGGTATTTAACAGTGCCAGTTCAGCGGTGGCTCGCAGGCCAGCGCTCTTCCATGCCGTTTTTATCCCCCACGCCAATCCAGCAATCGTTACCAACCACAGCCACCAGAAGCCCGACAGGCTAAGTCCTATCCATACCAGAATCTGAGTGGGTAGGGGCAATTTGGCGCCCATGTCATCAAAAATGGTTTTCACCTGGGGAACGCCCCAGGCCAACATACATCCCGCCAGCAAGCCGGCCACACTCAATACCACGGCGGGGTAGGCCAGTGCCGATTTTACTTGAGCCATCAGCACCTCCCGTCCCTCCATATCGGTGGCCAGTTGGGCCAGTACCTCAGAGATTTTTCCAGACGCTTCACCGGCCCGCACCAATTTAGGTTGATAGGCGCTAAATACGCCAGGGTGCCTTTCCATGGCGGCCGACAGGGGGGAGCCGGCCGTCAGGTCTGAGGAGATAGCAAAGACCACCACTTGCATTTGCGGGTTGGCGCTATCATCGGCCATGGTATCCAGGCATGATTTCAAGGGCACACCGGCCGAAATGGCCACCGACAATTGCTGAAAAAAAGCCAGCACTTCCTCGCTCGAGGGAGGACGTTTCCAGAAACCAAGCAGAGATCTGCGCGATTTGATTTCTTTGAGTTCGACAACCAGGGGATATTTTTCAGACAGCATTTGCAGGGCCGAATTGCGGTCGGCCGATTCCATGGTTCCGGTCACAATCTGTCCGTCACCACCGTGTGCCTGGTAAGTAAATCTGGCCAATTTGTCTCCCCTGACGCAATTCGTCTCGCCGCCAGGCTGACCTGCCATCGCCGATCAAGGGAAATGCGGGCATCCTGAGCGAACCAGTGGAAATGAATGAGAGCCGGCGAATCTATGTGGTAGAGGACAGTCCAACTCAAGCGCTGGCCGTAAAGCGTGTTTTGTTGCAAATTCCCAAAGTAGAATGCAAACTGTTCTCCGACGGCCTCGAGGCTTATCGAGCCGTTCTTGAGGAAGCCCCAGACATTATTCTCATGGACCTGATCCTGCCTTCACTGCACGGTCTGGCCATGTGTCGACTGCTCAAATTTCATTCCGACTATCAAGATCTCCAGATTTTGCTTTTCAGTTCCATCACCGAGTCGGACATCGTCATGCAGGCCTGGGCAGCGGGGGCCAACCACTTTCTTCAGAAGCCTTTCACCCCGGACGCTTTGCGCACCAAGGTGCAGGAAGTGATCGACGAACTGGCCGCGTCCAAGGTGTCGTGATGAGTTTTTGGGACGACTTTTTCAGCCAGTTAGAGCAGGCTGTGGCCCAAAACTTGCCCATTCAGTCCATCGGCTCATTGCTGGCCCAGGGCCGCCTCTGGAGCGAGTGGCAGGACCACGAATGGGACGGGGACCTGGTCCTCTTCGAATTGCAGCCCTGGGTTCAAGAATTCCAACAACGCTACGGTTCGGGTCTTCGGGTGGCGGACGACCTGCAGGGCCGTCGCAAAGGTCATCCTGATTCCCTGGAAATATTGCTGCGTGCACTCCTGCTCGAAGGCTCCCCCCTGGAGCTCGGCGGAGACGAGCGAAATCTCTGGGTTCATTGCCTTTGTTGCGAGGCTTCCGGACTGATTTTGCGTCATCTCCTGGCTGGACTTGAGGGGCATTGCGACCCCCCCAGCAAGATCGTCTTGCCCTGGCCTGTCGAGCCCCAGGTAGATTCCTGCGTAGACCTGGAAATATTGGCTCGCTCCGCCCTCGATGATCGGGAATTTGAAGGCGAGTTGATCCAGACCTTTTTGGCAGAAGCCGAACGCCAACTGGAATCTCTAAGGCTCAACTTTTCCGCCAGAACCCTCCACTCCCTCAAAGGCAGCGCCTCCATGATGGGGGCTTTGCCATTGGCGGGTCTGATTGACCAACAAGAACGGTTGATGCAGCCTGAGTCCCTGCCGCAGTTGCAGGCCGAGTTCGAGCGAGTGGCCAGGCTTCTCAAGACCAGAATCGAGGGCCACGAGACTGCCCCCGACAGGAGTCGGCTTGTCAGGTAGGAACCAGACCCCATGGACTCTCCTTCTTCTGATCCGGCCAGTTCACGAAGCAGTGTCCTGATCGTCGATGATGAACCGACCAATATCAATATTCTCTATTCTCTGCTCAAAGAAGACTATCGAACGTTGGTGGCCACCAACGGCAAGAGGGCGGTCGAACTGGCGCGCAGCTCTCGCCCTCCGCAATTGATCCTGCTCGACATTATGATGCCCGAGATGGACGGTTACGAGGTCTGCAAATTGCTCAAGGAAGATCCTCTCACCCGGCACATCCCGGTGCTTTTTACCACCGCTCAAAACGACCCCCAGGAGATGGCCCGCGGCTTTGAGGTCGGGGCCGCCGACTATATCCACAAGCCCATCTGCCCGTCCATTCTTAAAGCCCGTGTCAATACGCACCTGCTCTTGGCCCGGCTGCTCCAGCACCAGCCAGGCTGAGTCGAGTGCCGGCCCCGGAAATGGCTATTCTCCGCCCTTCAAAACCCTGGAGAAGATCATCAGGGCGCCTTCAAAATCAAAGCCTTCCACCGCCTGCCGGAAAGCCTCATAATCTGGGCCCAGGCGCAGCCGCCATTGGCTCTCTCCAGCTTCTAGAAGCGAAACGGCTTCGGCATTACCTTCTTTCAGTAAAGACTCCATCTCTGGCCAGACTAAATCCGTTAGCGTACGGGTCGTCTCGAGGGGATGCGAAAGCGTGGCAATCGAGCCAGCCAGGCGGTCCATCTCTTCAAGCACACACTTCACCTGTCGCTCCGTTGCCTGGCCCCGGGCGGCCGATTGCTCCAGTTGCGAGGCCAGCGTGGCCACGCTCTCTGCCCCCAGGTTGGCGGCGGCTCCTTTCAGTTTGTGAGCCTGCCGGCGCAGCCCAGCCTGTTCTTCGGTGGCCCATCCAGCCAACTCGGCCTGACTGCTCTCCAGCAGTCGGGCCAGTAAGTCCAAGTATTTTTGCTGTTGCCCCCCCAGCACGGCCAGCCCTTGCCGGGCGTTGAGCCCCTTTATCCCGGCCAGAGGACCTTCGGGCCATACCTTCGACTCTGCCTGCGAGACCGGCTCGGGAATCTGACCCGAAAGCCAGCGCAGCAGTTTGAAATAGAGGGTTTTGGGGTCCACCGGTTTGGCCACAAAGTCATTCATGCCCGCCTCCAGACAGGCCCGCCGATCCTCTTCAAAAACATTGGCGGTCATGGCCAGAATGGGCACGCTTTTGTGGGTTTCCAGCCGTCGAATGGCTCGGGCCGACTCCAGGCCGTCCATTTCTGGCATCTGCACGTCCAGCAAAATGAGGGCGTATTGCCCCTGACCCGCCTTTTGTAGTGCCTGGCGCCCGTCCTCGGCTACTTCCACTCTCAGGCCCACCGCCTGCAGCAACTCCCGGGCGACTTCCCGGTTCACCGGGTTGTCTTCGGCCACAAGAAGCAGTGCGCCGCCAAATCTCTGGCGCAATTGTTCTTCAACATCCGCCCCGACAACTTCTGGTGTAGTCCCCTTTTGCTCCGAACTGCGTCGTAGCCGGGCCGTGAACCAAAAGGTGCTGCCGCGCCCGGGCACGCTTTCGACTCCCACCTGGCCGCCCATCATTTCGGCAAGTCGGCAGGTGATGGCCAGGCCCAGGCCGGTGCCGCCATGCCTGCGCGTGGTGGAAGGATCGAGCTGCTCGAAGGTTTGGAACAACCGGGGTAGTTTTTCGGCTTCTATGCCTACTCCCGTGTCGCTTACTTCAAAACCGAGCAAGGCGCCCCGTTCGTCCTCCTCGAGCAGCCGGCAGCCCAAACGAATTTGCCCTTGCTGGGTAAATTTGACCGCGTTGCCAAGGTAATTAAGCAAGGCCTGACGCAAGCGGGTGGTGTCCCCCCGCACCCAGAGTGGCTCGTTTGGATCGTGGACCAAAACGGTCAGGTTTTTGCTTTCGGCTTCGCTGAGGATGAGATTGCGCGCCTCTTCCAGCAGTCCCCTCACCTCAAAGTTGCTTTCTACCAGATCCAACCGGCCCGCTTCAATCTTTGCCAGGTCCAGAATTTCGTTGATCACCGACAGCAGGTGTCGTCCGGCCGTGTCGATGCGCTCCAGTCTCTGGCTTTGCTGGGCGTCTATGTCGGTCTGGCGGATCAAGTAAGTCAAACCCAAAATGGCGTTGAGAGGAGTGCGAATTTCGTGACTCATGTTGGCCAAAAAAGTGCTTTTGGCAAGGTTGGCCGCTTCCGCCCGCTGGCGGGCCTCAGCCAACTCGCGGGTGCGCACCGACACCAACTCTTCGAGGTGGTGGCGGTGTTGCTCCAGTTCCGCGGCCAGACGCTTCTTCTCAGTGATGTCTTCCTTGGTGGCCACGTAGTGGGTGATTCGTCCGTCGGGCTGGCGAATGGGGCTGATCATCGAAAATTCAGTATATTCCGAGCCATCCTTGCGCCGGTTGAACAGCTCTCCCTGCCACGACTCTCCCCGAGTCAAGTGCTCCCACATCTCTTGAAAGCGCTCCGGGGGGGTTTTCCCAGAATGGAGAATGCGCGGATTTTGGCCCAGACATTCTTGCTGAGAATAGCCGCTGCTGCGCACAAAAGCTTCATTGACAAACTGAATTTCGGCCAGCAAATTGGTGATGGCGATACTGTGTGGACTTTGTTCTACCGCTCGCGATAGCCGTAATACCTGGTCTTGCGACCGCCGCCATTGAATGCTGCGCCAGATATCATTGGCGATCAATTGAACCGTTTCCACGTCCAGTTCGGTGTAGTCGGAGGGCTTGTTGCCCACCGAGGCCAGCATCACCACCCGGCTCTCCTCGACGACCGGCACCAGCACCAGTCGGGTTACATCTGGCCCGGCGTAGTCGGGCCAGTCGCCATGGTCGCTTCGGTCATTGTATACTCGCGGACGCAGAGGTCCCGGGTTGGTCCGATCTTCGGCATCCACACAGACCATGCGGGCAAAGGCGCTGTCGGTCAGGTCGCTGGCCACTTGCTGTCCGCGTTGCAGCAGCCCCACTTCGTTGACTTGCTGAGACCAGCGGGGCAGCTCCAGAAGTGCCTCAGCCCGCCGAGCCTGGGTCGAGAGCAATTGCTTGCTACGCTCATGTTCGGTGACATCGCGAGCCAGAACCATCGCTGCGGGACGTCCGTCAAATTCCAGGCTGTGGCGGGTGATGTCGACCAGGATTATCGTGCCGTCCTTTTTGCAATGTCTGACCACCCCCTCTCGTCGTAGGCCCGTTCCGACATTCGATAATATGCCAAGCAAGACGGGAATATCTTCAGGTGGCCTGATATCGCGCGCTGTCAATCTCAAGAACTCTTCGCGGCTGTATCCATATTGCTTCAGCGCCGCAGCGTTGACGTCCAGGAAGACCAATGTCTCCAGGTCTGCCACAAACATTGGATTGGGGTTGACCTGGAATAACTCCCGGTAGCGCGACTCACTGGCCAGCAAGGCCCTCTCGGTCCGCCTGCGCTCGGTCATGTCGGTCCAGGCCCCCACTGCTACGTCGGGCTCGTCGGGGTTCAGGCGAAGCTCGTCAAAGATCCACAGGTAGTGTCCGTCCAGGTGGCGGAAACGATATTCGTGACAGCCGTATCCTTGCTGCAAAAACTCCACAGTGCGGTCCATGGCCGACTCCAGATCCTTTGGATGGAGGGCGTCTTCCCACCAACCCGGCCGCAAAGCCTGAGCAGGGCTGTAGCCGGTCATGCGCTCTACATTTTCACTCACATGCGTGGCTCGCCACTGGCCGTCGCGTAAGCTCATCGAATACAACACGGTTGGGCTGGCCCGGGTCAGCTCCTGCAACTGGCGGGCCGTCTTGCGCAATTCGTCTTCGACCGCCAGCCGGGCCTGCCGACTGCGCAACGAGCGGATGCCCAGGGCCAGGTCCTTGGTCAACTGGCTCATCTGCCGCACTCGCTCCTCGTTAAATACGTCTGCCTGGTCGGCGTAGACGGTGAGCGCCCCCAGGCATTGACCGCTCTCATCTAACAGGGGCAGTGCCAGTGACGAAACATAGCCCCGTTGCAGGGCAGCTGCCCGCCAGGGTTCCAGATTGCTATCCCGGCGAAAATCCCTCGAAGCCACCGGGCGCATTTCGCGGATGGCCGTCCCGGTGGGTCCCATGCCGGTGGCCGACCGGTCCCAGGTGATGGTGGTCGAGGTCAGGTAGCCTGTCTCCGCTCCCGACCAGGCCACCGGTCGCACGCTTTGAGTCGGTTCACATTCGGCCAATCCAACCCAGGCCATACGATAACCCGCTTCCTGCACGGCCAGGTCGCAGATGTCTTGCAGTAGACTCTGCTCATTGGTGGCGCGCAAAACTCGCTGCTGACACTCGAGAACGGTGCGCAAAAAGTGTTGCTCGCTGGCTTCGGCCTGACGCAGTCGGTTCAGCTCTTTAGACTGGCTCGCCTGTTTGAGTAAGCTCAAGAGACGGGCGCGCAATTCTAGCCAATCAAAAGGAAATACCAGCAGATCATCACAGCGGGCCAGGGCGGCCTGCTCCAGGAATGGGCGACGCACCAGCAGCAATACAGGGACAAGGTCACGGGCTTCAGCACCCCCCCCAAGGTCGGCCCCCTCAAGGTCGATGAGGCACACGTCGACGTCAGAAAAGTCTCCCTCACCCTCTATCAGAGAAAGCTGGTCTGCCGGGCAGCCTTCCAGGCAACTGCGAATGTCGGGATCGGTGATTAGCAGCCGCACTCGCAACATCTAGCGAGTGCCGCGATTCACGGCTGGTCCTGGTCGACACAGTCGTCGGCAAACTGCTGCGACATTCCAAGAAACTCGTCTTGCATCTCCACAAAGGCGTCCACTACGGTGGGGTCAAACTGACTGCCGCTCCCCTCGCGAATGGCTTGAACCGCCACTTCGTGAGGAAATGCCCGCTTATAGACTCTTTCACTGATCAAAGCGTCGTATACGTCGGCCACGGCCATCAGACGGGCACAGGCGGGGATTTCCTCGCCTTTTAAGCCCTGCGGATAGCCGCTGCCGTCCCAGCGTTCGTGGTGGCCGTAGGCAATCTGGCGGGCCAGAGTAAGAAATTCCGAATATTCGCCCAGGTGCTTTTCAGCCGCCGCAATCGAATCCCGACCCAGCACTGTATGGGTCTTCATTACCTCAAACTCCTCGGCGCTCAGTCGGGCCGGCTTCAGCAAGATTCGGTCGGGAATGCCCACCTTGCCGATGTCGTGCAGGGGGGCCGAGCGAAACAGCCCCTCGATCATCTCATCACTCAAATAGTCAGTAAAGGCGGGGTGGTTTTGCAGCCTCCTGGCCAGGGCGCGCAGGTAGTGCTGGGTTCGCCGCAGATGGTTACCGGTCTCGTTGTCTCGGGTTTCGGCCAGAGAGCCGAAGGCCAGCAGAGTGGCTTCTTGAACTTTGGTCAGCTCACGAGTCCGTTCCCGCACCCTGGATTCCAATATCTGATTTTGGTCTTTCAGAAATTCCCGAGCCTCGGCCAACAGAAACTGCGTCTTGACCCGGGCCAACAGAATGGGCGGGCTGATCGGCTTGGTAATGTAATCCACGCAGCCGGTTTGAAAGCCCCTCACCTCATCCTCCAGATCGACCTTGCCGGTGATAAAGATGACCGGGATTTCGCACGTGCGGGGATCTGACTTAAGACGGCTGCAAACCTCGTAACCATCCAGATCGGGCATCATGATATCGAGTAAGACAAGTTGCGGGGGATGGTCCGAACAGGCGATGGCCAGGGCCTTCTCCCCGCTGGTGGCGATCTGGGTGCGATAGTCGTCCTTGAGCAGGGAATGAATGGCTTGAATGTTCGCCGGTGCATCATCGACGATCAGGATGGTCTTCTTGCTCTCTGATCCGCTCATGAAAGGGGCCATTTCTAGCACCGACAGGTGGGATCCTACACTGACATCGGGCACAACAGTTATTCTATACCTGGTGATCCAGGCTGTTTGAGGATAGTCTCGAACCACTGAGGCCGAATGACCAACCCCGACTCTCTTGTAGAGGTTCTCCTTCAACGCACGAACGGCGTCCACTATTTGCGATGCGACGGGCAGGGTCAAATCTTGGCGTGCAGCGATTCCCCGCTGCCAGGCTTGGGGCTGGATCGAGAAGAGCTGGTGGGGCGCTTCCTCTGGGACTTGCTGGAAGCCAACAGTGCCGAATCGCTGCGCCAGAAACTGGCCCAGGCTCCACAGGGTCCCGTCGAACAAAGTTTGCGCTGGTCCGGAGGCCCTCCGATGTCCTTCTGGCTGGCGGGCAATCGTTCTGGCTTCGCCCTCTTGCGCGAAGCTCAGGACCTCCTCCACGAACGCGAAGGGCGTCTCAGCTCCGAGGGGGCCAATCTTCTCAAAGCCCAATTTCTGGCCAACATGAGCCACGAAATTCGCACTCCCCTCAATGCCATCACGGGCATGGCTCATCTGATGCTTAAGACTTCTCTCACGCTGCAGCAGCGCGAGTATATGCGCCACATTCTGGGGGGTAGCCAGGCCCTGCTGCGCATCGTCAACGACATTCTCGACTTCTCCAAAATGGACTCCGGTCAGGTGGGACTGAAACCGATTGAGTTTCAGATGCAATCCGTCGTCAACGAACTTTCCAGCCAGTTGGGGCCTCAGGCTCTGAAGAAGGGACTGGCTTTGTCCATCGCCCTGCGCCCCGATGTTCCCACCCGGGTGGTCGGTGACCCCGTCCGGCTTCATCAACTGTTACTCACTTTGCTAGAGAACGCCATCAAGTTTACGGATCGGGGGCAGGTTTCCCTGTTCATCGACACCCAGGCAGCCCCCGTCCCGGGTCAGGTTGGCTTGCGCTTTCAGGTAGTCGACAGTGGCATTGGCATGAGCGCCGAGCAAGTGAACAATCTCTTTCAGGCTTTCTCGCAAGGAGATGGCTCACTCACGCGTCCCTACGGGGGAACCGGCCTCGGCCTGGCACTTTGCCGCCAGTTGGTCGATTTGATGCAGGGGGATATTTCTGTCCAGAGTGAGCCTGGTCAGGGTAGTGTATTTACCATTCACGCCTATTTTGGCAGTCCAACCGGGCCGCTGCAGTCGGTTTCCTGGCAAACGCCGCCCGTCGACCCGCGACGACCAGGCGGAGAGGGCGATCGAATTCTGGTGGTCGAGGACAATCTGGTGAATCAGCGCATTGTTTCCGAGATGCTGCAGAATCTCGGGTTTGGGGTGGACATCGCGGCCAACGGCCGAGTAGCTCTGGAGCAGATCATGAACTGCGGGCCCAGCAGTCCCTGGAAGGTCATTCTGATGGATCTGCAGATGCCTGAAATGGATGGCTATACAGCCGCCCAGGCTATTCGCAAAATGGACCGATTCGATCAGGTGCCGATCATCGCCATGACGGCTCACGTTTTGCCCGAGGAGCGAGAGCGCTGTCGAGCTTGTGGCATGGACAGTTTTCTGTCCAAGCCTATCGATCCAGAAGTCTGGTTTGGTATTCTTTCGAACTGGCTGCCCATTCAACAACTACAGCAGACGGCGGCTCAAATACCATTTCCGCGGCTGCCTGGGTTTGACGTAGACGGGGGACTGCGCAGGGTTGCAGGCAACAGTTCCCTCTACCGCGCCTTATTGGTCAGCTTTGGGGAGCGACTGCTCGAGTTGGCCCCAGACTTTGAAATGGCCCACCGGGCGCAGGATCTGCGGCGCGTTGAATTCCTGTCACACACTCTCAAGGGCGAGGCCGGAAATCTTGGGGCTATCGATCTGGCCCT